>NZ_CP104883.1:612500-1258097 GCF_025449335.1 Bartonella sp. HY328
TTCGGATAAGGGTTTAGTGACAAGATACACTATGTCGTAAGGGAATGCTCAAAGCCCTTACATATGATTGGCAAGCTTAACCGCACCATCGAATATATCTCAAGAAGCTGGTCTTTCTGCTGATATTCAGCTTAAAAATCTGCACAGGTTTTTAACAATAATTGGATATTGGCAATGAGAACGATCAAGTGTCTTAAGGGCATTTGGTGAATGCCTTGGCATGCACAGGCGATGAAGGACGTGATACGCTGCGATAAGCTACGGGGAGGTGCGAATAACCTTTGATCCGTAGATCTCCGAATGGGGGAACCCACCTTTGATGGCTAGAAAAGTTAAGTTGTTCAGTAATGGACTGCTTAGGTTTCTAGCTATCTTTAAAAAGGTATCTACATCTGAATAAAATAGGGTGTAAGAAGCGAACGCAGGGAACTGAAACATCTAAGTACCTGTAGGAAAGGACATCAAACGAGACTCCGTTAGTAGTGGCGAGCGAACGCGGACCAGGCCAGTGGCTTAAATGAGAAAAGTGGAATAAGTTGGAAAGCTTAACCAAAGTGGGTGATAGTCCCGTACACGCAAATTGATTTTAAGTCCTAGAGTAGGGCGGGACACGTGAAATCCTGTCTGAACATGGGTAGACCACTATCCAAGCCTAAGTACTCGTGCATGACCGATAGTGAACCAGTACCGTGAGGGAAAGGTGAAAAGCACCCCGACGAGGGGAGTGAAATAGATCCTGAAACCGAATGCCTACAAACAGTCGGAGCCCAAGATTAGTTCTGGGTGACGGCGTACCTTTTGTATAATGGGTCAGCGACTTAGTCTGACGAGCAAGCTTAAACCGTTAGGTGTAGGCGTAGCGAAAGCGAGTCTGAACAGGGCGTTCAGTTCGTCGGATTAGACCCGAAACCGAGTGATCTAGCCATGAGCAGGCTGAAGGTAAGGTAACACTTACTGGAGGGCCGAACCCATATCTGTTGCAATAGATCGGGATGACTTGTGGCTAGGGGTGAAAGGCCAATCAAACTCGGAAATAGCTGGTTCTCCGCGAAATCTATTTAGGTAGAGCGTTAGTTGTATTCTCCAGGGGGTAGAGCACTGGATGGGCTAGGGGTCCTCACCGGATTACCAAACCTAACCAAACTCCGAATACCTGGAAGAACTGACTAGCAGACACACGGCGGGTGCTAACGTCCGTCGTGGAGAGGGAAACAACCCTGACCACCATCTAAGGTCCCCAAGTTATGGCTAAGTGGGAAAGGATGTGAGGATCCCAAAACAACCAGGATGTTGGCTTAGAAGCAGCCATCATTTAAAGAAAGCGTAACAGCTCACTGGTCTAAATAAGGGTCTTTGCGCCGAAAATGTAACGGGGCTAAAGCCATACACCGAAGATGTGGATTTACACGTAAGTGTAAGTGGTAGCGGAGCGTTCCATAAGCCTGTGAAGGGATACCCGTGAGGGATCCTGGAGGTATTGGAAGTGAGAATGCTGACATGAGTAACGATAAAGGGAGTGAGAGACTCCCTCGCCGAAAGTCCAAGGGTTCCTGCTTAAAGTTAATCTGAGCAGGGTGAGCCGGCCCCTAAGACGAGGCCGAAAGGCGTAGTCGATGGGAACCACGTTAATATTCGTGGGCCTGTGGGAAGTGACGGATTGCGTAAATTGTATCATCTTATTGGATTGATGATGCAGTGAAGCAGTTCCAGGAAATAGCTCCCACATTATAGACCGTACCCGAAACCGACACAGGTGGACCGGTAGAGAATACCAAGGCGCTTGAGAGAACTATGTTGAAGGAACTCGGCAAATTGCACGCGTAACTTCGGAAGAAGCGTGACCCTTTAGCGGGCAACCGTTAGGGGGTGGCACAGACCAGGGGGTAGCGACTGTTTACCAAAAACACAGGGCTCTGCGAAGTCGCAAGACGACGTATAGGGTCTGACGCCTGCCCGGTGCTGGAAGGTTAAGAGGAGATGTGCAAGCATTGAATTGAAGCCCCAGTAAACGGCGGCCGTAACTATAACGGTCCTAAGGTAGCGAAATTCCTTGTCGGGTAAGTTCCGACCTGCACGAATGGCGTAACGACTTCCCCGCTGTCTCCAACATAGACTCAGTGAAATTGAATTCCCCGTGAAGATGCGGGGTTCCTGCGGTTAGACGGAAAGACCCCGTGCACCTTTACTATAGCTTTACACTGGCATTCGTGTCGACATGTGTAGGATAGGTGGTAGACTTTGAAGCAGTGGCGCCAGCCATTGTGGAGTCTTCCTTGAAATACCACCCTTATCTACATGGATGTCTAACTGCGTTCCGTTATCCGGAACCAGGACCGTGTATGGTGGGTAGTTTGACTGGGGCGGTCGCCTCCTAAAGAGTAACGGAGGCGCGCGATGGTGGGCTCAGAACGGTCGGAAATCGTTCGCTGAGTGCAATGGCATAAGCCTGCCTGACTGTAAGACTGACAAGTCGAGCAGAGTCGAAAGACGGTCATAGTGATCCGGTGGTCCCGTGTGGAAGGGCCATCGCTCAACGGATAAAAGGTACGCCGGGGATAACAGGCTGATGACCCCCAAGAGTCCATATCGACGGGGTTGTTTGGCACCTCGATGTCGACTCATCGCATCCTGGGGCTGGAGCAGGTCCCAAGGGTATGGCTGTTCGCCATTTAAAGCGGTACGTGAGTTGGGTTCAGAACGTCGTGAGACAGTTCGGTCCCTATCTGCCGTGGGTGTAGGAATATTGATAGGATCTGTCCCTAGTACGAGAGGACCGGGATGGACGTATCTCTGGTGGACCTGTTGTGGCGCCAGCCGCATAGCAGGGTAGCTATATACGGAAGGGATAACCGCTGAAGGCATCTAAGCGGGAAACCCACCTAAAAACGAGTATTCCCATGAGAACCGTGGAAGACGACCACGTTGATAGGTCAGGTGTGGAAGTGTGGTAACACATGAAGCTTACTGATACTAATCGTTCAATCGGCTTGATCGTTCCCATTACCTATATCCAGTTAATAAAACAGCAGAAAATCAAAACCAGCTTCAATTTGTTCATGCCTTTCGCCGACCTGGTGGTTATGGCGGAGCGGCTGCACCCGATCCCATTTCGAACTCGGCCGTGAAACGCTCCAGCGCCAATGGTACTTTGTCTTAAGACACGGGAGAGTAGGTCGCTGCCAGGTCTGCAAAATGCATGAATGAATATAATCTCTTCACCATCAAAACTCCGTATTTATTCTTATCTGATCTTCCTTAAATAACCGTTCTAAACGCTTAATCAGATAAGGTCCTTTGCTCGAGCAACATCATTACTTCAAGCAAAGTCTATAGGTGACGCGGGGTGGAGCAGCCCGGTAGCTCGTCAGGCTCATAACCTGAAGGTCGTAGGTTCAAATCCTGCCCCCGCAACCAAATCCCCAGCAAAAATTTATAAACAGTGTTAAAACCTATTGTAATAACCGCCTCAGAGCGGTCTTTGGCGTTTATACATATAGGGTTACACTCGCTTAACTAGCGAAAAGATCCTATCTGCACTCGAAAAGCCTAAATACCCCCGCCAAAAACAAACATAACATCATCGTCGTCCGTCAAAATCAGCTCCGCTCAACAAAATCCAATCAAATTAGAAACAGCATATATCATAGCCCCAAAAGAAGCGGTCTGGCGGTCCTTGGCGTATTCTTACAAGGCGCTTGAAATCTTGCTGCGTTGCCGAAGATTAATACAACAAGTCAAAATATTAAATGACTGCCACATGGCCTATTATTGCCTATTAAGGTCAATTTTCAGGCTAGCTTGACGGGGAGACGACAGAGTGGCATGAGAACGGTCATCTTAATAGTAAAATGAATTTCGTTCGAGGGCTATCTATATTAGGTGATCGGATCACATGGTATTCTAATGGAGTTATGGAGAAATGTGAGAAAGTAGCTTATGGCACCGTATTAGCTATTAAGGAATGGGATGAAAAAGGAAATCTTATAAATAACTACTCGTTAGATACTAACTCTTCTAGATTTGACAGTGCTATCAAAAATCGTAAATACCACATAGATAAAGTAAAGAGAGGATTGGTAGATGCAGATTCACTTTCTCCATGGACTTGCATATTAGATCTTTCTTAAGTTTAATAGAATTCATGGTTTGCCTTACAGGATGATCTGATGCAGGTATAGTCTCTGGTAGTCGGTGGTGTGGGGCGAGCTTTAATATACAGCCACAAGCGATTGGCAATGAAATCTTTTGCCTGATAGATACAAACAACAGCTTAACATCATTTTGTGTCCTCAAACATGCGCCTATCATCTCGCCATTATCAGTTAATGGCAATTGCACCCAGGTATTCTATCGAGAGCATCATAAAGTCCAATAAGATGATTTTTGCACAACCTATTGGCGGCTTATCAAATAGATGGGAGTTCATGCATGAAAGATAGTCGGGTATATATTGATACTCGAATTTTGTTCCAACGATGCATTTTTTTCTAAAAGTTCCAGTGTATTAACATCAATTTTAATAGCCTCAGCTAGAACTCAACAAGGTAACTCATCATAAGCTGCATCGACACCAAAAACTATTTCAGTTGTCTAGACGCAATTCTTGGTAATGTTTTTTTGAGATAGTTTTTAATGCGTTAGACTGATGATATCCTTTATAATGGATTAATATTGGTTTTATCGCTAGGCTGATAGCGGATGACGTCAGCTCATGAATGAGATGCTTTTTGCTCAATTGTGTTTGATTGAACTTCGCGCTGAACAATCAACTATCTCAGCTATAAATGGTTAATTGGTAAAGACGACTAAATAGCCGGTTATTTTTGGTAATGATGGAGGCAAAAGAATAAGAATGTAAGTGGCATATTTTGACGCTAACTAGATTTTCGATCTGATATTGCGTCAAGTCGCACTATCCAATTTACGAATAGCCCTTGTAAAAATTTATGGCGTTATACATTGTCGTTTAGTGCTCTCAGGGTCAATATTTGCTCACAGCGTCCAAAGGGGCCGTAAACATCGTGTAGAATTGAGCTGCTTAACCCAATACCATCTTCACCATATTGTTGTACAGATTGCAGCCCTAACCAGCGCCCCTTGGGCAGACGATACATATGCAATTGTAAATCAAGATTAGGAAAAGCAAAAGCAAAGGGCTTATCTTGGCGTGGTGAAGTGCCATTGGCCATATCAATGAGACCGACCAAATGAACAAAGTCGCTGGTTGGTTGATTATCAAGACAATTTAAGGGTGTATTAATCCATATGAGGCCTTTGCCTTTGCGATTAGCCTTATCTCGTCGAGCTATAAGGCTTTTGATAAAGCCGCCTAACCAATTGTCAATATCCGGCCAAGGCTCACATTGCTCCGGACTATGAACTGGCTTATCCTCGATCCCAGCAACAGAACCAGTTTTGGTTTTTGCCATGCGCCATGTATGCGCAACAATGCAAGTTTTGCCAGCAGCTTCTAAATGTTGTTCAATTAATTCTATTGTCTTACCTGGCCGTATCAAACGAGTGGTAATTGAAAAATCGGTAAGACTAATTTTGCCCCAAATATCAAAGCTTATGCGTCCAATACGCATATCAAAACGCGGCATAAAACATTCAAGCTCACGGGCAATAATACCACTTGCGGCCGCCATGTGTTGCTCATCTTTATTCCATGCCCCTTGCGCATGGATTGTTGGAGAGAAATGGCTAATTCTTGTACCATCTTCACTGGTGGTTTCACTTAATAAATTATAATAACAGGTCATGCTGCAATATCAATTTCTAACAATTTCCAACCGAAAAGGGCCAAACGCAATGTTTGACCCCAGTTTTACACTTATAAAAAGCGTCTATAATCAATCAGCTAAAACTGCGCGGATACGATCAATATATTTATGGCCAAAGCTAAGGTTATTTTCCGAAACCGATTGGCTTTCATCAAAGAATTGTTCTTCACCTTGAGCTGATGCCGCAGATAATGCTGCTGACAGCGCCATAGAGCCTACAACATAATCATGGGCAGAGATAGAATATTTGCGTAACAGTGCCATTAGTTCCGGGCGACCGCTAATCGCCTGCGTCATACCGCTAATAGATGTATCATCATCGCCTGTACCAGGTGGATTTGATTCAAGCGGCAATGCTTGAAATTCCGCGCGCACTTTTTCCATCCTGTTTAAAAAATCTTCAGTTAATGGATAGGTCGCAACTTCTTTGGCATTTTCTTCGCGAGTGAGTGCAAATGACGTATCATCACCTTTTGGCGCATTTTGGGCAAAACCAAATGTCGGCACTATGAGTAAACCTAAAATAGCCAGAATGCCTCTTTTTATTTTCATTTAAAATTGTCCTTTAACCTACGAATTTGTGTAAATACTGTAATATCATCAGCGCCATCGAGATTGAGATTAGCACGAATCTCACTGTTATTACAGCGCAAGAATGGGTTGGTTGCCTTTTCTTGACCAATTGTGGTTGGTAATGTTGGCAAATTCTGGGCCCGCAGCGTATCAACTATGATCATGCGTTGCTGTAAGGCATGATTCCCTCCATCAATCGACAAAGCAAAGCGACCATTAGCTTGCGTATATTCATGGCCGCAATAAATGAGCGTTTCATCTGGCAATTGTGCTAATTTTTGTAGTGATGCATGCATCTGGCTGGGAGAGCCTTCAAATAAACGACCGCAGCCAAGCGAAAATAGCGTGTCGCCGGTAAATAATAATTGGTCCAATGGCAAATAATAGGACAGTGCTCCACTGGTGTGACCGGGCGTCGATAGCGGCATAACGCGGCTGTTGCCAAAGCTAAAATTATCCCCCTCGCTAATCGCCTTATCTAGCCCACCAATTTGCAACTGCTCGGCCTTAGGGCCAATAACCAATGCACCCGTTGCCGCCTTTAATTTTTCGATTCCGACAATGTGATCACTGTGGTGATGCGTAATAAATAGATAATCAAGTGTCCAATTCTTTTTACGTAATACCGTCAAAATAGTATCAGCATCGGGCGCATCAATCGCAGCAGTCTTACCGCTACTTTCCTCATGCAAAATAACGCCAAAATTATCGCTACGACACATAAATTGCTCAATTTGCATAATTTGCTCCATTTGTTATCGTGCCAAGGTTCCATGGCGGCGCGTAAAGCTAGATCATTGAAGGTAAATGCGGCAGTACTTTGCCCTTATATCATTTTTAAAGCCCCGTGCTAAAGGTTTTAATATCCTTAAGGAGCCAAGTTAGTGTTAACTTTATTACTTGGTGATTGGTAAGGATAGCCCACAAGCGGTATTCGTTACCAATTTTAGTATCAAATAGACATTAAAAACATTAGATGCGCTTTAAATAACATCTACATTATCAAACATGACCGCATTGGCTATAAGTTTATCTTAAAAATTCGCTACAAAGTGAATGAATCGATTTATAGCATTTTGTGCAAAAAAAAACTGAATTTTGAGAAATTTTAAAAATCCATCAGTGTATTTTTCTAAAATTAGAGGATTCTATATATATTATCCTATTATTATAATAGAAATACGGTTTTTATTTTAATTTATATTAAAGTATTAACGAAATAGTTATTTTAAAATAACTTATTGTTTTTAAATATTTTTTTTAAAAAAAGTCTCGTAGTTAGGATATAGCTAAACAGATTTGCCCCCGCTTACTTATTTTGTACGCAAGCTCAAATTACCATATGTTTTATTAAATTATAATATAGCGATGTAATATATATTGTATTTATAAAATTATAATTTAGAAAAACAAAATATAAAAATAGGTGCAACTAATTGATTTTGTGGTGTTTATTTTTGTAGTATTTTTATTATTTTTTGATTAAGTTATTATATAATTAAATTATTATATAAAATTTATTAAATATATAAAATTTGAAAAACATAACGATCTAATATTTGAAATAATATTTAAATTGACAACATATATATTATGAAACTACAAATGTAATTGTACACAGCAAGATATATACATTCGAAATATTATCTTATTTAGATTTAAACATTACGCATGAGAATTCAAATTCAATTTCTCAAGTTGAAAACGAAAGGTTGCTAACATGGCTAAAGGTCTTACAAAGTCTATCCGTGAAATCGTCACAAAATATGGCTTAAAATATTTCGATGGTAGTAATAATGATGATGTTCTTACCGTACAAAAAAATATTGAAAGCAAATCTAATTCTGCAATCGGCATTAATTTAGGTAATGGCGATGATATATTGAGAGTTAATGGTTCAATTAAAGCTCAAGGCAAAAATACTATTCTTGGTGGCGATGGCGATAAAGAAATCAATGTTCGCAAAGGTCTTGAAGCAGAAAAAGGCGGCGAAAATCGCTTTACCTTTGGTGAGGGTACTCACATCTTGACCTTTGGCTCAGATATTAAAGCAGACTCAGGTTCAACCAACCGTATCGCTGCAGGTGAAGGCGATAGCGTCGTCAATGTTAAAGGTGATCTTGAAAGTAAGGGTTTAAATGAAATCTTACTTGGCTACGGCACACATCAGATTAACATTGAAGGCATTGAAGCTGAAAAAGGTGGTGTAAATCGCTTAACAGCTGAAGGTCAAACTGAGCTTTACATTAAAGACAGCATCAAGGCTAAAAGTGGTACCAATGAAATTACCACTGGTGAAGGCAATGACCACATCGTTATTGGCGATAAGATGTCGGCTAAAAATGGCGGTGTAAACCGTATCTCAACGGGTGATGGCGATGATGTTGTTCATATTAAAGATGGTGCTGAAGCCGATCGCTCAAGCCACAATTATTTAGATACTGGCGCAGGTAATGATACTATTATTCTTGATGATGGTGTGAATGTTGGTGGCCTTACCATTGATGCTGGCGATGGTTATGATGTTTTGGTGTTAAATTCCAATTATAACTGGTCTTTCCAACTAGACTATCGCAACTGGTTAACTGACCTTCAGCAAAGTGGTGAGCTTGCTTCGACCAATCTTGAAGAAATTCAAGCTAATATTGGCTATCGCGCTTCAGTTTCTAGCATTGATTGGCTAACTCAGCTTATTAATGATTATAATGCGGAAGCAGGCCATGATGACATTAACTTGACAGTTAATCTTGATAGTGCTGGCCGTGTTATCAACTTTGATAGCCTATTTACCAGTGCTGATGAAAGTGCAATCACTGGCATTAGCCTAACTGGTGGCCGTGCCAATACTTTGAAAATCGGTTCTGATATTCAAAGTTCTGGCTATGACAATGACAGCTTGCACATCACAGGTGATGGCAATGACACTGTACAGCTTGCATCTAACTGGCACTTGAGTGAAAGTAATTACACAGCTGAATCTGGCGTTATTTATAATGTTTATAATAATGGTGCCAATGAAGAAATCTTCGTACAAGCAAGTATGAATGTTGCTTATGGCTGATAATTACAACAAGTAAAGCCCCCCGATAGGCCCGCATCTTATGAGTGCGGGCCTTTTTGTGTTTGTTAGATAAATCACATATTTATTGGTAATATAGTTCGTAGCATTATTGTATAATGCAGAAAATTTTAATTAGAGCGTTTTCCGAAAAGTGTGAAGCGGTTTTCGGACAAAAAACGCGGTGTAAACAATGGATTAGAGCGCCGATCTGATCCAGTCAGATCGAAAAGCGCTCTAAAGTCCTTTTTCTATTAATAAAAACGTAACTCATCGTTTTAAAAATTATTACTTTATTAAAATGTAATTTTCCAGCTGGCATGAGCTCCATGGTCTTTAATGTCACTCGCTACTTGACCGCGATAGCCTAAGGTTATTTGATTATGTGGTGTAACTTGCCAAGTAAAGCCAGCACCAATTAATGCAGAGTTTTTAGCAATTGGTGTGCCTTCAACACTAAATTTATGACTACCAAGCGCAAAGCGGTTTTCAACGCGGCCATCAATATCACCAAAGGCATGGCTCCAACCAATATCACCATAAAGGGAGATTGGTACATGCTTACCTAATTTGAAGTTGCCGCGTAAGCCAAGAGTTGTAAAACTTGTATTGGTGGTGTTGCTATCACTGAATAATGAAGCATAGCTGGCGCTCTCACTAATATCCTCAAGGTTTAGCCAGATATGGGCGATATTGGCATAAGGAGAAATTACCGCCCCTTCATTTAGATGAAAATCATGGCTAGCTTCACCAAATATCTGCATTTGCCAACCATTGAAGCTAGCATTGGCAGTGCTTTCAAGCCCATGAATTGAAATTTTTCGCTCGGTTTCATTATCCAAATGGCTATAAGCGATACCGCCGCGCAATTTAATTCCGCTAATTTCACTCGCCACATAAGCACCAAGATGTAAAGCATCAACATTAAATCTTGAGCTATAGCGACCATCTATTTCAGATCGTTCATAACCAAAAACAATACCGGCAAATGCTTTATCGGTAAGTGCGCCATCAAGACCTAATGCAATGCCCCAGCCATCATTATTAATTTTGCCAGCATTATTGGTTGATGGCAATTTACCACCATGGCCCCAAGTGGCAAACCAAAGCGGCTCTGTTGTTGGCATTGCACTATCTGACAACATTCGTTGGTTGATTTGGTCGCGTAAGTGGTGGCTATTTTGCAAAAGTGCTGAGCGAGCAGAACCAAATATTTCACCTGAAAGCTGGTCAAAGGCTGGATTTGCATTATCGCGGCTTAAATTTAATACAGCTTCATAAACAGGGGTTTGTAAATCCAGTGTCTCTATAGCTTTGGCTGTTGAACATTGGTTACTTGTTGCGCCGGCAAAACACAATGCAATATCATTACGCGCCATTTGGAGAACAAGGCTATTGTCGTTAAAAACTAGGTTTGGTGTTAAAAATGCAAGATTGCTAGCGATTGCATCAAAGCCATTCACACCATTTTTGGTAATACCGTTTTGCGCCGTCATAATAGTGTAATTCGTGTTAGCACGATAAAACCCATTTCCGGCAAATATATTAAGATTGCCGCCATTAATGGTTATACCGCCACTTGCAGCGAGCAAGTCACTATTGCCCATATTATCCACTTCAACATTATAATGAGAGCCGGTCGCAAAAGTTACATTTTGAACATATAAAGTGCCAATTGACTGTCCTGGAGCAAGTATTGCACCTTGAGCGACATAGATATTACCAGTTTGGCCCGTGCCGCCTAGGGTCGTGCCGGCGTTAATTGTAATATCCCCAAGCAAGGATCCATTGACAATTAGGCTACCACCATTAATTTGCGTGCCAGTATTAAAAATATTGTTTCCATTTAATATTAACCTACCGCCGTCAAGCTTTTGTAATTGCCCTTCACCTTGCAAATCATTATCAATATTTGCAGTGCCATCAGAAACACGGATAATATTTTGATTGCCACTTAATTGTAGCATATCACCGCTTAATCGATAACCATCGCTAGCAAATTGTAAGCCGCTAGCGCTGACTGGGCCATTATTAGCATTGATTGCAACTTGGCCAGCCTTACCGGTGAAAACTGCAAAAGCATCTTTTTCAAAACTGCCATTTTGCGCGCCATTAGCAGATGTCCAAGGGGTGGCGCCATTGGGTGCCATTTGCCAAATACCAGATCCGCCAGTAATGACACTATCATTGACTATGCCTTCACCATCCCAAAAGTTTAACTGCGTCCCATAGCTGTTGACAAGATTAACTTCACCTTTAACAGCTGTTTGGACATGGGTTTGCGATTGTTGCGGCATGGTACCAATAAGCAAGCCATTATCGCTTAAAGATCCACTGTAATTAAAAATTCGGTAGATACCGGGAGCAAAATTACCATTTTCAGTGACATTAATTGTGCCTGCAAGGGTTAGATCACCATTAACGCTCACAAGATCATTATTGGTACCACCAGCAATATTCACTTCTCCAAATCGATAATTAAGATGAACACCATCATTTAGAGTTAAATTGCCATTAATCACCAATGTACCGGCATTATTAGTAGTGCCCGGCCGCAAAATTGCACCATTATTCATCACCACATTGCCGGTACTGCCAGTTCCACTTAGAATGCCACTATTATTGACAAGAAGATCAGAGGATAATTGACCAAGCACTGCCAATTCTCCACCATTAATATTTGACTGCGTTGTTAGGTTGTTTTGACCGTTTAAAATAAGTTGCCCACCATTTAAGGTGAAGCCACCAAAGCTATTTTGGCCACTTAAGACCAAAGTGCCATCGCCATTTTTGGTTAAATGACCATCACCATCAATATTATTTTTCCAGATATCGAAAGCACCAAAGCCAGAAATATCATTGGCAGTATTGATATTTTGATTGATTGTCATATCCCGATAAAGGTGAGCTGGACCATTATAAGCAGCGGGTAGGTTGATAAGGCCCCAATAGGACATATCATTGCCTTGTTCAATTGACCAACCAGCAAGAGAATCTTCAGGATATGCTGTACTTGCCAGAATATCGCGCCAATCTTCTGGATTTAAATAGGGAAAACGCAAACGCAACAGATAGCCAGTTTGCATGTTGAATTTTTGAGGATCAAAATAGCTATTATCATTGCTTTGGCGGCTACCATAATAGCCAATACTAAAATTATCAGCTGCATGGCTATCATAAACAGGTCTTGCTTGTTGCTCCAAGCATTGGCGCATATCAAGCTCGCATAAAGGATCCATAGATTGGCGTAAAGCTTTGGCATTTTCTACTATCTCAGCAGTAATATCATCGTCAGCCAAAAGATTAGATAATGTATAATAGGTGCCTATGCGCGATGCGATTGTGTCGGTTGGAAAATGTGCATTCACAATAACCCGACTTTCACCAAATTGTAGTGCTCTTGAAAATAACTCATCACCTCGTTCTGGAAAAAGCAGACTAAGGGCAATGGCTTGGCGATAGCCTTTCCATGTGTGGCCACTTGGATAGGAAGATCCGGTTATTTGCCAATAATTCTCGTTATAATTTCCATCCGCATCCAATACTTGATACGGGCGACCTCTTAAATATTTATCTTTTAAAATAAAATCTAATGATCGGATCCGCGCCGCATTTGTGTCTAGCGCATAGGTGGCATTATAAATATAGCTATAAGCGTTTTTATAGTAAAGATTGGCGGCTAAACTACGATCAGCCGCATAATCACCCAACGCACTTTTTGAAAAAGTTGATAATAAATATGCGGTTGTTTCACTTCGGTCAGCCAATGCTAAATCTTTTCGCTCACCGGTGATAGATGTATATAAAATACTGGCAAGCCGATCTTGTTCTGCCGCTAAGCTTGCGGGCGCAGGATAGGCTCCAATAACTTTTTCGTCTAATGTTGTGTACCATTGATTGCGGTTTGCGTTTATTTTTTCAATAGCAGTTTGCTCGGCGGCCAAAACATTGCTTGATAACAAAGATGTCGATAACAGCGCGAGAACGATGGCGGATTTTTTCATGATCATTTCCTGCAAAGGCGTTTCGTAACAATTGAAAAGAAAATCTCGAATATTTTTTCAGATAATACGTTATTAGTCCGTGCTCAGTAAAAGAGCAGCGTTACACTGAGATGAAACTTGCATTACAGTTTGGTTGAATGCACATATAAGAAAGTTAGGTATAGCGAATATTCACGACAATATGATTTCACATTAGCCTAAATCGCCATAACTTTGCCGTGCGATTCAATAAGGAAATAGATAAGCTTAAGCCCTTGGATATTTCATAATGACAAATAATACCGCGACACCTCTTAGCAAAGACGATGACAGCCTTAAAAATACAGCCTCTTCTAGCCAATACCGCCGATTAAAGCGCTATTTGGGGCTTTTGGCGGGATTAGCCATTGCCTTCATTTCGCTTTATGCCTTTTGGCATCTTGCTTCATCAACCCCGCGTCATGAAACGTGGAATGCGTTGCATAATATTGATAGCAAAAATATTATGCTTGCCATTTTCTTTATGATCATAAGCTATTGTGGCATTGCCCTTTATGACGTGATTGCGGTTCATATTATTGCACCTTCTAAAATCCCTCTACCGCTTGCAGCCGTTACCAGTGCAGCAGGCTATGCTGTATCCAATGCCCTTGGTTTTTCCTTTGTAACTGGCGGTGCTTTGCGCTATCGTCTTTATGCGCAGGAAAAAATCAATATCGCTGATATTACCCGTATTACCAGCATGTCATGGATTTCCATGTGGCTAGCGCTCATGGTTATTTTAGCTTTTGCCTTAATCCTTGATCCGATTGGTTTTCCCCACTTACTTGCCTTTATGTCGGGTTTAGAGCGCCCAATCGGCATTTTATTGCTCATTGTGCTCGCCGCATTGTTATTTTGGCTGCGCAAAGGCGCACGTGTATTAAGAATAAAATCGTTGTCGCTGCCCTTGCCTGACGCCAAAAATGCCATTTTCCAAATGATAGCGGGACTGATTGATTTAATTAGTGCAGCCGCAACGCTTTATATTTTTATGCCAGCAGATTTAAATATAGGCTTTGCTGCTTTTACTGTCATTTATGCTTTGGCCGTAGTTATTGGTGTTTTTAGCCATTCTCCAGGAGGTCTTGGTGCTTTTGAAGCAATCATTATTGCTGGCCTTGGCATGCCAAGTGATGGCGAAGTTTTAGCCGCCCTTGTGCTTTATCGGCTTGTTTATACCGTATTGCCATTAATCCTTGCAGCTTTTGGTGTGGCATTATGGGAAATAATACGCCAACGCAAAAAAATGACCAGTAAAGCTGCCTTGGTTGCAAGAATTATTGAGCCATTCATTCCGATATTATCAGCAGCCCTTACCTTTTTGGCAGGCGTTGTCATGCTCATTTCTGTGGTGACACCGGGGCGAAAAATAAGACTGGATGTTTTGTCCGATATATTGCCGATGATTTTTATTGAGACGTCAAATCTTGCCGCAAGTCTTGTCGCGATTATCTTGCTTATTGTTTCTTATGGCCTTGCCAAACGTCTTGCCAATGCTTGGTTGGTTACCATGTGCCTTTTAGCTGCTGGCGCAGTATTTTGTTTAACCAAGGGTTTGGATTTTGAAGAGGCACTTATTCTTTGCGTATTTGCTTGGCTTTTATGGCAATTTCGCCATTCCTTTTACCGCCGGCCATTAGATAGTAGTTTTTCAATCAGCTGGGGTTGGCTTACCAGTGTTATTACCTGTATAGGTGCGGCGCTTTGGCTTGGCTTTTTTGTTTATCGCCATGTTGAATATTCCAATAACCTATGGTGGGATTTCGCATGGAACGCCAATGCACCGCGTTTTCTACGCGCTAGTCTTGTGATTTTGGCCGGCATTTTTATTATTGCCCTTTATAATATTATTCATCGATCATCACGTAAAGACAATCATCATAATTATCAAATTCCTGATATTATACCCTCACTTGTTCAATCATCACCAATGTCTGATACAGCTTTGGCGTTATTAGGTGACAAACAATTTTTAATCTCTGAAAATCAAGATGGTTTCATTATGTATGACCGCTCAGGCGGCAGCCTCATTGCTCTTGGTGAACCGGTAAGTAATAATGGCGATACATTAAAATCACTTGCTTGGGATTTTCATAAAAAAGCTGACGGCGCTGCCCTCCGCACGGTTTTTTATAGTGTTGGGGTTGAAAATCTACCGCTCTATCTTGATATGGGGCTTAGTGTTTTAAAACTTGGTGAAACGGCGCGCGTTGCACTTGAAAACTTCACCCTTGAGGGGGCAAAGCGGCAGCCTTTCCGCTATGCTTATCGTAAAGCCGAGCGTGATGGATTAAAATTTGAAATTATTTCGGCAAAAGATGTAAATCTTCATTTAGATGAATTGCGCGATGTTTCGAATAGCTGGCTTGCCAAAAAATCAGGGGCAGAAAAACATTTTTCTATTGGTAATTTCAATGATGAATTTTTATGCCGTTTTGATGTTGCAGTAATGAAAAAGGACAATAAAATTGTGGCTTTTGTTAATATTTGGCAAAGCGCTCATAAAAATGAAATTACCATTGATATGATGCGCTATTATGCTAATATTTCCAATATATTAATGGAAGCGCTTTTTGCCAATTTGTTGCTTTACGGCAAAGAAAGTGGCTTTAAATGGTTTAATCTTGGGGCCGCTCCCTTATCTGGTCTTTCAACCAATCGTTTAGCCTCGCGCTGGCAGCGCATTGGATCATTTATTTATAATCGTGGCCGTGATCTTTATCATTTTGACGGTTTAAAATCATTCAAGGATAAGTTCGATCCCGTTTGGACACCTTATTATCTTATTTGCCCAGGCGGTCTTGATACAGCAAAAGTGCTTTTTGATGTTACAACCTTGATTAATGGCAACCCATTGGAGTTCATACGTAAATGACCATAAGAAGAAAAATATTCACGTCATTGATGATTATAGTGGTTGCTTTGGTAGCGGGAGCAGCCATTTATGGCTTTATGCATCAGGGTAAAATAATGCGTCTTTTAGCAGGTTGGAAAGGTGATAACGCCCCGATTGCTTTTGCAGAAGGCGAAAGACTGCAAAATATACCAGTTTTTATACCAAAAGGTGATCCTCGCGGCTTTGTCATTTTTGTTACAGATAAGGGGGACAGTTCAGCCAATGAGCAAGCTTTACAAAAATCTTTACTAGATCATAATTTAATTGTTGCCAATGTACGCTTTGATGCATGGCGCAAAGCTTTAGATGCTGAAGATGGCGAATGCATCTATTTGGTGTCCGATCTTGAAGCTTTGGCTAAAGACGTGGCACGAAGACTTGATCTTGAACAATATTTCCGTCCTGTAATTGTTGGTTTAGGCGAAGGTGGCGCCATCACTTATGCTGCAGCTTCAGACTCGCCATTAAATACTCTTGCTGGTGCGGTAAGCATTGACGCAAGTAGTGGTTCGCATACCCGTCTTCCCTCATGTACTGAAAATGCTCTTGCCACCAAAACTACTGACAATGGCTTCCAATATGGGCTTAATGTTTCCATTCCTGTTCCAGCAGTGATTATCGACAATAAAAGCCCTATCGATAATAATCCGATTGAAATTGGCGAAAGCGGTGATGTAGCCGTGCTTGCCCATGTCAGTAGTGATGCCCAGCGCATAAAACAAGCTGCCGATACAGCACTTGCTTTTGCAATTCGCGATAATGGCGACAATGCATTACCGGTAGTTGACTTACCGTCGAAACAAGCACCCAAAGCTGTGGTGATTTTCTTTTCTGGTGATGGCGGTTGGCGTGATATAGATATGCAAATTGGTGATTGGATGCAAAACCATGATGTTCATGTCGTTGGTGTTGACTCCTTACGCTATTTTTGGTCAAAAAAGACACCTGAAGAAATGGCCCATGATATTGAACAAATGATAAAAAAAGCTGATCCAACCGGTAAATTGCCCGTTAGCCTTTTTGGCTATTCTTTTGGGGCAGATGCTTTACCTTTTGCCTGGCCTTTACTTGATAGTAAAACCGCAAATCGCGTCAAAATGATAGCTTTAATGGGCGTGTCAATGAGTGCTGATTTTCAAGTATCAATTGACGGCTGGTTTGGCGGAGCAGGGGATATGCCCGTTTTGCCTGCGCTGCAAAAAATGCCAATGGATAAAACTATTTGTATCTATGGTGATGAAGAAGATGATACAGCTTGTGCAAGTAAGGATCTTGGCACAATGCAACGCATTGAACTAAAAGGCGGTCACCATTTTGACGAGGATTATGCAAGCCTTGCACAAACCTTGCATGAAAATCTCTTAAAGCGCATCAATAATTAAAAGTTAAAAGGCATTTAGCAAGCTAGCGAGATGCCTTTTAAATTAATATTAAGTGCTTAATAAGCCTTGGTCATAAATTGCAACCGCTTCTTTTAAAGCATTTATATCATTTGCGCATAATTGCCGTTTTACCGCATTAAATTTATCTACTGGCCACTCATAGATTTTCAAGGCCAAAAGCTCATTAATTATCTCTGGTGTAAAACGATGCTTAACGAATTTTGCTGGGCTACCTGCAACAATACTATAGGGCTCAACATTTTTAGTGACAACGCTATTGGCTGCAATGATCGCCCCCCTCACCAATTTTAACACCGGGTAAAAGAATAGATCGCATACCAAGCCACGCACCATCTTCAATAATAGTATCACCCTTGCGTTCATAGGATTCATTGATAAAATTAGCAAAGGGGTAAAGACAAAACCAATCTGCACGGTGGGTGTGGTTGCCACCCATTAAAATAATAACTTCAGCAGCGATGCAAACATAATCGCCAATATAAAGCTTATCAAGCTCCCAATTATTATTCCATTGACGGCTGATCTCATCGCCTTGTAAATATCGCACGCAATATTTTTCAAAGCCGCTATCCCAGCAATCACTATAATAGCTGTGGGTGCCTTTAATAATTATATTGGGATTGGTAACAACTTCATGCAATAATTGGGTTCTTGACCAGTGTTTTTCCATTAAATTACTCTTGTAAGCATCTCTATGGTTGAAATGAAACTTTGAAAATATTCTTAATAAGAAAGTGCTTCGCTTATTTTATGTTAAAGCCAAAGCATATCAAGTCATAACAGATAGCCTATTGGATTAGAGTGTTTTGTGAAAAGTGTGAAATGGTTTTGGGACAAAAAACGCGGTGCAAACAATGGAATGGGGCATCGATCTGATCTAATCAGATCGAAATGCGTTCTAAAGTATAAAAAATACTGCTATTGGCCTATTCAGATTTTGTCTGCGTTTTTTGTATTTTTCTCGGGTCGCCCTCGGCCCATTCGCGTAAATATTCTTCACTTTGCATTTCAAAGAGGCGCGATGCGGTGCGCTCAAACTCGAATGTTTCAGTCGTGTTAGAGCGTCCCTCGTAAAGCTTGTCAGCCGTAGCCGCGGCCGAGATAAAAAGCCGCGCATGATGGTCATATAGCGTATCAATAAACAAAATAAAGCGCTTGGTTTCATTGCGGCGCGTATCATCAAGTATTGGTACATTATCCATAAAAAATGTGCGATATTGTGCGGCAAGTGCCATATAGTCAAAGGCAGCAAGGGGCTTTGAACAAAGATCGAAAAATTCAAATCTTGCGCAATCCTTGGTAGCTTTTGGTATTTCCACCAAGTGGCCTCGTACTGATATTTCGTTCGCCTCTGCTTTTTCATCGCCGATGACATTTTGCCAAGCCGCATCCATTAATTTTTGCGCTTCATTGCCAAGTGGCGAAACATAAACTGGCTCACGGCCATTTTTTTCAAGGCGATAATCGGTGGGCGCATCAAGATTATAAACCTCGACCTGCTTTTTTAAAATAGCGATAAATGGCACAAATAATTGGCGATTTAAGCCATTGCGGTAAAGATTATCTGGTGCAACGTTTGAAGTTGCAATAAGGGTAACGCCCTTATCAAAAAGTGCTGTAAATAAGCGCCCTAAAATCATTGCATCGGCAATGTCGGTTACCGTAAATTCGTCAAAGCACAAGATATGGGCTTCTTTTGCCAAAGCATCGGCAACCACTGGAATTGGATCATTCTGTTTGGTTTCACCACGATTTAAAGCTTGGCGATGTTGGTTGATGCGGTCATGGACATCATTCATAAAGTCATTAAAATGGGCGCGTCTTTTATCACCTTGGGGTAAACAGGAAAAAAATAAATCCATAAGCATGGTTTTACCACGCCCAACTTCACCATAAATATAAAGGCCTTGAATTGGTTCTTGTGCGGATTTGCGTTTACCAAATAACCAGCCAAGCGGACTTGATTTGCGCGAAAGATTTTTTTCCCGCAAACGATCAATCAACTTATCAAATTCAGCCACCAGCTTAACTTGCGCGGGATCTTCATTAATTTCCCCAGATGCAATAAGTGCCTTATAGCGCTGACTAACCAAATCCATAAAATTCGACTCCACTAAGCTATTTTTGCTCACTTCAATTAACGCATTATGCGCTTTGTTATGTCAATCTATATATGAGCTAAAAAAACGTCTAAAGGCAAGTGTTTATAAGGTTTTTGTTGCAAATGGTAAACATTCGCATCTCCTCAGTAGCTTTTTTAAAAATAGTCGAAACTGGTTTTAGCGCAAAATGCCTTTGTTAATTGTTATGAGCTTTCGTTTAAAACCTACTTGGTTGGCGCAATCCGCACGGCAAGACCTTCGATGCGCTTGGCAGCTTCATCAATAAGTGTGATAAAAGCTTGTTCCTGCTGCGAAATACTGGAAGAGGTGTTTTCTTGCTCAGCAGTGAGCTGGGCATTCTGGTCTTCCAAATATTCGACACGCTTTTCAATTTCAGTCATTTCATCCATGACCATAATGCCAGCCATGACCGATAGGCGATGATCACCAATTTCGCCGAAGGATGATTTTAAATGGCTAATATAGCGATCAAGTCGGGCAGCTAGTCCCGCCAAATGCTCTTCTTGTCCCTCGTCGCATGCCATACGATAGGTTTTGCCGTCAATTGTGACCATCACTGTTGCCATGGTAATAACTTTCCTATCGCTCGATAACCGCTCTAATTGTCTCCATTGCCGTAATCAGGCGGCGGGATACGTCCTTGTTGGCTTGTTCAAGACGTTCGCCTCGCGATTCAGCCTTGTCAAGTTCTTGGGCCAAGCGCGAGCGGTCGGCATTTAGCCGTTGCACTTCTTCTTCAAACTCTTGCACGTCGCTTTGTGCTTCAATGCGAGCCTCGACGGCATTTTCAAGCATGTTAAGGGCACGCGACATATGCTCTAGCGCCTGTTCTAACGATGTGTTGACTGCCATTGGCTTTTATACCCTATCTATTAAAGCATATGGATAAAATCCATCTACCCTTTATTCTCGCTTTTATCACAATGTAATTTAAGTGATTTGCCCAATTTAAAATCACCTAAAGTTCTTTCATAATCGAATCATGCAAATTACGAAAGATGTTAATTTATTTTATTCCACTTATCTTTCAAACAAACGGCTACAATAAAGCAATTTGATTGGTTGTTGAACAATGAGTTGGTTGTTTGCCACACTATTTTCCAGACAAGGGGTTTAAGGCTTGCTTTGAAAAAATATTATAAAATAAATAGCTACCAAACAGTTATTGCAATTCAAACTGCTATTGAAGTAAGGTATATTTGTCGTTAATATTGACTTAATCACCTTAAGTGATATTTGTGGTTAAGTCTTTTTAAAAGGCGTGTTTACATCCATCCCGTCAATGCCAGATTAAGCGAAAAATAAGCTCATGACAAATTCAGAGAAACAAAACCAGATGGCTAACGCCATCCGCTTTCTTTCCATCGATGCCGTACAAAAAGCCAATTCGGGCCACCCCGGCCTACCAATGGGTGCGGCAGATATTGCCACCGTGCTTTATACCCAATTTATGTCGCATGATCCTAAAAAGCCTCATTGGCCTAATCGTGATCGCTTCGTGCTTTCAGCCGGCCATGGCTCTATGTTGCTTTATTCATTGCTTTATCTAACTGGCTATGAAGATATCACCATTGAAGAAATTAAAAATTTCCGGCAATTGGGCGCTCGCACTGCAGGGCATCCTGAATATGGTCACGCCGCTGGTATTGAAACAACGACCGGCCCATTAGGTCAAGGTATTGCCAACGCCGTTGGTATGGCTCTTGGTGAGCGTTTGATGAATGCGCGTTTTGGTGATCTTGTTGACCACTACACTTTTGCTTTGTCTGGCGATGGTTGCTTAATGGAAGGCATTTCGCAAGAAGCCATTGCTCTTGCTGGCCATTTAAAGCTCAACAAGCTTATTTTATTATGGGATGATAATAACATCACCATCGATGGTAATGTAAATGTTGCTGACAATACTGACCAGTTAGCACGTTTTGCGGCTGTTGGTTGGGATACATTCTATGTTGATGGTCATGATCAACAGGCAATTGCTGATGCTATTTCAAAAGCTAAACAATCCGATAAGCCAAGCTTTATTGCTTGCAAAACTACTATTGGTTTTGGCTCGCCTCATATGGCTGGCACCAATAAGGTGCATGGTTCACCCCTTGGCGCAGAAGAAATTGCTGCAACTCGTAAAGCTCTAAACTGGACTGCCGAACCATTTATTGTACCTGAAGATATTTTGGACAGCTGGCGTTTGTCAGGTCTTAATTCTGCTAAAAAGCATGTTGAGTGGACAAAAAAATATGAAGCGCTGGACGCCAATACTCGCGCAGAATTTGACCGCTTGATGCGTGGTGACTTGCCGGGCAATTTTGATGCGGCAATTGATGAATATAAGCAAAAGCTTGCCAATGATCAGCCTAAGGTTGCAACGCGTAAGGCGTCCGAAATGGCATTGGAGGTCATTAATGGTGTTGTGAATGAAACCATCGGTGGCTCGGCTGACTTGACTGGTTCAAACAATACTAAGACCAGCCAGACCAAAAGCATAACGCCTGATGATTTTTCTGGTCGTTATATGCATTATGGCGTGCGTGAACATGCAATGGGCGCAATCATGAATGGCTTGTCACTTTATGGTGGTATCATTCCTTATTCAGGCACATTCTTGTGCTTTGCCGATTATGCGCGCCCTGCAATGCGCCTATCATCACTTATGGGTATCCGCGTTATCTATGTAATGACACATGATTCCATCGGTCTTGGTGAAGATGGTCCAACCCATCAGCCAGTTGAGCATCTAGCTTCCTTACGCGCTATTCCAAATCACTTGGTTTTCCGTCCTGCGGATGTGACTGAGACTGTAGAATGCTGGCAATTAGCATTAAAATCCCACAAAGCGCCATCAACTATCGCGCTTACTCGTCAAAATTTGCCAAGTTTGCGTAAAGAGTTTGATAGCGACAATCTTTGTGGTCTTGGGGCCTATGAGTTGGTAACTGCAAGCGATGAAGCAAAGGTCACCATTTTTGCCAGCGGTTCGGAAGTTGAAATTGCGGTTAATGCCCGTGATGTTCTGGAAAAGCAGGGCATTGCAACCCGCGTTGTGTCTGTGCCATGTTTTGAATTGTTCGAGCAACAATCACCATCCTATCGCAAGGCTCTGATTGGTTCCGCGCCAGTTAAAATTGCGGTTGAAGCGGCTATTCGCCAAGGTTGGGACAGCTTCATTGGCAATGATGGTATCTTTATTGGTATGCATGGCTTTGGTGCCAGTGGTCCAATTGAAGAACTCTATCCGCATTTTGGCATTACCAGCGATGCTGTTGTTGCTGCTGCAAAAGAAAAGCTTCAATAATCTTATCAAGCCGGCGTTTTTTCCGCCGGCTTTTTTCTTATTCCTTATTAAAAGATATATTTTTTCAAGAATAGGTATAAATATTTGTTGCTAAAAAGAAATCGTCATTAATTGGCAAAAATTGGGCGTTAAGTTTAGATCATGCGTTCCAATGCCACAGATTAATATGGGATTATCGCTTTTAAAATTACCTTTTTTTGTATAAAATCACTATCGTATAAGTTCACTTGGTATAGGCTTAAAAAGCCATATATTTAAATTATGCCAATAATCAGGAGAATACCCATGGCAGTACGTGTAGCTATTAATGGATTTGGCCGTATCGGACGCAATGTTTTGCGTGCAATTATCGAAAGCGGTCGTACCGACATCGAAGTTGTTGCCATTAATGATCTAGGTCCAGTTGAAACAAATGCCCATCTTCTCCGTTACGATTCTGTGCATGGTCGTTTTCCTGGTACCGTGACTGTTGCCGGCGATACAATTGATGCTGGTCGTGGCCCAATCAAGGTTTATGCCGTTCGTGACCCAAAAGAACTGCCTTGGGCTGAAAATAATGTTGATATCGCCCTTGAATGCACCGGTATTTTCACCGCACGCGATAAGGCTGCTATGCATCTTGAAGCTGGTGCAAAGCGCGTTCTTGTTTCGGCTCCTGCTGATGGTGCTGATCTTACGGTTGTTTATGGTGTAAACCATGATAAGCTTACTGCCGATCATAAGGTGGTTTCTAATGCATCTTGCACCACCAACTGCTTGGCACCTGTTGCTAAAGTGTTGAATGATTCAATCGGCATTGAAAAAGGTTTTATGACCACCATCCATTCTTATACGGGTGATCAGCCAACCTTGGACACAATGCATAAGGATCTCTATCGCGCTCGCGCGGCTGCCTTGTCAATGATCCCGACTTCAACCGGTGCTGCTAAGGCTGTTGGTCTTGTCTTGCCTGAACTTAAAGGCCTGCTTGATGGCGTTGCTATTCGCGTACCAACCCCTAATGTTTCTGTAGTCGACCTTACTTTCATTGCCAAACGCGCGACATCAGTTGAAGAAATCAATGATCTTATCCGTAATGCAGCCAATGGTCAGCTTAAAGGTATTTTAGGCTTTACCGATGAAAAATTGGTAAGTCATGATTTCAATCATGATCCACATTCTTCAGTGTTCCACACCGATCAGACAAAAGTTATGGAAGGTACAATGTGCCGTATTCTTACTTGGTATGATAATGAATGGGGCTTCTCAAACCGTATGAGTGATACAGCTGTTGCTTTGGCAAAGACCATTTAATGCTGATGCGCTTATCCTTTAAGATTAGCGCGTGAATATTATAACGCCATGCATTTTCAGCTGGAAAATGTGTGGCGTTATGTTTTTTAAAGTGTTTTAGGGCGGCGTGCCCAAGCTATTGTATGCATTTGACTAAATGCAATGAGGAGAAGATAAGTGGCATTTAAAACTTTAGATGATGTTGATGTAAAATCAAAACGCGTACTCTTGCGTGTCGATTTGAATGTACCTGTAAGTGATGGCAAGGTAAGTGATGTTACCCGTATTGAGCGAGTAAAACGCACGATAACCGAACTATCTGACCATGGTGCAAAAGTGATTTTGCTTGCTCATTTTGGTCGCCCCAAGGGTAAGGTCGTTGCTGAAGATTCCTTAAAACAGATTATTTCTGCGGTAGAAGGTGTTTTAGGACAAAAAGTTGCTTTTGCCGATGATTGCATTGGCGAGCCGGCTAAAAAAGCCGTGGATGCAATGAAAGATGGCGATGTTCTTTTGCTTGAAAATACACGCTTTCATGCCGGTGAAGAAAAGAACGATCCTGAATTTGTTAAAGCTCTAGCAATAAATGGCGATATTTACGTCAATGACGCGTTTTCCGCCGCTCACCGTGCCCATGCTTCCACTGAAGGTCTTGCCCATGTCTTGCCAGCCTATGCTGGCCGCGCTATGCAGGGCGAATTGGAAGCCTTGGAAAAAGGTCTGGGGCAACCTAAAAAGCCAGTTGTTGCAATTGTTGGTGGAGCCAAGGTTTCAACCAAGATTGACCTTTTGAATAATCTTATTGATAAGGTTGATGCGCTGGTTATTGGCGGCGGTATGGCTAATACATTTTTGGCAGCCCAAGGCTATAGCGTCGCAAAATCTCTTTGCGAACATGAACTTGGTGATACAGCACGAGCCATTATGGTTAAGGCCGAAAAGCAAAATTGTGCGATTATTTTGCCAATTGATGCGGTTGTTGCAAGTCGGTTTGAAGCAAATGCTGACCATCACAATTACGGCATTGATGCAATACCAGCAGGCGGCATGATTTTGGATGCTGGCGATAATTCGATTGAGCGTATCAATGCGGTTATTGATGAAGCTTCCACCGTGGTGTGGAATGGTCCGCTTGGTGCGTTTGAATTAACACCCTTTGATCATGCAACGGTTGAAGTTGCAAAACGCGTTGCCGAGCGTACGAAACAAGGCAAGCTTGTTTCAGTGGCTGGCGGCGGAGATACGGTTTCAGCACTTAATCATGCTGGCGTTGCTGATAAGTTTACCTATATTTCAACCGCTGGCGGTGCTTTCCTTGAATGGATGGAAGGCAAGCCGCTTCCAGGTGTTATTGCGCTAGAAATATAAAGATTAAACATCAAGGCAATGCTCCTTACCAAGTTTTTTGGAAACTGGGCATTGCCTTATGAAAGCATATTTGTTCTGCCTATCATTACTAAAATCATATAGTTAACTCTTATAGGAAGCCGTGAATGAGCGAACGTATAGCAGATATTGCCAAAAAATTGGTGGCTACTGGCAAGGGGATTCTTGCGGCCGATGAAAGCAACAGCACAATTAAAAAGCGCTTTGATGCTATTCATCTTGAATCAACGGAAGAAAATCGCCGCAACTATCGCGAAATGTTATTTTCCGACAAAGATGCGATAGAAAATTATATTTCTGGTGTCATTCTTTATGATGAAACTATTCGTCAAAAGGCTTCAAACGGTCAAATGTTGACCGATCTTATCAAGGCGGCTGGATCAATTCCCGGTATCAAGGTAGATGAGGGCGCAAAGCCACTCGCACTTTTTGCCAATGAAACCATTACTGAGGGGCTGGACGGTTTACGCAATCGTTTGCAAGAATATTATCAATTGGGCGCGCGCTTTGCTAAATGGCGAGCGGTAATTGCTATTGATAGCAAAAGCCTACCGTGCCGTGGAGCAGTATTACAAAATGCACAAGCTTTGGCTCGCTATGCAGCACTTTGCCAAGAAAATAATATAGTACCAATCGTTGAGCCAGAAGTGCTCATGGATGGCGTACCAGCAGATCACTCGATTGAACGCTGCTATGATGTAACCAAATTTGTACTGCAACAAGTTTTCATCGCTTTAAATGATGCAAATATCGCCTTAGATGGCATGATATTAAAACCTAATATGGTTATTGATGGCAAAAATGCCCGCAAAGCATCGGTTGAAGAGGTTGCGCAAAAAACCGTGCAATGTCTTAAAGAAACCGTGCCAGCCAGCGTTGCCGGTATTGCGTTTTTATCAGGCGGGCAGGGTGACGTTGAGGCGACAGCCCATCTTAATGCGATGAATGCAATTGGAAATTTGCCGTGGCCGCTTAGTTTCTCTTATGGTCGCGCTTTGCAAGCAGCAGCAATTAAGGCTTGGGATGGAAAGGCGCAAAATGTGTTAGCTGGTCAAAACGCCTTTACCCACCGCGCCAAAATGAATTCCCTTGCCTCATTAGGCAAATGGAGCGAAGTGGTAGAAAATAATAATTAAGCAAAATTGTAATTTTGCCAATTTATAAGCAAATCTACGCTTCGATAATAAATAGACCTGCTTTAAAATTTATTTAAGTAAAAGTGCAGTTTAAATATTGCGCTTTTACCCAAGTAGGTACCTATATTTTGGGTTATGATATTACAAATATTAGAAATTAAAATATTAATCAAAAAGTTTTAATTTAATAAGATGTAAGAGCAGCAAGCTTTTTCTTTATCAAATTTGATTGTTTTACTGCTGTTTATACAGCCGTAAATTTTCTTCTATTTCTTATTTTAGCTATTTACCTTTAGAATATTTTTTCAGGTTCCGTTTTTATAAGTTAGTTTTTACTATGCTGGCTATTATCTGTCATTTAAAATTACCTTAAAATATGCATAAAGTAACAGAAATTTTGATGTGTAATACTTTCGTTGATTAATGAAATGTAAGTGAATTTCAATTTAGAATTATACCTTAACAAGAAATACTTTTTATATTGCTGGTTTTAAAATTGTAGGAAAACATATGTCAAAGGATATTATTGTAACAGAAAAAGACGTCAGCGTTGCAGTAACATTTATTACATCATTACTCTTTAATTTATCCTACTATTTAACTTTATTTTCCGTTTTTTGGTTTGCATTTGATGTCGATAGCTTTGCAAATAAAAGTACCACGATACAGTTTGTTACGATCATTGCTTTTTTTTTGTTCTTTTTAATTTTAGGTTTTTGTGAAGATGCTTTATCTCGTGTAATATATAAATGTTTCATATCTCGGTTAGTTTTCACCCATTCTATTGTTTTGTTCATTATACGCATTGCGCATTTTTTTGAGCTTAAAAAGGGACTTTTGAAAAAGCCTTTTATTTTTGTACCTTTTATTTTTGTAAGTCTTCTTATTGCTCAACATGGCATTGCTCTTGGTAAAGATTGGCTTGTTTATGTTGATCCCGTAGTTGTGCCGGAGGCGACTTCTCGGTCCCTTTTGCCGAGCACTAATCCAGGTGGCCGTGAGAGATATTGTTTTTTTCCAGTTAAGGGCGGTGGGCTCCGGGAGTATGCAATCCTATCGGATCGTGTTTGTGATGTACGCGCGATCAGTTATCAAGGCGTTACCTACGTACGCAAAATGTATTATTTCATTGATGATCAGCAGAGTAGTGCCGATAATATAGCGGCGAATAGGATTTATGCGTCCCGCCTGATGCCCTCCAATATGACGAGCGGCTTTGTAATTAGTCACTATAGTTTGCAGTGGCGCACAATTAAACTCTTCTTTATCGCAGTTTTGATTACATTATTGTGCTATTTTTTTGTTTGCCCCAATTGGATAAAAACAAAATATGAAAAATGGATGGAAAAGAAAAAATTAAGTGGTGATAATTAGTTGTAGATAACAACCATTCTTATAAGAAACCAATAGGGTGGCAAAATCATTACTGCCGACTTTCAAATGTTTAATTAGTAGGTCTTCGCTTTCATATTGCTGCTTAAATATTTGATAAGTCATTGTGTACAAGATAAGGCTAATTTCTTAGCAAGCTTATAAATTATAATAGACTTATTATAATTTTGAATAGATATCGAAACAATTTAAGCCAAAAGATGTTTGGGATAGCTTAACAATTTTTCCACTGTTATTGGTTAAAACATCAAAGCTACATGATAGATTTTGCATTGTTCTGATTGGTGGACTTTTTATAGTGGTGGCAACGTTTCGTCCATTGATATATTGCGTGCCAGCTATTGTTTGCCCTGATGCCATATCAACCCATCTTGTTTGATTTTTAAACCAACTATACTGCTTTTTATCGCCAATTGTGCTGGTGCTATTTGGTGCGCCTATTATATTTTCAATATCTGAAATCGGGCGGTTTATATAGTTTTGTTGAAGTGTTGTAAGCTCAATGCTTTGCATTGGCGCACATCCTGAACCAGCAAATATCAATAAAAAAAGTCCGAAATATTTCATGTAAATTATTCTCCTCAATTAAATATTGTAAATAATAGCTTTAAATTATATAATATTTTGTCATTTTTGGTAAATTGTTAATAAGTAGTTTTATAAAAATATTTTATTTTTTAATTGAATATTTTACTAGCAAGAAAACTGTTTTTTGCATAGCATTTATGAGTTTAAGATTTAGATCAATATATTTGGGGGACTGGCATAGATAAGAGGTGAGTATAATTATTTCGCCCAACTTGACAATACTTTAATCAAATTCTGTGTTGAATGATAGTTAAAACACTACTCACACTCATTTAAGTAGAGGTGAAAGTACTCTTTTGGGATACCATTAAAGCTACGCACACGCAGCTTGGTGTGGTTCCAGAAAATTTCAATCCATTTGATATTATTGCGATTATCCACAAAGGTTTTTGAATGGTTGATCCGCTCATGGTGAAACTCAGATACATCGAGAACATCATAGGCAGAAAAGCTTATCTCGATAAATAATGGAATCTGGCTTAATTGATTGCCTAATAATCGTTAAAAGAATTTCAGTGCTGGCATTTGGTATAGGAAAAGCGTAAACTTTTAACATTCCAAATACGGGTGTTTTTCCATCCGTTCTTGTCCTCTTTTGCCTTTACGCACCCCACCAAAATAACTCTAATTAAGTTCAATTTCATCACACATAAGTTCAGGCGCTTCTTATTCAAGTCGGGAAACTTTTTTCCCTCGCAGCTTATGGAAATAAAGTGTAGCTGTGTTGCTGTTTGCTCCGGCTAAAACATGAGCAGAACGAGCCGTTGAGCCTCAAAAAATAACTTAATTAGGCATAATTTATTTTACTTGTTAATGGCGACTTTGACACAGGGCCTTATCCATTTATTACCAATAACTTTTTTAGTTATCTATGCCCGTCTCCATAATTTTTAAAATGGCAGTAAAAACTCACATGTTTTTCAACATCCATTTACTCAATCAACAGGAGTTAGTATCCTTAATAGCCAAACAGTTGCCATTCCCTTTTAAAACATAATAGTGGTTTTAAGAAGAGATTCAACTATGCCTACTATTTATAAGATATAAACTGGATATTCATCACAATGATAGTTATAAAAAAATTTCCTGGTCTTTGGCAATTCTTGGGACGCTTTCACCAAGATTTCGGTTTAGACGGCGAAACGGTTGAAGACGCTATTAATGAATTTATGGATACTGATAATAATGAAACTAAGATAAAACTCTTAGCAGAAATTACAGAATTTTTAAGACTATATGGCAATGAACTTGAAAAAATATATAACTCTGGTTTTGCATATGATGATATAATGGTAAAAGCTGGTGTTGGTTATATGCCAATGCCTGATGATATGTCTGCCTATGACTGGTTAGTGATGATTAAAAAACGGTTGATAAAAGTAATAGGTTCAAAAGTTGAGGAATGACACCTGATTTTAGTTCGGTCTGGATCTATTTATGCGTGTAATGCGTTAAAAAAAATAATTAAGCACATAGAGTTTTTTGAATATTACTTTTTGGGACTAATCGTTAGCACAGCCTCTGATTTCGCCGGTGTTCATCATAATATAGTCGTAGGTTTCTTTCATAAATTGTCGTGTTCAATAGCTGGTGAGCAACAGGTGCAAGCACAATTTCTAAGTTAAATGGAACAAGATGAACAACTTGGGTGTTCACCACAAAGCTATGCTTATTAATTAGCCAAAAAATTATATTAATGGTATTTCCAGTTTTTGACGGGCATCAAAATAGATATGAGAAAGCTTAATGCAACTTCAAAAAGAGCATTTTAATTAATTTTGAATGAATGTGAATGGCGCTTTAAGACGAGAATGTCTAAACAGTTGCTAGACGATTTCAAAATCAACCTCAAATTACAATCTTAGGTGTCAGCCCAAAAAAATTAAACTGTTAATTTTAACTGCTGCGTAATGGAAATAGTTAAATGGAAAAATTATTTGATACAAATGGGGCTGAAACTATTTCCTATCGCACAGCAGTGGATTTTTATAATAGAATTTATTCTGATGGTAAGTTTCTTGATATAATATACAGCTTATCGCATGGGATAGGAGTTGATGTTGATGGAGCGGGTATCGATTTTGAAGATGGGTTTGGACATAAGTTAGATGGATTGGTCAACTTTACTTATGGCAAGGATGGCGAAGAAGAAAAAACAGTTCCTATTGACGTTTTTAAACAGCTTACTTTAGAAGCAATTGATCTTTACCAAAAAAAGCATTTTCATAACGGCCTTGCAAAAATTCGAAATGCGTTTTTACCCAATATCAATCAAAATCAAAAAAATCCGATTCATAAAACTATTCTTTTAAACAGTGAACCAATAGATATCCGTGAAGTTCACCTCAATAAAACTCTATTTGGTGGACCTTATGATAAATCTGATCATTATTGGCCTCTTAAATATTATTTGGATGCTGCATACGAGAATAATAGCTTTATATGCGTGGTAGATGTTATTCTAAAAAGAATTGGCTTTAATTTTCGCCTAAATCCTTTGCATTTAAATTTCCATTTGAACTTTTCTGATCGTTTTATAAAGACTTCTAATGGTCAGTCCATTGTCCGTATTGGAAGTTATCTTGATGGAGTGGTTTTAATTCCATTTAATAGTTTAAAAAATACAGTATTGAATGGTATTGATATTTACCAGTCGAAAAATTATAAAATTACACTTGAAAAATTTAAACAACAGCTTAAACAGCAATCCGCTGAAATTATGCCTGAATATTTTGATTATACGAAACAAAAATTTGACGACGATAGATATGAATGAATTAGAGAGTAGAAAGTCCAATAAAAATAGATTTTTATTTTATATTGCAGAATTGGGGCGTCGCAATTTAATGTAAAACGGTACGGTGCTTTAAACTATTCATATTGGTGCGTTATTGATGAAAAAATTTGCTTAGATTTTTGTTAAAAATAGGTCAATTGGCATTTAACGACTATTAACGACTGGGTATCGGCGTTGCTCCACGGTAGTCATAAAAACCGCGTTCGCTTTTACGTCCAAGCCAGCCAGCCTCAACATATTTAATTAAAAGCGGGCAGGGGCGATATTTGGAATCTGATAGGCCATCATGTAAAACATGCATTATGGAAAGACATGTATCAAGCCCTATAAAGTCAGCAAGTTGCAGCGGCCCCATCGGGTGATTGGCACCAAGGCGCAAGGCACTATCAATGGCTTCAACGCTGGCGACCCCTTCATAAAGCGTATAGATTGCTTCATTAATCATCGGCAATAAAACACGGTTAACCACAAAGGCTGGAAAATCTTGCGTGACAACAAATGTTTTACCAAGACTTGTAATAAATTCCTCTGCCGCATTAAATGTTTTGTCATCGGTTGCAATGCCCCGAACAATCTCCACCAGATTCATCAAAGGCACAGGATTCATAAAGTGAAGGCCAATAAACCGCTCGGGTCTGTCGGTTGTAGCGGCTAGTCGGGTAATGGAAATAGTTGATGTATTAGTGGCAATGATTGCTTGTGGATTTAGAAATTGACAAAGTTCATGAAAAATATCTTGCTTCGTCTTTTCGTTTTCAAAAGCTGTTTCAATAATGAGGTCAGCAGATCCTAGTTGCTCTTTTTTATTCAGCACCTTAATGAAAGATAGTGCCTGCTGCCTTTGTTGTTCGGATAATTTACCAAGTGCAACTTGTCGCGCTAAATTGCCATTGATGGTTGCAAGGGCTGCCTCTGCCTTTTCTTGTGAAAGGTCATGAAGCAATACATATTTTCCTGCAAGCGCACAAGCATGGGCAATACCATTGCCCATTTGTCCGGCGCCAATAATACCTATTGTTTCAATCATGCTGTCCTCCCCATCAGAACATTATCATAAAACATTATTTACAGCTTTTGTGATAATATCAAAAATTATATGGGCCATAATACTGCCTTTGGCCGAAAACTAATTCTTTTTTTCAGGCAAGGTTGGTAGCGGAAGCAATTCGATACCCTCCTCTACGAGCGATTTCACTTCATCGCCATCGGCCTCGCCATAAATTGTGCGTTCTATAGCTTCACCATAGTGAATTTTTCTTGCTTCCTCGGCAAATTTTTCGCCGACATAGTCGCCTTCCTCACGAATTTTCTCCGATACTTTGCGCCATTGCGCTATAAAATCACGCTCTTGAGAAGACAGTGCGTTGCCCACCATTTTTTCTTTTTTGCGTGAAGTTGAAATGGCTGGTGCCATAAGATCTTTAGCAATTTTTATTGATTCGCATTGCGGGCATGAAACCCAACCTTTAGCACATTGCAGGTCAAAATCATCATTGGAGCGAAACCAAGCATCAAAATGGTGGCCACCGTCACAGTGAAGATTAAAGCGAATCATTTGTTAATTCCCTTTTTTATGTGACTGTAAAAGTTCGTCTAGCTTACCAGCTTCGTCTAACGCGAATAGATCGTCGCAACCACCGACATGGATGTCGCCAATAAATATTTGCGGAAATGTATTGCGTCCATTAGCACGTTCACGCATTTGCGCCCGCACTTGTGGATCACTTGCAGCTTCAATAGTGGTAAATTCAACATTTTTTTGTTCAAGCAATGCTAAAGCTTTAGCGCAATAGGGGCAGCCTGTTTTGATGTAAATTGTAATAGACACGCTTTTCTCCTTAAACGAATATATATAGAGATAAAAAGCGGCAATGCCAAGCATAGTCCATTCTATAGTTTATAAATATAAGCTACTGTAAACTATTTTTGATGAGAAAAAACGAATGGTTAAAACCAATAAGCCCTGAACTTTCACTATATTAGAATAAATAAGTATATATTTATTAATAATGATAATACATTGTATTTTGTTGAAAAAATGAAATAAAAATAAAATAAATTTGATTTATAAAAAATCTGGTTGCTTTTTAATTAAAGTTGAAATAGACAGGTCAACGGGCCACCTCTCCCCACCGAGAGGCGAGCTATCTGAGAGGATAGAATAAAATGACTAATATTAATGAGCCGGGCCGCCGCCCGAATAATCCAAATTTTTCTTCTGGCCCTTGTGCCAAGCGTCCAGGTTGGACAACTCAAGCGTTGAATGATGCGCCTTTAGGTCGCTCTCATCGTGCAAAAATTGGCAAGGCCAAATTGGCAGAAGCCATTGATCTCACCCGTGAAATTTTAGAAGTTCCTGCCGATTATCGCATTGGTATTGTACCTGCATCGGATACTGGTGCTGTTGAAATGGCGTTATGGTCATTGCTTGGTGCACGCGGTGTTGACATGTTGACTTGGGAAAGCTTTGGCGCTGGTTGGGTCACTGATGTAGCCAAGCAATTAAAGCTTAAAGATGCCCGCATTTTTGATGCTCCTTATGGCGAATTGCCAGATTTTTCACAAGTTGACTTTAATCGTGACGTCGTCTTCACATGGAATGGTACTACATCGGGTGTACGTGTTCCTAATGTCGGCTTTATTCCAGATAATCGTGAAGGTTTAACCATTTGCGATGCAACATCTGCAGCTTTTGCGCAAAATCTAGATTTTGCCAAACTCGATGTTGTTACTTTTTCATGGCAAAAAGTACTCGGCGGTGAGGGTGCCCATGGTATTCTTATCCTTAGCCCACGCGCTGTAGAGCGCTTGGAAAGCTATGTGCCACAATGGCCATTGCCAAAGATTTTCCGCATGACCAAAGGTGGCAAGCTTATTGAAGGTATTTTCAAAGGCGAAACCATTAATACACCTTCAATGCTTTGCGTTGAGGATTATCTTGACGCGCTAAAATGGGCAAAATCCCTTGGTGGTTTAAAGGCTCTGCGTCAACGCGCCGACAATAATTTTGCAGTTCTTAATGCTTTCGTTGAAGAGTCATCATGGCTTGCAAATCTTGCTGTTGATCCAACAACACGTTCTAATACATCTGTGTGCTTAACCATTATTGATGAAGATATCAAAAAGTTAAGTGATGATGATCAAGCAGCTTTTGCTAAAGCAATTGTAACCCGTCTTGATAAGGCTGGTGTTGCATATGATATTGGTGCTTATCGCGATGCTCCATCAGGTCTGCGCATCTGGGCCGGTGCAACGGTAGAGGCTGATGATTTAGCTGCTTTAACGCAGTGGTTAGATTGGGCTTTTGCTTGCGAAAAGGCTGCCTTAGCAGCGTAATATTCGCTTAGACCAACCTATAGAGTGGTTAAAGCCACTCTATTTCAATCTTAAATTTCTTTAAAATTTGGTTTTGCTTTGCATTGATTTGCTAAAGCACGGTTTTTTATTTTCTGTCGATTAACCAAATTAAAAATTCAAACGACGAATTATGAAATGCGTATGGTGGTAAAAGCGCTTTTATAATTAACCTTTTGCAGTATTTTGACAATTATGGAGGCCATAATGGCACCTCGCGTATTAGTATCTGATAAACTTTCTCCTACCGCAGTTCAAATCTTTAAAGATCGCGGCGTTGATGTTGATTATTTGCCTGATCTTGGCAAGGATAAAGACAAGTTACTTGAAATTATTGGCCAATATGATGGGCTTGCCATTCGTTCGGCAACTAAAGTAACCCAAGCAGTAATTGACGCAGCAACCAAGCTTAAAGTTGTTGGCCGTGCCGGTATTGGCGTTGATAATGTTGATATTCCAGCAGCGTCCCGCCGTGGTATTATTGTGATGAATACGCCTTTTGGCAATTCAATCACTACTGCTGAACATGCTATTGCCATGATGTTTGCTGTTGCGCGTGAATTGCCTGAAGCTGATGCTTCAACTCGTGCTGGCAAATGGGAAAAAAACCGTTTCATGGGTGTTGAAGTCACTGGTAAAACCCTTGGTATTATTGGTTGTGGTAATATTGGTGCAATTGTAGCTGCCCGCGGTATTGGTCTTAAAATGCATGTTGTTGCTTTTGATCCGTTTCTTTCTGAAACGCGTGCGGAAGAATTGGGCGTTGAAAAGGTTGAGCTAGATGACTTGCTACGCCGCGCTGATTTCATCACTTTGCATACACCGCTTACCGATAAAACCCGCAATATTATTGATGCCGAAGCCATTGCTAAAATGAAAAAAGGCGTGCGCATTATTAACTGTGCTCGCGGTGGTTTGGTTGTTGAAAAAGATTTGGTTGAAGCGTTAAAATCTGGCCATGTTGCTGGAGCTGGTATTGACGTGTTTGAGCAAGAGCCACCAGCAGCTGATAATCCGCTTTTTGCTTTAACCAACACAGTTTGCACGCCGCATCTTGGTGCATCAACCTCTGAAGCGCAGGAAAATGTTGCCATTCAAGTGGCCGAGCAAATGGCAGATTACCTTGTTAAAGGTGCCGTGAGCAATGCTATCAATATGCCAGCAATTACTGCTGAAGAAGCACCGCGCCTGAAGCCATTTGTCAAGCTTGCTGAAGTGCTTGGCACTTATGTTGGCCAATCAACTGAAGAAGACATTCAAGAAGTTGAAATTCTTTTTGATGGTTCCACCGCAACCATGAATACGCGTGCTTTAATTAGCGCGGCATTATCTGGTCTTGTACGTCCCCAAATGGCCGATATTAACATGGTTTCTGCGCCTGTCGTGGTGAAAGAGCGCGGCATTATTGTTTCAGAAATTAAGCGTGATAAATCTGGTATTTTTGACGGTTATATTAAGTTAACTGTTCGCACTTCAAAGCGTACCCGTTCAATCGCCGGTACATGTTTTGTTGACGGTAAACCACGCTTTATTCAAATTAAAGGTATTAACCTTGATGCCGAAGTTGGCGCCCATATGCTTTATATCACAAATAGTGATACACCCGGTATTATTGGTACAATTGGTTTGATTTGTGGTAAGCATGGCGTTAATATTGCAAACTTCGCTCTTGGTCGTGATAAGCCAGGTGGTGATGCTATTGCGTTGCTTTATCTTGATGCACCAATTCCAGCGGCAGTACGCGAAGAATTGCAAAATGTTGCAGGCATAAAGCGTGTTCAACCGTTGGAATTTAACACTATCGAGGCATAATGTCGATTAATTGGCGTTTTATGAATAAAAGCGACCTCGCAGCTATCTGCGAGATCGCCTCCATTTGTCATCCTGATTATCCAGAAGATGAAGCGGTTTTGGCGCAAAAGCAGATGCTTGCATCACAAAGCTGCTATATTCTCGAAAAGGATAATATTCCAAGCGGTTATATTTTAGCGCATCCTTGGAAAACCGGTAATATACCGCCACTCAATCAGTTGTTGGATGGCTTACCGCAAGATGCAGATACGCTATATTTGCATGATATTGCTATTTTGCCCGATGCCCGTAGTGGCGGCGTTGGTTCAATAGGCTTAAAAATTCTATATCAGCAGGCAAAGGCATTGGGCTATGATACGATGTCGCTGGTGGCTGTTAATAATTCAGCACCTTTTTGGTTAAAGCAAGGATTTGCAACCCAAGTGGTGAACAGTGCTTTGCAGCAAAAGCTATTAACTTATAGTGAAGATGCACTCTATATGATGAAGACCTTATAGATCCTCACTGTAAGTCTTTGCAGTGAAAAAATGGTGGAAGAATTTCAACTAAAATTATAACGATTTTTGAATTGAAATTACAATTAGACCATTAATTAGCCCAAAGCTTTGAGCCGTCTTAAAGTAGCTTTATCGTCTAATGGAGTTTATGATCTATTTTCCCACCGACTTTACTAATGATTTAACGATAGTTTTATTTATCGGTGGTTGGTGCAGGGCTAAGCGGCTTTTCTAAAGCGAGCCATTGATGGTGGGTTGTATCAATGACTTTAGCGAGACAATAGTAATTTTCCCACCTGTCAGTAATTTTATAGTCATCATATTAAATTATAATAATTCCTTATCCGCACAAACAGTTACCTTAAGATAAATTGAAAACCCACTTTTTATCTTTTGGTATAATTTTAATTTATTAATAAAAAAGGCATTTTATTCAATGATAAAATGCCTTTCTATGTTAATATAATTGGGTCAATAAGCCCTATTTTGGGTTGCGCGCGGCAAGGGTGCGCAGGCGCAAAGCATTCAACTTAATAAAGCCGGCAGCATCTTTTTGGTCATAAGCGCCTTGGTCATCTTCAAAAGTTACCAATTTATCTGAGTAAAGAGACTTATTGCTGCTGCGGCCTTCCACCATGACATTGCCCTTATAAAGCTTCAAGGTGACTTCACCTTCTACATGCTCTTGACTAAGGTCAATTGCTGCCTGCAGCATTTTACGCTCTGGTGAGAACCAGAAACCATAATAGATAAGTTCGGCATAACGTGGCATTAATTCATCTTTAAGATGGGCAGCACCACGATCAAGGGTAATTGATTCAATTGCACGGTGAGCGGTAAGAAGAATTGTGCCGCCTGGTGTTTCATAAATACCACGTGATTTCATGCCAACAAAGCGGTTCTCCACAAGATCAAGCCTGCCAATACCATTTTCGCGGCCATAATCGTTGAGCTTTGCTAAAAGCGTAGCAGGAGAAAGACGTGTACCATTAATTGAAACAGCATCACCCTTTTCAAAGCCGATAGTAATAGTGGTGGCTTTATCTGGCGCGGCTTCAGGTGAAACGGTGCGCATATGTACATATTCTGGTGCTGGCTGAGCTGGATCTTCTAAAACCTTACCCTCTGATGACGAATGCAAAAGATTAGCATCAACAGAAAATGGCGCTTCGCCTTGCTTGTCCTTAGTGACAGGGATTTGATGAGATTCAGCAAATTCTATCAAATCTGTACGGCTTTTAAAAGTCCAGTCGCGCCAAGGAGCAATGATTTTAATGTCTGGATTAAGTGCGTAGGCCGATAGTTCAAACCGCACCTGATCATTACCTTTACCAGTTGCGCCATGGGCTATGGCATCGGCTCCAGTATCGCGGGCAATTTCAATAAGGCGCTGTGAAATAAGCGGACGGGCAATCGAAGTCCCAAGCAAATAAACACCTTCATAGACGGCATTAGCGCGGAACATTGGGAAAACGAAATCACGAACAAATTCTTCGCGCAAGTCCTCAATATAGATCTCTTTAATACCCATCATTTCAGCTTTGCGGCGAGCTGGTTCAAGTTCTTCACCTTGGCCAAGATCGGCGGTAAAGGTGACAACTTCTGCACCCAATTCGGTTTGTAACCATTTTAGGATGATTGAGGTATCAAGACCGCCCGAATAGGCGAGAACGACTTTTTTTACATCTTTGAATTTGTTCATTTCAAAAGGCCTGGCTCATGGTTAAACATATACTGGTTTTATCAAGCTATTGCTATTGTGCAAGCGCAAAATGCACAAAATTACTTTAGCTTAACTCTAACCGATTTTAATAGTTAAAGACAATGTATTTTTACATATTATCGGGCAGGGATGAAACTAAAAACTATTTTTATGAATAAGAGTATTTTAAGGTAGCAGCCAAAAACCAATGGCCGCAAAACCCACTGCAAAAAATGGGTCAATAAAGGCGGCTTTTGCGTTTAATTTGTTTTGGATTGGCGCAAGGGTAAGCAATAAGATGAGATAATAATAGACCAAGGTTAGAATTAAGAAAACGCCGCCAATGCTTATGGCAAAATTTTCAAAAATATAGGATGTTACGCCAATACGCCCTAAGGATAGCGAAAACATAACAAGAAAGGAGCTACAAAATATAAAGCAGATAATGCCTAAAAATGCACCTGTAAGAAATAGTATTATTGCATTTGGATTGTTTCTTGTTAGGCGTCCGGTTAAACAAATAAAGCAATAAAAAAAACAAAATGCTAACAGCGCTAGAAAAAAATATGCGCGATAGGGCTCAATTACATTAAGATAAAAATGTGGAAATATGCCCAAAATACAGCACGCAAGCATACCGCTTAAAAAAAAGCCAGTCACTGCAAATATGCTGGTATAACGCCCTGCAAGCAACGCTTGTCGGATAAAAAACAAGGGCTGTACAAAGGTGATAAACTGGGCAAAAGCCATAAAGATTGCAAAACTGCCCAAAAATTGCAGTATGAAAAAATGCATGAAATATCCATGTCTTATAAAATTGGTTTATTATCTTATATCCCAATTATTTATAAATTTGGCAATCGTTTATTTTGTTAACTCTAGTTAGCGATGATTTATTGGGGTAATGCTAGCTGACCATTATGAAAACTATTTAGAACCGAAATAGATTAAGATTTGAAACACAAGGGGAGGGTGCGGATTTCATAGTAGGCTATTTGAAAATTATTGCCAGCACTGAGAAAATTAACGAATAAGAAGACTGACTAACCGTGTTTGTGCCGGCGAAAAACCAAGCCTAATCGTGGTTAATCATAAAAACTTAGTTTTTAAAATATCACACTCGCATAGATATATAAGAAAGCTTGTGTTTTGCTAATGATCAAGGTGCGTATTAAAGCTCTGTATGGCTTGGCTCATACATAAGACTAAGTTAATGCGTAATTTAAACAAAGACTAAATCTTTATTTTTTAGTTTGGCTCTTAATTATAAAAGCAAAGTGCGAAACAATTATTGCTCTGAAATAGAAATACCATATCCATCAAAAGCTGTATCATTTGAGCTAGAGCTATTGGCGCTAATAACAGTTGAAATAATAATTAATGTGAACAGCATTGCGACTGTAACAAAGGCTGCTTTTTTAACGGTCATAGCGAAATTCCCTTGCTTTTCAAATTAGATGGTTAAGAAATTGAATGGTCAAAATCAGTTGGTAATTACATGAAGCTTCTTTAGCGTGAAGTTTTGCTTGCGACAATCATTAGTCATCAAAATTCTTACCTAATTGCTAATGAAATATGGGTTTTTACCAAGCTGTGTCCTTACTGCAACGCTTGTCTTACTGTTGACATAATATAACAGTGCTTGACCTTAAAAACCGCACGGTATATTCAATAGAAATGCGCGCAAATTACAAAATGCAACGACTTTTCGTTGATCAATCTTTCTCACATGATTCTTCATCTGCCACTGGTGTTAAGCTTGCTTTAGGTAAGGATCAAACCCATTATCTCGTCCATGTTTTAAGAATGACCTTAGGTAGTGAGGTTCTGCTTTTTAATGGTCGGGAAGGTGAATGGCGTGCAAAAATTATTGATGTTTCTAAAAAAACGGTTGTACTTGAATTACAAGCTATTGAAAGACCGCAACCAAAGCCCGTTGATCTGATTTATTATTTTGCTCCACTAAAACATGCGCGTCTTGATTACATGGTGCAAAAAGCGGTTGAGATGGGGGCGAGTACGCTGCAGCCGGTTTTAACTCAGCATACGCAGGTCACGCGCCTTAACCTTGAGCGTATGCAAGCCAATATTATCGAAGCAGCGGAGCAATGTGGTATCCTTACTGTGCCATCTTGTTTAGAACCTTTAAGTTTAGAACGGCTTTTGGCCAATTGGGACGAAAAGCGCCATTTAATTTTTTGCGATGAAGCGGCAGAAGGTGACAATCCTCTACCGATATTGCAAAAATTACCACGCGGCCCATTGGGGGTTATTATTGGTCCTGAGGGTGGGTTTAGTGACGGAGAGCGTAAATTAATCCGTAGTTGTTCTTATGCCCATGCTATTGCGCTTGGGCCGCGTATTTTAAGGGCGGATACGGCTGCGGTTGCCGCCCTTGCATTAATTGGTGCTACGCTTGGGGACTGGGTTTAAATTGAAACTTGGTATAAATGGTTTTTATAATGCAATAATAAGTGGTGCGAAAACAACCCAATAAAGTAACAATAAAGTACCAATAATTTAATTGCCTAGTCTAGTTCTTTGTATAACCATAGGCTTTTATTTTAAAGCATGAAGACATAGCCGAAATTATTATATATATGCATATAAGATATCGGTTATGGCTTATTTTATAAAAGTGAAAAATCATGCTTTATATTTTTACATTGATTAATATACTTATATTTGCACGCCAAGCTTTAACATGTAGGCGAAGTGATGCAATTTACAGCGTAATCGGCTTTGTATTAAGTGGTGTGATTATACTTCTGTTAGCAGATTTTACTAAAATGCCAGTCTGGAGTGTGTTCAATCAAAAAATTGTTGATTTTAAGCTTTATTTTGCGGTTTTTTGTTTTGCGTTCGGCTTTATTTGTATCATCGGCAAAATGGCATCACTCAATCGTATAAATGAAGATCCGATGCACGGCATAAAGCCGCTTAATTTTGTACTTGGCATTCTTCTTGGTTTTAATATTACATTTCTTTTTGCCCTTCATGATAGCGAAAAATTACATGATGAAAATTTAAGCACTATTCCAGAAGGTCTTATTATCCATAATATGCTCGTGCTATGTATCTGTGCGATAATTGCTGTAAGCCTTATTTTTGTTTTAACGACAAAACCAGTCTTTCGCAGACTGCGCCGCTATCAAGATGTTTTGGATCCGGTTTTTGGTGTCTTATTCGCAGGTCTTGGTATTTGGATTGTTTTAGCCGTGGCACCATTAAGGCTCTATGGCTAAGCAAAAAAGATACTCCACATATTCACTTTCCTGCTCATAGAGTTTTGCTTGTTTATTGTACTATTTCATTTCAACCAATAGATGTTGCCCCTATAAATGAAAAAGGCATATTTACATCCTTAAGATATAAATATGCCTTTTATTTAAAGCGAATTATCGCTTAATTGTCTAAGCTCTATTCAAGACCAAGCTTGCCGCGAAGTTCTGAAAGATCTTCTGCAAGAGTGTTTACAGCTGCTGATAGCGTATTGCGATCATCATCGGTAAGCTTTTCATAGCTTACATAGCCTTCACCTTCTTTATATTTGCTGAGAATTTGATCGACTGTATCAAAGTTTTCAGTAACTTTGGTTACAAAAGCTGCATCATCCTTGCCAAGGAAACCTTTGAAAAGATCGAAAATCTTGCGTGAACCATCAAAATTACCACGGAAATCCCAAAGGTCCGTGTGGCTATACCGGTCTTCTTCACCTGAAATCTTGGTTGCAGCAACTTCTTCCATCAAGGCAGCAGCGCCGCCAACAACGGTTTCTGGTGGGAAAGCAAGATCAGAAATACGTGCTTGCAAGTCTTTAACGTCCGTTAAAAGCTTGTCAGCTGTACCTTGGATATCGTCAGTGGTTTTGGTGTCCCACAAAGAATATTCAATGCGGTGGAAGCCTGTGAAATTTGGATCTTTTTCTTCTTTTTCAAAATCATCAGCACGGGCATCGATTGATTTATCAAGATCAGCAAAGAGTTCAGCAATTGGTTCAATAGCCTCATAGCTGATGCGGGTTGGTGCAAATAGTGCTTTAGCTTCGTCTACTTTGCCAGCCTTAATCGCTGCGGTAAATTTTTCGGTGTCTTCGACAAGCTTATCAACTTTTTCGCTAACATAAATCTTATATTCTGCAATCGGCGCAACAAGATCAAGCTCTGGCTCATTTGCCGCAAAAGCAGGTGTCATCAATGACATAAGACCAGCAATTGCTACAGCCTTTAAAGCCATTTTTCGCATCGGAAGTGCTTTCAAAAACATCGCTATTTCCTTTTCTATAGCTGTTCAACGAAAACGGTGGAGATTTAGTATAATCTACCACCTTTGATACATTGATGAGATATCCCAGCATATCAGCTAAAAAATCAATCATCATTTGTATTTATGATGATACCAATTTTAAATTGGATCGAAACCTTTGAGCATGAATGGAAAAGTTGACTAACGCAGTAGTCAAGAAAACCATGCCATTAAAGCAGCGACCTTTTCCATTCATCTTGATTTATTAGCTGGCTTTTACCGCTTCCATAAGCGAACGGCCTAACCAATCTTCATCATTTTGAACACCAGGCAGGGTGAAGAAATACCCACCACCTTCTGGCTTCAAATATTCTTCCAATGGTTCACCATCAAGTTGGCTTTGCACATGGATAAATCCATCATGAAGGCTAGCTTGATAACAGATAAATAATAGGCCTTGATCTAATTGGCCAGATTTGGTCACGCCATTGGAGTAATTGAAAGGCCGTCGCAAAATTTGATGTTTTTCCGAGTCTGCTGTTCTTGGGTTAGCAAGGCGAATATGGGCATCAAGCAATGTTACTTTGCCATCAGGATCCTTGGTATAATCTGGAACATCAGATTCTTTCTTGCCATCCATCGGCGCGCCACTATCACGCTTGCGGCCAAAAATGCGCTCTTGCTCCTGCAAGGGAGTACGATCCCAGCGCTCAACAAAATTGCGAATAATGCGCACAGCTTGATAGGAGCCGCCACGGGTCCATTCCGGTTCATTTTTGCGGCTGTCATTGACCCACAAAATACGATCCATCAACGCGCTATCATTGGTATCAGGATTGGCGGAACCATCGCGGAAGCCCAAGAAGTTACGGGCATTTTCAACTTCACCATTTGGTAATGGTGCAATGACCGGAACACTGCCTTCTTGCATCCATTTCATCACCAATAGGTTTGATAAGTTTTTATTAATGTCGCGCAATGCGTGAATAACCGTATCAATATCATTGGCACAAATTTGTATTGAAATATCGCCATGGCAGCGGCTTGCAACCAAAGCATCATTATGAAAGCCGGTCATTTGTTCAAGTTCTGCAGGCTTATGGGCCTTTAGCCAATCAAATTTTTCAAAGAGCGAATTGCCAAGCGCAACCGTTACCGTAAGGCCATTGGGTGTAATTTCTGGCCCCAAAATACCAGAATCATAAGGCGGTAATTTATCATCACGCTCTGGATAGCTACCACCCTTGGTTAAAAAGCGGATACGGTCGGTAAGACGGCGAAACAAATCTTCTAATTGCTCAGGTTTACTGACAACAACATTTAGTGCCGCCACAAGACCAGTTGCCGGTCGCGGGGTTAAGATACCTGCCTGATGCTCGCCATAAAAAGCGACAACATCTGATAAATTATCATTGCCCGTTGGTGCAGCTGTCACCGCTCCACTTTGCGCCAAATGCGCGGCTTTTGCATTATCTTGGGCAAATGCCTCATTGCCAGCTACCAAGGTCGGTGTGACTAATGCCGTTGCAGAGGCGGTTTTTAAAAACGAACGACGATTAAAAGGGCTTGATCCACTTTTGGTCATTATATTCTACTCCATTGGATTAAGTGACAGGTCTTATCCATCACCCAATCTCTTCATTTCACAGTGGTTCTTTATTGCTTGCGCATTACAAAACCACTTATTTTAAGGGGTTTAGTGCAACATTGGCGGCACTAAAACCCTAATTTCGCTTGTAACTGCATTAGCTGCTCCGAAAGCTTTTTTAAATCAGCTAAAAGAACTTGCTTTTTATCTGCTGCAAGTTCACCAGTTTCATTTACACCATCTTTGAAAATTGTGCTTAAAGCATCAAGATTTTGATTGATGTCTGTTTGCAATTGCGGTGCAGAATGCTGTGCAACTTCAGCCATGAGCGACGTGGTCTTTTTAATACCATCAATGCTGGCCGCCATTTCGGTTGCTTCACCCTTAGCCCAAGCATTAACACCATGATCACTCGTCAGCATATCAATAAGCTTTTGGGTGATATTTTCAGCACTTGTCAGCATTTCAACCGGTGCAACCTGATTGTCCTTTATGCGCTGGGAAAGGTCATTAGCCGCAGCCTCTAAATCGGCCATAAATGGTGCAAGACCGACGGTTGAATTTTGGCTCCAAAGCCCATATTCAATACGGTGGAAGCCAACAAAAGCTGTGTCATTCTCGCGATTGGCAAGATATTGGGCTTGTGGGTTCATCTTTGCTTCAAGATCTGAAAAACGCCCCGAGAACGTATCAAGCTTGCGATAGTGAAGACGGGCATCAAGCCAAGCTTTTTTGGCCGCATCAACATCATTGGCATCAATGGCTGTCTTAAGTGATTGCAGCGCAGTTGACATGCGCTTTGCTTCCAAAATGAGATAGACGCGATATTCAGATAATGGTTTTAGAAATTCGCGATTTCCCGGTTGCGCTGCTACGGCATCTTTCCACTCATCGCTTGCAGTGACAATTAGTTTGCCGCGTGGATTGGTAAGTAAACCGCAGGTAATCTCATATTCACCTGGTGCAAGGGTGGCAGATAAACGTGATTTAAATCCAGGTAAAATATTCTCACGCTCGGCAAGTACCATAACGCCTGATAAAATTTCCCATTCAACCGCACGATCTGACTTATTTTCAATTTCAAAAAAACGCTTGCCAGCAGGTACGGTCAAATTCATTGGATCGCAGCTATCGCTGCCCACTTTAACCGCAATGATATCATTAACATCTGTATCATCTGTGTGATTGCTGCTTGCCCACCACAATGTGCCAGCCGCAGCAACGGCCAAAACACATGAGCCGACCAAAGCAATCACCATAGGGGTTTTATTTGATTTTGGTGATGTCATGAAACTTACTTTCTATAATAAACACTATTTTTTTAGGTGCTTTACAGTCTAGCACCAAATTGACTTTGTATTGCTTAGTTTCTAAACAGCCACTTGCTTCTTAGGTGGTTTACTTTCATAAACATAAAAACCAAGAACTGGCACCAGATAAAGAAAATAGATCACCACTTCACCAATAGTTGGGGCAGAATTATAACCAAAGAACCCTGTCAAAAAAACACCTAAAGCGCTTTCCTTGGAAAGGATTGGCTCAATGTTAAAAGCAATGTCTTGTAGATGGTTCCAGATCCCGGCTCCATGCAGTTTATCAAGCGAACTTGCAGCAAGGCCTGCTGCCACAAAAATAATAAGAACCCCTGTCCAGCGGAAGAAAATACGCAAATTTAGTGAAATGCTACCTTTGTAAAGCAAGAAACCAATGGCACAGGCTAAAAGCATACCTGAGAGCGCACCCCATAAATTATCGGTTTCATTGCCTTGCTGAAACACGGCAAGTAAAAGGAAAATAGATTCCAATCCTTCGCGCGCTACAGCTAAAAAAGCCATTCCAATAAGGGCGAATGTTGTGCCTCTTGCACCAGATTCCTTTTGAGAAAAAGCCGCCTCCAACGAATCTTTTAATTCTCGGCCAACATTTGATGCGGCCTTTTTCATCCACAATATAACCCAAGTAAGCACACCAACAGCTAAAAAGCCAACAATTGCTTCAAACATTTCTTGTTGCTTTTGGGGAAACTCCGCGCGTATTGCTAAAATAATTGCTGCAATAAAAAGCACGAGAGCAATGGCTAAAAAAACACCAACCCAAATTGCGGGTAACCATTGACGTCGCCCCGTGCGTGTCAAATAGCCTGAAATGATAGCAACAATTAAAACCGCCTCAAGGCCTTCACGCAACATTATAAGAAAAGCAGCAGACATTAAATAAACTTTCTAAAACCCAAACCTTATAAAGGTATTCATTATATGATCATTATATGAGTGCAATTTCTCAATTTGAATGAAAAATTGCTAGCCCTTATAAATCTATTCTCATCTCTCACTTACATTATTAAAAATAATACTGACAAGAATCAGTTATTTAAAAAAACAAAAATAAATGGCTCATTCCACTTGAAAGGGTCTTTGCAATTGAAAAACCATTAATTCAACTAAAGTATAAAAATGAACATTTTCGCCACATGCTATCCATGAAAAAAAGCGAAATATCAAGTGCTGATAATACCATCAGCATAACACAGATTGGAAATAAAATTAAAGTATTAAACAAAAGATAATGTCAATTATTGTAACATTACACCAAATATTTACTAAGATATTTAGAATAATTATAAACTATATTGTTCAAAAATAGAATGGATTCATAAGATTTTGCAAACAGTAACGCAAACAAAAATTTAAATTTTTTTTGCAGGTAAATTAAATTCTATTTAATTTTTAATTTTACAAAATGGTGATCATTATCCAATGATAGGGCCAGTTTATATGCGTTATTTTGAATGAAACTAATTTCACCCATTTGCTGCATTGCAAGATAATTTTCGAAATGTAAAAAAATTTAACACTTATGTCACAATTCTGCTATTAAAACTTCACCTAATAAGTCAAGTGTTCAAGTGATGCTCTCTTTGGTTTTAAGGCTTTATTAAAAAGGCGCAATTGTTATTTCGTGATTTCGCCTAATTTTGTGTTCATAAACCAAATGGAATATTGCAAAATTAACAAAGTAAATTGGGTCGTTTTGTATCTCTATGGCTTTGTTATGAAAGGCACTGACCAAAATTAAAAATGAAAAAGTAAGATATTTTCTTTCTTTTTACTAAATACCGATTTTTTGTAACTAGTTTAAAAGGATAATAATTTTACCATAAATTCAAAGCTGCTATCTCTTGGCTATTTAATTTATTAAATCAACGCTAAAAACTACAATTCCCTTATGCCGCCATTTGGCTTAATAATTATGGTATAGCTTGCTTTGGTCGATGAAATTGCTTTAAAAAGACCAACAGAGATATATATGATTTAACAATAGCATTTGTGATTGAATTGCATTTGTGATTTTATTTCATTGATGGCATCAAATAGTGGTAATAATATTATTTAAATTGGCACAAAAGAAAGGTCAGCGCTTTAATGGAGTATCGCCAATGCAATTGAGATCTATAGTGAAATGGTTTTTTGCCGGTTTCCTATTTCTGATTTCTGTCAATTCGGCGATGGCAGATTTACGCGTTTGCAACACAACTCAGGATATTGTCGGGGTTGCTGTTGGATATCGTTCTGATGATGGTTGGGTTAGTGAGGGCTGGTGGCGCATTAATAAGGCAAGCTGTGAAACAGTTATTGTCGGTTCACTTTCTTCGCGTTTTTACTATCTATATGCCGAAGATGAAAGCGGCAAAAGCCGCTGGGATGGTCCTGTTACCATGTGTGGCACCGAAGCTGAATTTAAAATATCGGGCACCAATGATTGTTTTGCCCGTGGCTTCCAGCGTTTTGGCTTTCAGGAAATTGATACACAAAACCAAAAAAACTGGATGGTACAATTAACCGAACCAGTTATAACAAATCCTGTAATAAATAATTCACTGGTGACAGGGAGTCAAAATCCATGAGACGCAACCGTAATGTGAAAATTCTAGCTACCCTTGGCCCTGCTTCTTTTGACGAAACCGTAATTGAGCGGCTTTTTGTAGCGGGTGCGGATGTTTTCCGCATTAATATGAGCCATGCGGACCATGATACGATGCGTGCGCTCGTCCAGCGTATTCGTAATGTCGAAAAGAAACAAGGCCGCCCAATTGGTATTCTTTGCGATTTACAAGGCCCTAAATTACGCGTAGGTGCTTTTGCCGACCGAGCTGTTGAATTAAAGCAAGGGCAAACCTTTACTCTTGATCGTAATGAAGCGCCTGGTGATACCAATCGCGTTTATCTACCCCATCCAGAAATTTTTGCAGCGGTAAAGCCCGGAGACCGTTTGCTTATTGACGATGGGCGGCTTGAATTGGTTATCATTCAATGCGATCTTGATAAGATTGAATGTCGCGTTGTCGCAGGCACCAAGATTTCTGATCGTAAAGGTGTAAGCCTACCTGATACATTATTAGCCGTTGGCGCCATGACGGAAAAAGATCATCGCGACCTTGCCGCTATTGTTGAAGAAGATGTTGATTGGATTGCGCTATCCTTTATTCAACGTCCCGATGATATTGCCGAAGCCCGTAAAATCGTCAAGGGCCGCATGTCAATCCTATCAAAGATTGAAAAGCCGCAGGCATTGCTCCGCATTGAAGAAATTATTGATCAATCTGACGCGATCATGGTGGCACGCGGTGACCTTGGTGTTGAAATGCCGCTTGAAAGTGTCCCCGGTACCCAAATGCGGCTTATTCAAGCTTGTCGCAATGCTGGCAAACCAGTTGTTGTTGCAACGCAGATGCTTGAATCAATGATTAGTGCGCCTGTTCCAACACGCGCAGAAGTATCAGATGTTGCAACAGCAGTTTATGAGGGCGCTGACGCTATCATGCTTTCAGCAGAATCAGCTTCTGGCCAATATCCGATTGAAGCGGTACAGACTATGGATCGCATTGCGCAAAAAATCGAGCGCGATATTTTCTATAATGGTATGATTAATGCGCAGCATCCAAAGCCAATGGCAACCAGTGCTGATGCTATAGCCCTTGCTACCAGACAAATTGCTGAAACACTTAACCTTGCTGCTATTGTTGCCTATACAACAACGGGAACTACTGGCATTAGAACCTCGCGTGAGCGTCCACGCACACCGATTATTCTCTTATCACCTAAGGTTGAAACAGCACGCCGTCTTGCTATTGGTTGGGGTTTGCACTGCGTTGTTACCGAAGACGCAAAAGACCTTGATGAAGTGGTAGATCGTGCGGCAAAAATTGCCTGCAAAGAAGGTTTTTGTAAAACAGGAGAGCGCATCATCATTACCGCCGGCGTTCCTTTTGGTACACCTGGTTCAACGAATATGTTGCGCATTGCTTTTGTTAATGAAGATCATAAAGCTTGAGTGTTCACTCTACCTAGGTCTCATTAAGCGTAAAGCTAGTTAGTATTAAATAAAAGGCATTTCTATTATCGCAAGATATAGAGATGCCTTTTTTAGGTTAATCTGATTGAATTTAATATATGAGTGAACGCATTAAGACATTGACCATAATATCAATGGAAAGCCCAATATCACTGCAAGATTAATATAGTAAAAAAATAAAAGGCTCGAAAGCATTACGCATTCGAGCCTTTTTAAAATAGAAATTTATAATGTCAAATTAGAAAGAAGTGTTTTCTTCTTCCTCGTCTTCATCCTTACGCTTCATGGAAGAAAGCTTTGCAAAGATCTTGTCAGCATCAAGCTCTTCTTCTTCATGGCCGCGATCATAGCCATAATTTTCAGTCGCAGATGCTGGCAACAAGGTTTCATCGCGTGGCATATCAGCAGGGCGATTTTTAGCAGCTTTTTCAACTTCAATATCAAGATCAATCTGCGAGCAAAGACCAAGAGTTACAGGGTCACGCGCAACAAGAGTGCCTGAATTCCAGTGGGTGCGGGTGCGGATTTGCTCAATGGTTGATTTGGTTGTGCCAATAAGACGTGAAATTTGTGCGTCTTTTAATTCAGGATGGTTTTGCACAAGCCAGAAAATAGCATTTGGACGATCTTGGCGCTTTGAAAGCGGTGTATAGCGTGCCGTGCGGCGCTTGCTTTCAGGAATACGCACTTTTGGATCAGCTAATTTCAAACGTAAATCAGGATTTTGTTCGGCACGCTTAATGTCATCACGGCTTAATTGTCCGGTATTGATTGGATCAAGACCTTTAATGCCTTGCGCGGCTTCACCATCAGCAATTGCTTTTACTTCCAGTGGATGCAATTTGCAAAAAGCAGCAATCTGATCAAAAGATAAAGCAGTATTGTCAACAAGCCATACGGCGGTCGCCTTGGGCATCAGCAGCTGGTTAGCCATAGATATAATCCTTCTGTTCGCCCGCACCGGTTTTGCGGGACGTGGGTAAAAGCCACATTTTTTCCGGGAAATTTGTTATCCTTATATAGTGATTTTTATCTTGCGGCAAGTAGGCAATCAATAAAACCGGCTTATGCTATTAGTTTAGAAAACATCAATATAAGCTCATAACGCCAGCCGCTTGAAATTTTATAGCTGTCGTCTTACCTATAAAACATAATATTTATTATAAAAATGCGTTAAATCGGCTTTCAAATTTTTAGAAAATTATGGCAATCATTAATCTTCATAAAAACCATCCACTTGATGACGGGCGACAATCTGAACGAGCACTTTTTGTGCGGCGCGGCGTTATGCGACTATTATTAAGCCTTGGCTTTGCACCCTTAAGCGAATTATCGCTGGCAGATGGGCGGCGTGCTGATCTGTTAGCGGTGTCATTAAAGGGTGAAATTTGGATTATTGAAGTGAAATCTTCCATTGCTGATTTAAAAGCCGACAATAAGTGGCCTGATTATCGGGCATTTTGCGATCGGCTGTTTTTTGCAACCCATAGTGATGTGCCAATGGATTTATTTCCTGAAAATTGCGGATTTATCCTTGCTGATAGTTATGGCGGCCATGTCCTGCGTGAAGCACCAGAGCACAAATTAAATGCTGCACGTCGTAAAGCGGTGATCCAGCGGTTTGGCAGAGCCAGCGCCACACGATTAGCCCGCGCCGAGCTTGATGGATTAATCATTGACCAAAAGCAACTTGATTGTGAAAATACAGACTGAAAAGAAAAAATGGCTAAGGCCGTTGTTTTTTAAGATTTTTATTCCATTGTCTTTTGCTTGCGCTTTATTGACATAAAGATTTCTTTATGTCATTTAAGTGAAGCGGCGAGGGGGAGTTTGGCAAAACAATCTTTGTCCCGTGCCTAGATTGCAGGTTTCGCGCTTTTTAGTTTTAAGCCGAAGATTAAGCAATGAGCCTAGTATTTTATAACAATGCGCCGATAACGACCAAGGATCATGTATTATGAGCGAATCTTTCTCTTCACTTTTTGAAAGCAGTAAGGCAGCGGATGATCGCCTTGCAATGCTCAAAAAAGCCGCTAAAGAGCGCATTCTTATCCTTGACGGCGCAATGGGAACACAGATTCAAGGTCTAAGCTTTGAGGAAGAACATTTTCGCGGTCATCGCTTTGTAAGTTGTGATTGTTTGTTAAAAGGTAATAACGACCTTTTAACCCTTACCCAACCAAAAGCCATTGAAGATATTCATTATCGCTATGCCCTTGCTGGCGCAGATATTTTAGAAACCAATACTTTTTCATCAACCTCAATTGCGCAAGCTGATTACGGTATGGAAGCGGAAGTTTACGAGCTTAACCGCGATGGCGCACGTCTTGCTCGACGCGCAGCATTACGCGCGCAAGATTATGATGGCAAAATGCGCTTTGTTGCAGGTGCTATTGGGCCAACCAATCGCACAGCATCACTTTCGCCGGATGTTAATAATCCAGGCTATCGCGCTGTCACTTTTGATGATTTACGCATTGCCTATGGCGAGCAGATCAGAGGACTGATCGATGGGGGTTCGGATCTTTTACTGATCGAGACGATTTTTGACACATTAAATGCAAAGGCCGCTGTTTTTGCCGCTGAAGAAGTGTTTCTTGAAAAGAATATCCGTTTGCCGATTATGATTTCCGGTACGATTACCGATTTGTCTGGGCGTACCTTATCTGGGCAAACGCCAACCGCCTTTTGGTATTCACTCGCCCATGCCCAGCCTTTTTCATTTGGGCTAAATTGCGCGCTTGGCGCCCATGCGATGTATCCGCATATAAAAGAATTGTCGCAAGTAGCAGATACGCTCATTTGCGCTTATCCCAATGCTGGTCTTCCCAATGCTTTTGGTGAATATGATGAAAGCCCAGAGGCAATGGCAGAGCAAGTCGCCAATTTTGCTAAGGATGGTCTTATCAATATTATTGGTGGTTGCTGTGGTTCAACGCCTGAACATATTGCCGCTATTGCTGAAAAAGTTAAAGAATTTAAGCCAAGACAAATTCCAACAATTGAGCCACGTTTGCGCCTGTCAGGTCTTGAGCCTTTTACTTTAACTGATGATATCCCATTTGTGAATGTGGGGGAGCGCACCAATGTGACCGGCTCGGCCCGGTTTAAAAAGCTTATTACCGCAGGTGATTATAGTGCGGCATTAGAAGTTGCCCGTGCGCAGGTCGAAAATGGCGCGCAAATTATCGACATTAATATGGATGAAGGGCTCATTGATTCCAAAGCCGTTATGCATGAGTTTTTAAATCTGTTAGCAGCTGAACCTGATATTGCCCGCGTGCCGATTATGATCGACTCGTCTAAATGGGAAGTGATTGAAGCAGGTTTAAAATGCGTGCAAGGTAAATCCATCGTCAACTCAATTTCTATGAAAGAGGGCGAGGAAAAATTTATCGAGCAAGCTCGTCTTGCCCGCAGTTATGGTGCCGCCGTTGTCGTTATGGCCTTTGATGAAGTTGGCCAAGCTGATACACGCGAGCGTAAGGTAGAAATTTGTACCCGCGCTTATAATATTTTAACTCAGCAAGTTGGTTTTCCGCCGCAAGATATTATTTTTGACCCCAATATTTTTGCCGTTGCCACCGGTATTGAAGAACATAATAATTATGGCGTTGATTTTATTGAAGCAACCCATGATATTCGTGCCACCTTGCCGCATGTCCATATTTCTGGCGGTGTATCCAATCTTTCTTTCTCATTTCGCGGTAATGAACCGGTGCGTGAAGCCATGCATGCGGTTTTCCTTTATCGCGCCATTGCTGCCGGTATGGATATGGGCATTGTTAATGCTGGCCAATTGGCAGTTTATGACGCGATTGATCCAGATTTGCGTAAAGCATGTGAAGATGTGGTGCTTAATAGTGATGATGGCGCAACCGAACGCTTATTGACTTTAGCTGAAAATTATCGCGGTCAAGGAGGGCAAGTGGCACAAGAAAAAGATATGTCTTGGCGCCAATTGTCGGTTGAAAAGCGGCTTGAACACGCGCTAGTCAACGGTATTTCAGAATTTGTTGAGGCCGACACTGAAGAAGCAAGACTAGAAGCCGCAAAACCATTGGATGTGATTGAAGGCCCGTTAATGGCTGGCATGAATGTGGTTGGCGATCTTTTTGGCGCTGGTAAAATGTTTTTGCCACAAGTGGTTAAATCTGCCCGCGTGATGAAACAAGCCGTTGCGGTTCTATTACCCTATATGGAAGATGATAAATCCGGCAATACCCGCTCAAGCGCTGGTAAAATTGTTATGGCAACGGTTAAAGGTGACGTGCATGACATTGGCAAAAATATTGTTGGCGTTGTGCTTGCTTGTAATAATTATGAAATTATTGACCTAGGGGTCATGGTGCCGGCAGCTAAAATTTTAGAAACCGCCCGTGAAGTTAAGGCCGATGCCATAGGCCTATCAGGGCTTATCACGCCATCACTTGATGAAATGGTCAATGTTGCCAGTGAGATGGAAAAAGAAGGCTTTGATATTCCATTGCTGATTGGCGGCGCAACCACAAGCCGCGTTCATACAGCGGTAAAAATCCATCCGCGTTATCAACGCAGCCAAGCGGTCTATGTGCTTGATGCAAGTCGCGCGGTTGGCGTTGTATCATCACTCTTGTCGCCTGATAGCCGTGAAGCTACAATAAGCGATATACGTGAAGAATATGCAAAGGTTGCGAGCGCCCATGAGCGTGGGGAAGCGGCTAAAAAACGCTTACCGCTTGCAGAAGCACGCGCTAACGCTTTTAAGATTGATTGGCAAAATTATTCGCCACCAAAACCAACATTTCTCGGCACCAAGGTTTTTGAAGATTGGGATCTTGCTGACCTTGCCCATTATATTGATTGGACACCTTTTTTCCAGAGTTGGGAGTTGAAAGGGCGTTTTCCAGCTATTTTACAAGATGAAAAGCAAGGCGAAACGGCACGCCAACTTTATGATGATGCACGCCATATGTTGGATAAAATTATCAAGGAAAAATGGTTCCACCCAAAAGGGGTTATCGGTTTTTGGCCAGCCAATGCAATTGGTGATGATATTGCTTTGTTTACTGATGAAACAAGACGCGAGCAATTAACAACCTTTTATACACTTCGCCAGCAATTAAGCCGGCGTGAAAATGTTGCAAATCTTGCCTTGGCTGATTTTGTTGCACCGCAAACAAGTGGCAAAGCTGATTATCTTGGTGGCTTTGTCGTAACGGCTGGTAATGGCGAACAAAGCTTTGCCGAAAATTTTGAACGTGCCAATGATGATTATTCGTCTATTTTGGTTAAAGCCTTGTCTGACCGTTTTGCTGAAAGCTTTGCCGAGCGTATGCATGAAGAAGTGCGCAAGAATTATTGGGGCTATGCAAAGGATGAAGCTTTTACGCCAGAGCAATTGGTGGGGGAACCCTATAAAGGTATTCGGCCTGCGCCTGGCTATCCTGCCCAGCCAGACCATACTGAAAAACGAACCTTGTTTGATTTGTTAGATGCCACCAAAGCAACAGGGGTGGAGCTTACGGAAAGCTATGCCATGTGGCCAGGATCAAGTGTTTCTGGGCTTTATTTTTCACATCCAGAAAGCTATTATTTTGGCGTTGCCAAAGTTGAGCGTGATCAGGTGGAAGATTATGCTGCGCGCAAAAACATGCCGATTGGTGAGGTTGAGCGTTGGCTTGGGCCAATTTTAAACTATATGCCTAACAAGCTAGATGCGGCTTAATTGAAGGTTTAAATCTATTAAAGCCAAAGTAAGGCATAAAGGGCGCTGTAAAAGTGCCCTTTATTTTTCATCAAAAAAGCAATTTAATTCGAATAGTTGCGCTTTTATGTGGAAAAATGCGCAAAATTCAATTATAGCATTTTATCAATGGTAGATGTTTGCTCCCATCGCTCAAATGCATTCGTCAAACATCTCAAGCATTTTGTTGGTACAAAATTGCTTCATCCTTATTCTCTAAAACTGGTAAACGGCAAAAAGCATGAAATTTCTCGATCAAGCAAAAGTATATATTCGCTCCGGCAATGGTGGCGCTGGTGCGGTCTCTTTCCGCAGGGAGAAGTTTCTTGAATTTGGCGGCCCCGATGGCGGTGATGGCGGACGTGGCGGTGATGTTTGGGCTGAATGTGTTGCAGGTCTTAACACCTTAATTGATTATCGCTTTCAACAGCATTTCAAGGCTAAAACCGGCATGCATGGCATGGGTCGTAACCGCACCGGCGCTAAGGGTGAAGATGTTATTTTAAAAGTACCCGTTGGTACGCAAATTTTTGAAGAAGATGATGAAACCCTAATTTGCGATTTCACTCGTGTTGGCGAGCGTTTTCGCCTAGCAAAAGGTGGTAATGGCGGTTTTGGTAATTTGCATTTTACCACATCTACTAACCGCGCACCAAGGCGTGCCAATCCCGGTCAAGATGCCGAAGAGCGCACCTTATGGTTGCGCTTGAAGTTGATTGCTGATGCGGGTCTTGTTGGCTTGCCTAATGCTGGTAAATCAACCTTTTTGTCAAGCGTGACCGCAGCGAAACCCAAAATTGCTGATTATCCCTTTACCACTTTACATCCCGGCCTTGGCGTTGCCCGTATTGATGGCCGCGAATTTGTGATTGCGGATATCCCAGGTCTTATCGAAGGCGCCCATGAAGGCGTTGGTATTGGTGATAAGTTCTTGGGCCATGTCGAGCGTACGCGGGTGTTATTGCATCTTGTTTCAGCACGCGAAGAAGATGTTGCCAAAACCTATCGCACCATTCGTGATGAATTGGCAGCCTATGGTAATGGTCTTGATGAAAAGCCGGAAGTTGTTGCGCTGTCGCAGGTTGATATTTTAACCCCTGAAGAACGCGCCGAAAAAATGTCGGAGCTTGCAAAGGCTGTAGGATCTCCCGTGCTTGCCCTATCAGGTGTGACCCGTGAAGGTTTGGAAGGTGCATTGCGCATGTTGATGAAAAACATCGACGAGAGCCGCATTGAGGAAACAAGTGAGGCGTAAAATTTGATGGCGGCGGTCAAACAATCATTAGCAAGCTATAAGCGTATTGTGGTTAAAATTGGCTCTTCCCTTTTGGTTGACCCAAGTTCTGGCCTTAAACAAGACTGGCTTGCCGCCATTTGTAGTGATATTGCCGCACTCAAAAACTCTGGAACAGAAATTATGGTTGTTTCCTCTGGCGCTATTGCCTTGGGTCGTACCTTGTTATCTATTCCATCGGGTGCGTTAAAACTGGAAGAAAGTCAAGCTTTTGCGTCGGTGGGGCAGATTGAACTTGCCCGCGCCTATAATGAAGAATTGCAAAAATTCCAGTTGCGCACGGGGCAAATTTTATTAACCCTTGACGATACCGAAGAGCGTCGGCGTTATCTCAATGCTCGTGCCACCATGAATACTCTGCTAAAATTGGGCATTGTGCCAGTTATTAATGAGAATGACACGGTTGCCACCAGTGAAATCCGCTATGGCGACAATGATCGCTTAGCCGCGCGCGTTGCAACAATGATGGGCGCAGATTTGCTTATTTTGCTATCTGATATTGATGGGCTTTATACGGCACCGCCGCATTTGGATAAAAATGCTAAATTATTACCAGTGATTGATGCCATTACCCCAGATATTGAGGCCATGGCAGGCGTTGCAGCGTCAGAATTATCACGCGGTGGCATGAAAACTAAGCTTGATGCTGGTAAGATTGCTACTAGCGCCGGCACGGCAATGATTATCACATCGGGCAAGCGGCTTCATCCACTTAAAGCTTTGGATGAGGGTATTCCTTATAGCCTCTTTAAACCATCAGAGCGTCCAGTCAACGCGTGGAAGACGTGGATAGCCGGCCAGATTGAGCCAATGGGTATTTTACAGGTTGATGAAGGCGCAGTACGGGCCTTGCTTGCCGGTAAATCACTTTTACCTGCTGGTGTTGTATCAGTATCGGGTCAATTCCATCGTGGTGATACGGTTGCGATTGTGCGCCCCAATGGCGGCGAAATTGCTCGCGGGCTTATTGCCTATGATAGTGATGAAGCACGCCGCATTGCTGGTCATAAAAGCACGGAGATTGCTGATATTTTGGGTTATGATGCGCGTTCTGCCATAATTCATCGCAATGATATGGTTGTGCATAAATAGGGGGATATAATGCCAGATCATCATCAAAATCATGATATCGCCCGTGCCATGCTTGATATGGGGGTGAAAGCGCGGCAAGCCCAACGCAGGCTAAAATCGGCCTTGCCGGAACAAAAGACTACCGCTTTAAAAGCCATTGCCGATGAAATTTCTAATAATTGCCAAGCCATTCTTGCTGCCAATCAATTAGATATTGAGCAAGGGACAAAAGCTGGCATGTCGGCAGCAATGCTTGACCGTTTACGCTTAGATGAAAAACGCATTGCGAATATTGCTGACAGCGTGCGCATGATTAGCAATTTGCCTGATCCGGTAGGCAGCGTCATTGATGAATGGGATCGTCCCAATGGTTTGCATATTCAAAGGGTGCGCACGCCGCTTGGAGTTATTGGCGTTATTTATGAAAGCCGCCCCAATGTAACCGCCGATGCGGCTGCTCTTTGCCTTAAGGCTGGCAATTGCGTCATCTTGCGTGGTGGTTCGGATTCGTTTCATTCATCAAATGCAATTTATCAAGCAATTAAAGCAGGGTTGTTAGCGGCTGGCTTACCACAAAATGCCGTACAAATGGTTGAGACAACCGACCGCGCTGCGGTTGGCGAAATGCTTAAAGGTCTTAATGGTGCAATTGATGTAATCGTGCCACGCGGTGGTAAAAGCCTTGTCAAGCGCGTGCAAGATGAAGCAAGAGTCCCTGTCTTTGCTCATCTTGAAGGTATTTGCCATATTTATATTGATAAATCTGCTGATAAAAATGTTGCTAATGAGGTTGTACTCAATGCAAAAATGCGCCGTACTGGTATTTGTGGCGCAGTTGAAACCTTATTGGTAGATCGTGATTTTGACATGCAAGCATTGATTGCGATTTTGAATAATCTTGTTGCTAAAGGTTGCGAAATTCGAGGCAGCACTGAAATATTGCAAATATTTGATAAGGCAGTGCCAGCAAGTGATGAGGACTGGTCAACCGAATATCTTGATGCGATTTTGTCGGTGCGTTTTGTTGATGGCATTGATGAAGCGATTGACCATATTGAACATTATTCATCGCATCATACAGAAGCTATTATTGCTGAAGATCCTCAAATTGTTGAAACATTCTTTAATGGCATCGACTCAGCCATTCTAATTCATAATGCCTCGACGCAATTTGCCGATGGTGGTGAGTTTGGTTTTGGGGCGGAAATTGGTATTGCGACGGGTAAAATGCATGCACGTGGGCCAATTGGTGTTGAGCAGCTGACTTCGTTTCAATATCATGTACTGGGCAAAGGGCAAATAAGACCTTGAGCGACAAGCTAGCCGATCATTATTTGAAAATGCCTCATGCGGAAAAAGGCAATATTATCGGCCTTTATGGTGGTTCGTTCAATCCGCCGCATAAGGGGCATGTTTTAGTGGCCGATATTGCAATGACACGGCTACGCCTTGACAAGCTATGGTGGATGGTAACGCCAGGCAATCCGCTTAAAAGCCAAAAGGAATTGCGCCCATTAAGTGAGCGGGTAGGCTTAAGTGAAGGGCTCATCTCTGATCCACATATTAAAGTAACAGCATTTGAACAGGCGATTGAAACACGCTTTTCAGCAGATACTATAAACCATATATTGCAGCGTAATGTCGGTGTGCATTTTGTTTGGGTTATGGGGGCAGATAGTTTGAAAAACTTCCATCAATGGCAGCATTGGCAAGATATAGCTCGTAAAATCCCCATTGCAATTATTGATAGGCCGGGTGCAACAATTGCAGCGCTGTCATCAGTGACGGCACGGCGTTTTGCCCAAAACCGTATTGATGAACGCTTAGCAAGCGGCCTTGCTTTGATGAAACCGCCTGCATGGACCTTTATCCACGGCCCACGCTCAAGCCTTTCATCAACACAATTGCGCCAAAGCTAAATAGTTGATAAGGCATTGGTTAATAATTTATCTTGCCAATTATAATAATTTACGGCACATTTAATAAATGTGATGCGTAACGATATCTTTTATAGAAAGGGACGGCTCTGAAAACCGCAACACACTTAAACGACACCTTGTCGACAAGCGATCCAATCTTGGCTAGTAATCGGCCTGGTCGCAAACCTCATAAAGCTATTCCTCTGCCTGAGCTACAGCTAGAATTTATTATTGAATGCCTAGAAGATGCTAAAGCAGAAGACATCATCCAAATTGATATTAGGGGCAAGTCTGCACTTGGCGATTTCATGGTTATCGCTTCGGGTCGTTCTAGCCGCCATGTCGCCTCTGCTGGTGACCAAATTTTACGCAAACTACGCGAAGAAGGCGTGCGTAATGTAAAAGTTGAAGGACTACCTGATGGTGATTGGGTGTTGATCGATACCGGCGATGTTATTATTCATCTCTTCCGTCCAGAAGTGCGTGAATTTTATAATCTGGAAAAAATGTGGCAACAGCCGGATAATGACAAAAAATAATGAAATATATGCAAGGTTATCTATTGGTTAACCTTGCATTTTATTGTTCCTTTTTAATATATGAATAATAAGCTTTCACCTGAAGCAATATCTGCTATTGTTACTTTTGATTTTAACGCTATCAATCATTGAAAGTTGTTATGGCAAATAGAACTTATTTTTATGGTATTAGCGATTATTCGCCTAAAAAGAATGTTTATCCAGAAGTAGTATTTGGTCTTGGCGACCAACCCTATGCCATTCCCTTTTTTTTTCGCCTTTTGGTAAGCGGTAATCCGCAATGCGTTTCAAGTCTTATTTTTTCACCTGAAGATGATGACGATCAACAACTTATTCCAGCCATTATCGGCGATGGAGATATTGGCTATGCTCGCTTTCAAAAAATCGCTGGTTTAATGAAAGACCTTGCTCGTAATGTCAATCCGTTCATGATTGAGGCTTTTGAGGAAGTGCAAGAGAATCTATCGCAAAAGCGCGTTAAGTATTATTTGCTTGAAACATATGAGATTGATGTATTGGAAAAAACTAATGATTTCACCCTTGTGGAGTGGGTTGAAATGGAATGTAAAATTTGCCAGCAAATAGGAACTGCGGTCGATAATTTAAAGGGGCCAAAATTTTGGCAAAGACGTAAGCTTTCACAAGCAATGCGAAAAAATGATCCAAAAACGCGTTTAAATCATCTCACACTTAGCGATACATTTGACCATATTAATCGTGGTAATGCCATGCTTGGGCTCGCAGCTCTATCTGCGGAGCCTTTTTACATGCCTTATACGCGTGCGGAATTTGAAGCCGAACAGGAAACGAGTAATGAATATAATGGCAATGATCAATAAATAAACATCGCTGCAATACGATATAAAAACATTTTCGCGGAATTGCATGCGAAAGCGTTTGAAACTGAAAAACGATGAAAGCCTGATAAGGAAAAAATCTGTGCAAGTTGGAATTTTTGCTGTTGGCCGCATGAAAAAAGGCCCAGAGCGTGAGCTTGTTGATCGCTATTTTGACCGTTTTACAAAATCGGCTCCGGCCTTAGGCTTAAGTTTTGGCGGCGTTCATGAAATTACCGAAAGCCGTTTTGATAAGGCACAAGCACGCATGGATGAAGAAAGCAATAAGATGCTTGAACGCCTGCAAGATAATGCGCGACTAATTGTACTTGATGAGCGAGGAAAGTCCATTTCATCTCGTCAATTTGCTGATGATATTGCTCAATTTCGCGATGATGGCGCGCGGCAATTATTAATTGCGATTGGTGGGCCAGATGGCCATGGGGATTTGGCACGTCAAAGAGCAGATAGACTTCTATCCTTTGGCTCGATGACATGGCCACACCAGATTGCTCGTATTTTGCTTGCCGAGCAGCTTTATCGGGCGACAACGATTTTGAGTAATCATCCCTATCATCGTGATTAGCGTCAAAAATCTAAATGTTTATAGGTATAAATTTTAGGGTTTTTATATGGAAATTGACAGTATTTTTTATTTAGGCGCTGGTTTTTATCTGGTATGGGCTGGTCTTGCAATTTTAGGATTTTTATTAGCACTTGTAAGACCAGGTTGGTTAACGCGTATTATCGCCTTGCCACTTATCGCGCTGCCCTTTATCTATGTATTTTTATATTTTTCCCAAAATTTACCCTATGGTGAAAATGATGGGTGGCTTACTTATTTTGTTCGAAGTCATGGAGACCCAGACTTATTAGCCAAATATAATCAGATTCCTAAAATAATAACCGGTTTCATGATTCCAGGAATTGAGATAAGCAATCCGCTTATCTGTTGGATGGCGCTTTGTTTGGCGGTCATGTTTATTTCTATAACCTTTCCGAAATTAAAGTTTTTATCTGGAACAGGCACGCCTAGCAAAGGAAAAGTATTCAAAAGACTCGGTCTTTTTTTACTGGTTCTTGCTGCAACATTTGCTTATCATATCCATCAATATGATCCATTAGCTGAGTTGCGTTTTATAAGTCCTAAGACACCGATTGAACAAGGTAGTAAAGAAAAGAAGGAATATCTTTACCTTTCTAACATTAGCAAAAATTTGGGTCGATTAGTTGATAGCGATCGTACAACAGCCTATTTTACGCGAGATATTGCCAATAACGCACGTGAAATCACCGTTTTGGATGTGGGGAAGCTTCGTTATGAGCAGGCACAAATATATCTTGCACAAAAAATGGCCTATAATAATCCTCGAATTTACAATCTTGTACAAGAATATATTGATACTATCGTAGAGTTTTATCCTCTTGCGCGTGAAATGAAAAACCACGCAACGATTAAGGATAATGATGATTTAACATTTATCAAAGAAAATCAGCAAGCCTATATTGATTACCTTCATAAATTTAAATATTTACGGCGCGAAATCGGGCTTGCATTACCGCCGGATTTTTATAATGTCACACAAAATTATCGAAACTCACTAGATCAAGATGACAAAAGGCAATTATACCTTGCTGTTGTCGAAGATTTGTTGGCCTTAACAGTTTTGGCGGATAAGGCGCTGAAAACAAGTCGTTATAGTGATGAGGTTCAACAATTTAAAAATAACGCTGAAAAAATGCGGAATGATTATAATTTATGGCGGCAAAGCTTTGATGCTGCTCGGTTACAATCCTATGGTAATCTGCATGAAAGCATGGTTCATTTTTACAAACGCTTTGCTGACTATATTGGCATGGTGAAAATATATCCACCAAATGAAAAAAATAATTTATCACTTGCGATAATGCGAGATGGTTTGTTGAGTTCGGTTAATCTTATCAATTATAAAGAATATTATTGGGAAGATATTGCACATTAAGACAAAAAAATGGCTTTGGTTAAGTTTACTTTTCCAAAGCCATGATGATTTTAAATATATTTTGGGCAAGATAAATTATTAAGGATCTATTTGGCGTGCTGCCCAAGCATTAACCTCAGCATCGCGATAATCATGAATATTGCCAACGCCATCTTGCTCGCAAGCATTTAAAAGTCCACGTAAAATGTTGCCTGCAAGAAACGGCCCTTCATAAACCATTGAGCTATAAAGCTGCACCAAGTCTGCCCCAGCTTTGATTTTTTCTAATGCTGTTTCACCATTATGTATACCGCCTGCACCAATAATATTATAATCCTTACCAAGACGCTTACGCATTTTTGCAAGTACAATGGTCGAGCGTTCAAAAAGTGGTTTACCCGATAGGCCGCCTGCTTCCTTTGCTTGAACCTTATCTCTTAAGCCGCTGCGTGATAGGGTGGTATTGGATATAATCACACCATTAAACGAACTTGCTAATAGCTCTTCTGCAATATCATCCAAGCTTGCTTCATCAAGATCTGGTGCAATTTTTAAAAAAATTGGAATTTCTTTAGCTATTTTTTGCTGTTGGTTTGCTCGTGCAGTAGTTACGGCATTTAATAATTCATTCAAACTACTACGCGCTTGCAAGTCCCGCAAACCGGGTGTGTTGGGTGAAGAAATATTAACGGTAAAATAATCTGCTACATCATAAAAACGGCTAATACCTTGAACATAATCGTCAATACGGTTTTGAGATGTCTTATTGGCACCGATATTTACACCAACAATACCTTGGCGGCGGCGCGCTAGAAGCCGTTGATGAGCAGCATTGTGGCCATCATTATTAAACCCCATACGATTGATAACCGCTTCATCATCAACTAAACGGAAAAGTCGGGGCTTGGGATTTCCCTCTTGCGGTAATGGCGTCAACGTACCAATTTCGGTAAAGCCAAAACCAAGATGCAAAACAGCGTCTGGTACTTCGGCATTTTTATCAAATCCGGCTGCCATACCAAGTGGATTTTTTAAATTTAAACCGGCAAAGTTACAGTAAAGGCGCTTGTCTTCAATGGGGATACCTTTTGAAAGTCCAGTTTTTAATCCAGATATAGCTAAAGCATGGGCTTTTTCCGGGTCACACTTATAAATAAATGGTTTGATAAGCGACCATGCTAGACTTTGCTTGATTGGAAAATTCATAATAAATCCTCATCCATGGAAAATATGCCATTATCGTCAGGGTTAAATGACCAGACATTTTTTATAAGCTGGCAATCTAAAGTAGCATAAAGATGCGGAAACAATGCCCCACCGCGTGATACTTCATAGCGTAAGGCTTGACCAAGCTTTTCTTCATCAACTTGCACTAACCAAAGATTTTCTTGACCCTTAAAATGCTTATTGGCGGTTTCAGCAACTTGAGCGGCAGTTGAAAAATGGATGAAACCATCAGCAAGATCGATAGGTGCGCCTAAAAATACACCATCTTTTTGGGCTTGTTGCCATTGTGGATCGGTTAAAATTTTATAGATAAAGGCCATATAAAATCTGCCACTTCAAATCTAGTTTCATACTAACAAAATATCGCTGCGTGGCAAAATCATATCATTATCTGCCTTGCGCTTCTATTTCTTTCATATGGCTATAATGGCTAAAATACAATTGGCAAAATGATGCTTATAAAATTTAAGGGGTTTAAATAAAAAAGCGCCAAAGCAAATTGCTTTGACGCCTTTAAAAGCAAAATAGTCAATTAGACCTCTAAATAAAGGTTTGGTTCAATTATTAACGAATTTGAACCGGCACTGTCAGGCCACCAGCACCATCTGGTGGTGTTGGTATAGGAGATGCCATTTGCACTACTTTTAAAGCAATTTCATCCACACGATCATTGCCTGATGAGCGACTAATACGCGCAGATGTCACTCTTCCTGATGCATCATAAGAGAATTTTATGGTTGCTGTACCAGATAAACCACCTGCTTGGCGCTTTAGGCGACCGGCCATGCTACGTAATTTAACCTGCACCCTACCTTTCCAATCGTTAAACAGCTTGCCGCCTAAACCATCGGTCGTACTGGTGCGTGGTGCGGCAAAAGTATCGCCACGTTTTGCATTAACATTTGGTGCAGCAGCCTTCTGGTTGCGATCTGCCTTTTGGGCTTGTTTCTTAGGTGGTGGTGTTTTTTTCTTTGGCTCTGGCTTTTCAACCTTTTTAGGTTCAGGCTTTTGAGGCTTTGGTGTTGGTTTTACCTTTTCCTCTTTAGGCTCTTCCTTTGGCTCTTCCTTCTTTACCTCTTCCACCATATCTGATGGTGGAGTGATAACGGGGTCAGGCTTTACCTCTTCAACAACGGGCTCAGGTTCTGGTAACGGCTCTGGTTCTGGCTCCGGCACTTCTTCCGGCTCTTCTTCAACGTCAGGCTCATTAATTTGCGTTTCAGCCTGCACGTCTTCTGAAACATCTTGGCTATCTGGCGCTGTCACTTCTTCGGCAAACACCAACATCAAAGCAGGTGGGGCGCCAGCAAGACGGTCAGGTTCATTGCCAAAGCGATAAACTGCAACGGCTGCAGCAATATAAAAAAACGTGACAAAAATAGCCGCACCACCCCATAATAGGCATTTCTGCCACCAAGGGGCCGCTGGTAGAATAAAGGGGGACTGCTTTTTCCCTGCACTGTCCTGTCCCGTATTTCCCTGCATTGTATCAACTCCTAATTGGAATGCCTCAATAAGCCGCGTTCCTATTTTTATTGCTCGTATTTACATAATTCTTGCAGCGCATTTTTATATAATGAGCTCTTAATGTCCCGTGCCTGAATTTCACAAATAAGCAAAAACACTATATAATTTTAAAGTCTGCTACTTCCAAAATTTGCAAAAAATGTCTAAATGAAATCCAGTCATGAATGAGACGCTTGCCGTTTGCGCAAAATTGCATAACCGTTACAACTACTAACAAATGGATCACCATTTTTCTGAAGATGGATCTCTCGCAGCTTTATCATCAATTGTCTCATCACCAGATTGCTTTTTTTCCACTTTAGGAAAACTTAACGGAACTGTAAGGGTTCCGCCCCCGTTAATTGGTTTAGGTATAGTTTTCATACGTTGAAATAGAGCTAAGGCATATTGGCTCAGTTTTTCATCGCCTGAAGAGCGCAAAACTTTAACGTCAGTAATTGTGCCCTCTTCATCATATTTAAAACGGATAGTAACCACGCCACCTTCCGTTTCTTCAATGCTTAAAACGCGCCTAAAAAAATTTTTAATCCTAACCTGTACGCAACTTTTCCATGTTATGAAATCTTTTTGACAACGCATTTCATACGCTAAAGCCTCATCCTCAGATGGCGTATTTGGCTTTACCGATGTCACTGGGGGTGAAGCTAGCAATTCTGTAGATTGATTAGCTTCACTTTGATGGTTTGTGTCATCATTTACAATATGTTGGTTATCACTCGTTTGGTTTCGTATTTCTGCAAATGCAAAATGTAATGGCAACAAAAGCAGAAAAGACAAAAACACAGTCAATGACTTTATCACTTTTATGCTTATTTTAAATTTTGCATTTTTTACCATCTTTAAATTTCCAATATATTTAAAGCGCTTATCATTGCGCCGCAGGTGGAGCAGAAGGAGACATTTCAAGCCCAACAAGCCCAATGCTAAAATATCCAGCCGCCCGCAATGAATTGAATAAATCCATCATTGCACCATAATTAACATTAGTATCACCACGGATGAAAATCTTGGTTTCTTTGTTATTTTGACTTTGTCTATCAAGCTCAGCAGCGAGGTTTTCTAGGTTTACTGTAACATCGCCAACAAAAAGTGACTTGTCTTGCTGAACCGAAAGATAGATTGGCTTATCTTCTGGCGGCTGGGCCTGCGTTGTTGATGCTGGTAATTTTACTGGAATATCGCTGGTAGCCAAAGGTGCAGCAACCATAAAAATAATCAGTAGAACCAAAATAACATCAATAAACGGCGTAACGTTAATGTCATGATTGAGGTCTAGTTCGTCACCAATTTCACCAAGTTTTGCAGCCATTATTCTACTCCGCAGCTAAAGGTTGTATGGGGCGCGGCGATTTTCTTTGGGCTTCGCGAAAATCAAGATCACGGCTGACAAGACGCTCAATTCCGGTTGATGCATCGGTTACAATTTGACGATATCCGATAATGGATTTGGCAAGATAGTTATAAATCACCACAGCAGGAATAGCTGCAACAAGGCCGATTGCCGTTGCAAGCAATGCTTCAGCGATACCAGGTGCCACAACCGCCAAATTGGTTACCTGCGATTTAGATATGCCGATAAATGCATTCATAATACCCCAAACAGTACCAAATAGACCAACAAAGGGGCTAATTGAACCAATGGTTGCCAAAATAGCGGAGCCACCAGCCATGCGCCGGCCTGCATGAGCTTCAATACGTGATAAAGCGGATGTTACGCGCTCTTTGACACCGCTGCTACCAGCCCCATCCACTGCATTAATCGACATACGCACTTCATTGGCGGCGGCATTAATGAGGCGGCCGCTGACATTCTTTTTATTAGCAAATTTTTCAATTGCTTCACTAAGGCTATGGGAACTTACAATCTCGCGCACCGCATTTCGTACTTTTGCTTTGGCAATGCTAAGCTCAATCGTTTTAGCAACAAAAATAATCCAAGTGAGCAATGATGCCATTGCAAGACCAATCATCACTGTTTTAACCACCCAGTCGGCTTGCATAAACATGCCATAAGGGGAAAGGTCATGTGGCAGTGTTGACTTATCAACACCAACTGCTGTCTCAGTACCTACTGGCGCGGCATTTGCGTCACTTTGACCACTTTGTAGCAAATTAGTATTTCCATCTGAATTTACTGGCGGTAATGGTTGTACAGGTTGATTGCCCGTAGCTTGATTTGCTTGACTATTTTGCAAATTATTGGCAGGTGCCACAGTTTGCGCACCATTTTCTTGGGAGCCATTATTGGATGGCAATTGCGCATTTTGAGACGTTGCGCTAGCTGGTGCAGAATTCTGACCTATAGGCGCTTGAGGTGTATCAACTGAAGTATTTTGACCACTTACTGTTGCAGTCGATGGCGCAGTTGCTGGTGCAATGGCAGTACCAGCTGCAGGTGTCGTTGCTGGTGGCGTAAGTGTTGGTTGCACTGTAGGTGGTATATTGTTTTGAGAATCAACGGCTTGATTTGGAGTTGATAAAGCCCCACCGCCTTCAGTTGGTTGTGTAGGGGCATTTTGTGCATGGCTATAACCAACCATAACCAATAATATGCCTAGTGTTCCCACAAATTGCTTTATTAAGCCACTCATCATCATGCCTCTTACACATCTCAAATATAATAGGAAATTTGCGGCTATTCTTACCCTTTAATAATATGATAAATCAAGTCATGTTTAAAAAAAATATTGAAAAAGTCAAGTATCAGCTTTTATTCATGATTTTATGCACTAATTATTAGCATTTTTTGTCGGTAAATATATTTTATTCGCCAATACTGGTAAAGTTTATAGATACAACAAATATATCACGCGATATTTTACTAAAATTTACCAATGGGTATCGATAGGTAATGCTGTATCTTATTGAGCTGGCGACTCATTTAGAGGGGATAGCTTTTTGTCCTCGAACAGGAGACAGAAAAACAGCCCCCCCGATAGCCGCCATGCCTATAGTGCCTCATCAGTGCTTTAACGCTTGTCACGCAACTGTTGCGCGTATAGGCTAAAAAGGAGAGGGCTAAATATAGCCTATTTTTTATTGTTCCTAAAGCATTTATAGGGTGTTTAAACGAACCGTTCCAACAAATGAAGTTACTAAAGGTGATTTCAATTTAAGGTCATTTAATGCTACTCGCAATTGGCTAAGTCCAATATAAAGCACTTTATAACTGCTTCTTTCGTTGGCTCGGTGGAACGTATCTTTGCAGTAATTGCAGACAATGACAGATCTTTGGCGGCCACGCGAAGACTTAAATTTTACAGCTTTGATGCATCTAAGCAAATATCTTAAAGAGTAGTTTAAAAATGCTAGGGGTACATAACAGTATAAATATAATAAATTTAAACTGTTATTTTGGTTGTTAGCGTATTGAAGCGGCAGCAAACTTGATTATGATGTCTGTTGCTTATAGTGATTTTAGTACCAATCGTTACTACCCTGTGGGCATGGCAGATTGATTAATATTAAGATAGCAAGGCGCTATAATACCATCTTTTATACCTTAAAGTGGGTTGAATTATATTATGACAATAAATTCCAAAAAAATCATAAAAAATCTTAGAACTATTGCAGATGAAGTTCAGACTAATTTATTGTCTGATGGCTGGAAAAAAACAGTGGAATTGCTTATATTAAATTTGAAAATACAGCAATCATTAGTGCTACACCAAGAGTTCAAACTGAAGAATTAAATGTTTATACCCATTTGGAATATTATAATATTGATTTAAATAATTTGGCTTATTATTTTAGCCTATATTCCATCAATCGTAGTCAAAAAAATGACGTCAAACTTCCTATAAGCAGGCATTTGTTCGGGACAGGAGTTTGCCCACTTTTTTTTACAAGCGAAGATTATATTTATGATGGAATAGATATGGATAGATACGTTAAGCATATCAAAGATCAGGCTTATTTAATGTATGAAAAATATAATAATATCGATAACATTATTAAATTATATGATAATGGAGAATTTTGGGTTCAATATTTAGTCATGAATATGTATACTAAGAATTATAAAAAAGTATGCGATATGATAAAATCAACAGATGGAAAATATTTTATAAAAGATAATGTACAAGTTGGTATTGAAGCATATTTAAAAAATCATGAATTATGTTAAGAACTGTTTTGAGAAAGACCAGTTTTGATAATGAATGGCCGACTTTCCCCTGTTCTATTTTGTGAAAAATTATGCGTGACATAAAATCTTAGCACGAAATAGTTGAAGACGAAAATGTGGTTAAAACCATTAATCGCGCGCGGATGAGGTTGGCAAATTTTAGACTGATGGATTTGATGCTGTTACCACGTATCTTATCGATAAAAATGGCAGTAAAATTGAAGTAATGCAATTTTAGGTTTTTCTGATATTTATCAAGTAGGTACAGATTATATGTTTTTGTTGATCTAGACAGATGAGCACGATAAAAATACCTGTAAAACCACAAAATTGCATGAGCTAAATCATCCCCTTGCTATAGGAATTTTTGCTGGTCTATGCTATTGCATAGCCATTCTTTCCCTCCTTTTTAATAGGGTAATTCTCATGGCTGTCATTTCTAAACATGTTCCCGCTCCTGATTTGCATCGGGTGCGCCGCGCTTTGCTTTCTGTTTCTGATAAACGCGGTTTGATTGATTTTGCAACTAAGCTTGCGGCCCACGGTGTTGAACTTATTTCAACAGGCGGCACAGCCAAAGCAATTAGTGACGCGGGTTTGAAAGTCCGCGATGTGTCGGAAATTACGGGCTTTCCTGAAATTATGGATGGCCGTGTAAAGACCTTGCATCCATCGGTTCATGGCGCATTATTAGCCGTGCGTGACGACCCAGAACATGCCAAAGCTATGCAAGATCATGGCATTGTTGGCATTGATCTTGTCGTTGTTAATCTTTACCCATTTGAAGAAGTTGTCGCCTCTGACGCTGATAATGACACCATTGTTGAAAATATCGACATTGGCGGCCCTGCGATGATTAGAGCATCGGCTAAAAACCATGCCTATACCGCCATTGTCACCGATCCTGATGATTATGACCAAGTTCTTGCTAATCTTGATAAATATGAGGGCAGCCTTAACCTTGAGTTTCGCCGCAAACTAGCGGCTCGCGCTTTTGCTCGCACTGCGTCCTATGATGCTGCTATTTCCAATTGGTTTGCAAAAACATTAGAAATTGATACACCAACATGGCGCGCAACAGCTGGTAAATTGCACACTGTCATGCGCTATGGGGAAAACCCACATCAACAAGCTGGCTTTTATGTTAATGGTGAAAAGCGTTTTGGTGTTGCAACGGCGCAAGTTGTGCAGGGCAAACAGCTTTCTTATAATAACATCAATGATACCGATGCAGCCTTTGAATTAGTTGCCGAATTTTCGCCAGAAAAGCAAGCCGCGGTTGCAATTATCAAGCACGCTAATCCTTGCGGTGTAGCCCAAGGCACAAGTTTAAAGGACGCTTATTTACAAGCCCTATCTTGTGATCCTGTTTCAGCCTTTGGTGGCATTGTTGCATTAAATAGCATTCTTGATGAAGAGGCTGCAGAAGAAATCGTAAAAATCTTCACCGAAGTTATCATTGCGCCAGACGCAACCCCTGCAGCTCGCGAAATCATCGCCGCCAAGAAAAACTTGCGTTTGCTCATTGCCGGTGGCTTACCTGACCCTAAAGCTGCAGGCATTACCTATCGCAGTGTCGCGGGTGGCCTTTTAGTGCAAAGCCGCGATAATGGCATTGTTGATGCCTGTGATTTACAAGTGGTAACTGAGCGCCAACCAACTGAGCGCGAATTAAATGACATGAAATTTGCTTTCCGCGTTGCAAAACATGTAAAATCAAACGCCATTGTTTATGCTAAAAATAGTGCGACCGTTGGCATAGGTGCTGGCCAAATGAGCCGTGTGGATAGCGCCCGTATTGCCGCACAAAAAGCCGTTGATGCCGCCAATGCCCAAGGCTTAAGCGAGCCGCAAACCAAAGGCTCTGTTGTTGCATCAGACGCATTTTTCCCATTTGCTGACGGTTTATTATCCGCGATTGAGGCAGGTGCCACCGCAGTTATTCAACCTGGTGGCTCTATCCGCGATGATGAGGTAATTGCCGCGGCTAATGAACATGATGTTGCCATGGTGTTTACTGGTATGCGTCATTTCCGCCATTAATTTTACCTATAATATTAAAATCCGCTCAATATGCCATTGGGCGGATTTTGCTTTTATAATGGAGGCATAGGATTTGACTTTTATTTATTCCACACCAATATTTTTTGAGTGAAACAGAATAGATAATTGACTTATGGCAAAAAAACGCTAAAAACAAATCCCATAGGAGTTTTCGAAAATGCGTCAGTTATCAGAAAATTTGGCTCAATTTACACACCATTTTGGTGTAAGCCTTGCTGCGCGCTCGTCAACTCTAAAATCTGGCCTCAAGAAAACGACAACCAAAACGGTTTAATGTCCCTTGGCCAACTCGCCCCTCTCCCGGGTAAAGGCCCGGGGAGAAAGCCTGGTGTGGCCGCCGGGTTCTCGTGAAAAGCGGAGAGGGACAGGAGTGACAAAATGGGTTATAAGGTTGCAATTGTAGGCGCGACAGGCAATGTTGGCCGTGAAATGCTTAACATCTTAGAAGAACGCGGCTTTCCTGCAGATGAAATTATTCCTCTCGCTTCAAGACGCAGTTTAGGAACAGAAGTTTCCTATGGTGACAGAACACTTAAAGTTCGCGCCCTTGATAATTATGATTTTTCAGATACTGATATTTGCCTTATGTCTGCTGGTGGTACTATTTCAAAAGAATGGTCACCTAAGATTGCCGCACAGGGCTGTGTCGTTATCGACAATTCATCGGCATGGCGTTATAATTCTGATGTGCCTTTGATTGTGCCTGAAGTTAATCCTGATGCGATTAATGATTTTAAAAAGCGCAATATTATTGCCAATCCAAATTGCTCAACTGCACAGCTTTTAGTCGTGTTGAAGCCTTTGCATGACGCAGCGACCATCAAGCGCGTTGTTGTATCCACCTATCAATCTGTATCAGGTGCAGGTAAGGAAGGTATGGACGAACTTTTTGAACAAGCACGCGGCGTTTTTGTTGGCGATCCAATCTCGGTTAAAAAGTTTACCAAGCGCATTGCTTTCAATGTTATTCCTCATATTGATGTCTTTATGGAAGATGGCTACACCAAAGAAGAATGGAAAATGGTGGCCGAAACCAAAAAGATGCTCGATCCAAAGATCAAGATGACCGCAACAGCTGTGCGTGTTCCTGTCTTTATTGGCCATGGTGAAGCGGTTAATGTTGAATTTGACAAGCCAATTAGCGCTGAAGAAGCCCGCGAATTATTGCGTGACGCTCCAGGTGTTCAGGTAGTTGATAAGCACGAAGATGGTGGTTATGTCACACCCCATGAAGCTGCAGGCGAAGATGATACTTTTGTTAGCCGTATCCGCGAAGATATCACCGTTGAAAACGGCTTATCTTTCTGGGTGGTTGCTGATAATTTGCGCAAGGGCGCTGCTCTAAACGCAGTACAAATTGCAGAACTTCTCGTTGCCAAGGGGCTATTGACACCTAGATCAGCTGCATAAATTATAATAATTTATCCCCAAAATGGCAAACCCATTTTGGGGATTTTTATAGGTGCTTAACGACATCTCATCATTAAGTCTTATTGGTTATTATCCAGCAGCTAAGCCTCAATTGCTTGACTACAAACCGCTTCACACTTTTTCAAAAATTTTTTGTCTGCGCATTTCTTAACGAAAAACCGCTACGCACTTTTTCTAAAATGCTTGCCTCAAACATCAAGACATATATCAATATTATATTCTAAAACCCCATCTTCCTGAAGTGTGGAAAGATTATTGTTAGGATTAATATTAATCAGGCGATAAATAAGGTTATTGTCAATATCGCCGTCATAATTATCGAGTGAATTGAGTCTTTGTTCTCGCCAAACAATATTCAACATATTGCCATCCAAAACGCACCAATATATGCTTATATTTTCAAGTTTAACATTATTGTTAATCGCATCATGAATGAGCCCTTGTATTAAAAGTATCAAGGGAGGTTGGTAAAGCGCGCTCAAAGCAACACGATCGCCTTCAATTGAAATGGCGCTGATATCAGCTACCATTAATGATAATGCATTCTTAATAATGTCCTCAATATCTTTCGATAAGCCCTGCATATCAATAAAAGATGCTTGAACTTCCACCAAGAGATCAAAGCGGCGTTGTAATTCATTTTCAGCGCTTACTGTATCACTTTCACGGCTCAATACCTCATCGACTGAACGCTCAATCATTTTGATTATATCACGAACCACGCTTACCGATTGTTGTTTCAATATGCTAAGATTTTCATGAAAATGCTTACGTTCTGTTACATCTGTTCCCTGCACATAAATGCCAATAATCTCGCCTTCCTTGTCGCGAATAGGATGATGCAAAAAATCCGCGTAGCGAATTTTAAAGTCAGGGCCGTTATTGATAAAAGCACGATAAGGCAACTCTCGCGCCATAAATGGTTTTCCAGTTTTCCAGACGGAATCTAAACGCCCGACTATATCTTTTCGTAATGGCTCAGGTGCAAGTTCTTTAATGCTTAAACCGATTACATCCATGCCACCAAGCATCACTTCTACTTCCTTATTCGTAAAAGCGAACCGGTAATCTTCTCCTAAAAAAATCATTACAAACCCAGGGGCTTGCGCGAGCAAATCCTGTAAAAATGCCAATTCTGGAAGTTTTTTAACGTTAGTCAAAATAAATATCCAATTCAAACAACGCATCTTAAGCCAAGCGAAAAATTGCCGAGCAATGCAGGAAAATAGGTGTGACTTTTGAAGGGAATTCATCTAATTGATTAATTAGAATATAAATAGAGCACTTAAAATATAAGCTCATTCCACAGTAAGTCATGATCGATATGATAACAACGCATAAAGCTGATAATTGGTTGCGCGCTTGTGTGACTTTTATGGAAAGCAAAGCAAATTTTATAGATCAAATATGTGGGCTAGATTTTAACTTTAAGCGATTGCTTTTATGAAAACGACAATTAAAAACTGAATTAACATGCCCTAAACGCGCAAGCCACAAATGATCATCTTAAGTAAATGACCATTCTATTCATTTCTACAGCTAAAGAGTAAGATGATAATATTTCCCTATGCTCATGCATTTTCAAGACATAGGTCAAGTACATATTCAATATTTTGCGGACGTCTTGACGATTTTATCCTATTCTTTTGGTTCAGCGTCATTAGTCTTTTTACAACACTGCCATCAAGGCTTGATAATTGGCACTTTTCCATTTCGATTGCTTTTTCTTGCCAAGCTATATTTAACCTATTTGGGCCGTTTCGCTTCCAACTTATATGGATTTTTTCAGGGGGTACGCCGTTCTTAATAGCATTGCGTGCCATGTCTTGCACCAACAACACCAAGGCAGATTGGTAATTGCGGTCAAGTTCCATTGGCTGCCCACTAATTTCTATAGCTTGCGCATTAGGCATTATCAGCGATATAGCGTTTCGGATAATGTTGTATAGACTTCTATTATCATTCGTATCGCTTAAAAAACTTGCCTGTAACTCTGCCAATAAATCAAAGCGACGTTGCACGTCGTTATAAGCGCTATCCAGATTATCGGCTGTTTCTAATGCATGGTTAACCGAGTTTTCGATCATGGTTATAATATCACGCACAAGGCTTATAGACTGATGTTTTAAAAAGGCCAAATTTTCTTGCGCAATTTTTCGATCGGTAACGTCAATCCCTTGCACATAGACGCCTACCATTTTGCCATCATGGTTTTTAATCGGTTGATGTAAAAAGTCACCATAACGCACAATAATATCGTTCTTGTTCTTATCGTAAGTTCGATAAGCTAAAGATTTAGCCATGAATGGTTTTCCGGTTTGCCAAACGCGGTCAAGTCGCTTTGTAATTTCATGACACAAGTCAGGAGGCAAGGTTTCAAAAACGGTTCGGCCAATAACATTACGTCCGCGCAGCATCACCTCCATGCCTTTATTCATAAAAGCATAGCGATATTCACGGCCCAAAAATACAGTAACAAAACCTGGAGCCTGCGCGACGACTTGCCTTAAAAAATTGAGCTCCGACGAAATTTCTATTGCATACACTCAACATTACCTCATAAATTTAAAATCTAGTCTTAAAGATGCGGCAAAATGAAATTGAATATTGAAAAATAGAAAAATCAATAAATTAGAGACATTTCTTTGGTTTGATAACAGTCAAATATAAGCCTTTTTTATTTCCTAGCTTTGAAAAATATTACAATGCCACACTTAAATTCGTTAGTTATGGCAGTTAAAGACGATTGAAAGGTTTGCTAGGTTAATTTTTCTAAAAATTTATTTTTGATTGAAGTTTAATGATACGCTAATTGGTAAAATATCTTGCAGAGTAGTTTTGACAATTTTGATTCAAACTTTTGTTCAGTCAGATGCGATAAATGAAAGCGAAAAGCTGTTAAATGTTTAAGTATTATTCCCTCAGTCTAAATGATGCTATCGTGATTTTTTATATTTAAAATTGATTCTGTCTTTTGAAATGTTAATGGGGTTGGGCATTTGCGATGGTAAAGGAAAAAGTTATTTCCGACATCAATTTTTTAAGGGAGCTTATCGCACAGGCTCCAGGCTTTGTTATTGTGTATCTTCACCGGCAACATGAGATATATATAACCAACAAAGCCCTAGAAGAGCTTGTTTGGCAAACTGATCTTATCGGCCATACAGTTGATGAAATTGTCCCCGAATTTGCACGAGATGCAGTGCGCGAAAAGCTTGATAGAGTTTGGGAAACCGGCGAGCCATATATTGGTAATGACATACCAATTTTGGTGCAACCCCCAGGTAGTGATCACCCAGTTACCCGCTATGTGGACATGATTCATCAACCATTACGATCCGCCAGCGGTGAAATGATTGGGATCTACGTGCAAGGGGTAGATGTCACAAAACGGCGTGAATATGAAGAAGAAGTAAAGCTGTTAAATGGCGAATCAATTCATCGTATCAAGAACATTATTTCCGTTGCCAAAGCAATTGTATTACAAACCCTAAAAACAAGTGATGATGTTGGCAGTGCCCGACAAAAAATTACCAAACGGCTTGAAATATTAAATTCAGCTCAAAATGCCATTGCTGGTGAAAGTATATTTAAACTTGATCTACGCAACATTATCAAAGATTCTATTGCGACAACCCTTGAAACTTTTCCCAATATCTCAATCGACGGCCCTTCTGTAAATTTGCCAAAACGCTATTGTTTACCGTTAAGTCTCACCTTGCATGAGTTGGCAACCAATGCATTGAAATATGGAGCATTATCGGTGCCCGACGGCATATTATCAATTCATTGGCAACTACAAGAAGATGGTGCAATTGACATTTTATGGGAAGAAAAATTTACAAATAATAATATAAAACAGGAAGACAATTTTGTTAAGCCGGTTAAAAAAGGGAAAAACGGCTTCGGCTCAAAACTTATACAACGCAGTCTTGGCATTGATGTACGCAATAAAATATCCACTGATTATAAAGCTGATGGATTTAGCTGTTTCATCAAACTTTATTTGGATGACTAGAAATTTATGCGCAGTACTCAAAAGGAATAAGTACTAAACAGGAATATGCGTCCAAATTTATCGCCAAAAAAACAAATAAGATATCCATTGCCTTTAAGTAATGCAGAGCTGTGTTCGAATATTATTTTAAACTTGATAATTAAGGCAAATTTTGTGCCATCGCCACTAAATTGGCTTGAACTAGGGCTATAAGGCTTTTAAAAGGCTTTTTGTTAATTAGCAAAGCTGCAAATCACGACAAGTAGATAAGAATGACCGATAAAAATAAGACCTCAAGCGACAATGTAACGCCATTACGTCCGCCTGTACCCTGCCCAGAATGTGGAAAACAGTCCAGCCGCAGCACTTATCCATTTTGCTCTTCAGGCTGTAGATCAATGGACCTTAACCGTTGGCTATCAGGTCGTTATGTCTTACCTGGTAAACCAATAAATGATGAGAATGAAAATTGATTTTTGCTTTTCTTTGTGTTGAGATTTTGTGAAAGCTTTAATTATTAACTTCGTCAATCAATATATCGAATGATTTTTTTCTTTAAAATCAATTGGTTGGCGATTAAGAAAAGTAATGAATTGCGCAAATTAAATATTACTAAATATATAATTCAATTATTTTAGGAAAAATAAGTATTATTGATTGAACCGATTTACTTACCAAATATGTAAGAAAATTTATTTATTGATAAGCCCCCGCATGGCTTATCAAATTTTATACACTAAATGAGCGCATGGTTGCACCAGCAGAATCAGCATCTGGCCCATAATCAGATTCACCATCAACACCTAAAAGCTCTTGTAATCGAATACGGGCGCGACTAACGCGGCTTTTTACTGTACCAACCGCACAACCGCTAATCTCAGCCGCTTCTTCATAAGAGAATCCTGAAGCACCAATAAGAATAATTGCTTCACGCTGATCGGCTGGCAATTGTTCCAAAGCTTTTTTGAAATCTTGTAAATCTAAAGCACCATATTGTGAAGGATGCACAGCCATATTATCGGTAAAGACATTATCTGGGTCTTGAACTTCACGCCCACGCTTGCGCATTTTGCTAAAAAATTCATTACGCAAAATAGTAAAAAGCCAAGCCTTTATATTTGTGCCTGCCTCAAAACTATCTTGCTTGCCCCATGCTTTCATAATGGTGTCTTGCACAAGATCGTCAGCCCGATCATAGGCGCCGGTTAATGATACGGCAAATGCCCGCAATTGCGGCAAAGTTGCCAACATATTTCGTCGAAAATCATTTGCTTCACTAGTCACTTTATTCCCCCTTAAAGCCTTTCGCTTGCCCATTCATTTCTATTTCGTCAAGCTGTTCGAGAAGATCCAAAAACCGATCTGGAATCTCTTCCTCTTGAATCGAAGTATAAAAGGCACGCAACTGATTTGCGATTTGGCTGTTAGAACCAAATAACTCATCAGACACAGGCTGACCCCGATTTTCACCTTTGTCTTCTTTATTTTGCATTTTTTCTAACCTTTTAACTTTAACCACAAATATAAGTGATGTATGTTCTTTACCATCAAAAGATGATAAGTGGTATATGTTCTTTACCACCTATAGATAATAAGTGATATATGTTCTTTATCATCTATGGTTGAACGTGTAAAAATAAAAAAAGTTCCAAATGTATGGAACTTTTTTCCTAGTTAGGCATTGTACCCCTAAAGTTGTATTTTTTAGGGCCAAAAGGAGCTAAATGGCATGTCCCTTTCCACACGGATTGCACCGCATCTTCCCTATTTAAGACGCTTTGCACGCGCAGTTACAGGTTCCCAGCAGTCAGGGGATGCTTATGTTGCTTCAATGCTTGGCGCATTGATAGCAGATATATCGATTTTTCCAAAATCATCTAATGATCGTATTAGTGTCTATCATTTGTTTTGTGGGCTTTTTGACCAAACATCATCAAATATTCCTGAGCCAATGCCGCAAATTGATAAATTTGCCCATCCTGATGCCAAATTATCCTACCTTACACCGCGCGCTCGGCAAGCATTTTTGCTGGTTGCGGTTGAAGGTTTTAACGAAAAGGAAGCCAGTGAAGTTTTAGGCGTTAGCGAAAGCAAATTTCTTGATCTTTTAGGTGAAGCATCAAAAGATATTTCTGAGCAGGTGGCAACAACCATTCTCATAATTGAGGACGAACCCCTTATCGCCATGGATATTGAGCAATTGGTTGAAGGCTTAGGCCACAATGTTGTCGGTATTGCCCGCACCCGTGACGAAGCAGTCAAGTTATTTAACGAATCAAAGCCCGGCATGGTGCTTGCTGATATTCAGCTTGCTGACGGAAGTTCAGGAATAGATGCCGTGAACGATATCCTCGCCGATAAAGCCTTGCCAGTTATTTTTATAACCGCTTTTCCAGAGCGACTATTGACGGGCCTACGCCCTGAGCCAACATTTCTTGTAACCAAGCCATTCAATCCTGACATGGTTAAGGCACTTATAAGCCAAGCTTTGTTTTTTCAGGAAAACGCCCATAATGGGTAGTGATTGCTTAATTTTTTAAAAGCCCTTTTGATAAAATAAAGAACATCTTACTTTATTTTGGGTTTTAACCAAGCAATAGAAATGTAAAAGAATAGCTATACCCTTTTAAATAAACCAAAAAGGGTATAGATTAATTTTGATTTTTCAAAATAAGCTTCAACAGAGAGCTATTAACGTTGGATAATATTATCAATACTTTAATTTAGCATAATATGAAGCTTATCGAACATACACGAAGATGTAGGTTTGTACAAAAATATAGGCGAGCAGCATGGCCATAGAGGTCCTAAAAACAACAAATACTGATCAAGAACAAATTGATGGCCTTATTCAAGCGATCCACAATGCAGATATTTGTGTTTTTTACCAAACTCCCGATTTAATTTTTCAATGGGCGAAAAACTTACCTCCGCAGTTAGAGACATTATGGAAGCCCCATTGCCTTGACGGGGATTTATTTGATGCTGAAACAAGTTCCCTCATGGTTAAAGCTAAAAAATCTGTGCTCGAAAACGGTATTGGCGATACTGTAGAGGTAAAAATAGGCCACGGCGCTAAACCTTCATGGCTTAAGTTCTCAATCGATTGTCACCGCAACGAAAAAAATGAAATTATCGGCTTAATAACCACTGGCATTAATGTTTCAGAACTAAGGCAACGTGAACAGGTTTTAAAAATACTATTGCGTGAAGTTAGTCACCGTTCTAAGAATTTATTAGCAATCATGCAAAGCATTGCATCTCAAACGGCTAGGTTTAGTGATTCCGTTGCTGATTTTTTAAAAAAATATCAAGGGCGTATCCAATCCCTTTCCCATTCCCAAGACCTCGTTACCGATTCAAATTGGCGTGGTGCCTTGTTAAAGGATCTTATTAGCTCGCAAGCTACAGGTTATACTGATCATTCTAACGGACGCTTTATCATTCATGGTGAAAATCCCTATCTTTTTCCGAGTGCTGCTTTGCATATAGGGCTTGCTTTTCATGAGCTTATTATCAATTCGTCTTCATATGGCGCGCTTGCAAGTGATTGCGGTATTGTCAAAATCGACTGTGTTGTAAAAAATAATGAGGATAATAGTCAGTTTATCCAAATAACATGGAATGAAGTTTTTAACTGTCATGACAATAAGAATGAAGGTAATGCCCGCTTTGGGTCAACGGTACTTGAAAGAATCGTTCCAGCATCGGTGGACGGTGTCGCCCAATATGTAATCGACGATGGCATGGTAAACTATTTATTGAATGTACCAGCAGCCAATTATGATTTATAGTTTTTTCGTTTTGCAGCTTATTTTGCCTAACACTACAATTCAAAATAACAATATGTTTTTTAATCGTTTTTTTAAATTTATTGCAACAAACAATAATTGTATTGGAATTTTTTTTGGAAAAACTTTAAAAAAGTTACAATTGCCTATAGACAGAACGAAATTTAATGCTATAACGCAAACCACTTCAGTATATTGAAGCAGTTGCCCAGATAGCTCAGTTGGTAGAGCAGCGGATTGAAAATCCGCGTGTCCGTGGTTCGAATCCGCGTCTGGGCACCACTTTTGATCTTTCCCTTGAAATTTATTTTTAGCCTAATTATCCAGCTTAGTAGCAATTTGTTTTGGCAATTAAAAGCAATATGGGTTTGGTTCAAAATGAAGCATTCACCCACTTATTTTAATCTCTTTGCCAAGCATTGTTTATTGAAGATAAAAGGGTTTATTGAAGATAAAAGGCGGGATTGACCCCGCCTTATTGTTAAAGCTATTGAACTGGAACAGGCAGAGTCATTAAATCTCCATAGAGCTTTAAAAAACGCTCACTATCCATTTGTTTTACAACCTTTATCTTTTGCAATAAATCTGTTGGCTGTTTTTGCCAATAGCCATAGGTTCGGCCATATCCCGGCCCAAAAGCAATATCAACATCGACAAATACTTCATCGGTCTTTATCGCAAGTGTGGGATCAAGCATATAAGCAAGCGCCAAAGTATCAAATACATTGACATTGGCATGAGGATTTTTTGCAAATGCTTTTGCAATCCAACTGTCTTTAAAAAGCGCAGCATTGGGCGCACCTTCAGCGGTGATTTTTTCAAAAGTTGCTTTATCAAGTTGAGTTAAATTGGTTGCATCAAGAGGGATAATCACTTGTGGAATAGCCTCACGCATTATAATACGTGCCGCCTCGGGATCTACCCAAATATTCATTTCAGCTGCAGGAGTTGTGTTGCCATGCACATCAAACGCACCGCCCATATAAACAATTTGCTTGATAAGAGGCACAATTTCAGGATTTTTACGTACAGCTAAGGCAAGGTTCGTTGCGGGACCAATGACTAGGATTGAAACTTCATGGGGATTTTTTTTAATCGTATCAATTATATAATCGACTGCATTTTCATCTCGCAGCTTGGCTTTGGTTGCAAAGCTGCCTAAAGGCGCAATGAGATCTTCTTTCTTAGGTTCAGGCCTATGAAAAGCAGTTAAATAAGATTCTCCAAAACCGAATAATTTTCGTTCGCTGTCAAAACTTTTTGGGTCGTGAACAAGCGGGTAAAGTGCACCGGCATAAACACCAACCTCATCTTCGATCCCTAAGCGTTCTACAGCCTTCAATGCATCAACAACTTCTTGTTGCAACCAGTTATTACCAGTCACTACTGTCACGCCAAGCAATTCAATTTTCTTTTGCTTATGAAGTTGTGCTGCCATAATGAGCGTTTGCCCATCATCGCCGTCAATGCTAAAATCAGTATCCATAATCACTTTCATTGCCGCATTTGCGTTGAAAGAAATGCATGCTAATGAAAAAATAAGAAAAACTATAAAAAGTAGTTTCTTCTGTAAATATTGCATCATCTTATCCTCCACGTTTTGCAATCCAATTGTTATAAACAATCTGGGATAACAATAGAAAAATCCTTTTAATACCATTTGCAAAACAGTATAATAAAGTAATTTATTGACCAATGATACCTTGATGACACCATTTGGGTTTTCATTGTGTCTCATTTATTATAAATTAAAAACCATAATTTGAGGAGATTATAATGAAATTCAAAACATTGTTAATGACAGCAGCTCTTGCTCTTGGCCTTACTGCCCCGTCAATGGCAGCAGAACAAAACAAGCCAGTTGTTGGCTTGATTATGAAATCTTTAGCCAATGAATTTTTTAAAGACATGCTAGATGGCGCTGAAGCCCACAATAAGAAGCTAGGCACTTACGAGCTTAAAAGCTTTGGCATGCAGTCGGAAACCGATATTGAAAGCCAGATTAACGCGGTTGATAATTTTGTGACCCAAGGTGTCAAAGCCATTGTTATTGCGCCAGCTGATTCTCGTGCATTAATTCAGCCTCTAAAACGCGCTATCAATGCAGGTGTGACAGTCATTAATATTGACGTGCAGCTTGATGAAGCCACCTTAAAAGCAAATAAGGTTGAAATTCCTTATATGGGCCCAGATAATCGTGAAGGCGCTCGCATTTCAGGTGAAGTTTTAGCAAAACATGTTGGTAAAGGCGGCAAGGTTGTTATCATTGAAGGTATTCCAGGTGTCGACAATGCCGAACAACGCCGCTTAGGCTTTAATGATGCGATTAAAGAGGGTGAACTTCAACTGGTAACCTCTCAAACCGCTCATTGGGAAACAGAAGAAGCCAATACTGTTTTCACTAATATTTTAACCGCTAATCCTGATATTCAAGGTGTTATGGCAGCCAATGACTCAATGGCATTAGGTGTTGTTCGCGCATTGGATGCAGCCAAGCGCAATGATATTAAAGTTGTAAGCTTTGACAATGTTCCTGCTATTCGTCCTTTAATCAAGGATGGCAAAGTTTTAGCAAGTATTGACCAATTTGGCTCAAGCCAAGCTGCTGATGCCATTGACGCTGCTCTTAAAGTTATTGATGGCGGCGAACCTTTAAAAGGTTGGATCAAGACCCGTGTTGCTCTTATTACCAAAGACAATGTGGAATAATAATCCTATCCTAGCATGGCAAATTTGCCATGCTAGGCGCCTTTTTCAATAAAATATGAAAGCTATTAAAGCATTTGATAAATGAAATATGATCATTTTGCTAAGATATCTTTGATATTAATCCTTCGAATGTTGGAAAAGCTTACAAGACCTCTTCTGCTAGATTAGATCTTGTTTTGACCCTTAACGACAGCTTTTCATTTCATTATTTGCCCGATGATTGGGCAATAGTTTGCGGGCTCCAATGGCATTAAAAAATCAAACTTTGCTACAACTTCAAAATATTGTTAAGCATTTTGGCGGCGTCACTGCACTTGCTGGTGTTGATCTTGCTTTAAAAAAAGGCGCGGTCCATGGCCTTATTGGTGAAAATGGTGCTGGTAAATCAACCTTGATTAAAATTATCTGTGGCATTGAAAAAACCGACCAAGGAACCATGCTACTGGATAGTAATCCATATACTCCTCATTCTCCGGGCGACGCCAAAAAGAAGGGCGTACAGGTTGTTCATCAGGAATTAAACCTTTTGCCGTTTTTATCTGTCGCAGATAATGTATGTTTTGAGCATCTGCCCGCCAATTGGTTTGGTGTTATCCAGAAAAAAAAGATGGAACGGGAAACGCGTGCAGCGCTTGATTTGGTTGGACTTGATCATTTATCCCCATCGGAAACAATCGAAGATCTTGGTATTGCCCAGCAGCAACTAATTGAGATTGCGCGGGCCTTGAAAAGTGAAAGCCGCATTTTAATTCTTGATGAGCCAACAGCAACCCTAACATCAGTTGAATCCGACCGTTTATTTAAATTGGTGCATCAATTGGCGGCAGAAGGCGTTGCGATTTTACTTGTTTCGCACCATCTTGACGAAATTATCAACCATTGTGATGAAGTTACTATTATGCGCAATGGCCGCACTGTCGCCACCCATTCTATTTCAGATGTTACAATTGACAGTCTTATCCAAGCAATGATTGACCGTAAGATTGAGGCAACACCATTAGCCAAAGAAGCTATTGTGCATAAGGATGTCTTGATGCGGGTTGAAAAACTAAGACCGGCAGCAAGCCCCTATAGTGAAGGTATATCAATAACCGTACACAAGGGAGAAATTGTTGGCATCGCCGGCTTAGTGGGAGCTGGACGAACTGAATTTTTACGAGCAATTGCCGGCGCTGATAAAGCGCTATCGGGGCGTGTTGCATTAAATGGTAAGTCTAAGCTCTATGCAACGCCCGGTGCCGCCATTCGTGATGGCATTGCGCTTGTTAGTGAAGATCGCCGTCATGAAGGATTAATTCTTCCCATGCCAATTGCTACCAATATAACCCTAGCTGACACTAAAGACATATCAAAAGCTGGTATTGTGCAAAAGCAGAAAGAGACCGAAATTTCGTTAAAATATGGTCGGGAATTAGCAATTAAATATGGTAAACTGAATGATCCAGTGTCGACACTATCAGGTGGCAATCAGCAAAAAGTCGTTCTAGCAAAATGGATGGCAATAAATCCATCAGTGCTTTTACTTGATGAACCAACGCGCGGCGTTGATGTTGGGGCTAAGGCCGAAATTTATGCCCTAATGCGCGATTTTGCAGCAAAGGATAAAGGCCTATTGGTGGTATCATCAGAAATGCGCGAACTTATTGAATTATGTGATCGCATTTTGGTTATGGCGCATCATCAAATTATTGGTGAATTGCAGCGCGATGAATATTCGCAAGAGCGTATTTTGCAACTGGCCTATCATCAGGCTGCATAAAATATTTTCAACGATAATAAAAAAGACGAATTTTTACAAGGACATATCATGGCAAATGAATCACAAAAAATGAAATCCATATTACGCGATGCGGGAATTGCGTTGGCGCTCCTTGTATTAATTCTTGTTTTTGCTATTACAGCCGAAAATTTTTTGGCACCGGCCAATATAACCAATATTCTTACCCAAGTGACCATTAATCTTATTTTGGCAACTGGTATGACCTTTGTTATTTTAATCGGTGGTATTGATTTATCTGTCGGGTCTATTTTGGCTCTGTGCGCCGTTGTTGGTGGTACGGTGATGAATTTATCCGGCCTTGACGTTGTTTCTGCTGTTTTGTTGGCAACCGTCGTTTCTATCTTGGTGGGCATTGCTTGCGGTATGGCCAATGGTTTAATATCAGCCTATTGGGGCATACCATCCTTTATTGTTACTCTTGGCATGTTCAATGTTGCACGCGGCGCAGCTTTGCAATTTACCCATGCACAGCCAATTTATTCTTTCCCACCAGAATTAATTAATTTTGGCGAAGCGGCCATAAGTTTTTATTATTTTAGTATTCCATTAACGTTTATTGTTGCGCTTATTCTCGTGCTTGTTGCTTGGTTTATTCTCACCAAAACGGTTTTTGGCCGTTTGCTTTATGCGATTGGCAATAATGAAGAAGCTGTGCGTTTAGCAGGCCATCCAGTTTTTTGGTATAAGGTTGCAGCTTTTACAATAGCTGGTGGCATAGTTGGTATTGGCGCAATTATTTATATTGCCCGCTTGAGTATAGCAAGCCCTAATGGTGGTACTGGTTATGAATTGAACGCTATTGCAGCAGTTATTATTGGCGGCACAAGTTTGAATGGTGGGCGCGGTTCAGTTTTTGGGACGCTGGTTGGTGCTATTATTATCAGTGTGCTTGCTAATGGTTTGGTGCTTCTTGGCCTTGGCGATTTTATACGCCAAATGATTACCGGTCTTGTGATTATCCTTGCTGTTGTGCTTGATAAATATCGCGAACGGCTTGCACGCTAAAACCACATTAAGGACGCAACATTTAAAAACATTTCCAGCAAAAAATTATCACTTTTTGCTGGAAATGGCTTAAAGCGAAGTCGTGTTACATATTGGCATTTCAACAATAAATAAACATGTTCAAATATCTGTTTAAGCTTAATAAAATCCTTAACTAAGCCGCTTCAGGTGTATAATCTGCATCAATAATTGCCTGCTTTACTTTATCAGCATCTTGTGTTCCCATCACCGTTACAAGATGGGTTGCAACATCCGCGTTAACTGTTGCATTTGGTATAGCCTCTATAATTGCAGAGGTTACCGACTTAACACAATGCCCGCAGGTCATATCAGCGACACGAAATACAATTTTTTCATTAGTACTCATTTAAATTTCCTTTTTTGTTATTTTTAGCGTTTTGCTACTGTATAAACTTATATGCCACCTTCCAACGCGGCAAGGTCAAGGGCAAAAAATGAAAACTCTATTTATTAATAAAAAGTGCATTGCACTCGATTGATAAATAGGCTTATTACCAATCACCTTTTTAAATGCTCTCACATTGAAAAGGATGAAGTTATTACAATTACATATCCAACTTTAGGAGAGGCAAAATGAGCGAGCCGCGAATATTAACGCGTTCAGATATGAAAACTTTGGGATTATCCTCTTTGGGAGGTGCTCTTGAGTTTTACGACTTTATCATTTTTGTCTTTTTTACCAAAATAATCAGCGCAGTATTCTTTAATCCAGAAACTGCCCCATGGTTAGCCACTTTACAAACTTATAGCATTTTTGCCTCAGGCTATTTAGCCCGCCCGATCGGCGGCATTATTATGGCTCATCTTGGTGACAAGTTTGGGCGTAAAAAGGTCTTTACTTTTTCAATTTTGTTAATGGCATTTTCTACGCTTTGTATGGCACTTGTGCCATCTTATGCATCTATCGGCGTTGCTGCACCTATCTTACTTGCACTCTTTCGAATTTTACAAGGCATTGCCATTGGTGGTGAAATTCCTGGTGCTTGGACTTTTGTATCGGAACATGTGCCATCTCGCTATGTAGGCTTTGCAACAGGTTTTCTCACTTCTGGTCTTTCCTTGGGTATTTTACTTGGTTCATTGGTTGCAACACTGGTTAACCATCTGTTTTCCCCGCAGTTTATAATGGATTATGGTTGGCGTGGTGCATTTATCCTTGGTGGTATATTTGGCCTTTTAGCAGTTTGGTTGCGACAATGGCTGGATGAAACCCCAATTTTCAAGCAAATGCAAAAAGCACGGAGCCTCACCAAGGAAGTGCCGCTAAAAATCGTTCTTAAAAGCCATGGTGAAAGTGTTTTAATTGCCGTATTGCTTACATGGGCCTTATCGGCAACCATTGTTATTTCAACATTGATGACACCTAATTTTATGGAAAATCCACCCTATGGTTATTCCGGTAATACCGCGCTTGCCGCTAATTGTGTCACATCATTATTTTTAATCATTGCAACACCTATTGCTGGGATTTTATGTGATCGTATTGGCAGTGGACGCTTTTTCTTAGGTGGCGGTATCTGCTTTGCCATTACAGCCTATGTCTTTTATAATTATGCTGGCACTTCAACCCTTTCACTCTTTGTATTATCAGCCTTTTTAGGTTTTTTTGCTGGCTATGTTGGTGCAGTTGCTTATGTCATGGTCAAGGCTTTTCCAGCTGCGGTTCGTTTCACCGGCCTTGCCTTTTCTTACAACATGTCCTACGCAATTTTAGGCGGTACAATACCGGTCGTTATCTCTCTCATCAATAGCTTAACGCCAATGGGCCATGTTTGGTATTTGCTCGCCATCGGCATGTTAGCCAGTGGGCTTGGAATTTATTTATTATGCCGTGGTGAAGCACGCCAATTTGACATTGGTGTTGAAGAAAAGCCAAAATAGACAGCTATTGTTGATTGCTTTTCAATATAGCGATTTTGCAAAAGAAAATGTGTTAAAATCGCTATGCAATCTTTGCCACGGCCTCAACTGAAAGTGAACATGATATAATCTATTTATTTACTTTCATCTCTTTATAATATCCGTTCTATTCGTCAATTTTGATTGAGTCTTTCTTTTAAGAAGCGGCATTTTAAATGATTAAAAATGGTATAAAAGCAGCCTTTGCTGCATTGCTTCCTCTATGCGTTATGGGGTTAAGTGGTATAGAGCTTGCAAAAGCCGATGGTTTGGTTTGCCAGAATAATGGGCAAGATCGCAATTTGCCTTTTGTGCAAGATGTTGCCAAGGCGTTAAAGTTTGATAATTTGGCCTTTGCATCGTGTCGTCCATCACCAAACCATATTGACATGACTTATATTACTTTGCTGCGTCCCTCACAAGGGCATGAAAAGTGCGAAAAAAATTGCCGATATGACATTGCCTTTATCTTAGCTGGTACCAAAACCGGTAAAGTAACCAAGCAGCTTATTCAAAAAGATGCAATCATTGAGGGGGATGCTAAATTATCCAGTGTTGCAATTGACGATACGCTTTATCAGCTAAGTCCTGATCAGCGTGCAACGGCCGTCCAGATGAATTTTGAAAGAACAACACCAGATCTTAAAGAAGCACGGCGCGATCTTTATTTGTTAATAGAGCGCGAAAATGAGTTCAAGGCTGGGCTTGGCAATGTTGCAAGCCCTGATGATTCAGAATTGACCAAATTGGTAATGGATAGAACCGTTACCCATGTTAAGCAAAATGACCAATGCTATAGCTATCAAATGGTGTTAAAGCGTAAAATTAGCCTTGGTAGCTATTCTAATGGTTTTCGAGCCCTTGAAATAAATACTGATATTAATGATAAAATTGCCAAGCTGGGAAATGAAAATTGCGTAGAAGTACCCATCACTACGAGTACAGGGCAAACAACGGTACCTTTTAATGGGACAGTATATTTTATCCCAGAATGGATTTCCCATTAATGAGATAAATTTGTATGGATTTCCTATTAATTGAATTCATGATTATCTTTAAAAATTAAATAAAAAACCGCCTCTTTCGAGGCGGTTTTTTGTTTTATTCGGCTTTTTCAGCAAAAACGGGGCTAGGCTTAAAATTAAGCCTATCTGAGCCGCGCAATATATGAACATTGGAGCCGTCCAAGACATCGCCCATCAAAATGCGCTCAGACAAGGGATCTTGCACTTCGCGCTGGATGACGCGTTTAAGGGGGCGCGCACCATAAACTGGGTCATAACCTTTTTCAGCAAGCCATTCACGAGCATCATCATCAACATCCAAAGTGATCTTGCGGTCATCAAGCAAGGACTGCAATCTTTGCAACTGGATATTTACAATTGCCCCCATTTCTGAACGATGCAAGCGATGGAAAAGAATAACTTCATCGACACGGTTCAAAAATTCTGGGCGGAATGCAGAACGCACGACACTCATTACCTGTTCACGAGCTTTTTCTGCCTCTTCATCATCACCAAGCTGGGTCAAATATTCTGCCCCAAGGTTGGACGTCATGATGATTAGGGTATTGCGAAAATCTACAGTGCGCCCTTGTCCATCAGTTAACCGTCCATCATCTAATACTTGCAACAACACATTAAAGACATCAGGGTGAGCCTTTTCAATTTCATCGAAAAGAACAACTTGATAGGGACGACGACGCACAGCCTCGGTTAATGCACCACCTTCTTCATAGCCGACATAGCCAGGAGGCGCACCAATTAGGCGCGATACGGAATGCTTTTCCATATATTCCGACATATCAAGACGCACCATTGCTGTTTCATCTTGAAAGAGGAATGAGGCTAATGCTTTGGTAAGCTCAGTTTTACCAACGCCTGTTGGCCCCAAGAAAATAAACGAACCAATTGGCCGATTAGGATCTTGCAAACCAGCGCGAGCGCGGCGAACCGCACGCGATACAGCTTGCACGGCCTCACCTTGACCAACAACACGCTTACCAATTTCATCTTCCATACGAAGCAAGCGTTCGCGCTCGCCCTCTAACATGGAATCGACCGGAATACCTGTCCAGCGCGAAACCACTTGTGCCACATGTTCTGATGTCACAGTTTCTTCAACCATTGAGGTGCGGCCCTCTTGGCTTTCAGCATCATGCAATTGCTTTTCAAGCTCTGGTATTGTGCCGTAAGCAAGTTCACCAGCTTTTTGAAATTCGCCATTGCGCTGGGCAATAGCCAAAGCATTGCGTGCTTCATCAAGCTGACGCTTGAGGTCGGCTGCATGGCCAAGCTTTTGCTTTTCTGCCTGCCATTTTGCTGTGATCTCATTAGATAATTCCTCAAGCTCAACAAGATCATTTTCAAGTCGCTCTAAACGATCACGCGATGCGGTGTCTTTTTCAACCTTAAGCGCTTCTCGTTCGATTTTGAGCTGCATAACGCGGCGGTCAATCTCGTCAAGTTCTTCTGGTTTTGAGTCAACCTGCATTCTTAGCCGAGATGCTGCCTCGTCAACAAGGTCAATTGCTTTATCAGGCAAGAAGCGGTCGGTTATGTAACGGTTTGACAAGGTTGCCGCAGCAACAAGAGCCGAATCCGAGACACGCACCTTATGGTGTTGTTCGTATTTTTCCTTAATGCCGCGTAAAATTGAGATCGTGTCTTCTACCGTTGGCTCATCAACAAAGATTGGCTGGAAGCGGCGAGCAAGCGCTGCATCCTTTTCCACATATTTGCGATATTCTTCCAAAGTTGTTGCACCAACACAGTGTAATTCACCGCGTGCAAGGGCTGGCTTTAAAAGGTTGGACGCATCCATCGCACCATCAGTTTTACCAGCGCCAACAAGGGTGTGCATTTCATCAATAAATAAAATGACTTGCCCAGCAGCAGCTTGCACTTCTGACAACACGCCTTTTAAACGCTCTTCAAACTCACCGCGATATTTCGCACCAGCAATCATAGCACCAAGATCAAGGGCAAGCAAAGACTTATCGCGCAAGGATTCAGGAACATCTTCATTAATGATACGTAAAGCCAAACCTTCAACAACTGCGGTTTTACCAACGCCCGGCTCACCAATCAATACAGGGTTATTTTTAGTGCGGCGGGACAAGACCTGAATTGTACGGCGAATTTCCTCATCGCGACCAATAACAGGGTCAAGCTTGCCATTACGTGCATCTTCAGTAAGATCACGCGCATATTTTTTCAAAGCATCATATTGGTTTTCTGCAGAGGCAGAATCGGCTGTGCGGCCTTTTCTCATATCATTAATTACCTTATTAAGAGCATTAGGCGTTACACCGCCTTTGGCAATAATCTCATGGGTTTTGGCAGTTTTTTCCATGGCAAGTGCTTGCAATAAACGCTCCACGGTTACAAAACTATCTCCAGCCTTGTCAGCCAGCTCTTCAGCTGTGGTGAAAACTTTTGCCAATGGTTGGGCAAGATAAAGCTGGCCATTGCCGCCGGTAATTTTGGGTATGGCACTAAGCGCTGCATCAAGTGCTGTTTTTATTGCAGAAAGATTGCCGCCAGCCTTTTCAATCAGTGAGGCGCAAAAACCTTCATTATCATCAATCAACACTTTGAGAAGATGCTCTGGCAAAAACTGCTGATTATCAGCAGAAAGTGCGGCATTTTGAGCGGCTTGAATAAAACCGCGAACTCGTTCTGTATATTTTTCCAAATTCATTTTATTTTCCCTTTCCCGCAACCTGAAAACATATTTAAGAAGATTTTAAATATGCTCTGGTTTAACAATGCAGCATTACGGTTGGTGGAAATTGAAAGCTCCCATTATGGCAAGCCTGTTTTCCTAAACTGATATGGGAATGATTTGAAATGACAGCAAGAGATAATCGATAATTTTTTTAAAAAAACTTATCATGATCTGGGGGTGTTTTAAGTTTCGTCATTTTGCAAAAAATAGTCAAAAAGCAATATTTTAACAATAGTTTTGAAGGATTTTCATTCTTATTTAATTACAAATGTTTTATTGTGTGTTTTATTGTGATTAATAAAATTATAACGAAATATACAGCGGATTCGTACTATTAAGCGAATGCCGCTTTATGCTGTGACAGGACCATTTTATATGAGCATTCGCCGGATATTCAAATATCTGTTTTTTACAGTGGCTATTTTGGTGGTGCTTATTATTGGTGCAATTATTGCAATCCCTTATCTTATTTCAACGGATGCAATACGCATACGTCTAGCACAAGACTTAAGTACTTGGACTGGCTATAATGTTCAATTGCGTGAGCCACCAAAAATTTCATTTTTCCCCAAATTGCAAGCCGCCCTTCAAGGCGTTAGCTTAAGTGATGCCAGTGATGATAGTCGGCCGCTTATGGAGGCGGAATGTATAGAAGTTGATTTGTCATTATTAGATGCTTTGCAAGGTAAGGTCAGTTTTTCTGAAACTCGCATCATCCGCCCACATTTTGCGGTTGACGAACCGGTTAAAACTGTTGCTGGCTTTTTTGCTTCATTGGCTCGCTCCGATGGTAGCCTTGGGAATGCTATTCGCCAAGCGCGCGAAATTGTTGCACAAAGTCCCAATAATGCGGATTTATCTAGTTTGCTTAACCAGCCATTTGGCCGGATTTATATTGAAGATGGTACATTATCCTATCCCATTGATCATAACAGTGCCGACAAAAAACCAAGCGCAGAAGCACGTGGAGAAATCAAAGAAATTAATGCAACCGTTACATGGCCAACCTCCACCTATGCGGCATCAATCAAGGCCAATGGTCGTTGGAACAGCGCCTATACCGAAGTAAATTTGCGTGCGGATCAAGCATTAATGTTAATGGCAGGGGGTAAAAGCGCAGTCAGGGTATCGGTTAATTCTAATCGCGGTGGAGTGACTTATACGGGGGATGCCCAGTTTGCGCAGCGTTTTGCTTTAAGCGGTAAAGTTGCCGCTCGATTACCTGCCTTAAATGTTACGATGGACTGGCTTGGACAAGCAAAAAGCTTTGGTGCCGCGATCCAATCACCTGTTGTTTGGGAATCTAGTCTTATTGCAACGCCTGAAAAACTGGAATTGAATGATATAAATCTGACCCTTGGCAATGATAAGGCACGCGGCGCTTTGGAAACGGTATTTATTGGTGATTTGCCATCAACCTCTGGATCATTGGCATTTCAATCACTTGACTTTACTCAAATTTTGCCTGCCTTTATCTCTGCTGGTGACGTTATTCCGGATCTGTCATTTCTTAATCGTTTTTCACTTGATTTACGCGTTTCTGCACCGCAGGGACAAATTGGGGCTATTGCGTTAACCAATTTTGCAGCATCAACCCAATTGCGCAATGGTCGATTAAGCTTTGACATTGGCAATGTTAATGTCTTTGACGGTACGCTACAAAGTAATATCATCATCGGTCTGCTTGACAATGTTACCCAATTGGAAACACGCCTCTCAACTACTAATGTTAATTTGGAGCAGTTAGAAGGTGCGCTTGGCTTAGACGCAAAGTTGAAATGTCCAATCAATTTAACGATGAATGCAACTTCTGATTTTACCCATTGGTCCAAGGCACTTTTAAATGCCAAAGGTGCATTTGATATGAATTGCAATAATGGTTCAATTATTGGGCTTGATTTTGCACGCTTTATCAATGGTATTAATAGTGAAAACGCTTTTCCATTTTTTGGCAGCAATGATGAGTTGTTAAGCTTTGTCCGTTTTGCTGCCAAGGGCAGCATCGAAAATGGTGAAATCAAAGCCGACCTTGTTGGTTTGGCTTTCGACAATCATCTGGTGGATTTTTCTGGTTATGCTTCGCTAGAAAATGGCAATGTTGATTTTACGGGCATTATTGATCGACCAAGGCGTGTTGATGGGCAGTGTATTGATGTTGAATGCCTGCAGTTAAGCTTAAAGCCCTTGCAAAGGTTTGAAGTTAGCGGTCCATGGAACTTACTACAAGCTAAAAAACTTAATATCGATGATCAATAAAAGAAAATTGTTGCGTCACATTTTTATAAAAAGCCTATTTAAAATGTGCAGCAGTCATTAAAACCCCATAGACGAGCATTTCATTCGCATTGGCCAAACCAACAATAAGTGGTTATGAAATAGCTTTAATCTTATCAAAAAGTTTAAAGTTAAAACGGCGGCTACATAAGACTAAAATCAATTACACGATCATATTTTTGGGATATAGTTGGACTTGATAATTTAATAATGCCTAAAATTAAATATTTTAAGCAAAAATGCGTCTTATTTAAAATTTGCGACAATGCGATATTTTATGATAATGATTGATTTCAATTTATTATTGTGGGGTGCTATGCAACAAGAAAATCCAAAAATTCCGTTTAAAAAACAGCAGGAATATAAACTTTCTACAATCATAGAAGCTTTTGCTGAGCCCTTACGCGTGGACCAAGATAATTATTACGACTATAATGGTTTTTGTTTATATTGCAAAGTTGATGCTGATGATCTTGAACTTGATCAACTCTATTATATCGATGATTATGGTGATGACGATGATGATAGTAATCAAGATGTATACCCTGAATTTATAACTCAAAATAATCTTTATTTTGTCTGTCACGGTGAGGCTTTTATTAACGCAATGTCGATGGTTCTTTCAGAAATAGAACAGCCGACATTAGAAAATTTTGTTGATGGCATCAATTATTATTGGAATGCAGGATAATGTTTGGGAATGGGCGATGAGGCAATTTTATGAGTGAAAAAGCGCTAATTGTTATTGATGTACAAAATGATTTTTGCCCTGGTGGTGCATTAGCTGTTGCCCAAGGCGATGATATTATTGCGCCAGTTAATGAACTTATCGCTTGCCATGATCATATTGTTGTTACGCAGGATTGGCATCCTGAAAATCACTCAAGTTTTGCTTCTCAACATAAAGGGTTTGAGCCTTACCAACTTGTTGAAATGCCGTATGGTAAGCAGGTGCTTTGGCCGGATCATTGCATTCAAGGCAGCTATGGCGCAGATTTTCATCCCGATCTTCACTGGCAAAAAAGCGAGCTTTTATTACGCAAAGGCTACAATGCTGCGATTGATAGCTATTCGGCATTTTTTGAAAATGATCATAAAACCCCAACTGGACTTGCAGGTTACTTAGCCGAGCGCCAAATAAAAAAACTGATGCTATGCGGTTTAGCCACCGATTTTTGTGTTGCATATTCAGCAATTGATGGTGTGCGTTCTGGTTTTGAGGTAAGTGTAATTTTAACCGCTTGTCGTGCTATTGATTTAAATGGTTCGCTTGATCATGCAATTAAAGCAATGCAAAACAATGGTGTTGAACTATTATTGACCATATAGGATGTTGATATTGCGATAAATATATAAACAGTCTTTTGAATTTTAAAAAACTTCTTAATATTGCAACTTTTCACATATATTAAAATTTTAAGGCCATTTGCCTTAGAAGAGTCTAAATTTTTGTGTCTTTGGCGTTTGATTTATTCAATAGATGGATTTACCAATCATGAAGTTTTTTGTTAGCCGTTTTTTAATATTGCTGGTATTTGGTGCTTTTTTAAGCGCTTGCACCGATGAACGTGCTATTCTTTGGCATGATAAAATGGCAACAGCTTCATCAATTGCGGCATCAAAAGCTGCACTTATCCAGCCTAAAAAACCAATTGCTGTTCAGCCGGTCTATGTTGCTACAAGTCGGGGTAAAGAAAATAATTTATATTTGCCTTTTGGTTCGAAACGTTCACCGCATTTAAATTTCGCACGTGTTGATGTTGGAATTCCTGCAGCACACCAAAAAGGTGCAGTGGAAGCTAATGGTAATAAGCCAAACTCTGGTGAGCATTTTGCTGCTGTTGCTATGCAAACCTATAAAGATAGGCAAGATTTCAAACAGGCTTTAAATAGTGCTTTAGCAAATTTGCCACAAAAAAATAAAGAAATTCTAGTTTTTATTCATGGTTACAATAATAACTTTGCTGAAAGTACATTTAGAGCCGCGCAAATTGCCTATGATTATCAATTAAATGCGGTAACTGTTCACTATGCTTGGCCATCAGGTGGTGCCTTAGGGCTTTACGTCTTTGATCGAGACAGCGCCGATTATGCTCGTGATGGTCTTGTTGAATTATTGCAATTAGTATCAGAAACAAATGCTAAGCAGGTTAGTGTTGTTGCGCACTCGATGGGTAATTATGTGACTATGGAAGCTTTGCGTACTCTTGCGCTTAAAAATCAACGTGGACCAATCAACCGTATTTCAAATCTATTGCTCGCCGCTCCAGATATTGATGTTGATGTTTTTCAAATGCAGCTAAAAGACATTAATGGATTGCCAAAATCAACCGCTGTTCAGGTCTCCAGCAATGATAAAGCACTTACAGTTTCAGGGACAATCACCGGTGGCCACGCTCGCGTTGGTGATGGGTCGGATATTGCAATGCTGAATAAAGCAGGAATTGCAGTTTTTGACATGTCAAATGTTGATGGTGGCTCACATGCGGTGTTTGCGTCATCACCAACACTGATGGCACTGGTGCAAGATGGTGCGCTTTCTCATTCCGTCCTTAAAGGTGATGAAGACAATGATGATAATGCAGCATTTCTTGCGGACGGTAATTCGGTAATAAAAGGCGCGCGGTCTTTTGTACAAGGAGCCGCTTCATTGATACTTTACACGCCAGCACGTATTTTAAACGTAGCAAATTAATATGCTATTTAACTAGAGCGCATTTCGATCTGATTGGATCAGATCGGCGCTCTAATCCATTGTATGCACTGAGTTTCTTGTCCAAAAACCGCTTCACACTTTTTTGAAAACGCTCTAATCAAAAAAGGTAGCATAATGAGTTAAAAAAAGCCTTTGCAAATCAAATGCAAAGGCTTTTGTGTTATAGGATGTTTAAACTTTTATTAGTTTCTATTGCGCTTCATGGCAATGCGCTGATAATCAATTTTAAACATGCCATCAGCAAAGCGAACGCCGGTTTTTAATTCGGTGATTTGCACTGTTGTTTCTTGGTTTTGCCGATCAATCATGGTCCATTGTCTTAACTCATAGGTCTTGGGGTCAAATATGAGCTTTAGTTTCCCGCCACCCATAGTTTTATCGGCAATTTCCATCACTGCAACATTCTTATCGGCAGAAAAGGCTAATAATTTGCCGCCGCTTAAATCAATTTGATTATCAAGCAATAATTTCATTGGTGTTTGACTAAGCTGATAAAGATCCCATGTATCTAGCTTTTTATTATGAATAACCACCGATTTGCCATCAGCAATCACGCGTATATCTGAGTTTTTATAGGTAAAGCGGATTTGCCCTGGACGCTCCATATAAAATGTGCCCTCGGTCATTTCACCTTTTGGGCCAATTTGAATAAAATCACCAGTCATGGTTTTTATTGATGAAAAGTGGTTGGCAATTTCTTGGGCCGTTACTTGCTGATTTTGGGGCTGGTTTTGGGACCGATTTTGTGCTTGTGCGAACATTGGCGCAGTTGAAACAACACTAAGAGCTAATGGCAAAGCAATAAAAGCAAGGCGTAATTTTTTTAGTAATTTCATCTTCATCCTCTAAAATTTTGCTAAAGCCTTTTTTAGTGTTGTCGATTTCGAGCAATGACATGCTTTGGCTATTTGCAAATGGTCAATGTCATAAAAATCGCAAAACCCGTTATCAACTAGGCTTACATTTATTTTTCTGGTTTTTTCATAGCAATATTTTGATAATTAATTCTAAACATTCCATCAGCAAAACGTACATTACTACGTAAATTGGTAATTTGCACCGTAGTTTCAAGATTTTGGCGGTCAATCATTGTCCATTGTTTAAGCTCATTGGTTTTCACATCAAATATTAAACGTAGCTTGCCACCCGACATGGTCTTATCTGTAAGTTCCATGGTGGCTGCATTTTTATCGCTTACAAAATTTAATAATTTACCGCCGCTTAAATCTATTTGGGTATCGAGTAAAAGTTTCATCGGTGTTTGGCTAAGCTGATATAAATCCCAACTATCTAATTTTTTATTATTGATAACAACCGACTTACCATCAGAAATGATACGGATTGGTGAATTTTTATAAACAAAACGAATTTTGCCGGGGCGTTCTAGGTAGAATGTCCCTTCTGTCATTTTCCCTTTCGGGCTAAATTGAATAAAGTCGCCAGTCATGGTATTTATCGCAGCAAAATGATCGGCAATTTTTTGTGCTGCAGCTTGGTTGCTAGCTTCTTGTCTATTACCTGCTTGGCTCATGCTTGTAGCATTATTTTGCGCCAATAATGGCGATGTGGCAAAGCTGCTTAATAAGACGGCAATTAAACTTGTTTTTATGAATTGGAAGCCATGCATAGAATTACCTCATATTTTTAAGGCGAGTATCTCATATTGCCAATTAATCAAAAGTTTAACTACTGGCTATGGCTGTTTCATGGCGCAAATCTGGTGACTTCGCGGCTTTCATTCTATTTTTATAAAAGACCGCATGATCGCGGTCTTCTTGGTGTTTATGATAATTAAATTTAGGAGCTATTACAAATTTAGTAGCTATCATTGCCATCTTCTATCAATATTTCGCGCTTGCCGGCATGGTTGGCTGGGCTGATAATGCCTTCTTCTTCCATGCGTTCAATGATCGAGGCAGCGCGATTATAACCAATACCAAGGCGGCGTTGGATATAAGATGTTGAGGCTTTTTTATCACGAAGAACAATAGCTACCGCTTGATCATAAGGATCATCACTGCTCGCCATGCCACTATTATTGCTGGCGCTATCGCTTTCGTCATCGCCTTGGTCTTCCATTACCGCATCAAGATATTCTGGCGTGCCTTGGGTTTTAAGGTGATTAACAATGGTTTCCACTTCATGATCGCCAATAAATGGCCCATGAACGCGTTGCGTGCGTCCGCCACCCATCATGAATAGCATATCGCCTTGTCCTAATAATTGCTCGGCACCTTGCTCGCCTAGAATGGTGCGGCTATCAATTTTAGAGGTAACAGAAAAGGAGATACGAGTTGGAAAATTGGCTTTGATCGTACCGGTAATCACATCAACTGAAGGGCGCTGGGTTGCCATAATCACATGGATACCAGCAGCACGTGCCATTTGCGCCAAACGTTGTACTGCACCTTCAATTTCTTTACCGGCAACCATCATTAAATCAGCCATTTCATCAATAATCACCACAATATAAGGCATGATTTTCATGTCGAAATGCTCGGTTTCAAAAATTGGCTTGCCTGTTTCATTGTCAAAGCCAGTTTGCACGGTGCGTGATAGGCTTTCGCCATTTTCTTGGGCTTTTTGCAAACGCTCATTAAAGCCATCAATATTGCGCACGCCAAGTTTTGACATGTTGCGATAACGCTCTTCCATTTCGCGAACAGCCCATTTTAACGCGACAACCGCTTTTTTAGGGTCGGTTACAACAGGCGTTAGCAAATGCGGAATACCGTCATAGACTGACAATTCCAACATTTTTGGGTCAACCATGATTAGGCGGCATTCTTGAGGCGTATGCTTAAACAGCAGCGACATTATCATAGTATTAATGGCGACAGATTTACCCGAGCCAGTTGTACCTGCAACCAGCACATGAGGCATTTTAGCAAGATCGGCAATGACCGCATTGCCATTAATAGTTTTACCCAAGGCAAGACCAAGCTTTGCTTTGCTATCGCGATAATCACGGGTTTCAAAAATTTCGCGTAAATAAACTGTTTCACGGTGCTTATTGGGCAATTCAATGCCAATGGCATTGCGTCCTGCAACGACAGCAATACGGGCTGATACAGCACTCATGGAGCGGGCAATATCATCGGCAAGACTAATAATCCGTGACGATTTTACCCCAGGAGCTGGCTCAACCTCGTAAAGCGTTACCACAGGCCCTGGCCTTACATCAATAATGGTGCCCTTAATGCCGAAATCTTCTAAAACACCGCCAAGACGCTCGGCATTTTGTGCCAATTGCTCTTTTGACAAAGAAGTGTCTTTGAAGGTTTCTTTAGGTTCTGCTAAAAATTCCAAATGGGGCAATTCAAAGCCATTATTGTTAATTTTTTTGGCAATAATGCTTTGGCTCTTTGTATTTTGTGTGCGGCTCGCTGCCCGTGGGCTGCGTGTTGGCGCTTCTGCCGCTAAGCTCGCACTGGTGTTTGTGGGCGTATTATTTTCGTTGCTCTCGTCAATGTCATCAATATCTTGGTTAAAATTTGGCTCAACGCGTTCGCTTGATGTTGTCGTTTGTCTTGCGGGCCGTGCCTCCGCTTGCTTGTTTGATGGCTTAATCTGTTCTTGCTCAGCGATTTTTTCTGCCCGTTTTGCTTTGATGCGTGAGAAAAATGCTTGTACGCGCATGAATAAATGCATGGTCAAGCCAAACATTGTCACAAAAATGCCGGCACGCGGCGCATCTTCATAGTCTTCAGCGCGATTGGATCTTTTGGTCTCCACCAATTTTTGACGCTTTTTAGCTTTATTGCGCCCAATCATTGCACCAGCATAGGCTACAGTTATCAAGGCAAGCGGGGCAAAGACAACGGCAATGACAATATCGCGTATGGCTTTTGGTATGAAGGACAGTAATTGGTCAAAAAAGCCTAAAAACTTGTCACCAACAACACCGCCAAGCCCCATTGGCATTGGCCAGCCAGCAATCGGGGGGATAGTTGCAATAGCGGTTGCAAAGAAAATGCCCGAAAAACCCCACAGGACAATGCGCGTTATTGGTTTTGGAATGTCGCGCTGCATCAGCAATAAAATTGCCCAGAAAAATGGCGGTAATAAATTAACTGGCGCTGCAAGCCCAAAAAACTGTAAGGCAATATCTGCATAAGCCGCGCCCCAAAAACCTAGTTGATTGGTCACAGGATTATTATTGGCAAAACTTAATGAGGGATCGGCAAAATTCCATGTGGCAAGGGCAATAGCTGCAAGCACGACGAGAATGAGCAAGCCAAGCCCTAAAAATGTACCAAGTTGGCGATACAGCACATGGCTAAAACGCGGTGCTTGATAGTCGCTTTCTTCTGGTAAATTATAAGTGGAGTGGCCCTGTTTCATTTGCAAATCCTAAATACGATCCAACCTAAAACGGTTTTAATTTTGCAAATTATAACAAGTGAGAGTTAAGGGCGGATTAATCTAGGGGCAACAATTAATCCGTTTCCTAATTTATGAGATATAATCAATTATTTTTTAAGGCATCGCCCCATTCAAGGCGACGAGCTTGTTTAAATAAATCACCGTCACGGCGCGTAATTTGGCGTATTTCAGCATTGCCTTTATCAGTGCAAAGCTTAAAAGCAAAGCGGCCACTGCTTTTTTGTGGATGGCTTAAAATACGCGCTTCAATCGGTTGTGGCGCAAAATGCGACGCAACAAGATAACAAAACTTTTCATCCTCATAAGGGACTTCTGCTTGCTTGGTAAGGCGATGAAGTTTTGAGCGTGCGAGGCGCACCGAAAAATGACACCAATCCTCTTGAGTTTTGCTGTCAATTTTTTCATTTAACAGCGTTAAAGGGCAGGGGGCTGAATGCGCGCAAGGTGCAGCGATAAAGGCACCAAGCTTTTCAAGGTTTTGCCGCTGGCGTAAAATGCGTTTCCAACCAGCAGGCGTACCCGGTTCAATAATCACCAATGCACCTGCACATTTTTGCCAAAGACTGCCAATCAACCTATCTTGTTGGTCATCATGCAATTCATCAAGAACAAAACCCAAAGTGACAAGGTCAGCAATTGGCAAAGCGTCAAGAGCTGCTTGCTTGCTTAAATCTTCATGGCACCATGTAACCGTTTGATTGGCATTGCTCGTTTTTTGGCATAATTGCTCGCCAATTTTTTGGATGTCACCACTTTGCTCAAAAAGGCTTATAGTTTCAAGGGTTTCAAAAACTTCGCGCGCTGCGAAAAATACTGTTCCGGGTCCAGAGCCGGCGTCAAGCAAAGTTTTAGGGGCAAAATCTCCAAGCACAGCATAAGCTTCATCAAGCGCCTTATAGGCGGCGGCAAAGGTTGCCGGTAGCCGTGCAGCAATATAGGCTTTTGCCGCCATGGAACTATCAAGATGCATGCGGCCATCACGTGTTTCAGAACGATAACGCTGGCTCAATCGCTTTGAGGCATTGCTCAACTCGTTAATTGAAACATTGGCTAAAAGCTCTTCACCAGCTTGTCGCAGATCTGCAGGTAGTTCCATTTGGGTTTAAACTCAATTTTTTAAAATGAAATAGCTTAAGCTTCTGAAAGCACATTCAATAATTCATTGACACAATTAGCCAGTTTTTCATCAATTATATGAAGATATAGCTGCCAATCGTCAATATGGTTGATTTCATGTTTGCCATCAGAAATACCGCGCAAACCAATAAGCGGCAGATTAAATTGTTGGCATGCTCGCAATACTGCATAGGTTTCCATATCAACCATATCTGCATCAATTTCATTATAGGCAGTGCCTGAAACAACATTGCCGCCGGTTGATAGTCTGGCTTTTGGCAGGTTGTTTAAGAAGCATGGCAATTCTATTTCTTTTGGTAGGTCTAAAAATGGCGTTAAACCTTTTTCAACCCCAAATGCGCTTGCATCAATATCGCGCCAAGACACTGATGCGACTTGATAAATGCCCGTTTGCTGCAAATGTTGTGCGCCAGCAGAACCAAGAGAAATGACATAATCAGGTAAGCAATTTTGTGCACTTAAGTTAGATAATGCAATGGCTGTATTTACGGCGGCTTCAACCGGCCCAACACCAATAAAAAGTGGAGTAAAAATCTGTTTTAGTTTTTCCCCATATTCAGCTTGAGCTGCCATGAGAAACAGAAATTTTTTACCCGCTTTTTCAGTTAAGATTGCCTTTATTGCCATTATGCTTTCTTTTCAAGCACGCTTATATAAAACCCATCTGTCTGCGTGCTTTTAGGTGACAAAACAATACCATGTTTTGAAAAATGGGGCGATGGGCTTTTGGTGGACATGCGCTTTTGCCATAGACCTTGCATATCCATTTTTTGCAAATGGGGTTCACGTGCCAAAAGACTGGTTATTTGCTCATCATTTTCAGGCGCAAACAGTGAACAAGTGATATAAACAAGGCGACCATTATCTTTGACAAACTCAAGGGCATTATCAAGCACTTGGCGTTGCTCTTCGACGCGGCGTTCTAGCTGCGTTTCAGTAAGGCGCCATTTTGCATCTGGTCGGCGGCGCCATGTGCCTGTACCAGTGCATGGAGCATCAACCAATACGCAATCCATTTGGCCTTTTAATGGGGTTAATTCTTTAATATTAGCATGGGCTTGGCTATTGCGCACACCAGCACGGCGCAAGCGGTCAAAAATTGGGGCAAGACGACTTTTTTCTGCGTCATAAGCGTGAATTTGACCACGATTATCCATTTGGGCGGCAAGGGCCATGGTTTTACCACCGGCGCCAGCGCAATAATCAAGAATTTGTTCATGGCCGTCAGCATCAACCAAGTGAGCTGCAATTTGCGAGCCAAGGTCTTGCACTTCAAACCAACCTTTTTGGAACGCTGGTTCAGCTTGCACATTTGGGTGGCGACCTAGCCCTTCAATGGGGGCGATGCGAATTGCTTCATTATACCAATCTATGGATTTAGCTTGGGTATCGGCCAATTCTTTCAACACGCGTTCGCGATTAGACTTTAAACTGTTAACGCGCAAATCAAGTGGCGGGCGCTCGCCAAGGGCGGCGGCTTCTTTAATCCAATTAGCACCAAATAGGTCTTGGAAATAAGTTATAGACCATTGTGGAATATCTGCTTGTACATAATCGGCTGCATCAGCGATATTAGCATTTTGCCAATGGCTTCGTGTGCTATCATTCAATTGTTCAGGCGCAAAACGGTCATCATGTAACGCTTCATCAAGGGTTGCGAAATTCATGCCGCCTTCGCTCATTAAAGCGCCAAAGGCTAGTTTTTCAACACTATTATCGCCCATGCGATAAGCAATGGATAGACGGCGACGTAAAGCATCATAAACGATATTACCAATTGCGGCTCTGTCGCCAGATCCAGCAAAGCGATGGGAAAGTCCCCAATCTTTCAATGCGTCAGCTGCGGGACGTTTGCGCGTCTCAATATCTTTTAAAACTTCAATCGCTGCTTGAAGACGGCCGCCCAATCGCATTTTTTTATTCCTATTTTTATCAATGATGTGATGTTACTCGCATCACTGCTTTACGACTTACAAACCACGCATTTATAAAGTATTGCAGTTTATAATTTTTATTCATGCTTGCTATAATGAAAAAATGGAATAAGGGCAAGGGCTGAGAAATTGGTTATGGGTATCCTTTCTGCTGTGTAAAGGCTTTAGTAAATTATGCCTCCATAAATGCCTTTTGTTACAACACAGTCATGCATTTGTGCATTCATGGAGGCCTAGCTTTCAAAAACTATACTAAAAAGCGCGATTATAGGATTTTGGCACAAAATCTATAGGGCTAAAATCTGCACCTTTTTGATTATATTGGGCGTTTAATAGCCAATAGGGATCGCGTAATAAGCCTCTGCCGACCGCAATAAGATCAGCTGCATTGCTACCTAATACAAAATCAGCAACCTGCGGATCATCTAACATGCCAACTGCAATAACCGGCACGCCCGTTGCTTTTTTAACTGCGTCTGCAAGATATACCTGATAACCAGCATGAAAAGTTGGTGTATGGTTAGGGTCTAATTTGCCGTCTCCGCCGCCACTGACGTGAATAACATCTGCCCCAGCTGCAACAAATCGTTTGGCGACTTGGCATCCATAATCAACATCAAAACCATTTTCACCATATTCTTGTGCTGATATTCGTACAAAAAGAGGCATTTCAGCCGGCATGACCTCTTTTGCAGCTTTAATAACGCGCTCACCAAATAGCATTTTGTCTTTGCCATATTCATCATTGCGAAGATTCATTTTAGGCGAATAAAATTGATGAATGAGATAGCCATGGGCGCCATGCAATTCAATGGCATCAAAGCCAGCTTCAACAGCGCGTTTAACAGAATTGCGAAAAGCTACTACCAACTCATCAATTTCATCAAGGCTTAATGCGTGGGGCATTTGATAAGCCCATTTGCCATCCCCTGCGTCAGCACTTCCATCATATATCATGGCTGATGATGAAACGACATTAGCTGTGCCAAGCGCTTTGCGTCCTGCATGGGCAATTTGGATGGCTATTTTTGCGCCTTGTTTATGGGCAGCATCAACAATGGGTTTAAATGCATCTCTTTGTTCATCATTCCACAAGCCTAAGCAGTTGGGTGAAATACGGCCATTGGCTGCCACATTGGTCATTTCAACAATGATAAGCCCAACGCCGCCAACAGCGCGCGATGCATAATGAATATGATGCCAATCATTAGGTATTCCATCTTGCGCGTGGTATTGACACATGGGCGGCATAACGACGCGGTTTTTCAATTCAAGGTTTTTAATATTATATGCTGTGTTGAGATAACGCAATTTTGCCATTTGAATTAGTCCTAACTATCAATAAATCTGCTTGAAGCCTATCTTAGCTGCTGTTATCAGTAAAATAAATGATTTGTATAATTGGTATAAATATGGATAATATCAAGACGCTTGATCTTAATTTATTAAAAGCTTTAAATGCACTTTTAGAAGAATGTAATGTTACAAAAGCTGCCAATAAATTATCGCTGACGCAACCTGCGGTGAGCAGCATGTTAAACCGGTTGCGTGACAAATTTAATGATCCATTATTTGTAAGAAGCTCACACGGCATCGTGCCGACCAACCGCGCTTTAAGCTTGGCAGCGCCTGTAAAGCAAATTTTGTCTGACATTGATAAGCTTGTTCAACCGGTGGTTTTTGATCCAGCATTTTTAGATGTAACTTTTAAAATTGCCGCCAATGATAACGATATGCAGGTTATTGGACTTCCCTTTATTCTTGCATTAAAAAAAATTGCACCTCGGGTAAATCTTTCTTTTATTTCTTACCACCATGTTGATGTGCAATCGATGTTGGCACGCGGTGAACTAGATCTTATTTTAACTGACCCAATAAATTCACCACCATTATTACGCAGTCGTATTATTTATCATGAGCGTTATGTTTGTTTGATGCGTAAAGATCACCCTATGGCGCAAAAACAAAATTTGACGCTTGATGAGTTTTGTTCGCTTGAGCATATTTTGGTGTCGAATGATGGTGGGCAATTTTATGGTGTTACCGATGAAGCATTGGCAAAAATTGGTCGTAAACGCCGAGTGGCTTTATCGGTGACCAGCTTTTTAATGTTACCTAGTATTTTGCAAAAAAGTGATTTTATAACTGTTGCACCCGAACGGTTAGCGAAAACTTTTAGCAATTTGGCATTGCTGCCGCCTCCAGTTGAGGTTGGTGGTTATACAAAAATTATGGCATGGCATGAACGTAACCACCATGATCAGATCCAAAAATGGCTACGTAAACTTATGCTGCAATCCTTTATCGAGCAATTTAATCATGACGCGCATATCGTAGATGAATAGCATATCAAGCGATACAGACGCTTATTATAACAAAGCCATCACTTTGTAAGAGAAAATTAAAGGCAACGTTAAAGACTTGTACGGGCTTTAAGAGCCGCAGCAAGCGTGCCATCGTCTAGATAATCTAGCTCGCCGCCCACCGGTACGCCATGCGCAAGACGTGTTACTTTAATATTAAATTCTTCTATAAGATCCGTGATATAATGGGCTGTTGTTTGCCCTTCTACGGTGGCGTTTACTGCCAATATAACTTCTTTTACATTGCCTTGTGCAATGCGGCTTACTAAGGATTTGATATTGAGTTGGTCAGGCCCAACGCCATCAAGGGGTGATAATCTACCACCAAGGACATGGTATTTGACCGCCATTAAACCGGCGCGTTCGAGCGCCCATAGGTCGGAAACATCTTCAACAACGATTAAAATACCATCATCGCGCTTTGGATCACAGCAAATAGAGCAGGGGTCTTTCGTATCAATATTGCCGCAAACGGAACACACCTTAACATTATCGGCCGCATCTTGCATTGCTTTAGCAAGGGGCACCAATAAGGCCTCCTTTTTTTTCACCAATTGCAAGGCAGCGCGTCGTGCAGAGCGTGGCCCAAGTCCGGGAACTCGCGCCAATAATTGGATAAGGCGCTCAATTTCAGGGCCAGCGATTGTTTTCGACATAAATTTTATTCTCCATCAGCTGTAACTCAAATATAGGATGGACCAGGACATATCAAGAATATAGCTATAAAATTCACCGTTTTTAACTTTTTCTATCAAGTATCGCTTCCGCATCAAAAGCAGCTAAGACGTTGAAGTAAAGATATGGATTTACTTTTAATATATGATAATTTCAATGTTTGTTTGTTCTATAGTTGCTTGGTTGATTTTTTAAACAATAAAGATGATGGTGTTATTAAGCAATTGCTGAAGCAGTCGCTGCTTCATGCATCAAATTTTGCCTTTTTGGGCAGGTTCTTTCATGCCAATACAGTAATCAACAATAGCAATATGCAATTATTTAAATCATTTGATAAAGCTTGTCTTAGAGCCGTTAGGGTCAGGACCTATTAATTTAAATGAAATGGCACAATAAACAGCACAAATATACAAGGAGGAGAGCGAAAAGTGGGTGGTATACCCATTTGAGCTTTACGACGCAGTAGATTACAGCTGTTTTTGTGTCCTTTCAGGATACAAGTAAATTTTCACGATAACTTTGTCGAAGCCCCTTGAAAATATTCATATTTCTCGGCGGATCTTCTCACCTTTAATCTTTGGGTTCTCACAAAAATTTACTCATACCATTTCGTTCAAATTAATAGGTCCTGACCCTAATATTAAAGTCCACTCATATTTTGTTTAGTCTTGCAGATAGGATAATAGTTCATCATAACGGCTTTTGGTGATTGTAATTCCTTCACGTAAGGCTTTTTGGCGTTGTTGATAGCGCTTATCGCCAGGGAGGCGAACATTTTCACCGCTTTCGCGAATGAGGTCGAGAAGCTCTTTAACGCGCTTGCTAAAAACTCGGCCATTACCTCGTTGTGGATCGATAATAATAAAAAGTTGACCCGTTTTGGGCGTTTCTGCTCCTTGATAGTCTTTAAAATCGACCTCTGTAGAAAAGGCCCCGCCAGTAAGGGCCCCAGCCAATATTTCAACCATTAAGATAATAGCAGCACCTTTATGGCCGCCAAAGGGCAATAAAGCTCCGCCATCAAGAATAGCTTTAGGGTCATTTGTGCTATTGCCATTGCTATCAATGCCGGAATTATCAGCAAGCATGTGGCCTTTGCTTGCAGCAATGCGCGTGTCACCATTTGAAAGCGCGCTGGTTGCAAAATCAAAGACTAAAGGATCACTATTGGCAACGGGTGTTGCAAAAGCAAAAGGATTGGTACCGTAAATAGTCTTGCGACCTCCAGGGTGCACAACAACAGCAAGCCCTGCAACAAAACTTAATGCAACAAGCCCCTCGCGCGCAAAAGGTTCAACGTCTGGCCAAAGGGCACTTAAATGATGCGATGAAGCAATGGATAAAACGCAAACACCACTTTCTTTAACCTTTTGTAAAACAAGTGGTTTGGCCTTATCAAGCGAAACCTGCGCAAACCCATTATCAGCATCAACACGAATAAAAGATGCACCGCAATCTTCAATTTTAGGGTTGGCGTTTCCACTTACCCATCCGCATTTTAAGGAAGATAAATACCCCGCAACACGAAAGAGTCCATGGCTAAGAGTTCCATCTGCTTCACAGCTTACGCAGTTATCAGCAATTAGTTTTGCTGTATCTTTTCCTACATTAGCCTTTATCAAAATGCGTTTTACCAAGTCACTCAAATCTTCAAATGATAGTGTTACAGTTTGGTTTGGCATAGTTTTGTCCTAAAGCTTGCATGAGTATATCTACCTTTTAACCAACACACTAAAATGTTTCAAGTAAATGCTGGTTTACTCGTTGCTTTGTTTAATAAGGCATGATCTTTATAGGTGCTGACCCTTAGCCTGCACAAAAAATTCGTTGAAATAAGTGCTATTGTTGAATAGTATAAGCTTTGTGCCATCAACATTAAAAACGCAAATATTTTTCTTCATTGTCAAGAAAATGGAAACAAGTCGTTACGATTTATTAGCTTCACAAATTCTTCTATTGAGTTACTCTAACAACAAGTTATCGTAAACCAAAAGGAATTTTTTATGCGCCTTATCAAGACCCTTGCTACCGTTGCTCTTCTTGCTGTAAGCAGCAGCTTTGCGCATGCTGCTTCAATTGAGGCTCCACAAGGCAATTATTCTTTGGATCCAAACCACACTAATCTGCTTTGGAGTGTTTCGCACTTTGGCCTTTCAAATTACATTGCCCGCTTTGATAAAATTGAAGGTAACCTTGTTCTCGATCCAGCAGATGTTTCAAAATCAACTCTTGAAGTTACTGTAGATCCAGCTTCGGTTGACACCAATCACCAGTCGGAACCTAATAAGTTTAATGAAGAATTAGCTGGCGAAAAGTTCTTTGATGTTGCTCAGTATAAAACCATTACTTTCAAATCAACTGCTATTGAAGTAACTGGCGAAAAGACTGGTAAAGTAACTGGTGATTTGACATTCCACGGTGTAACCAAACCAGTAACTTTGGATGTTACCTTTAATACAGCTCTTACGCCGCATCCTATGACTAAAAAGGCAGCCCTTGGTTTTTCAGCTAAAGGCGTTATTAAACGCTCTGAATTTGGTTTAAGCGCCATGGTGCCAATGGTTAGCGATGATGTAAATCTGGTTATTGAAACCGAATTCCATCAGCAATAATAGTTTAATCCGCCCTATGTTTTAGCCAATTTGGCGCATAGGGCGGATTTTTATTAGAGCGTTTTTAAAAAAGTGTGAAGCGGTTTTCAGACAAAAAACGCGGTGTAAACAATAGATTTGAGCGCCGATCTGATCCAAACAGATCGAAATGCGCTCTAAGCATCTTGTGGTGCGGTTTCTTAATTAATTGCTATTTCTTATGCAGTCCGGCTGCAATAAGATCTTGTTTGCTGACATTGCCTTGTAGCGTGCAAGAAATAGTGACAACTTTTGGTTTTTTACGTTGCTCGATAATAAGCACTTTTTCAGCGACTTCTGGGCTTGGTATAGTGCCGTGCATTGCATTTCTATTTTGCTGCCATTTGCCATTTTTTCCAGTTTTTATCATCGGATTATAAATATAAATCTCTCTATCTTGAATAAGTTTTTTGTTTTTAGAAAGTAAAGAAATAATTTGTTTTAATGATTGAGGTGATTCAAACCCCCAATAATAATATTTGCCCTGTGGTCCGGGCATTCCTTGTTTCTTAAATAAATCAAAATCAGAATAATCAATCACAAATTTATTGATTTTTATACCTTCAGCTGTAGTATAATTTAAAGGTACGGATAAACTTCCCTTCGCTTCGATATTGGTCGTATTTAACTGATTGGAGAGGCCCTTGAAGCTCGGTATTTTTTTTATTTCCTAAAGAAACTGTTGTCGCATTGCATTAACGCGTCAACTGCTGATTGGGGAACCGGTTGGGCGTTTGCACTGCAAAACGCGCCTATAAAGATAAGTGCAAAAGCACTGGTCCAAATTTTCTTCATGTCGTCCTGCTTTAGTTGAAATAATGATATATGGGTAAAATAACATTCTAATCAGTCATTTTAATATATATTTTTTGAGTTCAAAATCACAAATCTTTGGTTTTATATTGCAATAGTTTTCGAGTTGATTTTGATGAAAATGAAATGCCTTCGGGATATAAAAGGCCACTTGCATTTCTTTATGGGTTTTAAAGAAATAGCTTTTTTCTATAATTTTAGATAATTTTTGTTTTATTTCGATAAAGTCCGTTGTAAAAGGCTTTTATGAAACATTATGGAAAAAGTATATTTATAATATGTAGCAGACGAATTGACGGGCGAATTAGTCGCCCGGCCTTTTATCTGGCCGATTAGGTCATGAAAAGGTCCGGGGATTTTTATGCCGTTTAATGGTGGGTAACCATTAAATATAGTCAGCGCTATTGCGCTTTGTTGCCAATTCAAATTTGCCTATATTGATCGTTTCAATATAATAAGCTTATTTCCAATTATATTGTCAAAAAGACAATCAGAAAGATTTTTCAATGACTGATACCAACCAGACAGTTGATTATTCCACCACGCTATTTTTGCCAAAGACCGATTTTCCCATGCGCGCAAGCTTGCCGCAGCGTGAGCCAGAAATTTTGGCAAAATGGCAAGAAATGAATCTTTACAAAGTGTTGCGTGAAGAAGCCAAAGACCGCCCCTTATATGTTTTGCATGATGGCCCTCCTTATGCCAATGGCAATATTCATATTGGCCATGCGCTTAATAAAATTTTGAAAGATGTTATTACCCGTTCTTATCAAATGCGTGGTTTTAATGCCAATTATGTCCCTGGTTGGGATTGCCATGGCTTGCCGATTGAGTGGAAAATTGAAGAAAAATACCGCAATGCCGGTAAAAATAAAGACGATGTTCCAGTCAATGAATTTCGTCAAGAGTGCCGCGAATTTGCAGCCCAGTGGATTGGGCTTCAATCAGAAGAGTTTAAGCGCCTTGGTGTCATTGGTGATTTTGAACAGCCTTATACGACTATGGCTTTCCACGCTGAAGCACGTATTGCTGGCGAACTGATGAAATTTGCTATGAGTGGCCAGCTTTATCGCGGTTCAAAGCCAGTTATGTGGTCGGTGGTTGAACGCACAACTTTGGCTGAGGCGGAAGTTGAATATCATAGCCATGTTTCTGATGCTATTTGGGTTAAATTTCCAGTTAAAAATACGCCAGCAGAAGATCTTAAAGACGCATTTGTTGTTATTTGGACAACGACACCTTGGACAATTCCTGGTAACCGGGCTGTTTCTTTTTCTTCAAAAATTGCCTATGGACTTTATGAGATTGTAGCGGCTGAAAATGATTTTGGGCCGCAGGCTGGCGAAAAGGTTGTTTTTGCTAATAATCTTGCACAAGCCTGCGCAGAAAAAGCAAAGCTTACCTTTAAAAAGTTGCGCGATGTCAATAGTGATGAACTTGGCGCAACTCTCCTATTCCACCCATTGCAAGGTTTTGGCGGCGGCTATGAATTTACTGTACCGCTTCTTGATGGCGATCATGTCACCGATGATGCAGGTACTGGCTTTGTGCACACGGCGCCAAGCCATGGTCGTGAAGATTTTGACATCTGGCTTTCATCAACTCGCAAATTGCAAAGTCTTGGCATTGATCCAAGTATTCCTTTCCCTGTTGATGATGGTGGTTTTTATACCAGTGACGCACCGGGCTTTGGCGCTGATCGTGAAGGTGGAGCGGCCCGTGTTATCGATGATAATGGCAAGATGGGGGACGCCAATAAATCAGTTATGGATGAGTTAATCGCCCGCAATCATCTTTTCGCTCGTGGCCGTATCACGCATGATTATCCCCATAGTTGGCGGTCCAAAAAGCCGGTTATTTATCGCAATACACCGCAATGGTTTGTCTATATGGACAAAGATCTTGGCGATGGAACAACATTGCGTAGCCGCGCCTTAAAGGCGGTTGAAGATACGCGTTTTGTGCCGCAAGCTGGCCAAAATCGCTTATATGCGATGATGAAAGATCGCCCTGATTGGGTGTTGTCACGCCAACGTACATGGGGCGTACCAATTGCTATTTTCGCCAATGAAGACGGCGAGATCTTACTCGATGCAGCAGTAAATTCACGCATTCTAGAAGCCTTTGAAGTGGAAGGCGCAGACGCTTGGTTTAAAGAAGGTGCGCGTGAACGTTTCCTTGGTAGCCGTGCAGGTGAACCTTGGCAGATGGTAAGCGACATTCTTGATGTTTGGTTTGATTCTGGTTCAACTCATACATTCACCTTAGAGGATCGTCCTGATCTTAAATGGCCTGCCGATCTTTATCTTGAAGGTTCAGATCAGCATCGCGGCTGGTTCCACTCATCAATGCTTGAAAGTTGTGCAACACGCGGTCGCGCGCCCTATAATGCGGTTCTAACCCATGGTTTTACCTTGGACGAAAAGGGCCGCAAAATGTCTAAATCTTTAGGCAATGTTGTTGCGCCACAAGAAATCATTAAACAATCCGGCGCTGATATTTTGCGTCTTTGGGTGATGAATACCGATTATTGGGAAGATCAACGTCTTGGTAAAAATACCATTCAAACCAGTGTCGACTCTTATCGCAAGCTACGTAATGTCATGCGGTGGATGCTTGGGACTCTTGCCCATGATAGCGGCGAAGATATTGCCTATGCGGATTTGCCAGAACTTGAAAAACTCATGCTTCATCGTCTTTATGAGTTAGACGAATTGGTGCGCACAGAATATGATGCCTTTGATTTTAAACGCATTAGTCGTGCCTTAGTCGATTTTTGTATTGTAGATTTATCGGCATTTTATTTTGATATCCGCAAAGATGCGCTTTATTGCGATGCTCCATCCTCCATTCGCCGTAAGGCTGCCCTGCAAACCGTGCGCCATATTTTTGAACGTATTGTTACTTGGCTTGCGCCTATGTTGCCGTTCACTTGTGAAGAAGCTTGGCTTGCTCATTATCCAAATGCAAAAACTGTGCATATTGAGCAATTTAGACAAACACCGGCAGAGTGGCGCAACGATGACGTTTCAGAGCGTTGGCGTAAAGTGCGCCATGTGCGTAAAGCGATTACTGGTGCCTTGGAGCTTGAACGCGCTGATAAGCGCATTGGTTCTTCGCTTGAAGCTGCACCAATCGTTTATATCAATGACGTTGAATTGTTGAAAGCAGTTGAAGGGCTTGATATGGCTGAAATTGCTATCACTAGCGATATCATGATCACGAATGCGCCTGCGCCTGATGACGCATTCCGTTTGGATGAGGTTGCCAATGTTGCGGTATTGCCGCAAAAAGCTACTGGCAATAAATGCGCGCGCTCATGGCGTTATACACAGGATGTGGGTAATGATCCCGAATATCCAGATGTCTCATTGCGTGATGCATTGGCATTGCGCGAGTTAAAAGAGTTGGGACTGTTAGCTTAGTAAAAACTTGTGTTGAAAGTTTAATCACTTTCAACGCATTTTGCCTTGCTGCTGCCAGAATTGTACCTTAAGCGCAATAAAATATGGCTTAGTGTAAGTGCCGGTATTATGGCGGGTTGCGCTAAGTTATGTGGGTGTATATTATAGTGGTTTTGTAGACGTAAACATGCAAGTGCATTAAAATCTTGCATTTTTGCTTTAAATTTGCGACATCTGCTTTGAATTAATTGGTTGCAGTATTATTTGTCAGATAATTTGCGTTACCTGTGATTGTAGAGTATTGCAAAATTTAGTAATGGTTTTATCGGCAAATAGTTGTTAGCATAGCTAAATATTATAGCGATTTATAGGCTATATATTCATATTCGGTTTGATATGATATCATATGAACACCGTATAATAATTAAAGAAATAGATCGTTTGATGCGAACGATTGGGTAGAAAATGAGTAGTCGTCTTTAATGGTTGTAAAACTGGCCCAAGATGATTGATCCTAAAAGGATGATGACTAAGGTGAGCAAACTAAAAACAGGTATTATCATTACTGGAACTCTAGTATTGAGCATTAGTGTGTCTGGCTGTGTCAGCGGCCCAACCTATGGTACGGATAAATCATCCGGCCAACAAATGGTCGATGATTTTTCAAACCTTTTTTCATTCCGCACCAGTAAAAACTCCGGTATTGAAGTAAAGCCACGGCCTGAACTTGTGCGCCCTAATGAAGCAACCAGAAATAATTTGCCTGCCCCTCAACAAAGTGTTGCAAGTGCAGGTTCACCAGACTGGCCAGAATCACCTGAGCAGAGGCGTGCACGCTTACGTGCAGAGGCGACCGCCAACCAAAACAATCCTAATTATGTATCACCGATTACCAGTTCACCAGGTAATCCAGAGCGCTATTTGGCGACGGGTATTGATTCTGCTGCAGAACGGGCGGATAGAATGCCTAATCAAACAACGGCTAAAAAGCAGCGTGAAGAATATCAGCGCCTTAAAAAAGAAGCCGGTGGTGGCAGCGCTACTCAGCGTAAATATCTAAGTGAACCGCCAATTGCTTATCGCCAGCCAGCAGCTTCGGCGCCGATTGATGAACAAGGGCCTGATGAAGCGCAAAAAGAGCGTGAACGTAAGGCTAAATCAGGCAAGAAAAGCAGCCTTTGGCCCTTTTAGGCGCCAGTAAAAATAATAGTTTTGAAGCCGGTTTGTTGCAGCAAATCGGCTTTTTTATAATTGAAAAAACTTATCATAGCTGCGGTAATAACCAATTAACCCTTATAGGTTCTGGTCCTAGATTCTTCATTCTGACGCTTGTTGTTAAGCAAAAGCTTAATCTATTGGTATTGGAGGTGCTTTAGACTCTCCAAACGGGGATTTGCTATTTACAAGTTTTAAAGTGGCATTCTAGCAAAACACATCGAGTTTGTGACTTTAAAATTTTTAATTCAATAGAGTATAAAAATAAGCGGGTACGCGTTTGTGCTAATGTTAGCTATATATTACCGATTAACAAAAAGCGCGACTCACCTTATCATGTATCATTTTGTACTATTTCGTTGCATCCAAGTTAAGATATTTAACTAAATTAGTATATTGACCTAGCTTCATGCATGTCGATTATATGGTATTTTATAGTTAAAAGACTGTTTTATTAACCCAATATCGGAATCTTTTATAAAACGGCTTCACACTCTTCCATAAATGCATTAGAAGCTTATATATATGAAAATAAGTACTAAATGTAAGAGATTTATCGCTTTATGGCAGACTTTGTAGGACTTTTAAAAAAAACCATAGACGCACAAAGCAATATGACGCCGCAGTTGCGGCAGCGTATTTATGAACGTGCAAAGGCCGCAGTTGAGCGTAAGCTTTCTGAAAGTCCGCTTGCGCTTGAGGTTGTCAATGAGCAGCGCGCAATCTTGCAACGCGCTATTGATGAGGTGGAGGCCTATTATCTTGCACAAGAAGGGCTTGATGAGCTTTTAGGTTTTTCGTTTGATGAAAGCGTTTCTCAAGAAGTTGACAGCGTTGAAAATCAAGCGGTACAACTATCGCACGAAAATCAGCAATATGAGCCGCCAATTAGCAAGCATAATGACAGTACCGAAACGCTAATTGAGCAGCCTTTGCAGGCAACATCACCCAGTATATTGCCTGAGCATGAAGGTTCAATAGAGCCATCCGTATTGCCTGAAGCGCCAGAAGGTGACTATGAAGGTCGCCCAGCACAAATTAGTGTTGATAGTCAATATGTTGACAGATCATTAGGTGAGGGTAACTTTAATGATTCTGCAGATTTAGCCTCGCAAAATAGCAGTCAATTTACACAAGAATCGCATAGCTTTGGCGCTGTTAATGAGCCAGCCGCAGGCGAAACTGTATCGGACTCATTTGTTTTGCCAATTGCAGATCAACATCGTTTAAGCAATTCCACAGAAACATCCCGCGTCTTTAGTGTTAATTCCAATGCAAACGAGCAAGCACAGTTTGAAGAAATTGAACGCCTGCGTGAAGAAGAGCGTCGTATTGCGGCCGAGCAGGCTTTAAAGCAAGCTGAAGAGCGAGCAAAATTTGAAGAAAATGAGCGCCTGCGTGAAGAAGAACGTCGCATTGCAGAGGAGCAGGTTTTAAAGCAGGCTGAAGAGCGCGCAAAGTTTGAAGAAAATGAGCGTTTGCGTGAAGAAGAACGCCGCATTGCAGAAGAGCAGGTTTTAAAGCAGGCTGAAGAGCGCGCAAAATTTGAAGAAAATGAGCGTCGGCGTGAAGAAGAACGACGTATTGCAAGTGAGCAGGCTCTAAAACAAGCTGAGGAACGGGCAAAGTTTGAAGAAAATGAGCGTAAACGCGAAGAAGAGCGCCGTATTGCCGAGGAACAGGCTTTAAAGCAAGCAGAAGAGCGTGCAAAGCTTGAGGCAGAGCAGCTTCGCCTTGCTCAAGAACAACTAGAAGTTGCTAAGCAAGAGGAACTAAAAGCTGAGCAACAGGCACAGCTTGATGCAAAGGCAAAGATATATATTCCCGTATCAGAGGCACCTAGTGATGCAGGGCTCGAAGTGTTGCCTTATGCAGATGATGCGGCATTAGCCACGAAAGCACAGGCTGAAAAGGAAGATCTAGCACAGCAAGCCAGTGAAGAACAGTTAGATTCAAAAGAAAACGCTGTTCTAGAAGTTGATGCGCGTCTTAGCATTGAGGGGGCAAGAACAATCTTGCCGCGTAAAACTGAAAACAGCAATTTTGATCCTTCCTCTTATCGGGCTTTTGACGGCAATCTTGATATCGCTGCAGAACGTGATATTGCTGGTTCACGTAAAGATATTTCGCGCGGCAAAAATGATGATATTATGCCTATGCCGCCATTGGTGCGCGCCACAGCTACAAAGGCCGAAACCGATAGCGATACGAATGATCAACGGGCATCATCATTTATAAATGATGATCTAAAGCTGAAAAGTGATGATAAAAGTTCATTAAAAATTGACGATATTTCTGCGCGTAAAGTGGACGATAATTTTGATCTGGTTTCTGATATATTTAACCAGTCAGCTCGGAAGGAGCAAAATCGCACACGCAGTCACATTGGCATTATCCTTTTTGTTTTAGTCATTATAATTGCAGCAGCTACAGCTGGGGTTTACTTTTATTTAGAAGGTAATAAGGCGCAAGAGGCAAGTGAGCCCACAACGCCGCCCGCAATTACCGATGCTGGTGGCAGTACTGGTGAAACAAAGCCAGAAATCATAACGCCTGATGTGCCGGCTGTTACAGATGCTGATAAAGCCTCTTTAGGTGATGAGCCAGTTGTGACGCCGCCTGAAGTTGCTGATCAATCAGAACAAAATTCACCAACCACACCTATAGCTGATAAAACCACAAAACGCCTATTGCCAGATGGTAGCGAAGTTACTGCTGGGCTTTCTGAGCAGGGGGCGGATACTGGTAGCGAGGGTACTTCATTAACCCAAGCCACTTCTATTGCACAACGCAGTGCAACAGCTAAATTTTATGAGCGGTCAACATCAATTTTGCCTGCTTCTGTAAGCCCAGGTATTGTTGATTGGAAGCTTATTCGCAATAAAGGCAAGAATGATGGTCCAGATGAGCTAGCTGTTCGTGGTGATATTATCATTCCAGAGAAAGATTTAACCGCCAAAATCACTATTCGTCCCAATGACGATCCATCGATTAATGCTGATTTTTTGATTGATCTTATTTTCATCGTTCCGGAGAATTTTGATGGTGGATCTGTGGCTGATATAGGAAGAGTCAAGTTTAAAGCTGCTGAAAACTCAACGGGTCAAGAGTTATCGGGAATGTTGTCCGCAAAAGTCGATGATAATTTCTTTGTTATTGCTGTCTCTTCTAATGCAAGTGGTAGTAATCGCAATCTTAATCTTGATGTGATGCGGCAGTTTCGCTGGATAGTTATTCCTGTAATATATGAAAATGGCCGTATCAGTGAGTTTGTTATCGATAAAGGTGATTTTGGTGATAATATCTTTAAGCAAGTTATTGATGATTGGATTGCCAAAGGACCATGGACGCAAAATGCCAACCGCGTAAGGGAAGGGGCAAGGTCTACAACAGGTGGAAGTGCATCACCTATACAAAATACGCCGTCAGTTGCAGCTCCTGCGCCTGTGTTGTTGCCACAAAATGTGCCTGTGCCTAGCACCCCAGCGACGGTTCCTGCTCCTGGCTCTGTACCTGTTCCTTCTGCACCACCAGTTCAATAATAAGCAATTTAAAACAATAAGTTTCAATCTTTAAAATAATAAGAGCGTGTTACCATGTTAGATTTGGATGGTAAAACGCTCTTATTTTATGTCTTTACTTATGTTTTGCCGCAAAGAAATTTGCGGCTTTTAGTAAGTGCCGACGAGGTAATATCGTAACACTGTGCGTTGTAATAAATGAGTAATACTATATTGTTCTAGAGAATCGCATATTTTATTAAAATCGCCCTTTGCCATAGTATTTCGTCGTAAAGCACTAAAATTTTGCTATTGTACAATAACTTTTGTTCCAGTTGGCGTATGGTTGTAAAGATCCATCACATCCTGATTGGTTAAGCGAATACAGCCAGATGATACATTGCTACCAATTGTCCACCATTCTGGTGTGCCATGTAAGCGGTAAATGGTATCGCGACCGTTTTTATATAAATAAAGTGCCCGCGCCCCAAGTGGATTATTAAGCCCCGGCTTCATGCCGCCAGCATATTGTCTTAGTTGCGGTTGTCTGCGTACCATTGATGCAGGAGGGGTCCAAGTTGGCCACTCCTTTTTTTGCCCAATATAAGCGGTGCCCGACCAGCGAAAGCCACCACGCCCAACGCCGATACCGTAGCGCATTGCTTTGCCATTTGGCATAACGCGGAATAAAAATTTAACTTGGGTATCTACGATTAATGTTCCAACTTTTTCTGTGGTAGGATAGTTGACCAGTTGGCGACGAAATTCAGGCTTTATTTTGCTTTGTTCTATAGCGGGTATTGTGTAGCCTGCGTCGCGAACAAGTGGATAAGTTGAAGTAACGCTTGTGGGACCTTCACTGGTTACACAGGCAGATGTTGCCAATGCACCGAATAATGCTAAGCTGCTGAATACTCGTTTCAGGTTCATTATATTATCCTATGTTAAATTGAAGTATGGTTTACTTAATGTATTGAGTTGTAACCATTGCACGACGTGTAGTTAGTTTAGTCTTTTATATTAAAAAATCTTGCAAATTTTGGCTTTGATGGTATTAAAGATTAACAATCATTTGTGTATATAAATATTAATATACAATTAACCTTAATATACTTTGCTTCATTTAAAAAATATTTTGTATATTATAATAATTTTTTGCACTATGTCTTTTGGCCATATATGATATTGCGGGCTTTCTCATAATATTAGTGCTGTTCACGTGTGATACATAGTTGCAATAATCTCAAAATAATATCATTCTTTTTTCTTATGTGAGTACAAGTATTATTTGGTAAGTATATTGAATATATAATTAATACTATAAATTTTAATTATAATTAGTTTATTTTTATATATATTTTATAAAATTATAGAAGGTAAGTAATTATATCGATATTAAATAATTTTTTATAATTATGTATTTCGTTTTTCAAAACATTACAGAAAGTTAATCTTTGCTAAAAGAATTATTGCAAATAATTAATGTATTTCTGTCGTCAAATCACTGTTTAGACTTATTAAAAACCTATTTTTGCCTTAATTGGAGTCAATGCTAAGGTAACAAAAGTTGTAAAAGACCAGCTTTAGATATTTAAAAACTGTTTAATTTTATGTGATGGAGTAAAAAATGAAAAAATTATTATTTTCTACCATGATGGTTGGTGCGCTTGCTTTACCAGGTTTTGCATTTGCAGCTCCTGATGCTCCAAAGCCTACACCACCCCATGCAGAACAAGCGCCGACTGACGCTGCAAAGCCAGTAGGGCCTGGTTCTCGTGAACATGTAGCGGGCCCTGAGCGCCATGCTTTGCGTATGGCCGAGCGTCTTGCTGCTATAGAAACTGCAATTGGTATTAAATCTGACCAGCTGGATAGTTGGCGTGCTTATACTGCGGCACTTATTGGTTTGATGCCTGAGCCGCCACGTGATGCTAAGCCACCGCGCGAAGGTGATGATGGAGAAGGTCCAAAAGAGCGCATTTTAGGTGAGCGCATGGCAGATCGCATGATTGAGCAGGCTGAAAAAGCAAAAGTATTTAAAAAAGCCGCTGAAGAATTGCGTGAAAAGTTAACCCCAGAACAGCTAACCCGTTTAAATAATTTGGCGCGTGAAATGCGTGCAGAGCATGACGGCGATAAAAAGCCTCACCATGCTGCGCCCGCCGGTGAACATAAGCCTCACGCTCAGCCTCATCATGGTAAACCTTCCCATCCTGAAGCAAAAAAGCCAGCAGATGTGCATAAAGCGCATTAGTAATTTACTAATTTCTCAGCTTAAGCTTGTGTAGTCTAGGGCTGAGCCTATACCCTGAAAACTCCTAATATAAAACCATGCATCTTCAATAAAGAAAATGCATGGTTTTATATGTTGGGAGTTTTAAAAATTATACAAATGCGATTTTCCAAAATAGTAGGCTGAAATAATTAAAAATTAATACTTATAGTGCTATTTCATGTTAGGTGAATGTGTCAATTGCTGTCGTGAGTGTACAAGAATGCACATGCTCAGTGATTATTGAAAATTATTAAATCAGTAATTCTTTAGCGTATAGATAGGGTTAGGCCTAATTTAAGTCTTAGCAAGTACGTCACGCAGGTGGGGGTTGCATTCCAATTCTCGCTCATAGGAAATTTGACAAGTCGCATAGGCTTCTTGGCGCTCTACATTCCAATAGCGTAAATCATCAAGCAGAATTTTTTCGCCACTAACGGCACATAAAACATAGGTTCCTGGAATTTCAATAACGTAATCGCCACCCTTATATTGAAGCTTAGCTTCATTCCCGCGTAAATTGTTAATATCCATATTAAATTCCTTTTAGGCGCAGTTTTTATGCTATCATTTTGTATTATCAATAGAATAATTTGTTCGTTTTGCAAATAGTTTTCTGGTCACCTATGTTTTAAAAGCAGCCAGTGCTTTTAAAAATCTGTAAAAAAATTTCAGTAATCGCTTATTGGTTCTAAAAACTGTTATTTTGATTAAAGCGGTAACTGCTTCAAATTGAAACATTCTTCATCTCATTAGAGGCTGTTACACAAGAAAATCAGTGTAAATTGATATTCTCACCTAGAATTGACTTTTAACCGTTCTAATTCTTTGACATTGTGTTAGAATAATTCTATGCATGCGCCTTTAAATAGGTACTTGCCTTGCTGGAATCTACGGTGAAAAAACTAAGGTTCAAGGATGCAAAGCTGAGCGCCGCAAAATAAAGCAATGTTTTGACAGCAGTTTGGTGAAGCTAAAAAAACAATAATTCACTAATGTGCTGATAGAGATGGAGGATATCCGCCATGAATTTTGAGATCTCGCGGCGCGCCTTTTTAAAGGGTGCAGGCGCGGGGGTTGCTGTAACAGCGCTTGGCGCGCTAGGTTTTGACGAGGCAGAGGCCGCTGTGCATAGTGCCATTCGTCCTTATCGACTAGCCGCCACTCAGCAAACCCGTAATACCTGTACCTATTGTTCTGTCGCCTGTGGTATTATCCTTTATGCTAAGGGTACTATGGAAAAGGGCGATGCTAAAATCGTTCATATTGAAGGCGATGTTGATCATCCAACCAATCGTGGTACTTTATGTCCAAAGGGTGCGGCGCTTTTCAATACGGTTAATGCGCCAACGCGCTTAACCAAACCAAAGGTTCGCAAACCGGGTTCTGATCATTTTGAGGATATTAGCTGGGGCGAGGCTCTGGATAAAATTGCTCGCTATATGAAAGATGACCGCGACAAAAATTTTGTCGAGAAAAATGAAAAAGGTCAAACGGTTAATCGTTGGATTTCAACTGGTTTTCTTGCAGCTTCTGCGACAACCAATGAAACAGCTTTTTTAACCTATAAGGTAGTGCGCTCGTCAGGCATGCTGGTTTTTGATAATCAGGCACGCGTTTGACACGGCCCAACGGTGTCCAGTCTGGGCCCAACATTTGGTCGTGGTGCAATGACGAATGCATGGACGGATATCCGTGCAACTGATCTTGCCATTATTATGGGCGGCAATGCAGCTGAAGCGCATCCTTGCGGCTTCAAATGGGTAACTCATGCTAAAGAGCATCGGGGTGCGAAGCTTATTGTTGTTGATCCTCGTTTTACCCGCTCGGCATCGGTGGCAGATTATTATGCGCCTATCCGTCAGGGCAGTGACATTGCATTCTTGCTTGGTGTTATCCGCTACTGCATGGAACATGATAAGGTGCAGTGGGAATATGTGCGCCATTATACCAATGCTGCCTTTATCATCAAAGATACATTTGAGTATAAGGATGGTTTGTTTAGCGGTTATGACGAAGAAAGCCGCAGTTATAATACATCTAGTTGGGCCTATGAAATGGGCGATGATGGCTTTGCAAAAATTGACGAGACATTGCAGCACCCTCGCTGTGTCTGGCAGCTTTTGCGCAAACATGTCGCACAATATACGCCTGAATTGGTAAACCGCATTTGTGGTACACCAACGGATAAATACCTTAAAATTTGCGAAATGATCGCAGAATGTTCAAGCCCAACCAAAAACATGACTTCCATGTATGCGCTTGGTTGGACGCAGCATTCTAAAGGCTCGCAAAATATTCGTACCATGGCGATGCTTCAGCTTATCCTTGGCAATATTGGTGTGCGTGGTGGCGGCATGAATGCGTTGCGCGGTCACTCAAATATTCAAGGTCTTACTGATGTTGGCTTGATGTCCAATCTATTGCCGGGCTATATGAATATTCCCAATGAAAAAGAGGTCGATTTAAAGACCTATCTTTCAACCCGCCAGTTTAAACCTTTGCGACCCAATCAGGTAAGCTATTGGAAAAATTACGATAAATTCTTCGTTTCCTTCCAAAAGTCAATGTGGGGCAAAGCTGCAACAAAAGAAAATGATTGGGCCTATGACTATCTGCCAAAGCTAGATATTGCCAATTATGACATTCTAAAAGCTTTTGAAATGATGGATAATGGCCAGATGACCGGCTATTTCTGTCAGGGCTTTAACGCGGTTTTATCATTCCCTAATCGCGCTAAAGTACAGCGTGCTTTGTCTAAGTTGAAATATTTGGTGGTGATGGATCCGTTAGAAACGGAAACTGCACGTTTTTGGGAAAATCATGGTGATTTTAACAATTACGACCCCAAAGATATTCAAACTGAAGTATTCCAATTCCCAACTAGTTGCTTTGCCGAAGATGAAGGCGCAGTGGTGAATTCTGGTCGTTGGTTGCAATGGCATTGGGCAGGCCAAAATCCTCCTGGTGAAGCAAAGTTTGATACTTGGATTATGGCACAAATTGGCTTGCGCTTGAAAAAGCTCTACCAAGAAGAAGGCGGTGTGTTCCCAGATCCTATCGTCAATCTTCATTGGCCCTATGAAGATCCGGAAGATCCGTCACCTCATGAGCTTGCCAAGGAAATGAATGGTTATGTCCTTGAAGACGTTTATGATGACAAGGACCCAACCAAGAAGATCCTTGAAAAAGGCAAACAAATTGGAGGTTTTGCGGCACTTCGCAATGATGGTACAACTGCAAGTGGTTGCTGGATTTATGCCGGTTCTTATACCGAGGACGGCAATATCATGGCACGGCGCGATAATACCGACTATGACAATGCCGGTCTTTATCAAAAATGGACTTTTGCATGGCCAGCCAATCGACGTATTATCTATAATCGCGCTTCTGCCGATCTTGATGGTAAGCCTTGGGATAAGGATCGTAAGATTATTGAGTGGGATGGTGAGAAATGGGGTGGTTTCGACGTTCCAGATACCACGCCAACTTCTGACCCACGCAGTGTCGGCCCATTCATTATGAATGCCGAAGGTAGTGCGCGGTTATTTTCATTGGCGGGTTTGCGTGATGGACCATTCCCTGTTCATTATGAGCCATTCGAATCGCCAATGACCAATTTGGTTGCTCCGCATATTCGCGGCAATCCGGTGGCACGCATATTTGAGAAAGATTTAGCACAATTGGGAGATCGTTCTGAATTCCCTTATGCGGCAACATCTTATCGCTTGACCGAGCATTTCCATTATTGGACTAAGAATAATCCAGTCAATGCTGCCTTGCAGCCGCAATTCTTTGTCGAGATTTCAGAAGAATTGGCGGAAGAAAAGAAAATTGAGCGCGGCGGTTGGGTGCGTGTATGGAATAAACGCGGCAGTGTCTTTGCTAAAGCTTTGGTAACTAAGCGTATCCGTCCACTCAATTGTGATGGTCAAAAGGTTCATGTCATTGGTATTCCATTGCATTGGGGCTTTGTTGGCGCGGCGAAAAAGGGCTTTGGTCCAAATTCGCTGACACCATTTGTTGGCGATGCCAATTCCAATACACCGGAGTTTAAGGCATTTCTTGTCAATATCGAGCCATCACGCGCGCCAGTTGATGTAAGTTAAGGAGGAAGTAAATGGTCAATATTAATCCTCCCAGCGAGGGACAGATAAAACCTAAATTTGGTCCTGATGATTACATAAAGGCTTCGGCATCAAGCTTGCCGGAGCCTAGCCGAAAGCTTGAAGAAATTGCAAAACTCATTGACGTGTCACGCTGCATTGGCTGTAAAGCCTGCCAATCAGCCTGTACAGAATGGAATGAGTTAACGCCGCCAATTGAAGAAAATGTCGGGTCGTACCAAAATCCTCATGATCTTTCGCCTGATGCTTTCACTTTGATGCGCTTTTCGGAGTGGATTAATCCAGAAACCGATCAATTCGAGTGGCTTATCCGCAAGGATGGTTGCATGCATTGCTCAGAGCCCGGTTGTCTTGCGGCTTGCCCGTCACCCGGTGCTATTGTACAATATTCAAATGGTGTCGTTGATTTCGTCCATGATAAGTGCATTGGCTGTGGCTATTGCGTTAAAGGCTGTCCATTTAATATTCCGCGCATTTCAAAAGTTGACCATAAGGCTTATAAATGCACTCTTTGCTCTGATCGTTTGGCTGTTGGTCAAGCACCTGCTTGTGCCAAATCTTGTCCAACTGAAGCCATTATGTTTGGTAGCAAGGGCGATATGAAAGCCCATGCGCAAGATCGAATTAAGGATTTGAATTCGCGTGGTTATGATAAGGCTGGCCTTTATGACCCGCAAGGCGTTGGTGGTACTCATGTGATGTATATTTTGCATCATAATGATCAACCCCATATTTATGCTAACTTGCCCGATGAGCCAAAAATATCGCCGATTGTTAAAACATGGAAAGGCATTTCCAAATATGTTGGTATTAGCGCGATTACAGGGGCTATTGTTGCAACTGCCGCCCATGCTTTGATGTTTGGTGCAAGCCGCGTTAAGAAAAAGGAAGAGATCGAGGCTAAAGAAGCCTTGAAGGAGGCCGAAGATGAAGCATAAATATTACGAAAAAGGCGATATCGTCACTGATGGTGAACCGGTTATTGTAAACCGCTATACCGTTGGTGCGCGGATTAATCATTGGATCGCTGCTGGTTCAATGATTTTACTTGCTTTAACTGGCCTTGCTATGTATTGGCCACCTTTGTTTTTTATTGCCCATCTTTTTGGCGGTGGTCAGGTCATACGCGCCATTCATCCCTTTATTGGCGTTGTGATGGTTTTGAGTTTCGCTGGCTTATTTTTCCGTTTTTGGCGTTTAAACATTTGGGAAAATTCCGATTTAAAATGGGCTATGCAGGTCCATGATGTTCTTGGCAATAATGAAGAAAATTTACCGGAAATTGGCAAATATAATTTTGGCCAGAAATGTATTTTCTGGGCAATGTCGATGGGTTTGATTATTCTTATCGTTTCGGGCTTTATGGTTTGGCAAGCCTATTTTGCGCAATATTTTAGCATTGAATTGCAGCGCTATGCCTTGCTTGCTCACTCGCTGATGGCAGTTATTATTATCGCAATCTGGATTTTCCACATGTATGCGGTTTACTGGATTCGTGGGTCATTAGGTGCAATGATAAAGGGTAAGGTAACTGGCGGTTTTGCTTGGCAACACCACCGTAAATGGTACCGTGCTATTATTGCCAATAAAGATCTTATTAAGGAGCCTGAAGAGCAAAACAAAACGACAAAGAAGTAAGATAATTTAAAGCACTTTACCTCGCTTAGAGTTAAAGTGCTTTAATCCTTTATAAAGTGGGTTTTCCAAAATTAAGCTTTATATGTTTTGATAGAATAGCAGTATTAAAACATGCTAGAAATATAGTACATCACTCTAACATCATAAATATTAGGGTCTAAGGGCCCATCTAATGTTTCACCAGCTAAAAAATTGGTAAATGACATGAATGAAAATTGATGGTAGCAATCATCATTGGCTTTGGCCAAGAAATAAGCATCTATTTCAAAGGAATAGAGAATTGGGTCTTTGTTAAGATATAATTCACGAACCTTTTTGTAGCATTGCTCTAAATCTTCATCCTTTTGCATCAAAATATGAATGACGATTCACTAAAATCATAATGTAATTCTAAATTTGATTTTTTCCATAGATCACCATTAAACCGTGATAATTCTTGCCTTAGGTCATCAACAGGTTTAAGCAATTTTTTAATAATAATATTATCATTCATCAGCAAGCTCTTTATTTGCCATTTAGAAGAGGGTTTGGGCAAAATTTAATGCGGCAATGATTGCAAATTATCGCTATTTAACCGCACCAACAAGCAAATCTTCTGGTTGTTCGATTGATACCCACTGACCTGTATTTTGGGTTGATTGGCGTTTAAGATAAAGATATTCAGTATCTTTCCAATTCAAAACCTTATCGCGTAAATTATCTAAAATAAAATCACCACGGTCAGTTCGAATGGTGAGAACTGAATGGCCTTCACCATCAGGCTTACGTACAACGGTGATAAGTAGGCTTGATAGGGGGATGCCGCGTTGGTGTAGCTCACGGCGCTTCAAAAGCACATAATCTTCGCAATCACCTGCATCAACAGGATAAGCCCAATATTCTTCCTTGCCGTAAAGTTCCATGTCTGTCGCTGGACGGATGCGGGTATTGACGTCATAATTGACAAATAAAATATTATCCCAAATTTCTTGGGTCAGTTTGATGGCAACAGGATTGCGGTCTTTTTGATTGCACTCTTTCGGCAATCTTTGGCAAAATTCATAATGGCCAATCGGTTGAGATGTAATGAAACCAGTTTTCATGAATGGGCTACTGGCAAGCGCAAGGCTACCTGATGTGAGGCAAAAGCTAGTGGCAAGCAGAGCAATTTGGCAGATTTTACGCATTACAACTTAACCTGTATTAAAATTCAAATCACTTCAACAAGACCATTTGGCAATAAGACCACTTTGTAACAGTGGATTTTAGTCTTTATGGCATGTCTTTGGCGAATTATTAACAAAAGGTTAACACTGCTTAAGGGGGGACTGTCAATGACACAAAAGCCACAATTGCATAATTATTAAAAAATGGTTAATAAATAAAAATACTTAAAATCAATAGGTTGGTTGGTTTAACAATAATTGTTACAGTTTTAATCAAGAGTTGTTGAACAGAATATAAGCATCATCCACACCTTAAATTTTATCAAGGTGGTTGGGTTTGGTATACATATTAGTAAATATGCATATTTTGCGTTTTTCATCGGTTTATTTGTTAACGCAAAGCGGCGCTTCATATAAAATAATAAGAGAGTGGTATAGGTGGGCTTTCAAGGCGATTCTTACTGATAAAATTTCTGGAAAAAGGCCTTAAATAAAAGTGTTTGTGCAGTAATTTTTGGTTTAAAAATTTCTTCACTTTCGTATAAAATGCTCTACACTTGCTTTGCTATTTCGCCTATCATTTTTGTTTTACGGTTTTAAGTCTTTAAAAGGAAAGCTATATTATGACAGCTATTTCGCCTCTTGCGCCACAATCCTATCCTGATATGCCAAGCCTAAAGGGCGTGCGCATGGCAACAGCACAGGCTGGCATTAAATATAAAAACCGTACTGATTTATTATTTCTCGTTTTTGATCAACCTGCTGATGTTGCAGGTGTGTTTACGCGTTCGCGGTGCCCTTCAGCAACGGTCGATCATTGCCGCGCTTCGCTAGACCACGGTAAAGCAAAAGCTGTTGTGGTTAATTCTGGTAATGCCAATGCATTTACAGGCAAAAAGGGCAAGGTCACCACTACAAAAACGGCAGAAGCAGCAGCAGCTATTTTATCATGCCGTGAGGATGAAATTTATCTTGCATCTACGGGTGTTATTGGCGAGCCATTGGATGCAAGCCGTATTACCAATGTTTTGGATGGCATGGTTGAAACAATGCGCGAAGATTATTGGCTTGATGCAGCGCGCGCCATTATGACAACTGACACATTTCCCAAAGTAGCAACGCGTAGTTTTGAGATTGATGGCGTTAAGCTCACCATTAATGGCATGGCAAAAGGCGCTGGTATGATTGCGCCTGATATGGCAACCATGTTGTCTTTTGTTGTAACTGATGCGCCAATTGAAAGCATATTATTACAAAAAGCATTGAGCATTGGCACCGAAATTAGTTTTAACTCAATTACCGTTGATAGCGATACATCAACATCTGATACTTTGCTGCTATTTGCAACTGGTACGGCTTTGGAACAAGGCGTCAAGCCAATAAGCGATGAAGCTGATCCGCGTTTTGCTGTGTTTAAAGCAGCCCTTAATGATGTTTTGCAAGATCTTGCTGTGCAAGTGGCAAGCGATGGCGAAGGGGCAAGAAAGCTTATAAAAATTAATGTGCGTGGAGCCATGGATAATAAAGCTGCCAAAAAAATTGCTATGTCGATTGCTAATTCGCCATTGGTCAAAACAGCTGTTGCCGGCGAAGACGCCAATTGGGGACGGGTGGTTATGGCCGTTGGTAAAGCAGGGGAAGAAGCAGATCGTGACCGGTTAGCAATTTGGTTTGGTGATATTCGCGTGGCAGTTGATGGCGAACGTGACCCCGATTATAGTGAAGAAGCAACATCAAATTATATGAAAAATAGCGAAGTCATGATTGGCGTTGATATTGGCCTTGGTAATGGTGAGGCAACGGTTTGGACTTGTGATTTAACTAAGGAATATGTGGCAATCAATGGCGACTACCGTAGCTAATCTTATCCAACAGCTTGAAAATAGCTATTATCGCAGTTGGGTTGCTGAAACAACTTATTATGATGGTGATTGGCTGGTGCGTAAAACGCCAGACAGCCCGTTTAAACGCCTAAATAATGTGACGCCGCTTAATATGGCTGATGATCATGATATTGAGCAGCGAGTGCTTGCCCATTGTGGAAGCCATCTAGAAAAGCCTTTGGCCATACGGCTCATTCCATTAAGTGCACCAAAAATTTTAAATTATGTCGAGCGCCACCAGTGGAAAGTTTTGGCAAGTGTTGGCGTTTATGTGTTGGATTTAAAGGGCAGGGATGTGCTTGCAACCTTTGACGATTGCCCAATTGCTGATCTTAACCTATTTGCTGAAAGTGTTACAATTGGCAATATGTCGATAGAACTTGTTGACCCACAGCTTTACGCTGAAATTTCGATTGCTCATCATCAAGCTAAACCAAGCGAAGTTAAGCCGCTAAATCAACTGGTGCAGCGCTGTGAAGCAAAATCATATCCACTTATTTTTAAAATAAATGGCCAGATTTTTGCTAATATATTTTTGGTGGACGACAATGGCATAATCGGAATGTTTGACTTTGCACTTGCCCCCAATATGCGTGGGCAAGGGTTGGGGCGACAAAGTTTTAATGCTGTTTTGGAATATTTACGGCTTTTTGATACTATTCGCTTTGTTTGGCTGCAAATTGAAAGCACAAATGCAACAGCTTTGCATCTTTATCAAAGCTTTGGTTTTAAAAAAATCTATGCTTATGATTACTATATAGTCGATTAAATATTTAAAAGTGAAATCCCACATCATTGTGATATTGGAAATTATATGAAAAAATTATTATTGGTTGTCGCTTGCGCACTTATTGATGCTGATAATCGTATTTTATTGGCACAGCGTCCAGAAGGTAAAAACCTTGCAGGGCTTTGGGAATTTCCAGGTGGAAAGGTTGAGCAGGGCGAGGAGCCAGAAGCAGCTCTCATCCGCGAGCTTCATGAAGAACTTGGTATTACCACCAAGATTGATTGCTTAGCGCCATTAAGTTTTGCAAGCCACACCTATGATGATTTTCATTTATTGATGCCACTCTATATTTGTCGGCGTTTTGAGGGGATTGCGAGCGGACGCGAGGGGCAAGCGTTAAAATGGGTGCGGGCGGATAAGTTACAAGATTATCCTATGCCGCCAGCAGACCTGCCACTTATTCCAGTTTTGCGTGATCTTTTGGGATAACTATTTGGATTGAGCTGGGCGGCGCATGAATTTGGTTCGTTGCAATGGGTAGACCATTTGCGTTTTCAAAACTCTATTGTGTGTCCATCACTGATTTACCAATATAATGGTGCGGATCAAGATTAACCTTTGCGCAAAATAGGCATGTGACCTATTAGAGCGATAGGCTGTGTCATTATTCGTCTTTACCAAAAAAAGATATTTCAAAGCCTAACTCTAAATTCATTTCCGCCAAAAGCGCCATGTGCTCGGGCCAAATCATTGGGCCGCCATCTCCATATTTTGACCACCAGATGCCTTTAACATACATTTGAATTTTTTCATCTCTTTGCAAATGTAGTAAATAATTTTTTGATGGTTTTAACTCATTTAATAACCAATCTAAATGCCTTCTTATGTCTAAAGAATTTACAAAATTTTCACTGCTCAATTCCCATAAAGAGTTTTCATGTGTTTTTTTATGCCTCTCGATGTTATCCAAATATCGCCCTTTTGGAATGATCGTTTCGGTTGAATATTCATTCCTTGGGTTATATCTAATACTAAAAAGTCATTCGGATATATTAACAAAGAAACATAACAATTTTCACAAGTCGCATAATCATCATCAAATTGGTTTGACATATAACTATTTCGTATATTCATCAAATATAGTTCTCCAAATTTCTTATTCGGCCTATTGTTGATAAGTAAAACTTGTTTTACCTTTTGCTGGAATTTTTTTAAACTTAGCACATAGATACAATTTAGATTAATAGGAGGTGTCATTGAAATATTATAGTCTACATTTATTTTTTGTATTTATCATAAGCACACTTTTAGTTAATTTTAGCTATAGCAATGATTACGTCTCGCAACTGCGCGCAAAAGCTGAACAAGGGGATACAAAGGCCCAATATTTTCTCGGCTTTAACTATGAAAAAGGTATAAGCTTTGAGAAAGATATAGAGGAAGCCATAAAATGGTATAAGCTGGCTGCGGATCAAGGCAATGCTGATGCGCAATTTAGGATTGGGCTTATTTATATAAATGGTACAGCTGTTAAACAAAACGCTGTGGAGGCAGCCAAATGGTTTAGGTTGGCCGCTGAGCTAGGCCTACATGAAGCACAATTCAATCTAGCTGTGATGTGTGAAAATGGTATGGGTGTTAAAGAGGATAAGGCGGAAGCACTTAAATGGTATAGAAAAGCGGCAGAGCAAAATTATGCTAATGCGCAATTTAATCTTGGTGTAATGTATCAAAAAGGCGTAGGGGTTGTTAAAAACGAATTAGAGGCAATTAATTGGTTTAAGTTAGCCGCAGATCAAGGCTTACCTGAAGCTCAAAATAGTTTAGGCCATATATATTCCAAAAACGCTGTTGATAACGAGGATTTGCTTGAAGCGGTTAGGTGGTTTAAAATGGCCGCAGATCAGAATAATGCCGATAGCCAATATTTTCTTGGCTCTATGTATGCTAGGGGCACTGGTGTTAGAGCAGATTTTGTTGAAGCAGCTAAATGGTTTAGACTTTCAGCCGAGCAGGGCCTTCATGATGCTCAATATAATCTTGGCTATATGTATGAAGGTGGCTTTGGAGTTACAAAGGATATTACCACAGCAATTGTATATTACAAGCAAGCAGCAAAACAAGGTAATGCGCAAGCACAAAGAAGTTTAGGCCATATATATATTAATGGGATGGGTGATCGGTCTAACGCGAGCGAGGCTTTTAAATGGTTTAAACAAGCTGCCGACCAAGGTGATGTCAATGCCCAATATAATATTGGTGTTTTATATTTCCAAGGAAATGGTGTTCCACAAAATAAGAATGAAGCGCTTAAATGGTATAGGTTAGCAGCAGACCAAGGCTACCCCTATGCTCAATATAATATTGGTCTCATGTTTTTAAAAGGAAATGGTGTGCCGCAAGATAAGGTTGAAGCGGCTAAATGGTTTAAACTAGCGGAAAATCATGGCCTTCCAGGTATCCCAAGTGCAATAGACGCATTAAACAAATAAACCTAAAATGAGAATGCAAAAATTTTGACAGGTTTGCGTCAACACCGACTTGAAACAGGTCCTATTAATTTGAATGAAATAGTATGAGAAAATTTTTAACCAAAAGCTATCTCAATACTATTCTCGGTTTTGCATGCTCATAATTGGTAGCTTGTTCAATTGGTAAACCAAGGTAAAGAGTTGTGTCTTTTGTAACATATTGTTTTTATTATTTTATTCTTGGTGTGAAATTTTTTTATAACACTTTTTTAACCATTAAATATATTTTATTTTGCTTTTAAAGCTATGTGTGTAAAGTCGTTTTACGCTGCTATCTAATTGATTTTAATTTATTTTATTTTTGTGCGTGATGCGTTTATTTGTTTTTTGTTCACGTTTTAATAAACAATGTTTCCGGTTTTTACGGGCTTTTTGCGGTGAATCAATGCATAATGATCACATGAGATTATCTTATTGTCTGTAGAATATGAGATAGTTTTGATGTCTTATCGGAAGTATATTGGGTTCTTTGCCTTAAATCTTCCATAGCTAGTTGGAGTTAATCATGGGTCATGCAAAAAGCGTAGAAATTGAAAATATTGGCTCTATGGCTGGCGAATATTCTTTGAAAGCTGGTGTTGGCTTTTTACGGTTTATTTTATTATTTGGCATGGCTGCTGTTATGTTGGGTCTTATTTTAGTACCGCTTTTAATGCAGCGGACAGATCGCCAATTATCGGATAGTCTTTATCCCAATTTAACAGATCAAACCATTACAGGCTCAATTAAGCCCAATAGTGGATCATCTGAGTAAGATTTAAAAATACAGTAATAAAGCGGCTTTTAAGCCGCTTTTGTTTTTTCGCTTTCTGGAATAAACAGATTAAGCAAAATTGCTGTAACGCCGCCCATGGCAAGTGGTGAGCGCATAAGATCTGCAATAACAACAGGCCCAGCACTAATAAAGCTTGGTACAGTCTCAATACCAACCCATAAAAATAAATGGGAAATCATTAAATTTACTGATATTGGGAAAGCTTCAATAAATTGGGGTACTTGTGCAATGCCAAGACCTAATGCCAAAGACACAGCAATAATCAATAAGGCACGGCGATCAAGATTGATGCTTGATAGGATATTGATGCCTGAGGCGGCAACCGAGCCAAACATGATTAAAGTTGCACCGCCAAGCGCTGCTTCTGGCAAAGATTGGATAACAGCCGAAAAAATAGGAAATAGACCAAGGATCACCAAAATTGCAGCAATCCAAATGCCAACATAGCGGCTGGCAACGCCAGTTAATTGGATAATACCGTTATTTTGCGCAAAGACAGAGCTTGGGAAAGTGTTGAAAAAGCCAGCAAGCAACGAATTAGCGCCATTGACTAAAACGCCGCCCTTAATGCGTTCCATCCATTTTGGCCCTTCAACTGGTTCTTTAGAGATTTTACTGGTTGCCGTAATGTCGCCAACCGCTTCAAGCGATGTCACAAGATAGATAACAATCATTGGAATAAACAGTGACCAAGAAAATGAAATACCAAAATGCATAGGGCGCGGTATTTCAAAAATTGGTGCTTGTGCTAAGGGGACAAGATTTAAATCACGCATGAGTGCTGCTAGAATATAACCAGCCACCAAAGCGAGCATAATCGCACTAGAGCGAAGCCAGATGTAATTCATACGATTAAAAATGATAATAAGAATAAATACGGTTAATGAAAGTATGAGATTATCAGGGCTGGCAAAAGTACCGTTTTTCATGGCTGCATAACCGCCACCCATGCTTATCAAACCTTCCTTAATGAGGGAAAGGCCGATAATTAAAACAACAATGCCCGTCACCAATGGTGTTACCATGCGCCGCACAAAGGGTAAAATGCGGGAAACGCCCATTTCAATGAAGGAGCCAGCTATTACTACACCAAAAATGGTTGCCATAACTTGCTCAGCTGGAACGCCTTGTTCTACCATGAAAACGCCGCCGGCAATAAGTGGGCCAACAAAGTTGAAACTCGTTCCTTGTACAATCAAAAGGCTGGCGCCTAATGGCCCAAATTTGCGACATTGCACAAAGGTAGCAATCCCAGAAATCACCAGTGACATCGACAGGATCATTGATGTATCACGATCATTAAGCCCAACCGCGTTGCAGATTAAAAAACCCGGTGTAATAATTGGCACAATTATCGCCAGTAAATGTTGAAAAGCCGCAAAAAACGCAATATGCGGCTTTGGACGAGCATCCATGCCATAAATAAGTTCACTATTGTTGGGTTGCGTTATTGGTGCTTCTTGGGGCGATGTCATGATGGGCCTACTTAATTGACACGAAATTTAGATGGTAAACTTATTTAAAGACAGTGTTCACTAACTATTGAGTTTTGGACTAATTTGTTGGGCAAAAGAGCGATATTGGGTGAGGGCGCAAACTAAGTGATAAAATATGGAAGCTGGCACTTCATTGGAACGGCCACGGCCATCTTCATCAATCATGTCAATCCAAAGACCTTTGGGTGCGGCATCAATATGCCAACGAAATAACCGCCCGACCCGCGCTTCAATTTCTGGCTTTAAGTCGGGTCCCTGATTGCCATCAAGAGCAATAGCGGCCTTAATCACTTCAGTTTGTGGCCAGCTTCGTGAGTTGCGATCAATTGGAAAGCCTGAGCGTGAAACAGAATTATAGGCAAGGCCAGTCGCACGATTTAGACCATTGGCAATGCCAAAAGCATAGAGTTTTCGTGCAAATGGAACAAGGTTTTCGCACGGCTTTTTGGTTTTTGTGCAAAGATTTTGATAGCTTATAAGTAAAGATGCCCATTCAAAATGGTGGCCGGGCTCACAAATGTCACCGGATTCGCCCGTGGCTATACGCCAATCATCATCAAAAAATTCGCCTAATGTCCAGCTATCACGATCAAAGAAATGGCTTTTAAACAAATCAACAATGCGCGATGCGCGTTGTAAATAATCAAGGTTACCAGTTACATCATACCATGCAAGAAAAGTCTCTAATAAATGCATATGTGGGTTGGAGCGCCGCCATTGCCGCTCGCCATTGGGTGTTTCAAAAAAGCCTTTGCCGCTTTTATCGCTTAAATATTCGTCTAAAAATGCAAAACTATTAATGGCGGCAGGCAAAGCTTTTTTATGGCCGGCCTTGTGGGCATGAGCAAGCGCCAACAAAACAAAAGCTTGGTCATAAAGATCTTCCACGGGATTTAAGATGTTGCCACTGGCATCAAAACTTGAAGCCCAGCCACCATTTGCCGTTTGTCCGTGTTTTAAAATAAAATCAAGCCCATGGTCGATAAGCTGCTGCGCTGGCCCATCCCAACCCATTTCACCGGCTATGGCAAAGGCATAAATTTGCCGTGCCATGGTACGCATCCGCCGCTCACCGATAATCGGCAGGCCATCAAGCCCCAATGCTTCATAAAATCCACCCTTGTCATCAACTCCGTATGTTGACCAAAGCGGCAAGGTTTCGTCAAATAGCCAATGTTCAACCCGTGCATTATAACTACCAGCAATCGGCATACGATCCGGCGCGGGGGTAAATTTTGCTTCTAAGCGACCGGATTTTTCTAAAGCAGCTACCACTTCGCGTACATTTTGGCTTTGACTGACGGGGGCAACAAAGGTTGCATCACTGGTTGCAACTACTGCCATGTTGCGTAGGCCAACCGCTGATAAAAGCCCCCCTTGCGAGCGTAAATATGAGCGCTCACAATCAATTGCTACAACATCGCCAATGATGACATTGCCAAATTCATCTCGATTATTGTTTTCGCCTTGTGCGTCGAGCAAGGATTGCCATGAGCCTAAATCATTCCAGTGAAATTTAGCGCGGACAAGAGCGATATTGTCTGCGTGTTCCATAATAGCATAATCAACTGAGGTTGACGGAATATCTGCATAGTCATCAAAGGGAAGCCACGTGCCAGAAATGTCGGTATTAGCGGCCTTTAAGGCTTTTGCGGTCTTGTGCCATATATCAGCAGATAGTTTCAAAAAGCTTTCTTGCATCGTTTTGGCACTAAATAGAAAAATGCCAGAATTCCAAAGAAAGTTACCCGATGCAACATAGTTTTGTGCAGTTTTAAGGTCAGGCTTTTCAACAAATCGCTCCACATCAAAAACATGCTTGCCTAGAGCTTGATTATTATCTTTGGCTGTTTCAATATAGCCATAGCCTGTTTCCGGCTTATCGGGCACAATACCAAAAACAACGATTTTGCCATTTTGGGCAGCAAGTTTGCCTTCATTAATCGTTGCCCAAAAATCATCATTTGTCGATATTTCATGATCGCTTGGTACAACAAGAACGAGCGCATCTTCGCCTTGCTCGGATAGCGCAATTTGGCTGGCAAGCGCTACGGCAGCGGCTGTATTGCGGCCAATTGGCTCAAATATTGGGCGGCCACCATTTAAGGGGAGACCTGCAATATCTTGACTAAGGCGGCTCGCATGGGCTTCAGACCCAATAAGATAAATCGGTGTATCGCCGTGATGATTAAGACGGCTTACCGTTTGTGATAGCATAGAGCCATGGCCGGAAAAATCATGAAATTGCTTGGGGAAATCTTCACGCGATAATGGCCAGAGGCGCGAGCCGATGCCGCCACTCATAATAAAGCTGATAATTTTTCCCGTCATGGCATTCTCCTGCAATACCGCAAGGTCAATTTGGTGAATTTACCTTGCATATTTAGCCAATAAATAACTAAGTGGTTATTGGATGTCTTTATAGGCTGATACAGTTTTTTACAAATTGAAAAGCGCCAAGCTATCCAAATTATAATTTTATGAGAGAAGCTATATCATTTTTATAAGAAATTGTAACAGGTTTTGCTAGGGGAAAATTTATTAAAATTACGAGCATATCTAAATTCCCTATAAAAGATTTCGATATGCTCGTATTATGAAACGGAGGCATTGTTATTTTAAAATTTACTTCTAAAACCAAGATTGCCCTTTAAAGAATAACTATTGCCAATATTTTCAAGAGATGTATTGGCAGAGGCTTCGCCATATATCGAATATTTATCATCGGCAAAATTATAAGATCCCCCAAAGCCAATGCCAGCAGACCATTTGTCTAATTGCGACACAAATTTTGCATCACTCACATTAACCTCTGATCCATCTAAAAATTCATAGTAAATATTAGCAATTCCATAAATGAGACTGCGGTTCATAAGGCCATTATTGCCTTTAGCAGTTCTTTCGCGTTCTAAAGCGAGGCCTATACGTGTTTGTAAGCTATCAGCTGAATTGAGATTTACTCTGGTATTATAGCGGTCGTTAAAGCTCTTAAAATCGATATTTGAATACATCAATTGTGCTTGAGGTGTCAAATTTAGGCTGTTTCCAATGGCAATTTTTTTACCAGCTTCGGCAGATAGTGCATAACCAAATCCTCGGTTGCCATTCACAAGATTTTTATTGTCGAGTTTAGATTGCAGGTCACTATTAAACCAGGTCAATTGTGTTTGGCTGTCAATATAAAAACCAGTGTCATTATACCAAGTTAAAGTACCACCAAAGCCATAGCCATCGGTAGTAACTGTTCCGTCACCATAGTTTTTAAGATCGCTCCAATGCCAATCGCTATTGGCCTTGCCACGTGTATATTGTACATTGATACCAGCAATCAATGTGTTGTTAGGGGTTTCAATCATTGGAGCATCGATACCAGCTTGCATTCGGAAGGTATTTTGATCGAATTTTGTATCGGTGGTTGAGTGCTTTGGATCCACCTTATTATATCCTCCTTCCATTTTTATCCAAAATCCAGTTGTATCCGACGCAAAAGAACTATTAATTATTGAATCTAAGTCAACAGAAGCATTAGATTGAAGCCATGAACGATTTCCCACACGTTGTTGTAAGGTGGGCAGAGCATTTAACGCTAATAAAGTTTGCGGATAGGCTTCATAAATAGGAACACCAGGTTGGTATATGCGTTTTGTTTGTTCCGTTACACTACGTAAATACCAGTTTCCATCATCTGGTGTGCTTGCACCTCCCTGATAGAGGCTGTAGATATAAGCACCAGCGACCATCGCTTGTTGACCATTATATGTTGTATCACCATTGATCATTGTAAACATTGCATTTGATCGGCCATTGACCTCAATGAGCTTAATACCTTCAAGCGTTTGTGCGCCAGTACCACCAATGTTGGTTACACTAATATTGCCAGTACCCGTCGTATTATTTTCCACAATTAGTCGGTCTGTTTGTGATGAATCATCACCTAGAGCGGTATTAAAGTGAATTGTACCGTTATTGGTCGAATAGTTTTGTGTTTGAAGATTTTTAAAATTATTAGCTGTCGGTACTTGGAAGGCTATAGTACCATTGTTCGCAAGCTCTTGAGAGATGGTGGAGCTTGCGGTTACATTCCAAAGACTATTGGTATCTAGAGAGACATTGGTTGCATTAATAGCCTGACCGGTTAAGCGACTAGAAACTAAAGCAATATTTGCAATATTTTGGTCATCAACAATGATGTTACCGATTATGTCTGAATTTTGTGCATTGAAGTTGATGCGGCTATGGCGAGCCATATCATCATCCATCGCATGCAGCAAATTACCCGCTTTTGCCTCAACTGTAGTGATATCTTTAAAGTTTAGATTTAAGCTTACGCCTTCCGCGCGAATGACATCGCCATTTTCAGCAATGATAGAGCTACCTGATACAGAAATATTATTATCCTTTGCAATATTTTCTTCTGTGCCATTGTCCCAATGCCCTGCATATATAGCAGCACTGTCCTTGCCAGATGTTGTAATTGCAGTGTTTTCGACATTAAGCGTACCATTTTCATATGCGGCTAGCCCGTATGCATTTTCCCCATTAACAGTGATGGTACTATTAATTATGGTTGAACTTCCGCCGCGAGATGCACCAATGCCGAATGCTTTTGATCCAGAAGTTTGAATGGAGACGGATGAAGCTTGGAGAATTGACCCATCATCTTCAGCTGCCAAACCACGGCTTTCATCACCCGTTGTTGTAATAGTGCTGTTTGTTAATGTAATTTTAGAACCTAATTCAGCAAATGCACCGATGGCATTTAAACCGTTGGTTCGAATGTTAGCTGAGTTAATAGTAATAAGTGAATTGTCATCTGTTGCTCTAAAGCCGTCGGCATATTTGCCGTTTGTTGTCACTGAGCCACCCTCAAAAATGATATGGCTGCCGGCACCCGCATAAGCAGCGTAAGCGTATTCACCTTCAGTTTGTATAGTACCATTTTTGAAAATAATGGTTGCGTTATTTATTGTGTAAAGTCCTTCGTTATTGTCGCCACTGGTGGTGATGCTGACGTTTTGAGCTGAAATAAGCGAATTTGCGCCATTTGCATTTAGTGCATTACCACCATTTACTTGAGATATAATATTACCGCCGCCATTTAAAAAAATTTGCCCGCCCGAACGAGCATAAACATTTGAACGGAATTGGGTTGTTAGAAAATCAACCGCACCATCAATTGTAATATTGCTGCTCGTTTCTGCAGTAAGATTATTGTTTAACGAATGAATTTTTGTATCACCGCCAAAATAAATCGTTGAATTATTTCTGGCCACAATGGCGTTTTCGACGTTTTTATTTAAAACAATATCAGTTTTACCTTTTATTATAACACTATAAGCATTATCGGTTTCAACCGCAGCGTGAATACTATCTGTTGTTTCTAAACGTGCGGTGAAATCGCCATTAATTGTAACATTAGCTGGTATATCATTTGTAGCAGTATATTTACCTGCATAGATACCACGCACGCCGCCATTAGCTGTGCCAACATATGTATCAAGTTTTAAATTCAAGTTGTTAAAATTTATCTGACTGCCGCCCATAGCAATAATATGGTGAGCATTATAGGGATAGCCTTGGACGGTAACCGTTTCTTGAGTGAAATTCAAAATACTTCCTTGGCCAATCGCATATACAGGCCAACGCCCCATATAAGAAGTTTGATTGGCATAGCATGTATCGCCGTCCCGAGCCGAAGCGCCAACTGCATTGCTTCCAGGTGTCCAAGAATTGTCAGTACATGATGACCAAGCAGCTGTTGGCATCATGGATAATAATGTTATTGGTAAAAGCAAGTATTTAAATTTTTGATATTTTTTGAGTATTTTCATTTTCGCCCCCGCAAAAGACTTTTAATGATTAAGTTAAAAAGGTAAATGCGGCGTTTCTATTCGATTAGAAAAGAAAATGCAATGCTAACTACATCTAGTTTTAAATAGACGACATCTTATTTTTTATTTAAATCGTATTTTTAAGCCAAAAAATGGCATTTTTATTTGCTTTAAATAAGTCTAAACAAAAAAAAGACTTAATATTTATTTTTTTTTGTTGCAAAATTGCATCATATTGAAACATTGTTTTATTTTTACTATAAAAGAAGAAACTGTTTCTATAAGTTTTATTTAATAATAATCTTATAAAATATTGTTTATGATTATTAATATTATAATTTATTTATAATCGATTGGCTGAAATTACTTTAAATTGGTCGTTTTAATAAGTAATATTTAAATAAAATTCTGTTTATTATTTTTTAAATTAATTTTTGAAAAAATGTATATGAAAAATGTATTTTGAATTTGCATGTTTTCGATTGGTTATTCTGTTTAATATTAATAATAAGACGAATAACATTCTGTTTTTCTAAGTGCTGCGTAATGCCTTTATTTGAATGCTTACAATTTGATTGCCAATTTTTTGCAAATCAAAAGTTTTGCCAGAATGTAGCCATTCGCTGATAATTCCGCCAATAATGGCCACGAGCATGCGGGCTGCATCTTCCGGCGAAAAATCTTGGTTAAGCATCTGTCGATCTTGTGCGACCTGTAAAAGACGTATGAAAAGGTCTAACATGCTATTTTGCGCTTGGCGCAGACGCTCTACATTTTTAGAAAAAGCACCAACATATTCGCAGCGTTGGGTGATAATAGTGACAATCCGTTGCTGTTGCTCATCTTCGCTAAAAATTTTGAATGCACCTGCTGCTGATTTTTCAAGAATATCAAGAGGATTAATAGAATCACTTTGCTGTGCTTCTTCAATGAGGCTTTCTTGCGGAAAGCGCACTTTTTGAATCATGGCACGAAATATTTCTGCTTTATCAGCAAAATGAAAATAAATAGCACCGCGTGTGACATTGGCACGTTTTGCTATGTGTGCAAGGGTGGTTTGTGAAACACCTTGTTCAAGGAAAAGAAATTGCGCTGCAGTAATGATAGAATCGCGGGTTGCTGCCGCCTCAGCTTTTGTACGTCGCATATATGTTCCAAGTTAATCAATATATATCAAATACTTGCTTATATAATCTAGGCAATTACGATTTGTTGGTAAATCATTATTGTGCTAAGAGTCAGATATTTTGATACGATAATAAAGGGGCAGTTTTGTAATAGCATCAAGAATCAGCGTTTTTACAGCTTTTGTGTTTCTAAGATCATTTTTTTGTGACCAATGCTGGGAGATAATAACTATCGACTTTTACCTAGGCAATGGGATAATTACAATATAAGTTCAATTATTTACTTGAAGCATGTATAGGCCATATTATTAGTATTTTAACGCTTGATTGTAGGGTGTAACAAGGTAAATTTAACAAAATATTCAATTTACCTTCGGTTTCACCTATTTACAAACATTGGTGTCGGTATATTTTAGGCATATCATGATATAGAGGTCTGATCAGACATGAATTTTTTAAAGAAATTAACGATGGGCATTGCAATCAGTGCTACCGGTTTGAGTTTAGTGGCATGTGGTCAGGAACAAAAAGCTCCACAACAAATGCCCCCTCCTAATGTTTCCGCTGTGACCATTGATAAGCGTGAAGTTCCTATCACCTATGAATATGCAGGTCGTGTAGCGGCATACCGCGAAACTGAAGTGAGAGCGCGTGTTGGTGGCATTTTATTGCGTCGCAACTTTATTGAAGGCAATGAGGTAAAAGAGGGCGATGTTTTATTTGAAATAGACCCTGATACATATGATGCCGAGGTTGCTCGCCAAAAGGCAGCGGTCGCTCAGGCTCAAGCGACTTATGATCAATCACTGCGCGATGCAAAACGTGCGGAAGAATTATTAAAACAACGTGTTTATAGTACGGCGCAGCGCGATCAAGCTTTTGCAACCCGTGATGCCAATGCTGCAAGTTTGCAGCAGGCGCAAGCGTTGTTAAAAACAGCAGAACTCAACCTGCAATATACGAAAGTTACAGCGCCGATAAGTGGTGTTACTTCTAGGGAACAAGTTCCTGAAGGTAGTCTTATTAGTGCTAATGGCTTGTTAACTAGCATTACCCAAAGTAATCCAATTTATGTTAATTTTTCCTATACAGATAGCGAAGCCAAGGCCATTCAAAAATTAATGGCTGACATGAATGCCCGCGGCGAAAAAATTGATAAATTACAGGTAAGAATTACCTTTGGTGATGGCAGTGAATATCCAGAGCTTGGAACAATTGATTTCACCTCGCCAACTCTAGATGCAACCACAGGTACATTGGGTGTGCGTGCGGTCTTTAACAATGATAATCGGCAGTTGGTTGCAGGACAATTTGTACGCGTTACTGTACTTGGACTTAAACAGGATAATGCCATCGTCATTCCTGAAGCCTCGCTATTGCAAGATGCAACTAATCAGTATGTTTATATTATCGACGAAAATATGAAGTTGCAAAAACGCGTTGTTAAAGTTGCGCGCGAGGTTGAAGGACGTAATTGGTTGTTAGAGCCAGCAACCAAGGTAATGGTTGATGCACCGCTTGCTCCAGCTACTCCCGCTGCTGAAGCGGAGCAAAAGGGACAAGGCCAGCCCAAAGCAGATAAGCAAGCTCAGGCTGGTGAAACACAACCCGTGACACCTAAAAAAATAGAGGAAACTATTGGTCTTGTTGGTGGTGAACGTGTTATTACTGATGGTATTGTTGGGGTTCAATCTGCCATGGGGCGGAAAAAACCAGGTAGTGATGCAATCGGCAATTTGACGACACTTGATGGAAAGGCATTGCCTCAACCAACGCAAGGGCAGCCAGCGCAAGAAGCCGAAGCAAAAAGCTCGGCTCCTAATGATGATAAAACCCCTAAAACGGGTGAAAAACAATGAATTATGGTTTTTTCATCAATAGGCCAGTTTTATCTGCCGTTTTATCAATTGTGATTGTTCTTGCGGGTATTTTATCTATTCCTAATTTGCCCGTGGAACAATATCCAGATTTGTTGCCGCCTCAGGTTACAATTTCGGCGCAATATCCAGGAGCCAGTGCGCAAACGCTTGCGCAGACTGTTGCTGTTCCTCTTGAGCAGCAAATTAATGGCGTTGAAGACATGATTTACATGAACACGGTGTCTAATGCACAAGGTACTTTGCAAATCACCGTGACTTTTAAGCAAGGAACTGATGCAGACCAGGCAACGATTAATGTGAATAACCGTGTGCAACGTGCGTTGACGACACTACCACAAGAAGTACAGCGTTTGGGTGTTTCAGTGGTGAAACGTTCGTCGTCCACTCTTGGTATCGTATCGATGCAGTCAAATACTGCATCCTATGATCGTACTTATGTTGGCAATTATGCGTTGCTTAATGTGGTGGATGATATTAAACGTATTTCAGGTGTTGGCGATGCTCAGGTTCTCGGTAACATCGATTACTCCATGCGCATTTGGTTGCGTCCTGATAAATTGGCGCAATATAAGCTTATTCCATCAGATGTTATAACAGCTGTTCAACAACAAAATGCGCAATATGCAGTTGGTCGGTTTGGTGATAGCCCAGATAGTCAATCGGGGGCTTACACTTATTCTGCGACGACCCAAGGTCGGTTAATTTCCGCAGAAGAATTTGGCAACATCATTTTAAATTCTGATCAAAATGGCTCTGCTTTACGCCTAAAGGATGTTGCACGCATTGAGCTTGGCACACAACAATATGTCGTTGATACCAAGCTTAATGGTACGCCGATGGTGCCGATTATGATTTATTTGCAACCAGGTGCTAATGCGTTAGCCACCATGGAAAGCGTTAAGTCAACCATGGACGTACTTTCAAAGAATTTCCCATCGGGTATTACATTCGATGTTCCTTATGATACCACCAAATTTATTAATGTTTCAGTTGAAGAAGTTATTCATACCTTCATCGAAGCTATTTTGTTGGTTATTATTGTTGTTTTCATTTTCTTACAAAACTGGCGCGCAACTCTTATTCCGCTCATAGCGGTGCCAATATCCATCATTGGTACATTTGCGGGTATGTATATTCTCGGCTTTTCTATCAATATGCTAACGCTATTTGGTTTGGTGCTGGCTATTGGTATCGTCGTGGATGACGCTATTGTTGTGCTTGAAAACGTTGAACGCCTGATGAGTGAGGAAAAGCTGTCACCTCATGATGCGGCTGTCAAATCTATGGCCGAGGTAACTTCGCCAATTATTGCTATTGTTTTGGTGCTTTGTGCTGTGTTTATTCCAGTGTCCTTCATGGGTGGTCTTGCTGGTATCATGTATAAGCAATTTGCGATTACGGTTGCAATTTCAGTGGTAATTTCAGGGCTTGTAGCTCTAACACTGACACCAGCTTTGTGCAGCTTGCTTTTAAAGCCAACCCATAAGGAACCTATTGCACCTTTCAGAGCATTCAATAAATTATTCGATGCAATTACCAATCTTTATATGCATGGCGTCAAGTTTTTTATTCGTTATGTTGCGATTGGTATCGCGATTTTCATTTTTGTTTGCGGATCTGTTTTCTATCTGTTCGAAAAAGTTCCAAGCGCACTTGTTCCAGCTGAAGATCAGGGCGTCTTAATGGTGTTTGTATCATTACCATCTGGCGCATCACTTGATCGCACCTCTAAAATTATGACACAGGCCGAGGCGATATTAAGTCAAAATAAGGCTGTTGATTCAATTGTTTCTATTGCTGGTTTTGATTTGCAATCAAGTGGTCTTAAAACCAGTGCTGGGGCAATGTTCCTAACGCTGAAAGATTGGAGTGTTCGTGGTAGTGATCCAATGCAGGATCCACGTCAAATGACCGGTCCAATTATGGGGGCAACATCTGGGATCCAAGGTGGCTTTATCTTCCCAGTTAATCCACCGCCAATTATGGGGCTTTCAATCTCCAGTGGTTTTGAGCTTTATATTCAAGATCGTAGTACTGGCGGAGCACAAACTATTGAAGAAACGTTGAAAAAGCTTAATGACGTGACGCAAAAGGTTGTGCAAGCAGCACGGATGCGTCCAGAATTAAATCCGCAAATGGTTCGTACAACTTTTGATCCTAATGTACCGCAATATGATTTAAAGGTTGACCGCGAGCAAGCTTTGGCAATGAATGTGCCGATCAGCACTATTTATGATGCGCTTTCATCAACCTTTGGTAACGTCTATATTAATGATTTTACGCTTTATGGTCGTAACTATCAGGTTAAATTGCAATCTGAGGCTGAATTTCGCCGTACTCCTGAAGACTTAAAACAAGTTTTTGTTCGGTCTAATAGTGGCGAAATGGTTCCACTTGATGCATTGATCAAGGCAACACGTGTTGTAGGTCCTGATCAGTTAGAGCGGTATAATGCTTATTATGCTACCAAAGTAACTGGTGATGCTGCTTCTGGTTATACATCGGGCGATGCTATTAATGCGATGAGAGAGGTCGCTGCAGAAGTATTGCCGCAAGGTTATCAGATCGCTTGGACAGGGACTTCTTATCAGGAAGTAACCAATTCAGGTCAGGGAAGTACCGCGCTTATTTACGGTATCATAATGGTATTTCTTATTCTTGCTGCCCAGTTTGAAAAATGGAGTTTGCCACTTGCTGTTATCACGGCGGTACCTTTTGCCGTTGCAGGAGCCCTGCTGCTTACTTTGGTACGTGGGCTTGCCAATGATGTGTACTTCCAGATTGGGCTTGTCACGCTTATCGGGCTTGCCGCCAAGAACGCTATTTTGATTGTTGAGTTTGCGGTGCTTGAGCGCGAAAATGGTAAGTCAGCGGTGGATGCAGCATTATCGGCGGCAAAAATGCGCTTCCGCCCGATTGTTATGACGTCTCTTGCTTTCATTCTTGGCGTGTTGCCATTGGCAACTTCAACAGGTGCAGGCTCTGCAAGCCGCCATGCAATTGGTACTGGCGTTATTGGTGGTATGTTGGCGGCAACATGTATTGCAACCTTCTTTATTCCAATGTTCTATCGTTTGATCGGCGGTAGAGGTAAAGCAACTCGCAGCACTGATAATGGAACCAGTAATGGTGGTGATGTACCACAACCAGCAAGTCATTAAACAGCTCAATAAAAATAAAAAGCCCCGCAATTTGCGGGGCTTTTTTGCTTAAAGATGCTTCACTTTTAAAAACTGCTAAATAACTTGCAGCTCATGCATGATCAGATTGTTGGCGGTTTAATTAATCGCAGGTAATAGCGCTGTTTTGGTTTAGGGAATAGTTTTGCCACATTTTTACATAAAGCTTTTCAAGGTTGGCTGCAAAAAGCTGGGTGTCAAACAGCGGTGAGGTCATCCGCTTGTCAGTAAGTGTTTGGCGTAATTTTTGCTGTTGCTCTGGGCTTTTTGCCAAAGCAATAATCCTAGCTAAATAGTCTTCATCTGTATCACAAATAAGGTCGCTAAAGCCATGGGTGGCTAGCAAGCTACTTGCCACACGTGAGGCAAAACTTGCGCCACGTTTGGTGATTAGTGGAACCCCAACCCATAAGGCATCGCTTGCTGTGGTATGGGACGTATATGGAAATGTGTCAATGGCGATATCAGCAAGACCAAGACGTTGAAGATGAAGATCAGTGCTTAAGGGGCTGGCAAAAGTAATCCGGCTAGTGTCAATATTGCGTTTTGCAAACTCTTTTAGCAAATTATCGTAAACGTCTTGTTCTTTCGGTTTAATCAGCCATAAATGGGCATTATCAATATTGGCAAGGATCTTTTGCCATAAATCAATCGTTTCTGGATTGAATTTGATAACTTGATTAAAATTGCAAAGCACAATGGCATTATCAGGCAATCCCATATCAGCTCTTGTTACATTGGTCGTAAATGGACGTGTGCGGTCATTTGGTTGGTAGCAATGGGGCATTAACGCTAATTTTTCACTAAAGCCGTCTGCATCATTTAATGGAGTAACAATAGCATCACCAATAATATAATCAGCAAGGCGCGCATGCCCCAAAGTGCCAGGAAAGCCAAGCCAGCTTACAATGATTGGGGCCGGATGATAAGCGGTGATACCAAGGCGGTGTTCGCCCGTATAGCCTTTAAGGTCTACAATAATATCAAACGCATTGTCAGCAATCCATTGCGCGGCGGCAAAATCACTTTTGTCATATAAATTATGTTGCGGCCAGCCCAATTGGGCTAAGCGCGCTGTATAATTGTCTTGCTTTGGCTCATTATAGGCAAGGATTTGGAAATCAAAGTCTGATTTATTATGTGCTTCCATAACGCCAATCATGAGCCGCATAGTGGCATGGTCATAAAAATCCGATGAGAGATAGCCAATTTTTAATCGCTTTTTTAAAGGTGCATTTTGACTTGTTGGACTAATGAGAGGAGGCCTGTTAAAAATAGTGCCGTAACGGCTAAGCGCATAGGCATGAGCCGCTTTACGTAAGTTTAGCGGTGTAAGAATTGGCATATTTAAAATAGACAATGCATCACCAATATTGCCACCATTAAGCTCATTATTTTCACATAATTGGCGGTAAATTGCATCAACTTTACCTAAGTCATTCCAAATTACACCACGGCGCATGACCCGTTGCAAACCGCCCCAATCTTTTGCGGCATTAAAATTTTGTGCAGCTTCATTATAGCGGCCAGTTTTTTCGGCTATTTCGGCAACGCCGGCATAAATTTGCGGTAAGTTGGGGGCAAGTATCTTTGCCTTTAATAAGTGGCTTTCCGCATTTGCATAGTCTTGTTTTTTTACCGCCAAAAAAGCCGAATTGACGAGGCTTGCTAAATGATTATTGTCACGCTGCAAAGCATCATCATAATGCATTCGCGCATTCTCATAGCGTTCAAACCCTTGCTCAACCATGCCTAAATAATAATGGGCATTGGCATTTTGATTGAAAGCTTTGGCAAAATCTTTGGCAAAAGTTAAAGCCTCTTCTTGTCTTTTCATTTCCCAAAAAAGACGTATCAATAAGTCATATGCGCGCACATCTTTTTTTATTTGCAGAAGCTTTATAAGATCCGCTTCGGCTTGTTGGTGGGCTTGACGTTTAATATAGCAGGAAGCTCTAAGATAAAGTCCTTCAATGTCTTTTGGTTTTTTACCTAAGAATTGGTCAAGCAATTCTTCTGCCTTGCTAAAATCCTTGGCATTATAGGCAGATACTGCTTTGATAAATCGTTTCATAAAATTGCTTTCCCACCATTAAGATCTAAGCTAAATATTGCATAGTTTATGAAAAATATGAAGAAAATAGCAATGGTTAAAGCGCGTTTAGTTTAAAATAAAGACGAGAAAAACTCTTTTTACCAAAGTGCTAAAAAGGTCAATAAAAAAGGCTATTACTAATAATAGCCTTAAATTAACATCAAAATATTTCGCTGATTATTAGATTGGACGTTTAAGCACTTTCATCAAAGCGCCATGCATTAGTTCATTACCAACCACAATATTTTTTGTGTCAAACATATTTTGACCGCCATCTTTGTCGGAAACATAGCCACCAGCTTCACGTACCATGAGCATGCCAGCCGCCATATCCCAAGGTTGCAAACCATCTTCCCAAAAGGCGTCAAGGCGACCAGCAGCAACAGCAGCAAGATCTAATGATGCTGCACCCATGCGGCGGATACCTGCAACTTCACCCATGACATTGCGCAATTCAACAAGGTAATTACCATGATGACCGCGGCCCAAATGTGGAATGCCTGTGCCGATAACTGCATCTTCAAGTTTGCGGCGTGCTGCAACACGCAAACGACGATCATTTAAAAATGCACCGCCACCGCGTTCCGTGGTGTAAAGCTCATCTAATACTGGGTTGAAAATAACACCCGCAACAATTTGTCCTTGGCGTTCTAATGCAACTGAAATTGCAAAAAGTGGAATACCATGCAGAAAATTGGTAGTGCCATCAAGTGGATCAATAATAAAGCGATGCTGGGCATCATTGCCGATAACTTCGCCGCTTTCTTCCATTAAAAAACCATAGTCGGGACGGGCGCGACTTAATTCATTGTAAAGAATGTTTTCTGCCTTTTTATCGGCTTGGCTAACATAATCACCAGGGCCTTTAAGGGAAACTTGCAAATTTTGCACTTCACCAAAATCACGAACCAGCGAGCGGCCAGCTTTAACTGTCGCTTGTACCATCACATGCATTATAGCCGAAAGGGCCATTATCTTTTCCTATCACTTTAGCTGTGTCACCTAAGGGTGATCTATAATATCGTCAATTTTATGAAAATCTCGGCTGCTTGCCAAGACAAAACAATGGGAATGATTTTATTATCGTTTTATCAAGCATTTAAGCGCTCGCCGATCAAATATGTATTTTGACGCAAGTGTAATGATGGTGCCTATGAACAATAATATTGGTCATTCCAAAACCAAAAAGATCCTGTTTCATTTGCTTAGCTACAACCTAAGCAATAAAAACATTTTGTTTGCTGCCATTTATTCGGCGCATACCATATTATCGATGGTGAATTTTATTCGTGTTAAACTTATGAATTTTTGAGTGGCATTTTAAAATGCCACTCAAACAAAAAATTAGTCAGCGCGGCGAAGATAAGTAATTTCATTGGTATCAACGATGATGCGCTCACCCGATGCAATGAAAGGCGGCACCAAAACGCGAATACCATTTTCAAGGATTGCAGGCTTATAGGAAGAAGCAGCGGTTTGGCCTTTAACAACAGGATCAGCTTCAGAAATTGTTAATGTTACTTGATCAGGTAAGGATATACCAATTGGCCTGTCTTCATAAAGTTCAACAGTAACAGTCATACCATCTTGCAAAAATGCAGCGCGATCGCCAACAAAATCTTTTTGCAATTCAAGCTGCTCATAGCTTTCTGAATCCATGAAAATCAAAGCATCGCCTTGTTCATAAAGAAATGTGAAGTCTTTTTGCTCAAGACGTACTTTTTCAACAGTCTCAGCAGAGCGGAAGCGTTCATTAAGCTTGGTGCCATTAAGAAGGTTTTTAAGTTCAACTTGATTGAATGCGCCACCTTTACCAGGCTTTACTGCATTGCATTTTACTGCAACCCAAAGGCTGCCATCATGTTCAATCACATTGCCTGGGCGAATTTCATTGCCATTAATTTTCATTTATCTATCCACTTATATCAAATATCTTATAATTTTTGCTATATCCATGTGTTAAGAGGCTAAATAACACATATTATACAAATTTCCACCCATATTGGCATATGCTTGCTGCTGATTTAAACAAGTTTACCTATCAGTTTCACTTTTGTTAATTTTACTGACTGATAACACCAATAAATCTTGTGTTTTAAAAACCATATCAAAGATAGCGAGCACCTCGTTTAAATTAAATCCGCTATCAATACGGTATTTATATTTCATCTTCCAAAACCATAAAATTGTAATGAAAGCAAGGAAAATGCCATATTGTTGGTGGTTAGTTTTGAAAAATCGTCTTTTTTTTATTTTTTACAAAATAGTACACACCCTTTTGCTATATGCTTTTTAAAATCCGCTTTTGTGTTGACAGCTGTTTTTAAGGCTTTGGTGGATTTTGGGGATGCATAATTGCTAATTTTTGGATTATCCGTTTAGCAGATCCCACCCCCAATATCAGTTTTGATGGAAACTAAATAAGAGTTTTCTTTATAAAAAATTCTTAAACGAAATGTTCTTTTGAGGGTGATCTATAGTAACAGCCATATTAATGGTGTTTTCCCTCATTAAAATCAAGCATATAAGTAACGCTTGTCGATACTCTATTTTGTTTTGTATAAAATTGATTAGTGCAAAATAAATTGCGATAAAATTTTACTTGATTATTGTATATGTTCCATTGTTATAAGACAAATGAATATAACTGATAAACTTAAAGATAATATGCTGTAGGCTATTTTGTCATGAACCGTTGCATTTAATATAGATAATTTATTAGTAGATTTGGAAGGTAAAGTTTGATGAGGGATAATATTAATAGTCAAAAAAAACGCGGATGGCTTCGGCGCAATTTAAAATGGGTGCTGCCAATATCAATTGTCGGTGGTATTGCTGTGTTTGTCAGCATATTGTTTTTTACTATTACTGGCTTTATGCGCTCTGCCGATGCTTATCAAGTGGGTGTTGCTGCGGCGCAAAAAAATGCAGCAGTCATTGAATTAATTGGTGAGCCGATGCAGCCAGCAAGCTATTTTACAGGCTCTGTAAGTGTTTCCAACTCAAATGGTAACGCCGATATTGCAATTTCGATTAAAGGCCCAAAGGGCTCAGGTACGATCTACGTGGAAGCGGAAAAAAAATTCGACGTATGGAATTATTCATCAATCAAGTTTCATCCAGATGGCAGCAATACGCTGATTGATCTGCAATAAAAGAATTGAGTTTGCACAGATTGCTTGTCTTAGAGCATTTTTATAATGACTAAAAATGCTCTAATTTTTTGAAAAATCAAACATATGCTCAAGTGGCAAGCTTATAATTAAAGTCAATTTTGGTGAGTTGTAATAGAATTTGCAACTCATTTAGGGCGCGAATAATAGCGTATCAACGCGGGCTTTTGCTTGTTTTAATTGTTCGGGCGAAAGCTTTTTCATCAATTCGTCAAGGTCAGTCGCTCCTTGGTTCCCTTGTTGGGCAAGAAGATACCAACTTGCACCCATCACAGGATTTTTTTCAGTGCCAACGCCGTTGAAATAAAAACGGGCAAGATTTACTTGAGCCACAGGCACATTATTCACCGCAACCAATTTTACTAGAGTAAACGCACCCTTTTGGTCAATTGGTCCACCACGACCGTCAATCATCCAATTAGCAAGCTCTAATTGGGCAGCAACATGCCCGATATTAGCGGCACTTTCAAGTAAAGCACGCGCAGCATATTCATCGGGCTTTACTTTTTCACTCCCAACGGCAAGAATTTCCGCAGCAGAATAAAGACTATAAGCATCACCTTTTATGGCGCCTTTTAAATACCATACAAGACCAATATCAAGTTTGTCTTTTTCAGGGGCAAGATTCATTAATATTTGAGCATAATAGTAATTGGCACGCGGAATACCAGCATCTGCTGCCTTTTTTAGATAAGTAACCCCCGTTTCCTTGCCCTCTTCAGTTGTTGAACTATTGAATAAGTTAACGCCATAATAGAGCGCGGCATGGGGGTCGCCAAGATCTGCAGCACGTTTAAACCAGTCTGCGGCAATCTCAGAATTTTTTTCAAGAACCCGCCCTTCCATGTAAAGCATGCCTATAAGGGTCATTGCCGTTGGATCACCAATATCAGCCCGCTTTTGGGCTAATTCAAATGCTCTTTTAAACTGTCCTGAAACATAAGCACTATAAGCGGCATCATAATCGCCAGCTTTAAGGATGTGGGCTGGTAGATCAGGCTCAGGTTCAGGCTGATTGGCTGAGGGGCGCATTCCAGCGATCTGTAGGTTGTTGCTTGAGGATGTATGATTGGACCGGTTCATGGGGTGCCCGGTTGCTGGCGCGCCATGAACTGGGCCACGAATATCACTGGCACTTGCCGGCACAGTTTCCATAACCATAACATTAGGCGTATTTTGTGCCAAACCAGTTGCAGTACTGCTCAATAAAACAGCAGTTGATACTACCACAAAGCCGAATACCCGCATCACTCGTCATTATCCCCTAATTTAGGTGCATGCTCATCAAGCAACTCATTTGCTGCAATGATATTTGCTACCATATCGCCTGTTCCGAAAATGGCTTCTTCTAAAACGATAAATTCTGCACCTGTTTTAGCAATTGTTTCTATGCTTGCCAAGCTATTGCCTGCTTGAATAAGCGCTGGAACTTCCATCAATGATGCCCACCATTCACCAAGATTGATATTACGTGAATGGGCTTCTGGTTTTTTATCCGCACCAAGTTTACCAAACATCATATAATCAGGTTCTAATTCGCCAACTTGCATAGCATTATGGCGGTCACGCAAATTGGCAAAGCCAACCATCATTGATGATTGATGTTTTTCAATTGCTTCTTTTAAATCTTCTAAATTGGTCTCAATATGTAGTCCATCAGCTTTAACTCGTCCCGCAATACGGCTATCGCCTGCGATAATTGCAGCAACGCCAGCATTTTGTATGACTGGCACTAAAGCTTGGGCCTGTTTTTGGAAGGCACTTTCATTTTCTTCTTCACTATAAAGAATGAGAGAAGCAACATCGCCTGCTGCCAAAATATCGGTTAATTGCTCGGGTGATATATTGCGTGCAATTGAAAGAGCTAAAACAATGCGGCAGCGTTGAAAAGTATTATTACCGGACATATGCTTATTCTCCTGCCGATGTTAAATATTGCCTTTATAGTGGTTTATTTTAATCTTGCAAATAAAACAAATGCAAGAAATCTCTTTGCTAAGGGGATTTTTAATCATCATAGTCGATTTATGTCCATTTATCTTTAGTTTTCATAGCGATTTTAGCAATCATTAGATGAGCTGCGTTTTTTTAATATGGTGTCATATGAAAGTTAGCAAAATCTTCGATAAGATGATGTGGCACGGTTTTGGATTGGGTTAATTGCTTAAGGTGCAATTCGTTTTAAGGGGGAAGGCTTTAAAATGGGGCAGAGGTTTTGCCATTTTGGATATCTATCTTAACTAAGATTTCAACTTATTACGAAAATTGATGGGTAAAGCGCATTTTTGGGCTACATTTTGTCAATCCATAGTTCTAATTATAGCATGACCGCAAATTGCTTGCGTTGCATGGAGTATTTGAATTGAATAAGGCGTCTCATCTTACCCAAAATATAGCTGTAAAGCGCGATACACGCATTGATGTATTGCGGGCTTTGGCGCTTTTGACTATTTTTATCAACCATGTTCCTGGTAATATTTACGAAATATTTACACATAAGAATTTTGGTTTTTCTGATTCGGCCGAAGCATTTGTGTTGATGTCAGGTATTGCGGTTGGCCTTGCCTATGGTAATAAATTTGTACCAGGCAATCGTTTGCTGCTTACTTTAAAAATGTGGAAGCGTAGTTTTACGCTTTATTCGGCTCATATCTTAACCACTCTTATCACTATTTCGATTTTTTGTGGTGCTGCCTTATTTATGCACCACCCAAATTTATTGGGTCAAATTAATATTGCACCAATCATGAAAGAGCCCGCAAAAGCAGTGTTTGGCATTGTAACGCTGGGCCATCAATTGGGCTATAATAATATTTTATCACTTTATCTGGTATTGATGCTTGCAGCGCCATTTATGTTGTTTTTGGCGCGTAAAAGCTATGCCTTGCTTTTAGTTGTATCAGGTAGCCTTTATTTATCCTCTGCGCTTTATGGCATCGCTCCCATTAATTATCCTAATGCAGGTGTTTGGTTTTTAAATCCCCTTTCATGGCAATTTTTGTTTGTTGTTGGCCTTGTGGTCACTATGCATATTAAAAATGGTGGTAAGTTACCGACCCATCCCTTATTAGTGATTTCAGCGATTGGCTATTTGCTTCTTTCGCTTATTTGGGTAAAGGCTAACCTCTGGTGGATTGATCCATCTATGGGATTGCCGCATCGTTTAACTGGTTTTGATAAGACATATGAGTCTTTACCTCGCCTTTTACATGTCTTAGCGCTTGCCTATGTAATTGCAATTTTCCCACGGATCTCCAATTTTTTCCGTTGCTTGCCCACCAATCCATTAGCGATTTTGGGCAAATATAGCCTTGCTGTATTTGTTACTGGAACTATTTTAGCAATGGCGGCGCAGGTGTTAAAGCAAGTTAATCCCGGCGGATTGGTTTTTGATAGCTTGCTGATTGCAACTGGTGTTGTTGTGCAATTTACCGTTGCTTATTATTTTGAATGGCTTGCAATGATTAAGCTTGCTGCGAAACAACAGCAAACACAACCCGCTCTAGCTGATGCTCCAACAACCGATGGCGAAGTTGCACTACCACAACCTGTCGCCAATGTTCTTAAAGCCAGTTAATCTTTATTAACCTTCATTTTGCTTAATTGTGTGCAATTGTTTTCTAATATGCCTTTCAAGGTGAAATGCTATTATAAAAGGCGATAATTGATGCATGGAATCGCTAGAGAGAAGATTTTGCCAGCCAGAGTTTCAGGCTTTGTTGGTGGTTAAATTATATTTGCTATTTGATTTACATGTTGTTTAATAAATAAAATTCAAAAATGAAGGAACCAATTTCGGGCAGCTTGCGTTGAATAGGCAATAATTGGGTTGTTTTGAATATCATCAATAATGCAAATACTTTTGCATTGCTCAGTTGATTGATAGTTCAGCATGTGGTGTTTGTTTAAATGCCGGTAGTGATATTACCCTGTTTTCAACCAAGAATAGTTGAAGCAATTGTTTTAAAAGCAATTTGCCTTAAATATGCTTGACTTTTTTGTTTCAATAAAGGTCTTTAATATGAATATGGTAGCCACATGGCCTAAGGATGGACAGCAGGTGGGATCACATCCGTCGAAAAGCACGAATAAATCAGGCAATATGGTTGTATTAATGGAGCATGAAGCTTTTAATACAACTTTCAAAGCGCTTTATCAGCGCGGCATGCACTTGATTGAAGAAGTTGGCCATTATATTAATGAAGATGGCCGTGCTGCTATGTGCTGCTTGCCTGACGATGCTGCGGCTCTTTATTCAACAGAAGCTATCCATTTAGGATCACGTTTAATGCAGGTGGCTTCATGGCTGTTGTTAGAACGGGCTCTGCGTGACAATGATATGAAGCCAGATTATGTCGCCAAAGAAAAGAAAAAAATTAAACTCAATTTAGAATATCCGCGTTTTGACCACGAGGCGTGGAATGAGCTACCACAAAAATTTCGTGATTTAGTAAGTGAGTCTGTCCAGTTGTTAGAGCGCGTTCGCCATTTAAACAGTGAAGATGATAGTGCTGGCCAAAAAAATGAAAGTGCTGAAGTAATTAAGCTACAGCTTAACCGCCTAGAGCAGGCCTTTGGTGCTAAAAAATAGTTGAGCAGTTTGTGCCTTGCTTACGGGTATAATAATTGTCAGTAATAAAAAATATCTAAAAATTATAAATCTCAAAAAAACGCTAATCCGCAAATCTAATGAGCTGCGCACGGATCACTAATCATCTAAAACTTGGTGGCAACTGCTGGTTGGCGTTAGTAAAACAATAGAAAATCGTCAATAGTTGGATTTTTGTTTTCCTTTATTTGTGGCTATTGAAAAATAGATGACTGTTTTAACCAGCCACAAAAAGCGAACGGCGTAGTAGCTGTTTATTCTATTTAAAAAATTCCTTTACTCGCATATCAAAAAAACGCGGCTTTAAAAAACCTTTTTAGTTAAGGTTATTTTTATCATGGCTCAGCATTGGTATTTAAACTATTGCCAGTAAAGCTTGGCGCAATTTTGGTTTTAAGACCATGCACCAAAATATAGTAATGGGAGCAGTTTCCATACCAAGCATATATCAATGCGCTCTAAAAAAACTAAATTAAATTTTTGAAAAAAATAACGGGTGTGATTTTCATCACACCCGTTATTTTATTTTTTGCTATAGAGTACTATATTTATGATTTGTTATGAGGCGTTTCATCATTGTCAGGCTTATTGTAATTAGAGCTGTCAGCAGGGGAACTATCAGCCGATTTTTCGTTTTCTGCAGTTTGATCCTCTTCAACAGGCTTTTCAATGTCAACCTTTACGCTGCGGCCAGCTTTCGGCACGCCCGAGCTACGGCTTGTTTCATTACCAAGATTGCGTGAAGGCTCTTTGCCTGCCATAACCTCGATAATTTCTTCACCGGTTAGGGTTTCATATTCAAGTAAACCTTCAGCAAGGCGCACCCATTCGTCTCTTTTTTCCGTTAAAATGCGTTTTGCTTCGTCATGGGCGTCATCAATAAGGCGGCGCACTTCCATGTCAATAATCTGCGCTGTATGTTCAGAAGTTGCGTCTTGTCGAGCCGCACCATAGCCATAGCCCTCATCTTGGTTGCTACCATAGGCAACTTTACCAAGCTGGTCGGAAAAACCCCATTTGGTAACCATAGCACGTGCCAATTTGGTGGCTTGCTCAATATCGGATGATGCACCAGAAGTGATGTTTTCAGCACCAAATTTCATTTCTTCAGCAATACGACCAGCCATTAAAATAGCAAGGCGCGATACCATAGATTGATAGGTCATCGAATAGCGGTCACCTTCAGGTAACTGCATCACCATACCTAAAGCACGGCCACGAGGGATAATTGTGGCTTTATGAACAGGATCCGTTGCTGGTACTGTTAATGCAACAACAGCATGGCCTGCTTCGTGATAGGCGGTATTTTCTTTTTCGCGTTGGGTCATTGCCGTCGAGCGGCGCTCAGCACCCATTAAGATTTTATCTTTGGCATCTTCAAATTCTTGCATGGTTACAAGGCGCTTATTGCGTCTTGCTGCCATAAGGGCTGCTTCATTGACCAAATTCATCAAATCAGCACCAGAAAAACCAGGGGTACCACGGGCAAGAACAGTTAAATCAACATTAGGCGCAAGCGGCACATTACGTACATGCACACGTAAAATTTGCTCACGGCCAGCAACATCTGGATTTGGCACAACAACTTGGCGGTCAAAACGGCCTGGACGTAATAGTGCAGGATCAAGAACATCGGGGCGGTTGGTTGCAGCTATGATGATGACATTTTCATTTGCTTCAAAGCCATCCATTTCAACCAGCAACTGGTTTAATGTTTGTTCACGCTCGTCATTACCGCCGCCAATACCAGCACCACGATGACGGCCTACGGCATCGATTTCGTCAATAAAGATAATGCAAGGGGAATTTTTCTTGGCTTGTTCAAACATATCGCGAACACGGCTTGCACCGACACCGACAAACATTTCAACAAAATCAGAACCAGAAATTGTAAAAAACGGCACATTTGCTTCACCAGCCACCGCACGGGCAAGCAAAGTTTTACCTGTTCCTGGAGGGCCAACAAGCAATACACCACGGGGAATACGCGCTCCAAGGCGTTGGAATTTTTGTGGGTCACGTAGAAATTCCACCACTTCTTCTAGATCATTTTTGGCTTCTTCAACGCCAGCAACATCATCAAAGGTGACACGGCCATGCGCTTCGGTTAAGAGTTTTGCTTTAGATTTGCCAAAGCCCATTGCCCCACGTGAACCACCCTGCATTTGGCGCATTAAATATACCCAAATTGCAATGACAATGACAATTGGAATAATTGTCGTAATAATACTAAAAAGCGGGTTGGAACCAGTACTATCAGCCGTTACTTCAATTTTAATATTTTTTTCTTGTAAGCGTTCAGCAATCTGCTCGCCCTTAGGTGCAGTAGTATTGAATGCTTTTCCATCTTCCTTAAGGCCGCTAATCGACTGGCCCTCAATCTTTACCTCTTTAATCTGCTTATTCTCTACATTGGTTAAGAATTCAGAATAAGGAATTGTTGTGCTTGCTTGTTGTCCTGCTCCCTGAAACATCGAAAACAGTGCGATAATAACAACTGCAATAACACCCCATAGGACAACGGAACGGTAATTCGGGTTCATATTAAATCCATATCTAAGCCAAAGGCACTTATAATTTTGTCATTTCTTAGTATTCTTGTCATAATTTTCACCGACAAAACCACAGCACAAAATCTTGCGCGACATGTCGATTGTCAAATTCATCCATAACCAACTAAAAGATATTATGAATACTTCCTTAGCAAATTGCCAAGTGAAGTTTTTTGTAACATATGTTTTCATTCTTCACTTGCCAAGGTGCAAGTGGGTATTTCTGCAAGGTTTTTGTTAGCAAAACCATCTATTTTGAATTTTAAATCCATTCTTTGATAAAAAAGTCGATATAATGGCGATAGCATGGCAAAATCATGTCCTGATGCCAACCAATGAAACGGCATTAATACAGGTGTAATATGATATTGGTTACTTTCAGAAAATTTGCGGCTAATGAACGGCAGGGTCTTATCATTTTTTGTTTCAATGAGCGGCGCAGTTAATAAGGATGGTATATGGTATTTGATCTTATTTATATTGTGGTTTTGTAGTTCATTTAATGCAGCATGGACCTCACTAATGCTTGGTATACGTATCATTAAATCCTCGTTTTGCTTATTGGTAATAGCAAAGCGACCATCCCAAATCATGGTTTTACCGCTGGTAATAATCATTGGCTGCAAATTTCTTTGTTCGCGCCAAATCCTTATTTCTTTAGGGTGGTTTTCTAAAAGTGCAGAGCAATGGGTCGCCTTTTTGGCGTTTGCTGGTGTTGCAATGAAGTCAATTAAAGCACTGGTTGCTGGCTTCAAAAACGCTTTGCCGCCGACAAGTGCAGATAAAACTTCAATTAAGTGAATGAAAGCTAGCTGTTGTCGCAGCGAATCATCAGCAATTTCTATAAAAAGTTGTTCGCCGCGCCAATGAATATTGGTTTGTTGAATAAGTTGAGCAATGTCTTTTGCAGCTTTTTCGCGCTGTAACCGTGCTGTTTTAAGTTGATTATAAATAGTGTCTTCAATGGCAGGATCAGCGCTTTTGCGAATACGCACGCGTTCATAATGCACATTGTCATTGCTTGGATCATCCACCCAGCCAATATTTTTTGTTAGCAGATAGTTGCGCAAATCGGCTCTTTTGCAATCGAGCAAAGGGCGCAATAGTTTAAATTCTTGTTGTAAGAGTGCTTCTCTTGCCATGCCAGCAAGTCCACGGCCTTTATCAAGGCGTATTTGCCGCATGCGGAAGGTTTCAATCTGGTCGTTAAAAGTGTGACCAGTTAAAATAACGTGACTTTGGTATTGTTTGGCCGCTTTACATAAGAGATTGTAGCGAGCCGTTCTTGCCTTGTCCGATATGCCCACCTTGGGCTTTTCCCCCTGCCAGACATAAATATCGTGTTGTATATTATGCTTGAGGCAAAGTGCACCAACTGCCTGTGCTTCTAAAAAGGATTCAGGACGCAAACCATGCTCGATCGTAATTGCGACGAGCCGATGCTGCTGGCCATGCTTTTGTAAAAATTCTTGTAACAAGAATAACAAAGCCAAAGAATCACTTCCCCCTGATACGGCGGCAATGATATTTTGGCTCTGGTCAAAATCATCAATTAAAAAATTAGGTTTAAGATTTGCTATCACGGGCTACAATTAAGACGCTTTTGTTCATCAACTACCCGCTTTAACACTGCAGGCTCTGCTTGTTTATACTCTTGTGGCACTTTTGCAAAGACTGCACAAGCAGTTTCATCATCATTAAGTTCTGCCATAGTCATGCCAAGCTTAAGCATATTTTCCGGTGCGCGCGGTGTTGAGTTGTAATTGCGCTCAACATCCATATAGGCTGCCGCCGCTTCACGATAACGCCCTTGGCCATAGAGTGATTCTCCAAGCCAAAAGGAAGCATCCGCAATCAATGGGTCGCTTGGGTAACGCTCTTGAAACGCGCGAAATATAGGTTCTGCGGCTCGATAATCGCCAGCGAGAATCGATTGATAGCCAATTTGATAAAGCTCTTTTGGGCTTGAAGTTTGCGGCACGGAGGTTGTTTGGTTACCACCTGTTGGAACACTGGCTTGTGAATTACTACCGCTCGCGCTTTCAATAATATTGCCATCGCGGTCAAAATGAATAGAGCCCAAATTTTCCATGCCGCCATTTGTATTTGGTGCCACTTCGGCATGAGCTTTTGCAGTTGGTGTCGTATTTTTATTACTTGTCGAGCCACTTACAGTGCTATTGGTAGAGACACTATTGGCACTTGTAGTCGCAATTGGAGGATTGATGGGCAATTGTTGGCGCTGGGCAATTGCGGCATTACTTGGCTTTTTGCCTTCAAGAACATCGATACGGTTTTGCATTTCTAAAACCTGTATATTCAAGTTTTCTACTTGGGTCGTTAAATCACGCAAAGCTTGTTCAAGCTGAATGGTACGCGTATCAATCTGCGGCGAGGCTTGCGCAACATTTTGGCTTTTATTGCCGCCAAGAACCCGCTCTAAAAAATTAGGGTTTTGTTGCGCATGTACGCTTGGTACTTGCATTGCAGTCAAGGAAAGGACGGGGACAAATAGGGCCGTTGACAAAAATCTTTTTGTTGAGCGTTCCATAAATTACCTCAATTTCCATAACTTGTTTTAAGTGTTTCTTTATTTTTGCTTTGCAGCAGCAATAAAGATATATCCCGTTTTAATGTATTAGATAGACAGTTTCACTATTGATTTTACCCGATGTCGTCAGGCTATCGATGCCAAAACTATATAAGGTTGCCTGTGTAGCTTTTCAATTCATATTGCTGTCTTGGCTCTAATTTGCCTTTCGACTTTGGTTAAATTTTGTTCAATATGGAGACGAAATGTGATTGTTTCGTGATCTTTTGCGGCAAAATTTATAAAGGTTCAAAATATTTTTTAAAGAATTTCAGTCGTGACATTTGCACAATAAATTTGACGGTAGCAAAAATTAGATTGAAGCATATATGTTCAACAATTTGGCCATTTTGAAATAATTATCTAATGTTTTGATAATTTTTAAAAAAATAATGCATGATATGGCAGGAAATTAATTCATCAGTTCTCTTTTGTCCGGTTAAAAAAGGTTATCTTGATTTAAACTTTAAAAGAGCGGCATATCGCTTGAAAATAAGCGATTATTGCCTTTTAGCTTTAAGCGATGGAGCGTTAAATGAGTGGTATAGAAAATAACACAACAGCCAAATCTACTAAGGGGCGTGGCAAAGTTTATAATTCTATTCTCGAGACGATTGGTGATACCCCGCTTGTTCGGGTGGATAAATTTGCCAAAGCCAAGGGTGTTGGCGCTAATTTGCTTTTAAAACTTGAATTTTTTAATCCTTTAGCGAGCGTCAAGGATCGCATTGGTTTTGCAATGATTGATGCACTTGAAAAGGCTGGTAAAGCCGTGCCGGGTAAAACGGTATTTATCGAGCCTACCTCCGGTAATACTGGTATTGCTTTGGCCTTTGTTGCTGCATCAAAAGGCTATCGCATTATTTTAACTATGCCAGAAACTATGTCGGTTGAAAGACGCAAATTGCTTAAATATCTTGGCGCTGAACTGGTTTTGACAGAGGGTGCAAAGGGTATGAAAGGCGCTATTGCGAAAGCACAAGAATTAGCGCAAGAAATTCCCGATGCGATTATTCCTCAGCAATTTGAAAATCAAGCAAATCCGCAAATCCACCGCGAAACAACGGCGGAAGAAATTTGGAATGATACCGATGGTCATGTCGATTTTTTTATTTCCGGAATTGGTACTGGTGGTACAATCACTGGCGTGGGGCAAGTATTAAAAGAGCGCAATCCCGATGTTAAAATTATTGCGGTAGAACCAAAGGATTCCCCTGTTTTATCAGGTGGCAATCCCGGCCCACATAAGTTGCAAGGTATTGGAGCTGGCTTTGTGCCAGACACATTGGATACCAAGGTTTATGATGAAATCATCACCGTTGCAAATGACGATGCCTTTGAAAATTCTCGCGCGCTTGCGCGCATTGAAGGCATTCCAGTTGGTATATCGGCTGGTGCTGCTTTAACTGCGGCAATTGAAGTTGGTAAGCGTCCAGAAAATAATGGCAAAAATATCGTAGTCATTATTCCTTCCTTTGCAGAGCGCTATTTATCTACCGCACTTTTTGAAGGGCTTGAATAGGCTTTATGTCTTATAATTCGCCTTGCGTAAGCGCAAATAAATCATATCGCCTAAGCACCAAGTTTAAGTTTTGAAAATAAAAGCACTGATTGACAAGGTTCAATTGGTGCTTTTTGCGTAAATTAGTAATTACCATAAATTAGCAATTACCTCGTGCTCCACAATAGCGGTGAGATTGACAAGAATATTTATAGGTGTTTTTCACTATTTTTAAACGCTGTCATTAATGGCTTTTGCCAAATTTATCCACACAAGTTGCAAGATGCTGTTTTGTCAATTAAGCGATGTGGTTTATAAGAGATTAACGACAGAATCATTGCGCTGGTTTTGATGCGAAGATAATTGTCTTTAAAGTTTGGTTTAGCGGTTGAATATCCGCAGTTTAGGAAGTGAGTTATAGATATGCGCATTACAGTTGATCGTGCCAATCTTCTCAAATCATTGGGTCGTGTTCATCGGGTCGTGGAGCGGCGCAATACCATCCCTATCCTGTCTAACGTATTGATTGAGGCTGATAATGGTCAAATGCTGCTAAAGGCAACTGATCTTGATATTGAAATAACTGAGACAACCACATCAACTATCGAGCAGGCTGGTGCTACGACTGTTCCGGCTCATCTTCTTTATGACATTGTTCGTAAACTTCCAGATGGCGGTGAAGTAAGCCTTTCAATGAATGGTGAAGGCAATGCGGTTGCAGTTGCTGCAGGCCGTGCGAGTTTTCGTTTGCAATGCTTGCCAAAAACTGATTTTCCAGAGTTAAGCACGGGCCAATTTAGTCATTCTTTTGAAATTAAAGCTGAAGATTTAAAGCGCCTTGTTAATTCAACGCAATTTGCAATTTCAACCGAAGAAACCCGTTATTACCTAAATGGTATTTACTTCCATGTGGTTGAAAGTGACGGTGTATTAAAGCTGCGTGCCGTTGCAACTGATGGTCACCGCTTGGCGCAAGCAGAGCTTAATGCACCTCATGGCACGGAAGGCATGCCTGGCGTTATTATTCCGCGTAAAACCGTTGCTGAATTGCAAAAGTTAGTTGGTGATGACAATGAAGCTTTGGTGAAAATCGAATTATCAGACGCAAAAATTCGTTTTTCGGCAGGCTCTGTGGTTTTAACATCAAAACTCATTGATGGTACATTTCCTGAATATGGCCGAGTTATTCCACAAGGCAATGATAAAAAACTGATTATTGATCGCGCCGCTTTTGCAGCAGCAGTTGATCGCGTATCAACTATTTCAAGTGATCGCGGCCGCGCTGTTAAGCTCACAATTGGTGATGGACAATTAAAGCTCACGGTTAATAATCCAGATTCAGGTAGTGCTGAAGATGAGTTAAGTGCAGATTATGAATCTGATCCATTGGAAATTGGCTTTAATTCTCGCTATTTAATGGACATTACGGGCCAATTGTCGGGCGATGAAGCAATATTCTTATTGGCCGATTCTGGTTCGCCAACTTTGATCCGTGACAGCAATGATGCTGATGCGCTTTATGTTTTAATGCCCATGAGAGTATAGAAAGTGCGAGTTTAGAATTTGCGAGTTTAAATCTATTGGGCAGATTTAGAAATTTTGAGATAAGGTCAAATAATAGATTTGTCTGATATTCAATCCTATGGTGATAAAATGCGGGTTCGCGGGCTTAGTCTCGCGGCCTTTCGCAATTATGAAAGCCTTAATTTGGTTTTTTCTGGCCAGCATGTTGTGCTAACTGGCCATAATGGTGCTGGCAAAACTAATATATTGGAAGCCATATCATTGTTATCGCCGGGCAAGGGGTTGCGCCGCGCTAGCTATAACGAACTTATCCACGGCGCCTATGATAAAAACTTAGCCTCAAAGCATAACGGTTTTACTATATTTGCTCGCCTTGAATGTGATATTTATGGCGAAGCGCAAATCGGTACTGGTATTACTGATAATGAAAGCACACGTAAAGTGCGCATCAATGGCGCCAATGCTTCGGCCGATAGCTTGCTGGAATATAGCCGCATTAGTTGGCTAATTCCGGCAATGGATGGGCTATTCACTGGTACGATATCGGATAGACGGCGTTTTCTTGATCGTCTGGTTATGGGGCTTGATCCCCTGCATGGGCGGCGGGTTATCAATTTTGAAAAAGCCATGCGCTCACGCAATAAATTATTAAGTGACAATGTTAATGATGCCTATTGGCTCAGTGCATTGGAAGCGCAAATGGCTGAACTTGGGGTAGCAATTGCGGCAGCGCGCAAGGAAATGGTCCGCCTAATGGCCTCAATGATTGAAAAAATGCTGTTAAATAGCTTATTTCCTATGTCTGTTTTGAGTGCGACGGGCCTTTTGGAAGCACAGCTTGATGAAGCGGCGGCAGTCGATGTCGAGGAAGATTACCGAGCGCTTTTGGAGCAAAATCGCCTGCTTGATGCACGGGCAGGGCGCACTTTGGAAGGTCCCCATCGCAGTGATCTTGAGGTCAGCCATCTCGTTAAGTCTATGCCGGCGGCGCTTTGTTCAACTGGTGAACAAAAGGCTTTACTAACCGGGCTTATTTTGTCCCATGCGCGTCTTATTGGTGAAATATCGGGTATGACACCAATTTTATTGCTTGATGAAATTGCTGCCCATCTTGATCCAATGCGTCGTGGTGCACTTTTTGAAATCCTTGATCAACTGGAAGCTCAAGCCTTTATGACCGGAACTGACCGTGCACTTTTTGCAGGATTAGAGGGAAGGGCACAATTTCTTTCAGTAAAAGAAAATCAAATAGAGATTGATCGCAGTTGATAAATTAATTTTTTAAAAAGCCAACAGTTTTATCATTTTAAATTGCAATAATTTATTTAAAATAATAATAATTATAAAAGATGCTTAATATCTTGGTGTTTTTCAACAATTGACGGATAATATATTTTATTTTTAAGTTAAATGTATTAATAATATGCCAAATTAAGTTTGTAAAATATATTTTAAGTTAAAGGGGTTGCTTAAGATGGCAAATATTGTTGGCATTGATAATATGAGTGTTGAAGATATACGCGAAGAAGTCGCCAAAGGTGGGCGTTTCGTGCAATATATCTGGTGTGTTTCGATTGTTGTTATGTCGTTTAAACGTCCAACCGATGTTTTTTTTATACGAAGTGATGAATCTGCGGCTGCAAAGGCTTTGCCCTATACATTGTTAACTTTATTTTTGGGCTGGTGGGGTTTTCCTTGGGGTATTATTTATAGTTTTCAATGTTTGGGAGTTAATACAAACGGCGGTTATGATCTTACCGAGGAATTTATGCAAAGTATGAATGCCTCTTTGTATTATGATCATGATGATGAAAATGTTGCAATGGATGCAATTGAAGAAGTTGCACAAAGCAGTGATGCAGAGCCTGATCCGAAGCCTAAAAATCAGAACCAGCCGATTAATCGAAGTGGTTCTGTTATTCAGCGTTAACAACAATTGCATTTACTCTAAAGGCTTTCTGGCCTGCGATAGCAGGTTGGGCGGCCATAAAGCTTGGCAATGCGTGAAATTGCATCATTTAATGGCTCAATGCGCACATCCATGGAGGCACCATTGGCATGAATGATATTATCTTTATCAATCATAATCGCAACATGTCCTTGCCAAAAGATAAGATCGCCACGCTCATTTGGCAAGCCTTCTGGTATTTCATGGCCGATGGAATGCTGTTGCATATCACTATCGCGCATGACATTGCGCCCAGCCATTGCAAAAGATAATTGCACAAGGCCGGAGCAATCAATACCAAAGGCCGTTGTGCCTCCCCATAAATAGGGCGTGTGAATGAGACTTTCTGCCACACAAACAAAATCAAGGGCGCGCACATCAATTGGCTCAATATGCTCGGCAATGATTGCTTTGCCGTCTTCAAGCATCGCATAGCGCGTGCCTCGTGTTTCTTCAAAACCACCAATGGTTAGTTTGGAATTCATAGCAATGGCGGTGATTGGCGGCGTTTTTAAATCTGCCATTGGGTAAATAAAACTGCGCGGAACTTTAACGCGGTGGGTGAGGGGGCGTTTGTCAACGCTAAGATGGCTACTAGCGACATAGCCGACATAGCCATCTTGCAGTGAGCGGATAAAGCAAAAATCATTGTGATTTTCAAAAACAAGCGCTTCATCACCAAGCAACATTTGGCTTAATGTGCCACTAGCAAAATTAGCAGCTTTTTTAATATCGCTTACTGGCGCAATAATACGATGTTTAACACCTTCAACGAATTTTTGTGCGTTAACGCGTCCTTTTAAGGTGATATCTGCCAGGTCATCACGATAAGCATTAAGGCGAGGATCAAGTTTTTCCATTTATCTAGCCTTTGAAGTTAAAAAATTCATTTAACATATAATTGTCTAATCGCAGCAAAAAGTGCTCTTATGCCTTGCGCTTCACCACCTTTTGGAAAACTTGGGCGTGCTGTTGGTGTCCAGCCGTAAATATCAAAATGCGCCCAAGATTTTGCTTGTTCTACAAACTGGTTTAAAAACAGTGCCGCAGTGATTGATCCGGCGAAGCCGTCACTCGTGACATTGTTTAAATCAGCGATGGGGGAATTAAGATTTTTTTTGTAGGCAGGCCAAAGTGGTAATTGCCAAACTGGGTCATGTTGGGCAATGCTCTGCGCATTAATCGCACTAACCAAATTTTGGTCATGGCTATAAAATGGTGGCAAGTCCGGCCCCAAGGCAACACGTGCGGCGCCCGTTAGTGTTGCCATGTCAATGATCAAATCGGGGGCATCTTCATCGCCATAGGCAAGCGCATCGGATAATACCAATCGTCCTTCTGCGTCCGTATTGCCAATTTCAATGCTTAAGCCTTTGCGGCTCATCAAAATATCGCTTGGGCGAAAAGCATTGCCAGCAATTGAGTTTTCCACCGCAGGGATAAGCAGTTTTAAGCGTACATCAAGTTTTTGTTCCATAATCATTTGGGCAAGACCAATAACATTGGCAGCGCCGCCCATGTCTTTTTTCATCAAAAACATGCCGCTTGCTGGTTTAATATCAAGACCGCCAGTATCAAAGCAAACTCCCTTACCAATAAGAGTTATTTTAGGCGCATCTTGCCGTCCCCAATTAAGCTCAATCAAACGCGGTGCAATAGCGCTTGCGCGTCCGACCGCATGAATAAGCGGAAAATTCTGTGCAAGCAAATCATCGCCAATAATGGCATGGACTGACGCGCCAAATTGATTGCCAAGCATGCGGACAATGTTTTCAAGCTGGTCAGGCCCCATATCATTGGTTGGGGTATTGATGAGATTGCGCACAAGTGTTGTGCTTTCAGCTTGGCTTAATAGTGCCTTATAATCAATATGACTGGGCACAAAAAAGCGTAAAGCCCTTTCACTTTTTTGGTTCAAATAGCGATTAAACTTATAAGCACCTAAGGCAAGCCCTAAATAGTGTAGGGGCTGCAAATTTTGGTCATCATGAAAATGCCAATCTCCATCGGGTAAGGCGTCTGCTAATTTTCCAGTAATAAAAGCGCCATTGTCTGGGCAGCTTATGAGCACTGCGCCACAAAGACCACCTTTTTCGTTCGGCAATAATGCAAATGCGCCCGATTTGGCTTTAAAATTTTGTGCCTTTAGCCAATTTGCGCTAAAATCTGATAGTGGCAGCGCTGCAAAATCACACTCATTGGTGAAAAATATTGGTAGGCTTGAGGCTGATTGATTGGTGGTGAAAGCAATATTTAAATGAATATTCATAAAGCACCTTTTAATTTTTAAAAATAGTATTGCTATAATCTGTGACGTATCATTTGCTTAAACTCAAGTCGGATTAATATATAATAATCCGCCTATTTTTTGCAAAAAAGCAAGTTAAATGATAAAATTGAAAACCTAACTTTGCCCTTGTCCTTTAGATATTGATGTAAACAAGTTGTATTTTTTTAAGTTTTTAAAAATGATGGCAATATCAATATATTTTTTATCATAAATGATAAGATGGCTGCTATTTGCTACCACGCCCTTACCATATTGATAAAACTCATTAGAAAATAACAAGATGCAATCATCAAGCTCATCATAAGCAGCTGTGGTGCAAAATAGATTATTATCAATCAAAATGTCATCAATGTAGTCTTCAATATTTTTGGCATCGCTACCGTAAATGAAGAAATTCTCATTACCATTTTTAGCAAGGTTTAAAATAAGGTTTTCTGGTAATTGGTTTTGTTGTAATCCAATCAATACAACATTTTTATAGGGTAAATTTTCAATAAACTCATCAGGTTGACGAACGCTAATTATATTTTGGTCATGCTGTATAATCATTGCCTCACCATTGCTTCATCTTTCTAAAAGTAAAGCATATGATGAATAAATGGTAATAGCCAATTTTTGTTCATATTTTGATTGCTGCCATGTCCCTTATCTTTAATAGGGTTTATTTAAGGAACAAGATAATGTTTATCCCAATCTTGGCGCGGTACAGGATCGCCCGTTTTAAACTCAAAAGATTTTATAGTTAAAAAATCATCTTGTGTCTTACAAATATATGACAGGCGATACCACTTACCGCCTGAGCGGAAAGCGGCGCCTTTGGCTTTTACCGTATGCTTACTCATAATAGGGTCAGAAAAAGCATAGGCCAACACCTTATCAGGTCGCCAAGTTTTTTCTTTGCCAAGTCGGTTCATTGCTTCAATATCACAACGCTGTTCAATGCGGGTTTGTGGGTCTAGCTTATTGAGCTGCATTGCTTCAGAAGCCGTCAACGCATGAGCAAAGCCGCCTGAAATACTCAATATTGCTAAAGCAAAAAAAGATAGCTGCCATTTTATAGAAAAATAGGTTTTTAAAGCGCGAGCATTTGCAAATAGACCGCATGCTTTGGGCTTTTTTGCTATTATCTGTCTTTTAATGTGCATCTTTATAATCCCTATTAAATTTTGCCTTTTTACAAAAAGGCTAAAGCAATACCTATATGTGTGTTGCGACACATATTTTTAAAAGCATCAGAATCTTCATAAAGTTTGAGCTGAGTTTCACATCTTAAAGCCCTTGATTAAGATAAGAATATGTTAATAGACAACCCATCCATAACTCCATTTGATTATTTTTTAATTTTTTACCATTACGGGTTAACAAAAGCTTAATATCGCTTTAATAAGGTAGATAATAACGCTAATAGCTGAGGACAAATGATGAAGCCGATTTTCATGCAACTACAATGTGTGCCTGGCAAAACCTACGAAGTTGCCGATATACTCTATACAAGAGAAATTGTTTCAGAGCTTTATTCTACCAGCGGTGAATTTGATCTTCTTCTCAAAATTTATGTAGCAGAAGACAAAGATATTGGTAAGTTTCTTAGCGAGAATGTGTTGGATATTCCAGGTATTGTACGCTCATTAACGACCATGACCTTTACAGCATTTTAAAAATTCATTTTCATTGGCAACTAAAACAATGAATATTATCGAATAATGAGAGTTTGCGTCGCTTCAAACATAAAGTGCGCTAAGTCTATTGTACATCATCACAAATAGATTTTTTAATCATTTCTTGTCTTTTCATCTAAAAGCTATAAAAGGGCTGATTGAAAAAAATAAAGCTATTACGGCATTGTGTCCGATAATACGCTAATTGTGTGTGAAATTTTAAATGAGAGATATATCCATGGCACCTAATAGTGGCCTTACCAAAGAACAAAAATCATCAAAAGCCGTAAGCGATCAAGAAGCCCTCAATTATCATTTTGAAGGCCGCCCTGGTAAGTTAGAAATTATTCCAACCAAGCCAATGGCAACTCAGCGTGATCTGTCATTAGCCTATTCTCCAGGCGTTGCTGTTCCCGTTGAGGTTATTGCCAAAAATCCTGCTGCCGCCTATGACTATACGGCAAAGGGTAATCTTGTTGCAGTTATTTCTAATGGTACTGCTATTTTGGGGCTTGGTAATCTTGGTGCATTAGCTTCAAAGCCGGTCATGGAAGGTAAGGCGGTTTTATTTAAGCGTTTTGCTGATGTTGACTCTATCGATTTGGAAGTTGATACAACCGACATTGAAGCCTTTATTAATTCTGTCCGCTATTTGGGCCCAAGTTTTGGCGGCATTAATCTTGAAGATATTAAAGCCCCAGATTGCTTTATTATTGAAAGCCGCTTGCGCGAAATGATGGATATTCCTGTTTTCCATGATGACCAGCATGGAACGGCGATTATTGCCGTTGCAGGTCTTATTAACGCGCTTTATTTAACCAAGCGTGATATGAAAACAACCAAACTTGTGTGTAATGGCGCCGGTTCTGCTGGCATTGCCTGTATTGAACTTGCAAAGGCTGTTGGCTTTTCTTCTGAAAATATTACCCTTTGTGACACCAAAGGCGTTGTTTATGAAGGCCGCCAAGAAAATATGAATCAGTGGAAATCGGCTCATGCCGTGAAAACGGATGCTCGTACCCTTGCTGATGCGGTAAAAGATGCCGATGTTTTCTTTGGTGTTTCTGCCAAGGGCGCCCTTACTGCGGATATGGTCAAATCAATGGCAGCCAATCCAATTATTTTTGCGATGGCCAATCCTGATCCCGAAATTACCCCAGAAGAAGTGGCGGCAATTCGCTCTGATGCTATTGTTGCAACGGGTCGCTCTGACTATCCAAATCAGGTTAACAATGTTCTTTGTTTCCCTTATATGTTCCGTGGTGCTCTTGACGTGCGTGCGTCAACCATTAATGATAAAATGAAAGAAGCAGCAGCTTACGCCTTAGCAAATCTTGCTCGTGAAGAAGTGCCAGATGATGTTGCAGCTGCCTATCAGGGCAATCGTCCACGTTTTGGCCCCAACTATATTATTCCTGTGCCTTTTGATCCACGTCTTCTTGCCGCAATTCCTGTGGCTGTTGCAAAAGCGGCGATGGAAAGCGGCGTTGCACGTAAACCTATTGAAGACTTGGACGCTTATGCTAACGAATTAGCAGCTCGCCGTGATCCAATTGCATCCACCATGGGCGATATTTATAAGCGTGTGCGCAATGAACCTCAGCGTATGGTCTTTGCCGAGGGTGAAGAAGAACAAGTCATGCGTGCGGCGCTTTCTTACGTTAATCAAAAGCTAGGTAGCGCAGTGCTGGTTGGGCGTGAAGAAAAAATTCAAGAAACCGCAAAGCAGGCCGGCATTGATCTTGATCGTGAAGGCGTTACCATTGCCAATGCATCATCTAATGCCCGACGTGACGACTATGCTGATTTTATCTACCAGCGTTTACAGCGTCAAGGTTGGTTAAGACGCGATTGCCATCGCTTTATCAATAATGACCGTAATTTCTTTGCCGCAACTATGGTCGCCATGGGCGATGCCGATGCTATGGTAACTGGTGTAACGCGCAATTATGAGACTGCTTTTTCTGATGTGCGCCGTGTTATTTCGGTTAAAGAAAATGCAAGATTAATGGGTGTTTCTATTGCGGTCTGTCGCGGTCGTACGGTATTTATTAGCGATACAGCCGTGCATGAACATCCAGATGCTACCGCCCTTGCCGATATTGCAGAGCAGTCAGCGCATTTGGCAGGCCGCATGGGCTATACGCCACGCGTTGCATTCCTTGCTTTTTCAACCTTTGGTCATATGAAAGGTGAGGGTGCCCAACGTATTCAAGAAGCGGTGGCAATTTTAAAAGAGCGCAAGGTCGATTTTGAATTTGATGGCGAAATGAGCGCTGATGTTGCATTAAATCCTAAACTCATGGAACAATATCCGTTTATGGGCTTTAAGGCACCTGCTAATGTTCTTATTATGCCCGGTTATCACTCGGCATCAATTGCCAGTAAAATGCTGCAGGAATTAGGGGGAGCCACCATTATCGGCCCCATCCTTGTTGGCCTTGAAAAATCGGTGCAAATTGTACCTTTAGGCGCAAAGGACAGTGAAATTGTGAATATGGCTGCGCTTGCTGCCTATGGTGCGGTTCGCTAAAATACAGATAGATAAATGCCCCGTTTCGACGGGGCATTTTTTTGCAAAAGACCTAATCGCGAGTACGCACCTTATAGGTAAATATTGTTTGGCTCTTGGCTTCGACGTTGACTTTCCAAACAGCACATTGTGCATCTAGCTTTTCATGGGCAATATCTTCTTCTAATACTTGCCACTCTCCAAAAAATTTATTACGGATTTCGACTATGGCAGCCTCATCCTTGGCATTTTTAATGGTAACTTGGCTCGTTTTTTCATAAAAGGGATTTTTGCCCAAACCTTCTTTTTTGTATTCAAGAGTTTTAACATAAACATTGACATCAAAAGCATTGCCAAAATTAAGCCGCACCCGCTCGTTTTCAGCCGTATGTTTGATGAAATCCTCGCCAATAAATAGCGGATTTCCCATTTGGTCAGGCTTATAAGCGCGTAAAATACCTTTTGGCAATGGCAGTCCTAAATTAGATTGCTTATCATTGATAAATTCGAAATAAACGGCAACATCAAAACCTTGCCCTTCGTCATTTATGTTGGCATAGCGGCTCAAACTTGGATAGAAACTGTAATAAGTATCTACAATATAGTGTTTTTCAACTGGTATTTCGAAGGCCGCCATTAAAGCAATTTGCTTAGTTTGGTTATGATTAAGTGTTGTGCGCAAAGGTAGCGAATAAAGATGATAATCAAAAAATGTTTCTTGCTTAATAAAATGCTCTGTCACTCTTTTTGAATCTTCACTCGCTCCAGCCATCCCACATGAAACTGATTCATCACTTATCTGGTTAACATCGCCGGCAACAAGCTGCATTTTTGCGTCATGATAATCTGTGCCGCTATTATTGGTAAGCGTAACCCAACCTTTAAGGGAAATGTGATTTTCTTGCTGGTTAAGCTCGGCAACATAATCGGCAATCCAACTAAAGCCGCTTGAAAGATAAGAAATTTCCACTTGCCGCGCACCAGCCTTGCTACACAAAATATCGGTTGCTAAGGTTGGACGATCGCGTAAATTTTGTGGCAATGCGTCAAATTTTATTCGCGCATATTTGGGTAAACCAATTTCAATACGGTCACGATATTGTAAAACAAGACCAGAATTATTGGAAAGTATAGTTGCCTTTTCTTCATACTCATCGCCAGCACTATTGCGCATGACGATTGTCACTTCTTTGCCAACATATTTTTCGGTTAGGGCATCCGGTGTTAAGAGATCAAAATTAAAATTTTGCTCAATCACGTTCAACTCAGAACCATCTGTAGCAATCATAATTGCGGTTTCTGGTCGTATTTTTCCAGAAACATCACGTAAGGCAATGCGGTTTATTCCACTATTCAAATTAAGATCGCGCACTTCGCGCACAAGAGCTAAATTTTCATTATAAATTGTAATCGCGATTTCTTTACGCGCATTGCCAAAACTTACCTGTTCATCAATAGGGCGCATTTCTATTTGGTGTTTTACGTTTTTATTTTTATTTTCATCTTTTTCCATAAATTACCCTCACGCTAAAAAAACTCACGATCATTAGGTATCAAAGCACCTTACCATGGCCATGCGCAACTAAAATTTGTCGCTTACTCCAAAACTAAAATTTTGCACCCGATTTTTGAACCAATCTATGATATGTAAGCGGAGCCTATAATTGAAAACTTTTTGCTCTTTTGGTTCTAGCTTTACTTTCCAAAGCACGTTATTGGCGTCAACATTGATGTGGGGCAAATCTTCATCCAAAATCTCCCACTCATCTTCAAAATGAAAACGTACCCAAACTTCGACAGCCTGATTTTGTGTATTTTCTATTGTAATTTTATGATTTGCTTCCGAAATGGTGCCATTGTCAATTTCGGTTTTAGATAGCCCTGTTATATCTTTATACGCCACGATATCATTGGTGGTAACCGATTTTATAGCTACACGTTCTCCCTCTATGGGATGATCGAGTGATGTTTGATCCAAAAACTGCATGTCGCCAGCACTATTTGCTTTATAGCTACGCAAAGTACCCTTCGGTATCGGTATTCCCAAATTGGATTGCTTGTCATTTGAAAAATAATAATTGGCACTAGCATGAAGTTGTCCACCAAGATTTGGATCACCATATTGCTTATCATTTGGAAAATAATAAATGGCACTTGTATAAAAATATTTATCAAGATTTAGATCAATATATTGCGTGTCATCTTGTTTTTTGGTTGTGTTTGGTTGTGATACTTCATAATATTTATAAACTGGTATAGCATCGACATCCATAAACGTCACTTGTTTTGCTTGATTATCAATAAGGGTAGTTGGTTGCGGTAGCGTATAAAGGTGATAATCAAGTAGCGGCGCTTCTAATTTTACAGAAATACCAGAATTAGAGTTTTGTACCTGATCTGACGTTTCTTCAAAGTTTTTTTGTTCTTCAAGAGCCAAATTAAGCTCACCTGCGACAAGTTGTAATTTGGCGTTTTCATAATCAGTGCCACTATTATTTTCTAATGTTACCCAGCCCTTTAAAGTCATTTTGTCATTGTGTTGGTTTAATTCAGCAACATAATCTGCACGCCAACTAAAACCGCTTGAAAGATAGACAATATCGACCGCCCGTTTGCCTGCATCATCACTTTTTATATCCGTTACTAAGGTTGGCCGATCACGCAAATTTTGCGGTAGACTATCAAATTTTATTCGCGCATCTTTGGGTAAACCAATTTCAATGCGGTCAGCATATTTGAAAATAAGACCATTATTGGCTGAAAGAAGAAATGCTTTTTCTTCAGTTTTGCTACCATTTGGGTTACGGCGAATAATGGTTAATTCCTTACCAACATTTTTTTCACTCAAAGTATCGGGGGTTAAAAGCTCAAAATTAAAATTTTGTTCAAGAACATGAATTATCGCATTATCTTTAAACTTCATAATTGCTGTTTCTGGTTTGATTTTGCCTGAAACATCACGCAATGCAATGTGATTTAACCCCTTTTTAAAATCAAGATCGCGCACCTCATGCACCAAGGCCAGACCATCATTATAGATTGTCAGCGCAATTTCTTTGCGGGCATCGCCAAAACTTGTTACTTCCATCACGTCTTGTGCTAAGACCTGTAGTGTACTGCCAAATAAAAGACTTGCGCAGCAAGCAACTAATTGAGTGGTCTTTTTCATTACTACCCCTTATGGAGAAATTCGCCGATTGGATCGTTTGCCAAAACCAGCCAAAAAAATTGGTTAAAACGCAATGCAATTAGTAGCTTAGAGCATGTCTCCACTTCCTAATAAAGCGGACATGCTCTTTGGTTTAACGCTATTTTATTCGCTTGACCGAACTGTATAGGTAAGTGTGGCTTCGCTTTTTGGATCAACTTTGACCTTCCACACAATATGTTTGTCATCGCGCTTTTCATGGGCAATGCTTTCTTCCAAAACTTCCCATTCGCCATAAAAACGCCGTGGAACCTCGACAATAACAGCCTCATCTTTGGCATTCTTAAAGGTAATTTCATTGGTGGTTTCAGAAGTAGAGCCAGATTTTAAGCTTAAGCCAAATTTTTTGCTTTCTGTACTTTTCATTTGTGCAGAAATATCAAGCGCATTGCCAAACTTTAACCGCACCTTGGCATTGGGATCAACATGTTGAATAATATTTTGACTTAAAAATACTGGACTGCCATTTTTATCCAAAGCAAAGCTTCTAAGATTGCCACTTGGCAAAGGCATACCAAGATTGGATTGTTTATCATTGGCAAAATCAAAATAAACGCCAATAGTGGCTTTTTGTTCGCCAATAGAGCTCGACTTGATATAGCTATAATCGTTAGAGTTGCTGCCTTCCCCGTCAAGGATATAGTGCTTGACGACCGGTACTTCCACGCCATTTACCAAAGCTGCTTGCGTGTCAACTTCATGACTAAGGGTGACCGGCTGCGATATGGTATAGGAATTATAATTGAATGCAGCGCGTTCTTCAAAAGATTGGTCGGCTAGCGTAATGCCAGGCTCTTCAATATCTATCCTTGTTTTACCTTTTTTTTCATAAGAACCGATAACATCAGCTTTGCCCTTAATAAGGGTCAATTTAGCATTTTGATAACTGGTATCCGTGTTATTTTTAATTGTTACCCACCCCGTAAAAAGCATTTTGTCTTCGCGAGCATTAAGCTCTACCGCATATTCTGCAACCCAATCAAAACCTTTGGAAAGATAAGAAAGGTCAACGGTGTTTTTGCCCTCTTCACTGCTCATCACCTTGGCTAGCAAAGTTGGTTGGTCATATAGGTTTTGTGGTAAGCTACCAAAATCAACGCGCACATCCGCGGGCAGACCTGCGGTAATTCTGTCGGCATATTGCAAAATGAGGCCTGAATCATTTGATAAAATGGTTGCCTTTTCAGAGTGTTCTTCGCCATTTTTGTCTCGGCTAACAATGGTGACTTGTTGGCCAACATATTTTGCCGTTAAATTGGCTGGAGTTAACTGATCAAAATGAAAGCTTTGTTGCAACATCTGGATTTGTGCTTGCGCAGAACTCATAAAGGCTGTTTCCGGCCGTATCATGCGCGAAACATTACGAAAAGCAATGCTGTTGATACCTTTAATAAGGTGAACATCGCGCTGCTCATGCACTAATGCGAGACTATCCTTATAAAGGGTAATTGCTATTTCTTTACTTGAATCAGCAGAAATTATTTGTTGATCCACCGTTTGTGCTGATGATTGGGTGATTGATGCCACCAGTAAAGATGCACAACTAGTAAGAAGTATTTTTGACTGTTTCATGGATTATCCTCAACGTAAAAAATGCTTAAATTTATGATTAATTACTCATGCGCACCTTATAGGTGAGTTCGGCTTTACTTTTGGGATCTACTTTTACGCGCCATACAGCAGTATTGGCGTTGCGTCTTTCATGGGGGATATTTTCTTGTAAAATCTCCCAATTGTTATAAAAATCCCCCGGAATTTCAACTACAACTGGCTCATCCTTAGCGTTTTTAACCGTGAGCTGATTTATTATTTCATAGGTAGTATATGAACCATTGACAACGCTGACTTTGTCACTTGCCAAGGTTTTTGCATAAACTTTAACATCAAAAGCATTGCCAGTTTTCACTCGTACAGTTTCTTTGTCAGCGGTATGATCAAGGTGATCTTCACCGATAAAAAGCACATTGCCTTTGCTATCTGGCTTATAGGCACGCAATACGCCTTTGGGTAAAGGCACACCCAAATTGGATTCCTTATCATTTACAAAATCAAAATAGACACCAACTTTAAGTGGTTCACCTTCTTCATTGGCGTTGTCATTGGAATAGCTGCTTTTTGTTGCCTCAACGATATAACGCTTTTCGACGGGCACATTGTCTGCGCTCATCAAGGCCACTTGTTTGATTTGATTATTATTAAGCGTAGTTGGTTGCGGCAAAGTATAAAGATGGTAGTCAAGGAAAGATTCTTCAGCCATTATATCCTTGAATTTAAAACCACGTATCATGCTGCTAGCGCGCCCACTCATCTCAGCACGCATATAACTAGGCGCCCTATTAATATCACCAGCGACTAACTGCAATTTAGCATCCTGATAGGACGTGCCACTATTATTTTGGAGTGTCACCCAGCCTTTTAACGAAATCCTATTTTCGTCATTGTTAAGCTCGGCGACATAATCGGCTTTCCAGCTAAAGCCACTTGAAAGATAAGCAATATTAACTTCTTTAGCGCCTGTTTCATTACTCATAATATCGGTGACCAATGTTGGGCGGTCGCGAAGATTTTGCGGCAAGGCATCAAATTTTATCCGCGCATCTTTTGGCAAACCAATTTCAATACGGTCACTATATTTTAAAACAAGGCCGGAATTATTAGAAAGAAGGACTGCTTTTTCTGGATTTTCACTGCCATCTTGGTTGAGGCTAACAATGGTAACTTCCTTGCCGACATATTTTGCAGTTAAAGCGTCTGGCGTTAAAAGGTCAAAATTAAAATTTTGCTCAATCACATAAAGCTTGGCATTGTCCTTAGTAGTCATAATCGCAGTTTCAGGTTTGATCTTGCCGGAGACATCACGCAGGGCAAAATGATTAACGCCCTTTTGTAAATCAAGGTCGCGCACTTCACGCACCAGTGCCAAATTTTCATTATAAATGGTAACCGCAACTTCTTTTCGTGCATCGCCCGAACTTACTTTTTCAGCGCTGGTTTGAGCTGAAGATTGAGCAATAGTTGCAATAAATAAGGTTGCACAGCTTGCAAGTAGCATATTGGCCTTTTTCATGAAATCTCCTGATCTTAAATTAAATTTTAAGTTTCTATTTTTTAATTTTTGCATATGCTTATTAAACTAAACGGTTACGATTTTTGTGAGCTGCTACGCACTTTAACATTCAGTATAGATTGACTTTGCGCCGCAACCTTTACTTGCCAACGCGCACTGTTCACACTCATCTTTTGGTGGGGTATATTTTCTTGTAGAATTTCAAAATTGTTAGAAAAAACGGCCGGAATTTCAACGGTGATTTCTTCATTCTTGGCATTTTTAATTATGAATTGAAAACTGTCTTCGTAAATCTGCTTTTTATTTTTGTCCAAACCGAGTTTCTTTTGTTTGACTTTATTTATCAATACATTAACATCAATCACATTGCCTATCTTTAGCCGGATATGTTCATGCTCTGCGGTATGCCCAATATTATCCTCATTAAGAAAGTGCTGGTTTAACAAATTATCTGTTATATAGCTGCGTATAGTGCCTTTTGGTAATGGTACCCCTAAATTGAATTGCTTATCATTAACAAAATCAAAATACACATTGACAGCAAGGATTAGCCCCTGCCGACCAAGCATGTTGTTTTCATAATTATCCAAATGTACATTGTCCCACGTTGTGCTAACGTAATGTTTTTGTGATGGAATGTTTTCTGCATGCAACAGCAATACTTGCTTTAGTTGATTATTGTGAAGCGTTGTCTTAAAAGGTAGATCATTTAGCTTATAATCAAGAAATGGCTCAGCCACGATGGTTTGAGGAGGCAAGGCTGGTTGTATTGGCCCAAACGGGCTGTTCCACATCAAGCTTTTAAGTCTATTCAACTCGCCAGCGACCAGTTGTAATTGAACATTATTAAAATCGGTGCCGCTTTTATTTTGTAAAGTCACCCAAGCTTTTAAAGATATTTTATTTCCTTGTGGGTTTAGTTCTGCAACATAATCGGCTTTCCAACTAAAGCCACTAGAAAGATAGGCAAGATCTACTTCACTTACACCGTGTTCTTCGCTCATAATAACGCTAACCAATGTTGGACGGTCATAAAGGTTTGGCGGCAACGCACCAAATTTTATATGACCATTTTTGGGTAAGCCAATTTCAATGCGGTCACTATATTTAAATACAAGGCCAGATTGGGTTGCAAGAATAGTTGCCCGCTTTTCAACCTCGCCGCCATCTTGCCGGCGGCCAACAATGGTAACCTCTTTACCTATATATTTTTCACTTAAAGCTTCTGGCGTTAAAAGATCATAATTAAAATTCTGCTCTATCATGTGAAGCTTACTATTATCCGTGGCTGTTATTATAGCTGTTTTTGGCTTAATCATTACCGAGACATCGCGAAAATTGATGTGGTTGATGCCTTTTATAAGATTAATTTTTCGCTTTTCACGTATCAGTGCCAAATCTTCATTGTAAATAGTAATGGCAATATCTTTGCCAGCATCACTGGTACTTACTTGCGCGTTTTGGTCTTGCGCAACCGATTGGGTAATTGGGGTAAAACAAAAGATTAAACTACCCCAAAAAAGCCAAGCTGCTTTTTTCATAAGCCCCCCTTAAGATGTCGTAAACGCACTCGTTAAACGATTTTATAACCGCAAGTTGTTATTTCGTTTGCTCATAAGGACATTGCCCCGCAGATGTGCAGGGCAATTTAAACTTAATTCTTGGTGCGCACTTTAAAGGTTAGTACACTTGCACTCTTTGGGTCAACTTTTACGCGCCATATAGCAGTGTTAGCGTTGCGCTTTTCATGTGGGATATTTTCTTGCAGCATTTCCCAATTATCAGGAAAATAGGCGGGAATTTCAACCTCAACCGGCTCATCCTTAGCATTTTTAACCGTGAGCTCATTTGTAGTCTCATAAATTGGGTTTGAATTAAAACTCAATCCAACCTCTTTGCGCTCTAAAGTTTTTGCATAGACTTTAACATCAAACGCATTGCCAAATTTCACCCGCACAGTTTCTTTGTCAGCAATGTGATTAATACTATCTTCACCGATAAAAAGTACGTTGCCTTTACTATCTGGCTTATAGGCTCGCAATACGCCTTTGGGTAATGGCACGCCCAAATTGGAGTCCTTATCATTTACAAAGTTAAAATAGACCCCAACAGTAAGTGGCTGCCCTTCTTCATTTGCGTTATTAAAAGCATAATAGTCTCGTAATGTTTCGGCGACATAGCGTTTTTGTACTGGCACATTGTCTGCACCCATTAAAGCCACTTGTTTAATTTGATTATTGTTTAACGTGGTTGGTAGTGGCAAAGTATAAAGATGATAATCAAGAAGCGCTTCCTGCTGAATTGGTGCGGCGGTTGCCATAACTTCATCTTGACTTGCATCTGCCATCAAGCGTATGGCATCGCCGCGACGTGGGAATTCAGCTTGATTAACATCACCTGCAACCAACTGTAATTTAGCGTCCTGATAGGACGTGCCACTATTATTTTGAAGTGTTACCCAACCCTTTAACGAAATCTTATTTTCATCTTTGTTAAGTTCTGCAACATAGTCGGCTTTCCAGTTAAAGCCACCTGAAAGATAGGCAATATTAACTTCTTTAGTACCCGTTTCTTCACTCATAATATCGGTGACGAGTGTTGGGCGGTCACGGAGATTTTGCGGTAAGGCGTCAAATTTTATCCGTGCATCTTTTGGCAAACCAATTTCAATACGGTCATTATATTTTAAAACAAGGCCAGAATTATTAGACAGGATGGTTGCCTTTTCTTCCGCCTCGCTACCGTCTTGATTGAGCCTAACAATGGTAACTTCCTTGCCAACATATTTCTCGGTTAAAGCATCTGGTGTTAAAAGATCAAAATTAAAATTTTGCTCAATGACATAAAGTTTAGCATTGTCTTTAGTGGTCATAATCGCCGTTTCAGGCCTGATCATGCCAGAAACATCACGCAAAGCAAAATGATTAACACCCTTTTGTAGATCAAGGTCGCGAACTTCACGTACCAATGCTAAATTTTCATTATAAATGGTTACTGCGACTTCTTTACGCGTATCGCCCGCGCTAATCTTTTCAGCGCTGGTCTGAGCTGAAGACTGGGTGATGCCGGCAATGATCAAGGTTGCGCAACTTGCAAGTAGCATATTGGCCTTTTTCATGAAATCTCCTTAATAAAACAAAAATATCAATGTTTAATTTTTGTCATTAGAGAGAATGAATAAGACTTTTTTTCTACATTTTTGTAGCAAAAATAAATTATTTTTAATAATTCAATGCATTATTTTGCCATATTTTATTTGGTGGGTCAAAAACCTCGCTAAGATGCAACGAATACTTTAAAAAGGATTGAGTAGGCAAAAATAAAAAGGTGGTATGACATATTGCCATCCCACCTTTAAAAAGCTTTCACCACTCATCTAAGTGTATAGTATTTTTTAGCAAAGCTAAACTAGATAGTCTGGGACCCTAGTCGCTAAAACCTATTCATCGCTGACTGGCACATCTTTAGGTCCGCCGGTTGTTACGCCAACTAATGCTGGGCGCAATACGCGTTCACCAATCACATAACCATCTTGAATGATTTGGGCAATAGTATTTGCTGGTTTTGATGGATCTGGCACTTCAAACATTGCTTGATGGAAGTTTGGATCAAATCGATCACCAATGTCACCAGCTTTGGTGATGCCATAACGCTCCATGGTGGTCTGCATCAAGCGCTCCGTCATTTCAACGCCTTCAGCAAGATTGCTCAAATTAGCATCGTTTTCACGGGCATCAGCAGGTATAGCAGTTAATGCACGACCAAGATTATCGGACACGGCAAGCATATCACGAGCAAAATTAGCAACTGCATAGGTTTTTGCATCATTGACATCGCGCGCAGTGCGGCGGCGCAGATTTTCCATTTCTGCAGCAACACGCAATAATTGGTCTTTTAAAGATGCGTTTTCATCTTGCAGCAAGTCAATATTGCGTGCAGTAATAACGCCTTCCTCATCTTCAATTTCCATGCGCTCTTCAGCTTTGCGTGACTTTAAAAAGTCATCGGCAGCTTGCCTAAGCTCATCGCGATCCTTTGGATTTCTTAAATCACGAGCATTTTCAATGTTCTCGTCAACGTGTTTTTCGTCAGACATATCAATTCCATTGTTTACAAAATTTCTCTTAACCCACGATATCGATTTTTATAGTCTGAAAATCAAGGGCAAAATTACAATTTATACGCTATTATAATATATTTCCTTCAAAATTATGGAAAAATCCGAATAAATAAAAATCCAGTCGAGCATTAGGTTTAAAATTTTATCTTAATCAAACTTAATACTCATTAAACAAGCTTTACCATTGCTCGTAATGCTTGGTATTTTGTGGGGGGAGGGCATTTATTGCGCATAATTTTACTATTAGCCTGGTTTTTACAATTTATATCAAAAAAACAGCCTAATGACGAAAAATTCTATTGCGCTTACGCCACGTTTGGTTAAAAAATCAAAATACTGATTTTAGGGAGATATCCATGAGCGATAATTTTGACAGCCAGCAAGAAATTTTCGAAAAACAGGCGGCACTGCTTTCTGCTGCTCTTCCCTATATGCAACGCTATGAAAATAAAAATGTTGTTGTGAAATATGGCGGTCATGCGATGGGAGACCCTGAACTTGGTCGCGCTTTTGCCCGTGATATTGCTCTGTTAAAGCAATCTGGCATTAATCCAATTGTCGTTCATGGCGGTGGCCCGCAAATTGCAACTATGCTGCAAAAATTGGGTCTTGAATCAAAGTTTGAAGGCGGTCTTCGCGTTACTGACGCAAAAACCGTTGAAATTGTTGAAATGGTTCTTGCAGGTTCTATCAACAAAGAGATCGTTGCAATGATCAATGCTGAAGGTGAATGGGCCATTGGTCTTTGCGGCAAAGACGGCAATATGGTCTTTGCCGAAAAAGCTCGTAAAACGATAGTCGATCCTGATTCTAATATTGAGCGTGTACTTGACCTTGGTTTTGTTGGTGAGCCGGTAGAAGTTGACCGCACATTACTGGATTTGCTCGCCCGATCAGAAATGATTCCAGTCATTGCGCCAGTCGCACCAGGGCGCGATGGTCACACCTATAATATCAATGCTGATACATTTGCTGGTGCTATTGCTGGCGCATTAACTGCAAAGCGTCTGTTATTTTTGACCGATGTTCCCGGCGTCCTTGATGAAAATGGTAAGTTACTCAAGGAATTAACGGTTAGTCAAGCACGCCATATGATTGAAAAAGGAACAATTAGCGGTGGCATGATCCCCAAGGTCGAAACCTGTATTGAAGCCATTCAACGCGGGGTTGAAGGTGTGGTTATTCTTAACGGTAAAACCGCTCATTCGGTCTTGCTTGAACTGTTTACCGAGCGCGGTGCAGGTACTTTGATTGTGCGCGGATAAGTATTTTTATGGGCGCGCAAAAATTTCCAACGGAAAAAATAGATTATTGGGTGTTTGATCTTGATAATACCCTTTATCCACCAGGTGATCATCTTTTTTCACAAGTGGATATTAAAATGACCGACTATGTTAGCAACTTGCTAAACATGGATAGGATCAGTGCGCGCCAATTACAAAAAGATCTTTATCGTGATTATGGCACTACCCTATCTGGCTTGATGCATCTTTATGACATTGATCCAGAAGATTTTTTAAATAAAGTCCATGATATCGATTATAGTTGGCTAAGCCCAGCGCCAAATCTTCGACAAAATTTACAAAGGCTTAAGGGCAAAAAATACATCTTTACCAATGGTGATTTTAACCACGCGGTCAACGTATTAACAAGGCTTGGACTTGAAAACTTATTTGATGGCATATTTGACATTAAGGCGGCTCAATATATTCCAAAACCAAAACAACAAGCCTATGATATTTTTGTAACAGAGTTTGCGATAGACCCAAGTCGTGCCGTAATGTTTGAAGATCTTGTCCGCAATTTGAAAGTGCCAAAATCTTTACAAATGCAAACAGTATTAATAGAACCTCTATTACAAGCAGCTCAAACCCATGATACACCGCAAGGCGATGATAGCGACCAAAGTCATATTGATTTTACAACCAATGACCTTGCTGCTTTTTTAGGAAAAATATTGATTTAACTGCATTGCAGTTTAAATTGTAATCGAACTAATCTCAAAATTTACCCTTTATAGCTTGAATTATTTAACCGTTTTGCAATTATAAGAAATTGCTTTAAAAGCGCGCCAATAGAATACCAAGCCCACCAAAACAAGTATGGACCAATGAAATCTTTTTCTTTTTTACGCCCACAAGAACTTATTCTCATTGGTGTAACCATTCTTTGGGGTGGTACATTTTTGATTATTAAACAGGCCGTGAACCAGAGCGGGCCGTTTTTCTTTGTAGGTTTTCGCTTTTTTGTTGCTGCCGTGATTGTTGCAATTGTATTTCACAAAGCATTAAGAGGCCTTAGCAAAAAAGAAATTATTGGTGGCACAGCCATTGGCCTATCTATTTATTTAGGCTATGGCCTGCAAACTATGGGGCTCGAAAGTATCAATAGTAGCCAATCAGCTTTTATTACCGCCCTTTATGTGCCATTTGTGCCACTACTGCAATGGGGCGTATTGAAGCGCAGCCCTAGTCTTGGTAGTTGGATTGGCGCTGGCCTTTGCTTTATCGGCCTTATCTTAATTAAAGATCCGCAAAATATCGGTTTTAGTTTTTCCTTTGGTGAAATTATCACTATCATTGCGGCCTTCTTTATTGCGATTGAAATTATTCTTATCGGCAGATTTGCACCTGAAGTTGATAGCCGCCGGCTTACTTTGGTGCAATTAATTGTGGCATCGCTCGCCGCTTTTATCACTATGCCAATTACAGGTGAATCTATCCCTCAATTTTCTCCTATCTGGTTTTGGGCAGCACTTGCGCTTGGCACAATGACAGCACTTATCCAATTGGCAATGAACTGGGCACAAAAATCTGTGTCGCCCACTAAAGCCACCATCATTTATGCTGGTGAGCCAGTATGGGCAGGTATTTTTGGTCGTATGGCTGGAGAACGTTTTGGCCCCTTTGCGCTAGTTGGTGCAGCGTTAATTATTGCTGGTATTCTCATCTCTCAATTATTACCAACATCATTACGTAATAAATTATCTGCACTTAGCGATGATAAATCAAAAGACAGCTCAAATAATAGTTAAAGTCAAATGCAAGGTAATAAGAATCGCGAGTCGGCCTATGAAATTGCGATTTTTAAAATATCGGTAAAATTTACATTAATTTCTTTTGAAAACATGAGTTAATCGGCGTTTTTTGCTTTTGGGTGCTGGAAAATCTCATTGACCTTTGCTGCTTAATCCAGTATAAGCGCGGAAAGTTATACGGTCGAAGTGCCGTTATTTAATTTTCGTGCCATTATTTTTGATGGTCGTTATCGAGAAAAGAGAGAGATAAATGGCTAATACAGCTTCGGCCAAAAAAGCGGTGCGCAAAATTGCAGCTCGCACAGAGGTCAATAAATCACGTCGTTCACGCGTTCGCACTTTCATCCGCAAGTTTGAAGATGCTGTTGTTGCTGGCAACAAAAAAGAAGCACAAACAATTTTCAAAACAGTTGAACCTGAATTGATGCGCGCTGTAACCAAAGGCGTTATCCAAAAAAATACAGCAGCTCGCAAGGTTTCTCGTCTTGCTCAGCGCTTGAAAAGCCTCAACGCTTAAGTTTTAAAACTTAAATAGTTTTTAAAAACCCTCGAAGATGTTCTTCGGGGGTTTTTGTTTTAATGGCAGTTAAAAATCTTAGCAGTAGCGTCTTTATAAATTTGGTAAAATGTTTTCTAGAAGTTATAAATAAATATGACTAATATAGTCATATTTATTTGCTTTTGGTGTGTTTTGGATTAAAATACTATGATCAAATTAAGGAATGCTAACATGTCCTCTATCGATCAAATCTCCCACACAATCAAAGCTGAAATTATTGTTGTTGGTGCAGGACCTGCCGGCTTAATGGCAGCTTATTTATTGGCGCGCCAAGGACGACAAGTCGTTTTACTTGAAAAACATGGTGATTTTTTGCGCGATTTTCGCGGCGACACTATTCACCCCTCGACCCTTGATCTCATTGACCAGTTGGGCTTTTTAGACGAGTTTTTAAAAATTTCCCACACAAGGGCCGAAAAATTAAATGCTGAAATTAATGGCAAAGATATCACTATTGCCGATTTTTCCAAACTATCCACCAAATGCAAATTTATAGCTTTCATGCCGCAATGGGAATTTTTAAACTTTCTATGTGACAAAGCCAAACAGTTTGATAATTTTTCCATCATCATGGATTGCCAAAGCCGCAAACTTTTATACGAGCATGATAAGGTTGTTGGTGTTGAAGCAACAACTGCGCAAGGCAATATCCGTGTTGAAGCACCCTTAACTATTGCCGCTGATGGGCGCAACTCTATTCTAAGGCAACAATCCGGCCTTGATTTGGAGGAGTTTGGTGTGGCGAGCAATGTTTTATGGATGAAGCTATCGCACCAAAAGGAAGATCCACCCTATACAATGGGCCATGGCGGCCCAAGGCAGGGCTTTATTCTTATTGATCGCGGCGATTATTGGCAATGTGGCTTTGTCATTCCAAAGGGTAGTTTTGAAGAGCTAAAGGCAAAAGGGCTAGAAAATTTTCGCGAGGAAGTTGCGCGCTTTTCACCGTTGCCAGCAAGCCGCATGGATGAGATCATTTCATGGGATGATGTCCACCTTTTATCTATCCGCATTAACCGCCTTAAGCAGTGGTGGCAGCCGGGGCTTCTTTTCATTGGTGATGCTGCCCATGCTATGTCACCTATTGGTGGTGTTGGCGTCAATCTTGCTATACAAGATGCCGTTGCTGCAACCAATATATTAAACATTCCATTGCAGAATAAAAATGTTAGCATAAAAGACTTGGCAAAGGTACAAAAACGCCGTTTATTCCCCACTAAAGCGACCCAAAAGTTGCAGCTTATGATGCAAAAAAGTAGCCAAAGGCGCAACCTTGATCCGGAAAAGAAAAAAGCGCCACCGAGCTTTATGCGTTATATTGCAAAATGGCCACCGCTTGCGCATTTTGCTGGTCGTATTGTTGGTATGGGCTTTAGATCTGAAAAAATCAAATTTTAAATGGGATATAAATATTAAAGTATTTAAGAGAAAAGGCCGATACAAATTTTGTATCGGCCTTTTTTATTTTAGCTAAATATTTATCAACCTAAAAGCGCTCAATTAAGCCGTTATAGTAATAGAATTTTCTACCATTTTTTTCTAAAACCAATACGGCCACTCACACCATAACTATCGCCAAAACCGCTGAGGCTGGTCTTGACGAGGGCTTCGCCATAAATTGAATAATTATCATCATTCCAATTATATGAACCGCCAGCCCCAACACTGCCCCATAAGCGTTGCTGTTGATTTGAAACGTCAACTCCGGAAACATCGACACTGGTGCCACTTTGTAAAGCATAATAAAGGTTGCCAATGCCGTAGATATGAGTGCGATTTAATGAGCCCTGATCATTTTTCCAGCTGGTTTCGTAATCAACAGCAAAGCCCAAACGCGCCTCTAAACTATCGCCACGCTTTAGGCTGACATCTGCATTGAAGATATCGTGAAAACTATCAAAATCAATATTAGAATAAACAAGCTGTGTTTGCGGGGTAATAGACCATTTTTCATCAAGTTTAAAGCGCTTACCTACCTCGGCTGATAAAGCATATCCAAAACCATCATTGCTACTTACTAAGTTGCGATTGGCTAAATTGGATTTTAGATCACTGTTATATAGGGTGACTTGTGCTTGGCCATCGACATAGAAACCATCATTGCCATACCAAGTAAGAGTTCCGCCTAAACCATAACCATCGGTGGTGATTTCACCATCGCCATAAAATGATTTGGTCTTGGTTTTACCAGTCGTATAAAATCCGTTGATACCGCTAATTAGGCTGCCATGGTCATTTGCATAAAGCTTTCCATCGATACCAATTTGCGCTTTAAAAGTATTTTGATTAAAATCCACTCCTGAGGTTGATTTTTGGGATTCAAAATGGCTGTGATTGCCAACCACACGAGACCAAAGTCCTGTATTTTCGACATTTATTTCAACAGGTGAGCCATCACTTGCACTAATCCAAATGCGATTGCCAACACGCTGTTGTAATGTTGGTAAGCTGTTTAAATTAAGCAGTGATTGTGGATAAGCCTCATAGGTCGGAACGCCAGCTTGAAAAACGGGCGGGGCCGGTAAAATTGGAGGTTCTACTGGATCTACTGGAGGCTTAACCGGTGGTTTCACAGGTGGCTCTTCGGGTTTTACGGGAGGTTTAACCGGTGGCTCGACAGGAGGTTCAACTGGCTTTAATTGCGAACGCAAGTACCAGTCATTTTGAAGTTCGGTTTCGCCATATTCATCTTCTGCTACCGTAGATGATTGAGCACCCTTAAATAACCCATAGGCATAGGCGCCGGCACCAACCATGGTTTGTCCTTGCAATGTATAGGCATTGGATGCGGTTGCATCTAATGCAAAAGCATCATCGGTGGTTGTAGCGCCATTGATGGCACGAACAATTTTAATACCTTGTCCAGGCTCGGTATTGCCTCCTGCATTGGTTGCATCAACATTATTGACCCGCACCAGAGTATTGCCATCAACTTGGCCACCATCAATCACAAGGCGATCGGATAAGGCGCCACTTTTACCAAGGAAGGTATCTATTGATAAAAGTGCATTATTACGACCGGTATAATTGCCCTTAATTGTTAAACTATCACCCGCAACGCCACTGTTTAGATTTAAAACACCAGCGTCACTTAACACATTTCCTTGCAAGGTGAAATTTGCACTACCATCAGATGCACCATAAGCAATAACTTGAGCGCCATTTGTAAGATTTAACTGGTCAAATGTTGCTGTTGTCGATGGTGTAGTACCATTTTTGGCGGCAAGTATCCATTGGGCATTATTAGAAACATTGAGATCTAGCGTTGCATTTTCACCCTTATTAACAAGGCCAGTCATTTTACCGTCAGCAAAATTAAAAACAGTGGTGCTTGGTTGGCTGACGCTACCACCAGTCATATTTAAAATATAACCTCCATCTGCAGCAGTAAGATTGCTGTTTGCACCACGAACACTTAGCAAATAATCAACATTACTGCCCATGACGTCAATCAAATTAGCTGTTGCAGAACTTGTCGTGGCAACAAGATTATTAAAACTTGTTTGACTTTGTACGCTTGTTGCATCTGTACTTGCACTAATGGTAATTGCTTGGCCGCCAGCCTTAATTGTGGTTGATGCTGTATCAGCATCCGCATTTAAAACACCGCCCTGCCAAACAACCGCAATGGCAGAAGAATTAGGTGCATTTAACGTATCAAGAACCATATTGCCGGTTGAAGTTATAAGTCCTTCACCAGTACCTGCTACAGTTAACTCTTTACCAATGCGGAGCGCATTTGCGCGAGTGGATGTACTGGTAATTGTAATATTACTATTATGAATACGCACTTCTGGGCGGACACCATTTTTTTCCGTACCAGACACGTAAATGCCAATAGCATCATTGGCTTGGGCTGTAAGATTAATATTTAAGTCATTTTTAACTTCAACATAACCCGCCGCACCGTTACCCGAACTTTGGCCAGCACCTTGAATGACACGGATGCCTGCCAATAATGGATAACGAGTGAAAAGCCAACCACCTTGTTCAGACTGCATAGTAATATTTAAATTGTCAAAAACCGCCTTTGATTGCATCCCATTAAAAGCTTCTGGCTCACCCGCATTAACTGTAGAACCAGCCAATACACCATAATGCTCATAACGGTCACCTACTCCCCAAGTGCCACCACCAGAACCAGACGGCAAATTAAGCATGGTAAGATTAAGAGTACCTATGGTTGCCATTCCACCATGGGACACGCCAAGACCGGTTTTGGCAATTCTATCGCCAACGCCAGTTTGCGGGTTTGCAGTCAGATTTTCAATGGTTAAATTAATTGTTTTACCCGTTGCATCAAAAACCGATTGAGTTGCAGTAGTGCCACCACCGCCATAAACTATGATGCCGGCGCTGCCTTTAACAGTGGTAGAAAAATCATTTTCAATAGTCATGGTGTTGCTTGTTCGACCACTATACACACCAAAACCACCTGCCCAAATACTATTGTCTCCAATAGTTGAATTAACAGAACTGATGGAACAGCTGGATGGATTAGCGGCACCATTGCTGCCAATTGAAAAAGTACTATTGGATGATGCTAAACATTCTGCCGCTTGTGCATTGCCGCCTAAAAAACAAAATCCCACCAGTGCTGTACTAGCTAATAAAAACTGTTTCATAATATCCCACGATTTTGTAAATAAATATAATTTAATGATATATTACATTATAATAGTTGATAAATCTAGATTTATAATTTAATTTATATATGATCAAGAAAATACTAATTTACTATTTAATTAAGTAATTGCTAATATAATAATATATATTGTAAAGTTTGATATTAGTGGGATATTGTCATCGTTGATGGATAATTATATTTTCAGGGAATAGTTATTGGTAATGATGGACAACTTATTTACATTGCTATACTCGGCTGCTCAAAAAAGCATCGTCGCGTTAAGTAATTTTTTTGCATAATTTATTGCCGAATGATTTATTGAAAACTTCAACTGCAGTTTAGGCTATGAAGTCTCGTTAAGCATTTTTAACCCGTCTGATCCCGTGAGAAAAAGTCATTAAAAATGGATAGGTGGTTATAATAATAACTACATTCCTTGACTTAAATGCATATGCTGATGATATGCTCCATTCCTAGCTACCCGACTAGGTCGAACATTAGCATGGGCTCCATCAAATTTTAAGATGAGGCAAAAATTGGCTAAAATTTACAAAGCCAAGTCTGCCTATTTATCAAGTCTGTTTGGCAGAGCATATAGATGTAGGGATTATATGCGGGGCAGGGCAAATCCTACCTGTGGTTTAGCATCAGGTGGGCGCATATAAATTGGGGTGGGTAGAGCTTCTTGTGGTGATTTTTGTTCACCAAGAACGGCTAGGGATTGTAATATTTCAAAATATTGCGGGGATTTGCGAGCCGCTATTAATGGGCTTTTAATATTTGCGGCACCCGAGCCGCTCATCAAGATTTCACCCATAAGATTTTTGCGAATATCATCGGCATTTGCAGTATAGGCAGGTGTTAGCTGTGAGCCTGCTGCATTGAAATGCTGCGCCATTAAGGTGCCACCATGACCTTCCTCAATAATTGAGATTGCATATTGGCTGTTGCGCAACGAAAATGCTTTGGCTTCCAATAAGGAAATGCCAATGACTGGCTTATTAAGTGCAAGACCAAAACCACGTGCTGCAGAAACTCCAATGCGAATACCTGTAAATGAACCTGGGCCAGTATTAACGATGATACGGTCAATATCGGTAAAGGATTTGTCAGCCTTTTCCATGATCGTTTCGATTTGTTGCATTAAATGTTCGGCAGGACTTTTTTCCAGTGGGTTGGTATCAAATACCAAACAAGTATCGCCGTCAAAAAGGGCGGTAGCACTAAGGCGCGTAGCTGTGTCGATGATCAATAATGTCATGGTAGATTTTACAACTCAATTTTTAATCTGGTTTTAAATCAGATCGGTATTTAATAGCTTGCTTATAGTCCTAATCGCAAAAAATGCAAATTTTTAGATGAAAATTGGCAAGGAAACAAAAAATGATTCCCTTTATTTGAGCAAGTGTGCATTGATAGAAACGTAAAAATCAAATTCTTGCAATGTCTATTTTGATAGCTTATCGCTAAATTACATAAATAAGGCGATGCGCTATCGAGTGTGTTAATTGGCGTTTATGTGGTTAACCTACAGCATTTATCCTAAATACCTTTATTAAACAGGACAAATCTCCTGCCAAATGGTGCATTGGTGAATTTGACTGCTATAAAAACTCATATTGGGCAACAAAAAATGGATGATTGCCATGTTCTAAAACGTCACTTTATAAGCTTTTGTTCCTTCAGATAGTTTAAATAAATTTCACCATCTTCATCAAAAATTTCATCACCTTCTAACATATAAGCGCGTAGCAAATAATCGGTTGCTTCATCCCTGCGGTTTAAATCATATAGGTTTGTACCTATTGAATAAAGGATATAGGGATTTAAATAGCCCTCCGCTGACTGATAGCCGCGTTCAAAATAAGATAGCGCCTCCTGATAATCGCCTTTACTTTGATAGGCATCACCCAATGCAGCATAAAGCCATAGGCTTGCCGCCCATTTTTGCTGCGGCTTTGGTAATAAATTCAATGCTTGCTGCCATGTTTTTATAGCTGCATCTATTTGCTTGTTATCAAATAACTCTTCCCCTTGCTCTGATAGATTTTCTACTTCTTCATAAATATCATCAGGCAATTCGTCATCTTCCAGTTCATCAACCACTTCTGGAGTTTTAGCGCTTGATATTAAGCCATTTTCAATAAGATAGGTTTTTATCACATTTTTATCCAAAACTGCCTTTTGCTTTTCGCCTTCATAATAAAGCATGAATTTATATTGATTTAAATCTTCACCTCTAAAAGCACCTTTGCCATATATTTCATAGGTGCGATGAAATGCTTGATAGGCTTTTTCATAATCCTCAAGCTTGAGATAGCCTTTACCTGCGGTACTCAAAACAGATAGCTCGGTTTTTTCTGGGGTGTGATACATTTTAAAAGCAATATCAATCCACTTGGCAAATTCTTCAGAATTACCGATATTGGCATATTTATTAGCCATATTGATTGACATTATTTGCGGATACATCATCCACGTCTCTTTAGGCTCAGGAATAAGATCCCAAGCTTCAAGGCCATATTCTATGCTTAAAGCGATATTTCCACTACGCGCTAATTCCCCAGCTTTACTTAAAAAGTCAGTAACTTGCTGTTCAATTTCGACAGGGAGTTCTTGTATCACAGTCATCATTAACTCCTTTAAGTATAATGCGGTTTTCGATCAATTATATTGTGATTAAATAATCGCCAATCGCAAGTATTTTATTCATAAAGTGATAAGTTAACAAATAAGGTCTATTTTTCTACATTCCCTTGTAGGCTATTCAATTTTTCTTTTTTACTTTGTTCTATTTCAGCACGAACAGCATCAAGGATTTGCTTGCGCTTATGGGCTTGCAATCGCGCTTTTCGTGTGCGGCTTTTATAAAAGCGTGCAATTGTGTTTTCGGTCATTTCAATATCGTTAACGCAATTACGCCAAGAAATTGGCACTTCACTGCGGATCGAGCGATCAGGCTTTGAAAAATCGGTATAATGTCCGCCTTCGCCGGAAAATACCCGACAATTATCAGCAACAGCTCGAATAGTGTCACTTAGCCATTCTGGTGGTGGTTCTGCTTGTTTGCGCAGTGCATTGACAAGAGCTTCAGAAAATAACAATGTTACCGCATAAAGACGGATCGCCGCTTGGTCATAGCGCACCGATAAAGCGGTAACTTGTTTTGATGCAATACGGCCACGCAATGTCCAGCGTGCACTATCGCGTGCGACATCAATAGCACCGGTTAACGCAACCAAAGCAATATGGGTGCGTGAACAGCTTTTTAATGCGCTTACGGCTGCCGCAACATTATTTTCATCTAATGCATTGGCAGCTAAGGTATAATTATTGGCAAGCTCTCGAAAAAAGCGTTCAACCGATGCGCGAAGGGCTTTAATTGGGTCGGGCGTAAAAAGCACTTGGCTAAATAATAAACCAATCCCAGTTCCAACCATCACATCAATGACGCGCGTAAAACCTGCGACTTCCGCACCCATTGCGAGGACCATAACCGAAGAAACACCCGCTTGGATAATAATCGCAGGAACAACTGCATAGGCAGAACCAATAAGCAATCCCAAAAAGGCGACAATAGTAATGCGCAATTCAATTGCCATTGGCGGTAATAAAAGCGTCATTTCACCAACAAAAACGCCGGTTAGAACACCAATCAATACATAAATGGCTTGTTTGCCATGGTTGGTAAGCCCTGGTGCAATACAAATAAGTGCCGACATTGACGCAAAAATAGGATGAGAGTGCCCAAGCCAATGCTGTGAAATATACCAAGATATACCCGCAGCAATACCAGCAAGCGCAGCGTCTACCCAATTGGCGCGCGCCTGCGACCAAGCCAGCTTTAAACGGCGATTTAAATGTTCAAGTCCAATCATTGTAATGGCCAAACCCACATTAGCATCGGTACTGAAATCAAGAGGATTAAAAATGACAATGGTAGCCCAAGGCGCGGATAATCACTAAATTTATATCCTCCTGGTGCCATAACCAACATATTGCATTGATGACCTATGGGGGTTAAAAAATCACACCCTGCACCAATAGCAACTGCCATTAAAAAAGCCTCCGGCTTATAATGGAGTGACGTTGCAAAGCTTGATGCAATTGGTGCCATAACCATTACCGTTGCTGCATTATTCAAGAAAGGTGTCACCAACATGGCGGCAACCAAAATTAATGCAAGCGCACCAAAAGGTGGTAGCGAGGCTGCAGAATAAGAAAGCCAATCACCAATCAATTTGGTGCAGCCAGTGGTTTCCAGCGCTTGGCTAACTGGAATAAGGGCGGCAAGCATTATTAATATTTGCCCATCTAAGCTTTTATAAATATCGCGACCTGGAATAACCCGAAAAACAACCATGGCGGTTGCCGCGGCAAAAAAAGTGATAGCAACTGGCACAAGCTGCAAAGCTGTAACCATAATTGCCAATAGTAAGATAAGTAATGGAATAAGCCCACGGCGCAAGCTACCAATATTAATATTACGCTTGGCAAGCGGCAAAACTTTTAAATCACGTAAAAGGCCGGGTAATAGGTGTTCTCGCCCTTGCAAGACAATAACATCACCAAGGCGAAAAGATATTTCACCAAGGCGGGCACGAATACGCTCGCGCTGGCGACTTACCGCAAGAAGATTGGCATCATAGCGGTCAAATAGTGCAAGGCGCTTGGCGGAAATACCGATAAGCGGCGAATTATCCGTAATCACAGCCTCAATAACATCAAGTTCTTGTTTTTTATCGCCTTCTGGAATAGGCCGCCCCGTAGATAATGACAGTTTGCCGGTATTAATCAAAATATCAAGGGCTTTCGGACTGCCTTCAACGATGATAATGTCACTTTCAGCTAAGATCGTATCAGGAAGTGGCGCAATATTTTTTCCGCCCCTAATGATTTGTAACAACATCAAACTGCCCGTAACGGGACGCAAAACTTCAGAAACGGTTTTACCAATATAGGGTGAGCCCGTTACAATTTCTGCTTCAGAAACATAATCACGAATTTCAATGGCTTCGCTATTTGGAACTTCGCTACGACCACGCACCGGTAAAATCCAATAAAAAAGCACAAGATAAATAAAGCCACCAAGTGCAATGGTTGCGCCAACAGGCGTAAAATCAAACATAGAAAATGACTGGCCAGTCATATTTTCACGAATACGCGAAACAACCACATTGGGCGACGTACCAATTTGTGTCATAAGGCCGCCCATCAAAGCGCCAAAAGACATTGGCATTAAAAATATTGACGGTGATACGTTTGAGCGGCGCGCAAATTGGAAAGCTACCGGCAGCATAATTGCCAAAGCACCAATGTTTTTAACAAAAGCTGAAAGAATGGTTACAACAATGACCAAAAACGCCAATTGCATTCTTACAGATCCGGTATCATGCCAATAACGCTGAATGAGGTTTTCCATAATGCCGGATCGCGCAACACCAGCACTTACCAATAAAGCACTACCGACAATAATAACAATATCGTCACTAAACCCAGAAAAAGCACCATTTTCACCGCTGACAGGTACAATTCCAACTGCAACAGCAATAAGTAATGTGCAAACTGCCACAACATCAAAACGAAATCGGTCGAGAATGAAAAAGAACATCATCAAACCGATAATTGAAAAGGCAAAAATTTGCTGATGCGTCATGAGAGTTTATTCCTTTTGGCGTCAATCGCCCTTTATGGCAGTTATAAACTATTCAACGGTATTGAGTAGCCAAGTTTTATATTTAAGCGATCATAAAAATATGATTTGCACATATATTTTTTCTTTAAAAAAACATAATAAGCACCATTTTCGAAAAAGGGTTTTTCTGCACGATAAAGGTATAAATAATTGGGTTTTAACTAAAATCCAGTGCCTCACTGCGATTGAAGAGCTTCGACAAAATAATATAGCTTTAAATAATATAGCCATATTGGGTGGTGATACTTAATCGTAACAGCCGGATAAATCCAAATGGTGACAGTTGGTCGATCGATCACCAAGTTGGTGAAAATATCAAGAACATTTTGAGCGAAGCATAGATGCTGCGATAAAATTTGTCTCTAACCCAATTTATGCAAAATATAGCTTTCTTCTTGTACCCAAACAATAAATATCAAACAGGTTTTTAACAAGACATGGCCCAAGCTGTCATTATTTTTTAATTTTTTAATAATATCGGTAACTTTAATATATTTCTCACATTTGGTATTTATCCATGTTTTCATTTAACAAGCCTAATCTTATTTTACGCATCGAGGCATTATTTTTCTTAATCGCAGTGATATTTATCTATTGGAAAATGCAAGGTTCATGGCTGCTTTTTGCTATTTTATTTTTTGTACCCGATATTTCGATTATTGCTTATAAAGTTTCGCGTGGGATCGGCAGTACCATCTATAATCTATTTCATACCACAATTTTTGCGATTATATTGGTTGTCATTGGATTAGCGGTAGATAATCAAAATTTATTATCCATCGGCTTAATATGGGCGGCTCATATCGAATTTGATCGCGTCCTTGGCTATGGTTTGAAATATCCAACAGGATTTAACGATACACATTTGGGCAAAATTGGTGGTGTTAAATAATAGGGGATCAATAGCACGATAGCGGCACTAGTAGTATTTATTCAGCCGCGTTGAACTTTAATTGATCACAGCACAGTTGAACCACATCACCTTTTTTAAAGCCTTGGGGCAAATTATCAATTTTTTGTTTGATAGTTTGCCCTAATATTTTAACGATAACAAATCCATCTTCATCAGCAAGGCTTAAAATTTCACCTATCATTTCCAGCTTATTATGCAGCTTGTTTTGGCGATAATCCTTTAAATTTTTATCCGTGACAATTTTTCCGGCATTTAATTCCACAATGCGATCAGCCATTGCAATAATATCTTGTTTGTCATGGCTAATCATAATGGTTGTCGTTTCAAATAAATCATGTAAGCGGCGTATTTCACCTTGTAAAAATAAACGCATTTGTGGATCAAGCGCCGATAAAGGCTCGTCAAGCAATAAGAGTTTTGGTTTGCTGGCTAAGGCGCGAATAAGTGCAAGGCGTTGTTGTTGCCCACCTGATAATTGTGCTGGATACATGTTGGCCAAATTTTCCAAGCCCACTAAGGCTAGATAATCTAAGGCAATTTTCTTTTTATGCTTTTCCTTAATGGCGTAATAAAGGTTTTTTTGTACGCTCATATTGGGAAACAAGGCATAGTCTTGAAAAACAAAGCCAATATGGCGATTTTGTACCCGCTTATTAATCTGCCGCTGACTTGAAAACCAAATATCATCTTGGGCGTCAATCTGGCCAATCTGCGGTTTATCCAAGCCGGCAATCAGCCGTAAAAGGCTGGTTTTTCCTGCTCCTGATGGCCCACATAAAGCAACAAATTGTCGCTCAAAAATGGCAATATCCACATTAAGGTCAAATGCGCCTTCGGCACCCATCAGCGGCTTGACTAGACTAATATCAATATATTTTTTAAAAGCGTTCATAGGTTTAACTATACAACGATATTTGATGATGTTATAGAGCTAAAATACGAATGAAGGAAATTAATATGCGTAAATTTTTGACCTCTATTATTGCAATGACGACAATCATCGGCTTTGGCAGCGCTGCGCTTGCAGATAATGCCATTATCGCTTCAGCCGGTGGCTTTCGCAAGCCAATAACTGAACTTGTAGCCCAATTTCAGCAGCAAAGTGGCATAAAATTGGACCAAGTTTATGGGCATATGGGGCAGATTATTACGCAAGCATCGGAAAATAAAGATGTTGCATTGGCTTGTGGCGATGAAAGCGTATTAAAAGCCGCCAAGAATGTTGAGTTTTCAAAAATGCTACCGCTTGGTGATGGCAAATTAGTTTTGGCTTTCCGCAAGGGGCTTAAAATTGAAGATACTAAGGATATTGTAGCAGCCGACATAACAAAAATTGGCGTTGCAGATCAAAAAAGTGCAATTTATGGTATGGCAGCACGTGAATTTTTACAAAACTCTAAGCTTGATAAGCAAGTAGATGATAAAATCCTGCCTGTTGCCAGTGTGCCACAAGTTACCAGCTATATTGTAAGCGGTGATGTTGATGTAGGTTTTATCAATGCTACCGATGCATTAGGCGCTGGTGATAAAATTGGCGGCTTTATTGAAGTTGACCAAAAGCTTTATACACCAATCAAGATAAGCTGCGCAGTAACCAAAGACCATGCAGAAACAAAGGCAGTTAAAGAGTTCTCGTCGTTTTTAAAAACTCAAGTTGCCCAATCTATTTTAAAACGATACGGGCTTTAAGATATTGCTACTTAATCTAATCAACGAAATTGCCGATCCAAGCGTCATTCAATCGGTAATTTTAACCTTGCGCGTCGTTGTGGCCACTTTTTTTTGTCACCTTATTTTAGGGGCGCTCCTTGGCTGGGCATTAGCGCAAAAAAAGTGGTTTGGGCGCACATTGCTTGATATTATCATCACGCTCCCCCTTATTTTTCCGCCAATGGCTCTTGGTTTTTTTCTTCTTTTATTGCTGGGTCGCAATGGTTATATCGGCAAATTTTTAAACAATGTATTTTCTATCAATTTAATTTTTTCGATTGAAGCGGTGATCTTAGCTTCCGTCATTGCTGGTCTGCCATTGGTTGTAAAACCGGTTGAGGCTGCAATCCGAAATCTACCAAAAAGCCTATGCGAAGCATCCTACACGCTTGGACATGGCCGCTTGACCACATTTTTCTTGGTGATTTTACCTAATATAAAAGGCGCATTTATCGCAGGCCTCATCCTTGCAACCGCCCGCGCTATGGGAGAAGTTGGCATTACCCTTATGCTTGGTGGTAATATTTTAGGCCGTACCAATACCATATCATTAGAAATTTATAACGCCGTTTTCAATACCGACTATGATCGCGCCTTGGCATTGTCGCTTCTACTTGCAGTTATTTCCATACTGATATTTATATTAATGCGCATTTTCACACGCAATGATTTGCAAAAACATTAAATTTAATATTATGTTTCCCAATATTTTATAAGGCTTTATGAATTGCTACTTTCACATCTTTTGGCGCTGCATAATAAGGCTGTGAGGTTACAAGAATGTCGGCTCCTGCCTGTGCAAAACTTTTCGCATTTTGCGCATTTATGCCGCCAGCAGCAGAAAGCAGTGGCGGATTTTTAAAAGTTAAAAAGGCAGTTTTTAATTGAGCAATATCTTCAAGACTTACCTTATCCATCTGGATAATATCTGCGCCAGCTTTTGCAAATTCCAGTGCTTCGGCAACATTATTACTTTCAATGGCAATTTTACGCTCAGGTGCCGCATTGCGTAAGTTCATAATATAGTTTTCAAGGCTGATATCGGGCGCAAAAAGATTGCGATGTTCTGCAAAAATAAGAACGAAATCCGAAAGCCCTAAACGGTGGGGACTTGCTCCTGCGCTATTAATGGCTTTCAATGCCGCTTTCTTAACGCCCGGCATATGTTTGCGCGTACAAGTTACATGACAATCTGAATTACCGGCTTTTGCTTCTTTAACGATATTTGCAGTTGCGCTGGCTATGCCAGATAAAATTTCCATAAAGGTTTGTGCTACCTTATAAACTTCGTGAATTGCGCCCGCTTTCCCCGTTCCGCTCAAAATGACATCGCCAGCATTTAAAGCATCACCGCTTTTAAAAAACTGGGTTATATTAATATGTTTTAAATGAAATAAGCGCGCCGCTTCTTCAACACCGCATAACGTCATATCCGTTCGGGCGGTCATCGTAATTTCAGCATTAACTTTAGTTAAACCCAAACCATTGGTTGTAATATCGCCATAGGGACAATCATCATCAAGCATGGATAAAAGCATATTATCATTTAGGCAAATCATTTTGGGCCTCTAATTATTGGCTATTAACGTATTTATACTGCAAATATTAATTACCGAAAAAGAAAAACCATATCCATAGTTAGAGTATAAATCACCCCATCTTTTAACGGAGCATAACACTCTCCAGCTATTTATCGCAAATTCAGGCAGTTTTTGTGGCGGACTATTCCTTTGACGCCTTTAAGGCTATGGGGAATAAGCTCTAGCCCCAGTAATCGGTCAGGATTAACCGGCGCTGGCATATGAATATGTCCATTGGGTATTTTTTTAAATCCAAAACGGCCGTAATAGGGCTCATCACCAACTAATAGGATCGATCTAAATTCAGCAGCTCGCGCAGCTTCAATGGCAATGTTCATCAAATGTTTGCCGATGCCTGCACTTTTAAGTTTTGGAGAAATAACGATTGGCCCCAAGAGGAGACTTAAATCCTGCCCAATATAAATTGGTGTTTGCCTTATGGTGCCTACTACTTCATTATTTTTTAACGCAACAAAAGAAAGCGAACGATCATGCCCACCAGATTCGCGTATCAAGTGGGCTGCCCGCGTAAAACGCGATGGTCCAAAAGCCTCTTCATTCAAATTTTCGATGATAGCATTATGCGCGGCATCTTCCGCCGCATAGATTAACTCTACAAATGTCATTTAAAATTCCACTGATATATTATGAACACAACAAAGCGATGCCCTTAGAGGCAAAATCAAATCATCGTCGGTTAAAGTTCATAAAATCAACCAAAGAATTTCCCAATGAAAGCTAGAGTAAATATTCAATACCACATTATTAGACAAAAAATTGAAAATAGCTATTAAAAAATAAAATTTATAAAAATTTTCAAATAATAAGACAGAACGAATATGTTGCAAGTATGACACAAAGAGCAATATCCAGCGATGATAACCTTAAGTTTTTGAATAATTTGATTTCAATCAATGAATTGGGGGCATAAAGGGTGCATTGATCAATTATATTAGTTGCACTTTTACGGAGAGAAAAATGAAAAAGTGGATTGGTGCTAGTGTTCTGGCCATCGCAGCTGCAACGGCTTTTTCTAACTCGGCATCTGCTGCCGATGTTGTAAATCAACAGCCTACACAATATGAAGCGACTCCTGTTGTGCAAGAGGCTTCAAGCCCATGGCAAATTCGTGTACGCGCTTTAGGCGTTATTCCACAGAATAAGGGTCATGTTAGTCAGATTCCAGATTCAGGTCTTGGGTTCTCAAATACAGTTGTTCCTGAGCTCGATATTACCTATTACTTCACCGACAATTTAGCTGCAGAGCTTATTCTTGGTACAACTTATTCAAAAGTTGATAGCCGCCGCTCATTGTCGCAAGCTGGTGCGGGTCGTCTTGGTAAAACTTGGATTTTGCCTCCAACACTTACATTGCAATATCACTTCACCAATTTTGGCAACTTTAAGCCTTATGTCGGTGCTGGTGTGAACTATACTTTCTTCTATAAAGAAAAAGCATATGCAAATGATGCTGGCATTGGTCTTGATGACTTTAATGTTAAAAATACTTGGGGCGCAGCATTGCAAGTTGGTTTCGACTATATGCTTGATAAGCATTGGGGTTTAAACTTGGATGTGAAGAAACTTTATTTGCGTCCAGATTGGAGCGGCCGCCTCAATCCAGCAACTGCTAGTGCACTTGGTATGGATCCACATATTAGCGGTAAAGCTAAGCTTGATCCTTGGTTAATTGGTGCAGGTATTACCTACCGCTTCTAATTTATGGGCAATAGAAGTTTAGCTAACATGGTTAAGACCTATTTTGATTGTGTTGGCGCTTCTATTACCTTATCACATTTGGCCAGAGTTTGATGAATTGCGGGGGCTGGTCATCAAACTGCTTAAAGGGAGTGTTTTTTTAAACACTCCCTTTGGCTTTTTAAAAGCTAAAGAATCTCTATTATTAAGACTGCTATATGGCGATAACCAATTAAAGCCACATTAATAATCATAGCGTTAGGCTTAAAGTCTTATACTAGTAGTTTGAATTTACCATTATCTATAATTATGCTTCATAAAGCCCTTGTTCTGCAGGTAAATGTTTGCAAATTATTGTCTTCGCTTATTTTTAAGCTGAACCAAGTTTAGTTAAACATGATAGCAATGACATGCGTGCCATAAGTCACAATTGCGCGTCTTAGTATAGCGTTTGTGGGCTGTTACTACCAAAAATATTCATATTTTAGGTTAGTTGACTTATGCTAATACGCAAAGGAATAAGTCATTTCCACGACGAATTTAAAACTTTAGCAAGGAACAAGAGTGGCTTTATAATCAATAGTTATTTGTTTTTAAAAATTGATTGTGCCAACGTAATTTAACCAAAAATAGATGCATAAAAAAAGCGGCTCGATGAGCCGCTTTTCTGTATCTGATAGAGGTTAGGACTATTAGAAGTCCATACCGCCCATACCACCCATGCCGCCACCTGGCATTGCAGGCATTGCAGATTCTTTCTTAGGAAGTTCTGCAATCATGGCTTCAGTGGTTACAAGAAGACCAGCAACTGATGCTGCGTTTTGTAAGGCAGAGCGAACAACCTTAACTGGATCAACAATACCAAGAGCGATAAGATCACCATATTCGCCAGTTGCAGTGTTGTAGCCAAATGTGTCAGCGCTGTTTTCAAGGATCTTGCCAACAACGATTGAAGCTTCATCACCAGCATTGGTTGCGATCTGACGAGCAGGAGCTTGTAGAGCGCGACGAACAAGGTTGATACCAGCATCTTGGTCAGCATTGATACCCTTAACGGTGATGCCGTTAGCAGCGCGAAGAAGTGCAGTACCACCACCAGGAACAATACCTTCTTCAACAGCGGCGCGAGTTGCATTCAATGCATCGTCAACGCGGTCTTTCTTTTCCTTAACTTCAACTTCAGTTGCACCGCCAACGCGGATAACTGCAACGCCACCAGCAAGCTTAGCAAGACGTTCTTGAAGTTTTTCACGGTCATAATCAGAAGTTGTTTCTTCGATCTGAGCCTTAATCTGGCTAACGCGTGCATTGATTTCAGCTTTTTCACCAGCACCATCAACGATTGTGGTGGTTTCTTTAGTGATAGCAACTTTCTTCGCACGGCCAAGCATGTCAAGAGTTACGTTTTCAAGCTTAATGCCGATATCTTCAGAAATAACCTGACCTGCTGTAAGAACAGCGATATCTTCAAGCATTGCCTTACGACGATCGCCAAAGCCAGGAGCCTTAACAGCCGCGATTTTCAAACCACCGCGAAGCTTGTTAACAACGAGAGTTGCCAATGCTTCACCTTCTACATCTTCAGCGATGATGAGAAGTGGCTTACCGGTCTGAACGATAGCTTCAAGAACAGGAAGAAGAGCTTGCAAGTTTGAAAGCTTCTTTTCATGGATAAGGATGTAAGGATCATCAAGATCTGCCACCATCTTTTCAGCATTGGTGACGAAATATGGTGAAAGGTAACCGCGGTCGAACTGCATACCTTCAACAACTTCAAGCTCTGTTTCAGCAGTTTTAGCTTCTTCAACAGTGATAACGCCTTCATTGCCAACTTTTTGCATGGCTTCAGCAATCATCTTACCGATTTCTGCTTCACCATTTGCTGAAATTGTACCAACTTGAGCAACTTCATCAGATGTGTTGATTTTTTTTGCTTTTTTAAGCAATACACCAACAACTTCAGCAACTGCTGCATCAATACCGCGCTTTACATCCATTGGGTTCATGCCGGCAGCAACAGCTTTTGCGCCTTCTTGAACGATAGCTTGTGCAAGAACAGTTGCAGTTGTTGTACCATCACCAGCGATATCGTTGGTTTTAGAAGCAACTTCACGCACCATTTGTGCGCCCATATTTTCGAACTTATCTTCAAGTTCGATTTCTTTAGCAACTGAAACGCCATCTTTAGTGATGCGTGGTGCACCAAATGACTTTTCAATAACAACATTACGGCCTTTTGGACCTAGTGTTACTTTAACAGCGTTGGCAAGGATATCAACACCGCGCAACATGCGCTCACGTGCTTCACGGCCAAATTTGACTTCTTTAGCAGCCATTTATTTAACTCCTTTTAGGGAAATTTCCCAAATTTTTAAAATTAGGCGAATAGGTATAGGCTCAAAAGCTAATGGATTAGCCGAGAATACCCATAATGTCGGATTCTTTCATGATCAAAAGGTCTTCGCCACCAAGCTTGACTTCAGTGCCAGACCATTTGCCGAAAAGAACGCGATCGCCAGCTTTAACGTCGAGAGCAGCAACCTTGCCGTTTTCATCACGTGCGCCTGGTCCAACAGCAACAACTTCACCTTCTTGAGGCTTTTCTTTGGCGCTATCAGGAATGATGATACCACCAGCAGTCTTTTCTTCTGATTCAACGCGGCGAACCACAACACGGTCGTGGAGCGGGCGGAAATTTGGTGTAGCCATGGTTTTTACCCTTAGTAAAAATGTTAACTTAAATAATTGAACAGGCTTTACGCCTTTGTTGTTAGCACTCAATGTTTGAGAGTGCTAACGCTGCAATAGAGATAAAAATTGAATAGTCATTTGTCAAGGAATGAAGAAAAATATTTTTTATTTTTTTAAAAAAATATTTATTACTTTTATCAGCTGTTTGAAATTAGCTTTAATGTGCGCGTGAATTACGACATTTATAAGTTGAAAAGAAATCGATCTCTAACTTGTTTAAAATGCGCCTAGATCGCTTTTAAAATGTTGCTATTAAAAGATATTTTGCAACGCATTTTCCAATTTCTATCCCTTTAAAATGACATATATCATGGAAATGACATGGTAATATGACAAATTAAAAGACTAATAGCTTATTTTTGAACATTGTCCCATCTAAACGGCGTGGAAAGAAAAAACTTGGCCCTTGCAGTTTTTGTTTCAATTGCAAAAACCAACTTTAATACAATATATGCCGCTGCGTTCGGGTGAAGCAGGCTACGAAACGGTTAAGGACATGCGCCTATTGGGAAGAGGTTAAGGAAGCTACTTGCAAGTTGGCTGGGTTGTGGTCCTTAAGTCTCATCATCTTCCAAATAACGGGTTGAACGCCATATTGTCAAAGTTTCATTAATGTTATCGCGTACAAAATGCATCGCGCTATCACGGTCATAGCCTTCATCGCGTAATTGATCATAATCTGTATAATTATGGCGGATATAGGCAATGGCAGCCAACCAAATAGCGATTGATGGCGGAAACTTGCGTAAATGCGGGGCGTTTACCGCTTCTTTGATCGCTTCCGCATCAATAAAAGGAATAGCTGGAAAAAGCTCATTTAAAATTTTGCTTTTGCTTTGGTTTCTTTTGGTTGTCATTTTATTCTATTAAGTGCAAAAAATTTAATCATTTTATGGGGCTTGAAACGACTTTAAACGTAAAGTGGCTATATTTTGTGAAAATACTTTATTCATTTATCTATAAGATTATTTTGGCAAAAAAATGTAAATTAAATTTCAGTTGAACTTTTTATAACCAAATAAACAAAAACAATATAATCTTAAACTTCCCACGGTATGAGAATTGTTTTAAGATCGCATAAATAGATTAGACAGTTGGAGTTAACAAATGAGCAAGACGGTTAGAGTTAATTTGGGCGAACGTAGCTATGATATTTTAATTGGCTCTAATCTTATTAATTCATGCGGTGAGCTAATCTCGTCACGGTTTAAAGGCGTAAGAACAGCCATTGTAACTGATAGCAATGTTGCAAAAATCCATCTTAAAACGGTGGAGGATAGTTTAAAGCAAGCTGGTATTGATAATACATCCATCATTGTTGATGCGGGAGAAAAATCAAAATCCTTTCCTGTTTTACAAAAAGTTGTCAGTGATATTCTTGACGCCAAATTAGAGCGCGGCGATATGGTTTTGGCGCTTGGCGGCGGCGTTGTTGGTGATTTAACTGGTTTTGCTGCTGGCATCGTTCGCCGTGGCATGGGCTTTATCCAAGTGCCAACCTCGCTTTTGGCGCAAGTTGATTCTTCAGTTGGCGGTAAAACTGGCATTAATACAGCACATGGAAAAAACTTGGTTGGCGTTTTTTATCAGCCAGAACTCGTGCTTGCTGACACCGAGGTGCTTGACACATTAAGCAAACGCGAATTTCGGGCTGGATATGCCGAGGTTGTTAAATATGGGCTTATTAACCAACCGGATTTTTTTGAATGGTTGGAAAAAAATTGGCAAGGCGTTTTTGCAGGTGGCAGCGAGCGGGTTAGTGCAATTGCCCGTTCATGCCAATCAAAGGCCGATGTTGTTGCCCGTGACGAACGCGAGTCGGGGGAGCGTGCTTTACTTAATTTAGGCCATACATTTGGCCATGCTTTAGAAACTGCTACCCATTATGATAGTAGCCGACTTGTTCACGGTGAAGGAGTGGCGATTGGCATGGTACTTGCCTATGAATTTTCAGCAAAATTAAATCTTTGTGCGCCGGAAGTGGCTTTACGCGTGCGTGCGCATTTAAAAGAAGTGGGCCTACCGACAGATCTTGGTGATGTGGCAGGCGGCTTGCCTGATGCAGAAACCTTAATGGGCTTTATCGCACAAGATAAAAAAGTTGAACGTGGCGCCTTAACATTTATCCTCACGCGGGGGCTTGGCCAGTCTTTTGTGGCAAAAAATATCGCAACTTCTGATGTTTTAGCCTTTTTACAAGAAAAACTTGCCAAAATTTAACAATCGCTAGTTGATCCTTCAATCGTTATTGGTTAAGAGAAAGGCATCAATGTCCACGTAGCTCAGTAGGATAGAGCACAGGATTCCTAAAAATTGGGCGTTGCAGCTGGGAAACCCTGCAACGGATCTGCTCAAATTCGGGGAAAGCTTTATTGTTGCGATTTGTCCAACAATGTGCCAATCCCGAGCCAAGCTTTCAATGTTTTAGCGCAAGCTAACAATTATTGAAAGAAGGTGTAGAGACTGGACGGGCAGCACCTAAAGGTTAAATGTAATGTTTACCAATGGTGAAGGGACAGTCCAGACCACAAACATAGATGATCCATCTATGGCGATGAAAATCGTAGTGGTATGAATCCTGGGGTCGGGGGTTCGAATCCCTTCGTGGACACCATAACCTCTTTGTATCATGCAATTTATTGTTTTTATTGAATTTTTTAAGTTGATGGCAAAAAGATATAAGGTTAGGGCTTAGAGTTAAAACTTTCCCTAAAGGCATTTGATGGACGCATTTTTTTATGGCCTCGCAAATGGGCTGAGTTTTTTAGTAGTGATTGGTGCGCAAAATGCCTTTATTTTGAAGCAAGGATTAAAGCGCGAATATGTTTTTATTTTATGCTTAACCTGCGCCTTATCCGATGCTTTATTGATTGCCTTTGGTGTAACTGGCTTTCACGTCGTTTTACAAAGCCTACCTTGGATTGAACCGTTAATGCGGTGGGGTGGTGGTTTATTTTTGCTGTGGTATGGTAGCAAAAGTGCAATTGCAGCCTACAGAGCTAATGGAAATATGGAACTTGGCAGCACGCAAAAAATATCCCTTGCAAGTGCTGTTTTAACCTGCCTTGCTTTAACATGGCTTAACCCGCATGTTTATCTTGATACAGTGGTTTTGCTTGGCACTGTCTCCACCCAATTTGCCCCTCATCAATATTTATTTGGGCTTGGTGCGGTGATAGGTTCATTTTTATTCTTTTTTGGTCTCGGGTTTGGCGCTCGTTTTTTACGGCCAATTTTTAACAATTCTCGTTCATGGCAAATACTTGATAGCATTATTGCACTTATCATGTGGGCTATTGCGATAAAGCTTTTATTTTTTTGAAATTAAATGCTTGTTTATTAGCAGTCAATTTGCTGAGATAGCGCATAGCTTTTTAAGTGAACCATGTTATATGGCCGCCGACTGTGATTATACTATTGGTGATTAGATATGCCAACCATTACAAGCAATGAAAATGGTATTGATATAACTAAGGCTCCTTATTGCCTTTTTCTTGGTGGCTGGATGTGCAACCAAAGCAAAGATGGTATCTTTGTTTATGATATGAGACACAGCAAAACTATAACTGAAAACTAGCAAAATCTATCTTACTTTTTGCGCATGCTCGCTTATCAACCTATAAAACAGCTATTGGCTAAACAATTATTGGCGATGCAATATTATAGGGATTGCCCAGATAATCAGCGCAATAATAATCATCAGGATTAAAGCTGTTGCCATGCGTATAAAATCGAAATTAATCGCATCGCTTGGGAAAAATAAACCAGCTACAGTCCCAGCAAAATTTAATATCATTTGAGCAAGTTCGCGTAACATGGCCACCTCCATCATCTTTAAATTATAATACGCCTTTTAAATCATTCTAACAAGCTATTAAATCAACATTGAAGAATGGGGGCAAAACTGCAAATTTAATATATTGGTGGTAGTTTCGGCAAGCTCGGCTGGTTTAGCGCCAGACCACTAATCAAATAACTTTTCGTTAAAATAACATTGCGAACGATCATAGGGCGATAAAAGCGTGATTTGTAATTATTATAATTAAGTTGGGGCAATCTGTCTTATTTACGTATTTAGCCTCTAGAAATGTTTTAAAAGATATGCCATCCTTATTATTAAGCAGGAAAAAACATTTTTCCATCTTGCTGCGGGAGAGAATTTTTCAATAAATCGCCGAAGGGGAAAACCGCCCGTAATCTCTCAGGCAAAAGGACCGCAGCTAAGATAAAGTAACTCTGGAAAGTCGGGGGAAACCTCGCGCCGAAGGTGTAAGTGGATTTCTCCACGAGTCTCTCAGGCTCTCGACAGAGGGGCACAATAGTAATCTGCCTATCATGAAGATAGCGCGGACATTGTGTTTTGGTATGCGGGCAAGAAAATAAAAACTCTTTCCCAGGTGCCAGCCTTTTATGGGAGAGATTATGGGTGACATTGATAGCAATCTAAAAGAATTGCCCCTTAAAGCCATGCATGAAGCAGCCGGTGCAAAATTTGGTGGCTTTGCTGGTTGGCATATGCCAATCACCTATCCACTTGGGGTGATGAAAGAACATTTGCATACACGATCAGCAGTTGGGCTTTTTGATATTTCACATATGAAGCTTATCTTAGTTGAGGGGCCGGACGCCGCCAGTTTTTTAAATCATGCAGTACCACTTGATGCAGGCGCGCTTAAGCTTGGCCAGTCGCGCTATAATTATCTTTTAAATGATAAGGCTGGCATTCTTGATGATCTTATCATCACGCGCCTTGGTGACACGCGCTTTATGGTGGTTGCCAATGCTGGTAACGCCGATGCCGATATTGCAGAATTGCAAAAACGTCAAAGTGGTTTTAATTGCACAATTACGCCGCTTGATCGCGTATTCCTAGCATTGCAGGGGCCGCAAGCAATTAATGTTATGAATGATTTGGGTTTGCCTGGTACAGATCTTACTTTTATGCATGGTTTGTTAACCGATAATAATTGGTTCATTACGCGTTCTGGTTATACGGGTGAAGATGGTTTCGAACTTGCTATACCGCTTGATGACGCAAAAGCTATTGCGGAAAAATTAATTAATGACCCACGCGTTGAGTGGATTGGCCTTGCTGCACGTGATAGTTTACGCCTTGAAGCAGGTCTTTGCTTGCATGGACAGGATATTACCCCTGAGCTAAATCCAATTGAGGCCGGTATCACTTGGGCGGTTACCAAAGCTGTGCGCGAAAAGGCCGATTTTATTGGTGCTAAAGCGTTTCTTGAGCTTCTTGCTGAAGGCCCTGCCAAAAAACGCGTTGGCCTTGCCCCGCAAAGCCGCCAACCAGTACGCGCTGGCGCTGAACTTTTTGACCAAGATGGGACAAAAATTGGCATTGTGACTTCTGGTGGCTTTGGTCCATCTTTTGATGCACCCGTTGCAATGGGTTATCTACCAACGCAATTTGCCACTATTGGCACAGAAATTTATACCGATGTTCGGGGTAAAAAAATCGCTGTCCTCGTTCATGCACTTCCCTTTGTTCCGCAAAATTACTTTAAAGGATAAATCAATGTCTACACTTTATTATACCGAAGATCACGAATGGATGAGCGTAGAAGGCGATATCGCTACTGTGGGCATTACCATCCATGCACAAGAGCAATTAGGTGATCTTGTTTTTGTTGAGTTGCCAGATGTTGGTAAAAGCGTTGCCAAGGGCGATGCTATTGTGGTGGTTGAATCAGTTAAAGCTGCATCAGACGTTTATGCGCCTGTTGATGGAGATGTGATTGAAATCAATGAAGCTCTTTCTAGTGATCCATCTCTTGTCAATCAAAGTGCTGAAGATGCAGGCTGGTTATGGCGCATGAAATTGAGCGATAAAAGCCAGCTTGATAGTTTGCTTGATAAAGCTGCCTATGACGCATTAGTTGGCTAAAGGTGATTCATGAGTGAACAATTGTTTAAAGATCGCCATATAGGGCCAGATGCCGGTGATGTCAGCGCCATGCTTGATGTGCTTGGTCTAGATAGTTTGGACCAACTGGTAGAGGAGGCAGTGCCGGCCTCTATCCGTCTAAAAGGTTTGCTAGATTTGCCCAAGGCAGCAAGCGAAGCGGAAGCATTAAATGAATTACACGGCATTATGGAACAAAATGCCTTGCATAAAAGCTTTATTGGTCAAGGTTATCACGGCACATTTGTGCCGCCTGTTATCTTACGGAATTTGTTTGAAAATCCAGCTTGGTATACTGCCTATACACCATATCAGGCTGAAATTAGCCAAGGCCGCCTTGAACTTTTGTTCAACTTTCAAACCTTGGTAGCGGAATTAACTGGCTTACCGATTGCTGCCGCATCATTGCTTGATGAGGCAACCGCATTAGCCGAAGCAAATGCTCTTGCTATCCGTTCGTTTAAAGACAATCGCGAAAAAATTGTTGTTTGTGGCGATTTACATCCGCAAACCCTTGATGTTGCCAAGACCCGCGCTAACACTCAAGGTTATAGCGTTGAAGAAAACGGCACAATTGATGAAAAAACTGCGGCAATTATTGTGCCTTGGCCTGATACTTATGGTGTTTTCAACGATTATTCCGTTGTTATTCGCCACGCAAAGGCAGTAGGCGCACGTGTTATCACCGTTGCTGACCCACTTGCCCTAACGCTACTTGCTTCCCCTGCAAGTTGGGGTGCAGATATTGCTGTTGGCTCCATGCAGCGTTTTGGCGTGCCCATGGGCTTTGGCGGCCCACATGCTGGTTATCTTGCTGTAGCAAGTGACTTAACCCGCATTATCCCCGGGCGTATTGTTGGCCAATCAATTGATACTAAAGGGCGTGTTGGCTTTCGTCTTGCCTTGCAAACCCGCGAGCAGCATATTCGCCGTGACAAAGCAACATCCAATATTTGTACAGCGCAAGCATTACTGGCTAATATGGCAGCATCTTACGCCATTTGGCATGGCCCTAAGGGATTACAAGACATTGCTACGCGTATTCATGAACTTGCAACTCGCTTTAAAGCTGCGCTTAACGGCGTTAATATTGAAACTTTAGGCGAATATTTCTTTGATTGCGTCACTGTAAAAGTTAAAGGTGAAGCGGAAGAAATCGCCTTTGCTGCTCGTGAAAAGGGCTATTTACTGCGCATTATTGATGCTGATCATGTGTCGATTAATTTTGATGAAGTATCAACGGAAGATGATTTGCATACGCTTTGCCAATTGTTTGACGCCAATATTGGTGAAACCATTGAAAGTCAATTGCCAGAAGCAAAGCGTGTCGGCCCTTTCATGACGCAACCAGCTTTTCGCGGTGTAAAATCTGAAACAGACATGATGCGTTATTTACGCCGCTTGGCCGATAAGGATCTTGCCCTTGACCGCGCCATGATTCCACTTGGCTCATGTACCATGAAGCTTAATGCGGCAGCAGAAATGCTACCGGTTAGCTGGCCAAAAGTTGCCAATATTCATCCTTTCGCACCGCAAAGTGATACGGTTGGCTATCGCCAAATGATTACGCAGCTTGAAGATTATTTAAGCGCAATTACAGGCTTTCCCGGTGTTTCCGTTCAGCCTAATTCAGGTGCACAAGGTGAGTATGCTGGACTTTTGGCCATTCGCCGTTATCATGAATCGCGCGGCGATCATAATCGCAATATCTGTCTTATCCCAGCATCAGCCCATGGTACCAATCCAGCTTCTGCTCATATGGCAGGCATGGATGTGGTTGTGGTCAAGTGCTTGAATGATGGCGATGTTGATATTGATGATCTACGCTTCAAGGCAGAGCAATATAGCGAAAAGCTGGGTGCCTTGATGATTACCTATCCATCAACCCACGGTGTTTATGAAGAAGGCATTGTTGAAATATGCGACATTATTCATAAAAATGGTGGGCAGGTCTATTTTGATGGTGCCAATCTTAATGCATTGGTTGGGCTTGCTCGCCCTGCTGGTGTTGGCGCCGACGTTTGCCATATGAATTTGCATAAAACCTTTGCAATTCCTCATGGCGGCGGTGGCCCCGGTGTTGGCCCTATTGGGGTTGCTAGTCACTTAAAGCCATTTTTACCCGGTCATGAAGAATTTGGCAGTGATTATGCGGTGTCTAGTTCACCTTTTGGCAGTGCATCAATTTTGGTGATTACTTGGATGTATATTCGCATGATGGGGCCGGATGGTTTGCGAGATGCAACCAAGACGGCCATTTTAAACGCAAATTATATCGCAACACGGGTAAGTAAGGCCTATCCCATTCTTTATAAGGGTAAAAGGGGTCGTGTTGCCCATGAGTGTATTGTTGATACACGGGTATTAAAAGACCAATACGGCATTACGGTTGATGATGTTGCCAAGCGGTTGATTGATTATGGTTTCCATGCTCCAACCATGTCATTTCCCGTTGCTGGCACATTGATGATTGAACCAACTGAGTCTGAACCAAAGGGCGAGATTGATCGTCTTTGTGATGCATTGATTGCCATTGCTGGTGAAGCGAAAAAGGTTGGGGAAGGCATTTGGCCAAAGGATGATAATCCACTGGTTAATGCGCCGCATGCCTTGGCTGAAACTTTGGATGATAATTGGGCTCATGCCTATAGCCGCAAAATCGCTGCTTTCCCTGACGAAAATCGCGATCCAACCCAAAAATATTGGCCTCCAGTTTCACGTATTGATAATGTGGCAGGTGACCGAAATCTCATTTGCTCTTGCCCACCGCTCAGCAATTATAGCTAAATAAAAAGGCTGGTGTAAAAACCAGCCTTTTTATTGTGACAAAATTTATTGTAATGAAATTTAAAATAAAGCTAAGGGCAGATTTTCTTCACCGATAAAGGTTTTTACCAATTGTCATCGGTATCTTGTATTTTACGGTATAATAGCTACAGTTTAGGCTAACATTCTTCGCCAAAGCGCTCATTAACCAGTTCTTCAATCGCATCAAGAACAGCATTTGCATCATCACCTGATGCAATAACCGTAATTTTGCACCCCGGTGAAGCCGCAAGCATCATAAGCCCCATTATAGAGGTACCACCAACGCTCATGCCGTCTTTTTCTACCCGCACATCGGCACTAAACGACCCTACCAGTTTAACAAATTTGGCTGAAGCGCGAGCATGTAAGCCACGCTTGTTACAAATGCCAATTTCGCGGGATAGCGCTTGTTCTGCAAAGACTAATGGTGATGACAGCTGCGTTTGTGACATTTTGCCTCCTATTCGTCTGCAAGAACCATGCTGGGTACGGTAATATAGCGCCGTCCAGCATCTTGTGCGGCGCGTAACGCCCCTTGCAAACTCTCAACATGTCTTACACTTGCCAATTTTATCAGCATTGGCAAGTTGACACCAGCAATAACTTCAATATGCCCTTCTTCCATGACCGATATGGCCATATTGGAAGGTGTGCCGCCAAACATATCGGTCAAGATAATGACACCATCGCCCTCATCAACCGATTGAACTGCGTCTAAAATATCATCTCTGCGCTGATCCAAATCATCGTCTGGACCTATACAAACAGTTGCAAATTTTTCCTGTGGGCCAACCACATGCACCACCGCATGCAAAAACTCTTCCGCTAGCCTACCGTGCGTAACAAGCACGAGTCCGATCATATATATGCTCCCGTTAAAAACACTTCTCGTCCAAGCTTGCTTGATTTCCTCAACAAGGACGAATGTTCTATTGTCTCAGTCTTAACGCGGAGTGCAAGGGGAAAGTTCAAATAATTACAATATTTTCGCTTCTTTAACCAATAAATGTGATTTTTTTGCCAAATTTCGCCGCTTTTTTGCCCAATTTGAAAAATCACTACAAATATTGAGACAAATCTGCAATTAAAATACAGATTTGATCGTCAAACAGAATCGGATTGCCAACACCGCAATCCAATTCACTGGATTAATGATAAATATTTTAAAGTTTATAAGCTTGTTTGAACAATGTAGCTTCAATAGCCTGACAAATAGTAATTGGATTTGCATTTTCAAGACTAGGTAAGCGTAAAAAAGGCAATTTAATTCCTAAAATGTCATAGCCTTCGCTTGATGGATAACGCTCGCCTTTACCTTCCAATTCGACAACAAGGTCAATGCGGGCTTTGTCTTGATGTTCAATTCTAAAAACACCGGCACCACGTACCTCAATTAATCCTCTAATTGTGTCTGGTGCTGATGCAATCACCGTTTGCTCGTCGCGGCTTAACAGCACATAATCATCACTAACCAGCGCGGCACTGCGATTGATAGATTGCGCCCATTCGATCAAGGCAAGGGCGATAGTTGATTTGCCGCTACCTGATTGCCCCTTGATTATGACTCCATAACTACCAAGGCGTAAGGCACAAGCATGCATTAAATTTGGGTTATTCGTCGTCTCGTTCATGATGGGGCTTTCCGTGATAGCCAGCAACTGGCAGCTTAATGATAAAGCGCGCGCCAAGCAGGTGGTCTTCATTGTTAGGGTCGATTATATTTTCAGCGGTGAGGGTGCCCTCATGCGCCTCGATAATCTGTCGGCTGATAGATAAACCAAGGCCAGAATTTTGTCCAAAAGATTCTGCGCCTGGGCGGTCGGTATAAAAACGTTCAAAAATACGCTCAATATTTTCAGCGCCAATGCCAGGACCATTATCTTCAACCGTGAGAATGATACTATGACCAGACATCTTCATTTTTATTCGGATGATACCATTGTCAACTGGAATAAATGATCGAGCATTTTCAATTAAGTTTGATACCACCTGACCAAGACGCAAATCATGCCCAGCAACCACATAGCGTTTATTGCCGCTTAATGGTTCAACTTCAAACTCAATTTTTGCTATTGCTTTATTTTTGCGGACTTCTCTTGCCGCCAACACAATACTATCAAGCAAAGTCTCAATATTTACTTCTTGTGATGCTTCGCGTGCTAATTCTGCGTCAAGGCGTGAAGCATCAGAAATATCGGTAATTAAGCGGTCAAGACGGCGTACATCATGCTGGATAACTTCTAAAAGTCGGCCACGTGTTTCATCAGTTTTTGCAAGAGGCAAGGTTTCAACTGCGCTGCGCAGCGATGTCAGCGGATTTTTCAATTCATGGCTAACATCAGCGGCAAAGCGTTCAATCGCTTCAATACGCATATAAAGTGCTTCAGTCATATCGCGAATTGAGGTTGATAAATGTCCAACTTCATCTTGGCGTGAGGAAAAATCAGGAATTTCGACCCGCTTATTGGTACCATTACGAACCCTATCAGCAGCGGCCGCTAATTTCCGCAAAGGTGTAGCAATCGTGGAAGCAAGGAATAATGACAGCACTAACATGACAGCGGCAATCACTGCAAAAATTTTCAAAATTCCCATGCGCTCGGCACGAACAATATTATCAATATCAGAGCCAACTGTAGAGAGTAATAATACCCCAACAACCGTATGAGAACGTTGAATAGGTACAGCTACTGAAACAATTAATTCGCCTTGTCTGCTGCGGCGTTGCGCGGTTGCTGGTGTTCCGTCTATTGCTTTTAACACTTCAGGATAGGCCATTCCGTTGCCACCTGACATTTCACTGTCTTGGGGAATGTCATTGCCAAAAAATAAACTTGAAAGCCAGCTCGAAAAACGCTCATACCAAGTTTGATCATTATTGGAAATATTGGGTAGGCTATAGCTTAAAACTTGGCCGCTTGAATAAAGTTGGCGTGAATCCAGCAATAGATTAGCATCACGATCATAAATGCGCGCCCTAGTGGTTGCTGGTGAAATAACCCGCCTTAAGAGCGGTGAAACGCGCTCTGGATTAATTGGAAAATCCCAATTATCGCTGCTGTCGCCATGGGCAAATAAACTTTCGCCTGCTTGCAGTTCCATAAGCTTTTCGGGGTCAATGAGGATTGAATTGGTATCAACCGTTGCAGATGCGGCAATGGCACCTGCAATAATTTTACCTTGCGTTGTTAAACTATCAAGACGCGCATCCACCACCACATCACGGGTTTGATTGAGCAGCATGATGCCAAACATTAAACCAACCAGAGCGGCAATGTTTAGAATAACAATCAACATGGTAAGATTGGAAAATAGGACAAGCTCAAAAAAGCGCTTTATGCGGCGAAAAAATCGCATGATTGGCGATTTTTTTACGCGTTTTTTCGCAGTTGACGCTTTACTACTATCGTTTATTTTTGCGTCTTCATTCATAAAGCAAGAATAATCCTATTTGTTTAAACTAGCTCATGCATGCTGCTAACCAGTTTGAAATTTAAGTTTGGCTTAAATAAATCTGAAATAAAATAACCAATATCTGGATTATCATCGATCTCATATGTTTATTTATGTCAGATTGTTATGTGTAAGCCTTAGCCTGCTGACCTTATAACTTTAAAGGCCATAGTGTCACAATAAAAGCCTGTCCTTACTTATGTGACACTATAGCCAGTTTTTATCAACCTTCGCGGAAACGATAACCAACGCCATAAAGCGTTTCAATCATTTCAAAATTATCATCAACGCTTTTGAATTTTTTACGCAAGCGTTTAATATGGCTATCAATGGTGCGATCATCGACATAGACTTGGTCGTCATAGGCAGCATCCATCAAAGCGTCACGGCTTTTAACAACGCCAGGGCGCTGTGCAAGTGATTGCAGGATCAGAAATTCAGTCACTGTTAAAATAACCGGTTCGCCCTTCCATGTGCAGGTATGGCGTTCTTGATCCATGACTAGCGATCCGCGCTCAATAGACGAGCTTGGTTGGCCGCTGACTTTAGCAGCTTCCCTTGCAGCTGTGCGGCGTAAAATGGCTTTTACACGTTCAACCAATAATCGTTGTGAAAAAGGTTTGGTGATAAAATCATCCGCACCCATTTTAAGGCCAAAAAGCTCATCTATCTCATCATCTTTTGATGTAAGGAACATGACTGGTAAATCAGATTTTTGGCGCAGACGACGCAATAATTCCATGCCGTCCATGCGCGGCATTTTAATATCGAAAATAGCAAGATTTGGCGGACGGGCTGTCAAGCCTTCAAGGGCAGACGCACCGTCTGTATAGGTTTCAACCTTATAACCTTCAGCCTCAAGTGCAATCGATACAGATGTCAGAATATTGCGGTCATCATCAACCAGTGCAATGGTCTGGGTTGTGGTTGTTGCATCTTTCATAAGGCCTCGCTTTTAATTAGATACCATATTTGTTTTAATGCTATTCTATCATGTTCTTTTACAAGATAGGATAGGGCAATAAAATTCACTCTCATGCGACCCAAATTCAACAAGAAGTCATTCGTTGGATTTAAAGGGTATTGAAACTTAAATTAGCATAATTAGCATAAAATTATAAAATCTTATTCAATATTTCATGCTAATATTAATACCGCAATTTAAAAACTACCTATGCCAATTTCAACATGGATAAATATATAAAATTGCGGTGCTAAAAGCACTTTTTGCTTTGCCAAGCATTTTGGCATTTTTAGGCAATTGCTGCTTTTAAACTTCCGACTCACTTTAGAACAATTTGCAATTTATTAAGGAGCAATCCGCAAATCTTTGCTTTTTTGTTCTGCTACCCTTTTTGGCGGACAAATTAGGTACAAATTGTGGCAAAGAGTAAAAATAGTTGATTTTTAAGATATTTTTCTCGGATTTTAATCGCAATCCTATTTATTAGCAAATAATAATAAATTGGATAACTGGCAATTTAAAAAATTTAAATTTCTTTTAAATCGATTAAAAGTTTGATCTATTTGATTTTTTCTGTCTTAAAGCAGTACGCCTTTTTAAAAAGTGCGTTTTTAATGATGAATCATGCGGAGTTATTATGAAAGAGACTGGCATTTTCAACCCGTCCGCGTCTATCACTACAGCGGGACTTAAAGATCTTGGTAATGTATATTACAATCTTACCCCAGCTTTGCTTTATGAAGAAGCAATTAGACGTCAAGAAGCAAAGATAACCGCTCAAGGTGCACTTGTTGCCTATACTGGTCAACACACTGGGCGCTCAGCCAAGGATAAGTTTGTTGTCCGCACCAGTGAGACTGAGTCTCATATCTGGTGGGAAAACAACAAACCAATGTCGCAAGAGCATTTTGATACGCTTTATGCAGACTTTATCGAACATGCAAAGGGCCGTGATCTTTTTGTTGAAGATTTGATTGGTGGCGCTGATGAGCAAAACTCAATTCGTGCGCGTGTTACCAGTGAATTTGCTTGGCATGCTCTTTTCATCCGCAATTTGCTAATTCGCCCTTATGAGAGCGAATTGAAAAATTATGTACCACAAATGACCATTATCAATCTGCCATCCTTCCGCGCAGATCCAGTGCGTCATGGTTGCCGCAGTGAAACGGTTATCGCTTGTGATTTGACCCGTATGATCGTGCTTATTGGTGGCACATCTTATGCTGGTGAAATGAAAAAATCAGTTTTCACCGCTTTAAATTATCTCTTGCCTGCTAAGGGCGTTATGCCAATGCATTGCTCGGCCAATGAAGGCCCACATGGCGATACTGCTGTGTTCTTCGGTTTGTCTGGCACTGGTAAAACCACACTTTCAGCCGATCCTACACGCACCCTTATTGGTGATGATGAGCATGGTTGGGGCAAGGACGGCATCTTCAATTTTGAAGGCGGTTGCTATGCTAAGACCATTCGTCTTTCCGCAGAAGCAGAGCCTGAAATTTATGCAACAACGCAACGTTTTGGTACTGTTCTTGAAAATGTTGTCTTAAATGAGCGCCGTGAGCCTGATTTTGATGATGGTTCACTGACTGAAAATACCCGTTGCGCTTATCCTTTACATTTTATTCCTAATGCAAGCCCAACAGGCCGTGGTGGTCAGCCTAAAAATATTATCATGCTGACCGCAGATGCCTTTGGTGTTATGCCACCAATTGCGAAGCTTACCCCAGCACAGGCCATGTATCATTTCTTGTCTGGTTATACAGCCAAGGTTGCCGGTACTGAAAAAGGTGTAACAGAGCCAGAAGCAACATTCTCAACCTGTTTTGGTGCACCTTTCATGCCGCGTCACCCATCCGAATATGGTAATTTGCTACGTGCTCTTATTGCGGAACATAAGGTGGATTGCTGGTTGGTTAATACTGGCTGGACTGGTGGTGCTTATGGTACTGGTAGCCGCATGCCGATTAAGGCAACACGTGCGCTTTTAACTGCGGCTCTTGATGGTTCGCTTAAAAATGTTACTTTCCGCCACGACGAAAATTTTGGCTTTGAAGTGCCAACAGCAGTTAATGGCGTGGATACTACTATCCTTGATCCACGTTCCACATGGGAAGATAAAGCTGCCTATGATGCACAGGCTAAAAAGCTTGCTGGCATGTTTGTTGAAAATTTTGACAAGTTTGCTAGCCATGTTGATGAAGAAGTGCGTAACGCAGCACCTAAAGCATAAAGTTTAAACGCTTTTAAAAGTAAATTTTATCAAAATAACAATAGATCCAGTATGTCTTTTATAAAAAGGCATGCTGGATTTTTTTGTTTTAATATAATGAATTTTAATATAATAGAATTGCGTAATTTTATGTTTAGATAAAGGTGTTTGTTTATGAAAAAAATGATAAACTTTGTAATATTGTTAATTATTGTCGGTGTCGGAGCTGTTTACTTTGCATGGGGACCAAATGTTTTTTTTGGAGGTCCTAAAAATAGCGATATTATAGAAGTGACAAAAACAGTAATGCTTGCCACATCAGATAGTGAAGAAAAAAAGGCTCTTGTGGCAACAGCTAAAATTACGCCAAAGGGTATCTGCAATAAAATGGATAGCAAATTTGCTTGTGCCGTTAATATTAGTCTATCAGACGGGAGTAGTAAGGATTTTGTAGCTGTATTGCAAAAAAATGCCACAGGCACTTGGATTGCTGTAGATTAGCAAATTTCAAAGCGATTGATCATTATATTTATTGAGATCAATCGCTTTACTACATTGATTTAATAGCTTTTTACAAATTTTAAAGCCAAATTTAAAAGTGTTAATCTATTGATAAAATTATAATTTAGGAAGAAAATACTTAGTTTTTGATTTATAGTTTTATTATTCCATACGAAAAACATGCTGGTAGGAATTGGCGGTAAGGCGCGCCAGTTGCTCCTCTTCTGATGGGGTGATGCTAAGGCTTGGGCGAATAATGATGCCAACTTGCGCGAATAATTTCAACATTTGTGTTGCTTGATGTTCAACTTCGATAAAGGCAGCTTTGCTGGTTAGGTCGCCATGGTATGGTGCGGTGGCTGTTGTACTCGCAACAAGATCAATTAATAAAAGCTCCGTTGGTGTTAAATAGTCTCCCTCTTGTCCGGCTTTGATTTCATTAATTTTATCAGCGCGTCTAAACAGTTCAAATAGCGCATTAATAAAGGGATAAATTCGCTCCCATCTAAGATTGGCTGCCAAGCGATGTTCAATAATTGCCGTTGTTGGCTGGGCTTTGCGCCAGATGCGATAGGATTCAATAATAATCTGTTCCCAGTAATGAAGGTCGTGCACAAAGACACTTGGCATTTTTTTCTCCTATATCAGATGCGCCAAAATAACGGTTTTTCTTATTTGTCTGTTTATCAATCAAGGCTTTTATTTTCTTTAAAATATTTACTCTAATTATAATGTTTAAATTTTTAATTATTATAATAAAAATCTATCTCATTTTATAATAAAAACCATTTGACGAAATAAAAACTATTTATATATTAAAAATCGTAAATTTTAAATAGGAAATCTTTTTAAAAGATTCTAGAAATAGAAAATATATTATTAGAATATTTATAATTATTACAATTAGTGGTAATTATATTATATTTATTACAATTAAAATGTATATCCATTTCACTTAATTCAAAAGATCTTACGCTTTTGAAAACGAATAATTGTGTAAAATTTGGAGGATACACTGTGGCAAATCATAATACACAGCAGGAAACAGGGCATAAGGATACAGAAGTACGTCAATTGGCGCGTTTTGTAACTCATGCTAATATTGAAATGATGTCAGATACAGCCAAGGAAGAATTGAAAAAGCGTATTCTTGACTCTGTTGGCGTTGCAATTGGTGCATTGGATGGCGAGCCTATCCATATGATCCGTGAGCAATTGGAGGATTTTGGTGGTCGCCCCCTTTCAACCTTGATTGGTGGTGGTAAAACCGCGCCGGATCGTGCGGCTTTTTATAATGGCGCACTCGTTCGCTATCTTGATTTTATGGACAGCTATCTTGCTAAGGGAGAAACCTGCCACCAGTCGGATAATCTTGGTGCGGTGCTTGCTGCAGCTGAATATAATGATGCGAGTGGAGCAGATTTTTTAACCGCTATGGCTGTTGCCTATCAGGTGCAGGGTCGCCTTTGTGATGTGGCGCCAGTGCGTGCCAAAGGTTTTGATCACACAGTGCAAGGTGCCTATGCTGTTGCGGCTGGTGTTGCTAAAGCCTTAAAGCTTGATGATGAAAAGACCGCCAATGCCATTGCAATATCAGGCACTTGTAATAATGCCCTGCGCGTTACCCGTACTGGGGCTTTATCCCATTGGAAAGGGCTAGCCTATCCCAATACCGCCTTTATTGGCACGCATAGCGCATTTTTAGCTATGCGCGGCATAACCGGCCCTGAAGAAGTATTTGAGGGCAACAAGGGCTTTAAAGACGCAATTGCAGGACCTTTTACTATTGACTGGCAAAAGGAAGATCTTGAAAATGTCGTTCAGTCGATTATCAAGAAATATAATGCCGAAATTCATTCACAATCTTCCATTGAAGGTGCGCTTGAGTTGCAAGCTCGTGAAGGCTTTACATGGGATCAAATTGATAAAATCGAAATCGATATTTTTGATGTTGCTTATCATATTATTGGCGGCGGCGAAGAAGGCGACAAGACGATTATTAGAACCAAGGAAGAGGCAGACCATTCCTTACAATATATGGTTGGTGTTGCTTTAATTGAAGGTAATGTTTTGCCAGCCCAATATGATGATGCTCGTATTATTCGCGATGATATCCAATCCTTGTTAAAGCGCTTTATTGTGCGACCAAGTAAAGAATATACTGACCGCTTTCCGCAAGAAGTAGCAACAACGCTTACTGTTAGCTTAAAAGATGGCAAGAAATTTTCAATTGATAAAACTGATTATGAGGGCTTTCGTACCCGTCCAATGAGTTGGGAGACTGTTATTGCCAAATTTAACGGTCTTGCAACGCCATTCACATCTGAAAGGGCGCGCAAAGCAATCATTGATGCTGTGCAAAATATTGAAAAAATAAAGGTTCGTGAATTTACTGAGATTTTGGCGCATCTTAAAGTTTAAAGCTTTTTTTAAACTGGCAGCGGTTTTCATGAAACCGCACGAAACCAAAAATCTAGAGCATGCCATAGCCCAAACGATCAGTGGGCGTGCTTTAGACCAAAATTCCTAACTTAACTGCGTTGTTGGTTCATATTTGAGGTTGGGTTTTATCCGTCTATCCATGACCCATGCGCGACTAATTTATAATTTTTTTTAAAAAAATGGAGTTTATTATGAGTGACAAGCCGCAATCTGATGTATGGAAAAATCGTTCATTTCCGTTTGTACCAATGAATGATCGCGACCCCAAGCCGCGCAATAAGTCAATTACTGAAATTCGTGGTCCTTATTATGCCATGGTTACCCCAACCTATACCAAGGAATTATTAGAAGGTATGGGTGAGCATGTCGATGGCTATAAATATGCTGGTGGCTCTTTCTCACTCATGCCAGCAGATTATGTTCGCAAGATCAATCGTATTTGTCATGATCACGGTGTTTATGTTTCAACTGGTGGTTGGATTGAAAATGTTCTTGCCCGGGCACCAACGCAAATTGATGCCTATATTGAAGAATGCGTACGGTTAGAATTTGACATGATTGAGCTGTCAACCGGTTTTATCCAATTGCCAACGCCTGATCTTATCCGGTTGATTGATAAGGTGAAAAAAGCAGGACTGAAACCAAAGCCTGAAATTGGTATTCAATTTGGCGCTGGTGGTGATACATCTAAAGCCGAGCTAGAGGCGGAAGGTACGCGCGATCCGCAAATCTTGATTGATACTGCTAATGATTGTCTTAATGCTGGCGCTTCGATTATCATGATTGAATCGGAAGGCATTACTGAAAATGCTGATCCATGGCGCACCGATGTTGCGGCAAAAATCATGAAAAATGTTGGCATGGAAAATGTTATGTTTGAAGCTGCTGACCCTGAAGTCTTCTCATGGTACATTAAAAATTATGGTATTGATGTCAATTTGTTTATCGATCATAGCCAAATTGTGCAGCTTGAATGTTTACGCCGTGGTATTTGGGGTACTAAGAGCACCTTTGGTCGTATTACTACATTCCGCTAATGAGCATATCTAAATAGCTTTGTTAGTTTTAAAAATAAAAATCTTAAGCCGGTTTTCTGGCTTAGGATTTTTTTGTTTTGAGTAGCGAAGTCGATCAAATTGATTTTGATCTGTCGCTTCAGGGTGAATTTCTTTGGTTAACAATCTAAAAAGGTAATAATAGCTCTATAATTTGCTTTATTTGTAAAGTTTCAAAGAATTTTATAGACAAGATATAAACATATCTTTATATGTTATTTATCGCCTATTTGGGGTGGCTTAGTGACTGGAAATGAAAGACATGTCGAATCTTGATCTTGCTGCAATGGTTGAAATGCTAAAGGCTGCGTCTGAAGCAACGCGCTTGCGTATTTTGGCGGTTCTATGCCAAGGTGATTTAACCGTTTCTGATTTGACACGTATTCTTGGTCAATCACAGCCGAGGGTTTCACGACATTTAAAGCTGTTGCAGGAAGCTGGGCTGATCATTCGTTATCAAGAGGGCGCTTGGGCCTATTTTCGCCTTGCGGATGATCAAATGCGCATGACAATTACTCATGCAATTCTTAACCATCTTAACCACAGTGACCATATGTTAGAAAGCGATCAGCATCGGTTAAATCAGGTTAAAGAAGAACGCAACTCCTATGCTGCATCTTATTTTTCGGCAAATGCTGCCGAGTGGGATAGGTTGCGTTTGCTTCACGTGCCCGATAATGCTGTTGAAGCAGCGATGAAAAACATTGTTGGCAGTCAATCATTTCAATCCATGCTTGATATTGGTACCGGTACCGGATCAATGTTGAAATTATTTGCTGATTTATATGTGCGTGGTGTGGGTGTTGATAATAATCGTGATATGCTTGCTATTGCGCGTTCTAATCTTGATTTGGCGGGAATTACCAATGCGCAGGTGCGCCAAGGTGATATTGCTGCCTTACCAGTTGATAAGGAAAGTTTTGATCTTGTGACACTTCATCAAGTGTTACATTTTTTGGATGATCCACAAGCTGCAATTCGCGAGGCTGCGCGGGTTATGCGTCCCAATGCTCGGTTGGTTATTGTGGATTTTGCTGCCCATGATTTAGAATTTTTGCGCACTGACTACGCGCATTTAAGACTTGGTTTTTCTGATATTCAAATGAAAACATGGATCGAAAAGGCAGGACTTGAACTGGTTGAAACTAAGGAGTTTGAACCGATGGATCGCCAAAAAGGCTTAACGGTTAAATTATGGTTGGCAAAAGACCCTCGATTGCTCATTGCTGCGAGGGGTTCAGCATTAACCGTTTGATTGGCAATAGCATTTTTTAATGCGGATTTTTTTAGTTTTAAGTGGGCAACGGCCCTAACATTTAGGAGAATAGGCTATGGCATCTTATGGGTTGTCGCGCCGTAATGATATTGGCGAGAATCTCAGAGTTTCTTTCGAATTTTTTCCACCAAAAAGCGAAAAAATGGAAGAAATGCTATGGCAAACAGTAGAGCGGCTTGCGCCGTTACAGCCCGAATTTGTGTCGGTAACTTATGGTGCAGGTGGTTCAACGCGTGAACGTACTGCCCGTACGGTCGAGCGTATTATTAACGAAACTGGTCTTACAACTGCGGCGCATTTAACCTGTGTTGATGCAACGCGTGAAGAGGTGGATCAGGTAGTGCGTGAATTTGCGGCCCTTGGCATTCGCCGCTTTGTGGCTTTGCGGGGCGATCCAGCAAATGGTATTGGTGGCACTTATGAGCCAACTAAGGGCGGATATTTTAATGCTGCTGATTTGGTTGGTGGCTTAAAAGCCATTGATCCTGATTTTGATATTTCAGTGTCAGCTTATCCAGAAAAACATCCTGAAAGTCCAGATTTTGCAACCGATATTGAATTATTAAAACGCAAGATTGATAATGGCGCGACGAGGGCCATTACACAGGCATTTTTTGATAATAACCTATATGAAAGCTATGTTGAAAGAGTGAGACGTGCTGGAATTTATATTCCAATTTTACCCGGCATCTTACCAATTCACAATTTTTGGCAGGTGAAAAATTTTTGTTCACGCAATGGCACTCACGTGCCAGATTGGCTTGCTCAGCGTTTTGAAGGCTTGGAAGATGACCCCAAAACCCATGGTCTTGTTGCAGCTGCAGTAGCTGCTGAACAGGTGGTAGACCTTGTTGAGCGAGGTGTTACCGATTTTCATTTTTATACGTTAAATCGCGCCGATCTTGTTTTTGCAATTTGCCACCTTATTGGCATTAGACCTAAGGTTAAAAAAGACCTATAAACCGTTATTCCAAAGTGCCCAGCTTAAAACTGGGCACTTTAAAGTGATTATAGCTCATATTAGAAACCATGTTATAGATGATTTCTCTGGTTGTTTTTTGCGGTTAAATCTATAGTCTTTCAAAAAACTTTTGTGTAAATTTTTAATATGGTTTTATAATATGACAAAATTATCGGTTAATCTTAATGCCATTGCATTATTGCGCAATCGGCGTGATTTGCCTTGGCCAGACCTTTTACACTTTGCCCGTCTTGCTTTAGATGCCGGTGCTATTGGCATTACGGTTCATCCGCGCCCTGATGAGCGCCATGTGCGTTTTAAAGATCTTACCAACATCCGCAAACTATTAGATGATGACTATAAAGATCGTGAATTTAATATTGAGGGCTATCCAACCGATCATTTTTTAAGTTTGGTTGAAGAAAATGGTGCTGACCAAGTGACCCTTGTGCCTGATGCGCCCCAACAATCAACATCGGATCATGGTTGGGACTTTGAGGCAAATGCAGATCGTCTTGCACCTATTATTGCGCGACTCAAAAAAAATAAGATTCGAGTGTCGCTTTTTGCGGATCCTGAACCAAAAGGACTCGATATAGCCGCTAAAATAGGGGCAGATCGCGTAGAGTTTTTCACAGGCCCATATGGTGCAACTTTTAATGATGAAAAGCAGCAAAAAATAGAATTGCAGCGTTTGCAGCAAGCCTCTGAAACTGCAAAACAATATGGTCTTGCAATTAATGCTGGCCATGACCTAACCGTTGCTAATATACCCCCCTTGATAAAGGCAGTTCCTTATATCGCGGAAGCATCAATTGGTCATGCCCTTATTGCAGATGCGCTAGAATATGGTATGAATATCACCGTGAAGCGCTTTATTGATGCTATGTCGCAGTAAAAATCTGACCATGGTCATTAAGGATCAAAACAACATATGACTCGGCATGAATGGTTTAAATGTGTCGAGACATTGCAATTAAAAACCTATTAAAGGCGTACCATAATGATAGGCGATGCCTTTTAATTAAAATACATGCAAATAAACACATGAAGTTGAATTTTAAGAGTAGCATGTATTGTGATAGCAGATAGATATTAGTTTTTGGCATATAATTGCTATATTAAAAGATCAACAAAGGTCGTTTGGGCATAGTCTTATATGCTAAACTACCGGAAAAGAGACAAGGCGATGCAAGTAAACTTGGCAAATATGTCTAGTAAAGCTTGAAGAGGCTTTTTAAAAATGGGCTTAGCCTATAAAATTATTATTTTCCCTATATTCAAAATAAACCTTAATGGCGTTTATGCCTCATAAGGTGTTGAAAGGAATCCAGCAATGGCTGATCTGCAAACGGCAGATGTGTCTTCTGATGACTTGACTGAAGAAACAAATGACCATTCAAAAGAGAGTTTTCGTCTCTTATTGCTTGGTGCAATTGGTGTTGTTTATGGCGATATCGGTACCAGCCCGATTTATGCTTTCCGTGAAGCACTCCATGCGGGTGCGGGTGGTAAAGCAATTGCCAGTGAAGATATCTTCGGAGTTATTTCCCTTATATTTTGGGCATTAGCCCTAATTGTCACGGTTAAATATGTCATTTTCGTTTTAAGGGCCGATAATAATGGCGAGGGGGGTATCTTATCATTGATGGCCCTTGCGCGCACGGGTTTTAAACATCATGGTGGTTGGGCCCTTGGCATTGGTATTTTAGGTGCATCTTTGTTTTTCGGCGATGCAGTGATTACGCCAGCGGTGTCTGTACTTTCAGCGATTGAAGGTATGGAAATTGTGGCGCCGGATCTTGAGCCTATTATTGTGCCGTTAACCGTAATTGTGTTACTTGCGCTTTTTGCTGTGCAGCGTTTTGGAACGGGCCGGGTTGCGGTTATTTTTGGCCCAATTACCCTTGTTTGGTTTTTAGCCCTTGGTTTTTTTGGTCTCGTTCACATTCTTGATGACTTTTCTATTTTACAAGCTTTACTGCCTTGGCACGGTGTTGCCTATATTTTCAATAATCCGGCAACATCCTTTGCGGCTGTTGGCGCAGTATTTTTGGCCGTAACCGGTGCAGAGGCTCTTTATGCTGACCTTGGACACTTTGGTAGAAAACCAATTGTTGCTGCTTGGATTTGGGTGGTTTTTCCTTGCCTTATTCTCAATTATTTGGGGCAGGGTGCATTTATTTTAAGCCACGGCCAAGCCGCTGCTAATCCCTTTTACCAAATGTTGCCAAGTTGGGCATTGGTGCCAATGATTTTAATGGCGACAATGGCAACGGTTATTGCGAGCCAAGCAGTAATTACTGGTGCTTTTTCTATGGCGCGCCAAGCTGTGCAGTTAAATATTCTGCCACGTTTGGAAATTTTGCATACGTCTGAAAAAACACTTGGCCAGATTTATATGCCAAGAATCAATTTCATTTTGGCAATTGTTGTGATTGCATTGGTTATTGGTTTTCAAAAATCGACCAATTTGGCTGCAGCCTATGGTATTGCTGTTACCGGCAATATGCTTGTAACAACATCGCTCTTATTTATAGTCATGACCCGCATTTGGAAATGGAGCTTGCCAGCTTGTATTGCTTTAACCGCTTGCTTTCTAACCATTGATATTTTGTTCTTCTCAGCTAATATTATCAAAATCCATGATGGTGGCTGGGTATCAATCGGTCTTGCTCTCATTGTTTGTGTTGTTATGTGGACTTGGGTGCGTGGCACGCGTAACCTCATGAAAAAGACCCGCAAGAATGAAGTTGAACTTGAGGTTATTATTGATAGCCTTGCAAAAAGCCAACCAACTATTGTTTCAGGGACTGCGGTTTTCTTGACGGGCGATCCTAAAACTGTACCAACAGCATTAATGCACAGTTTGAAACATTATAAAGTTTTGCATGAGAATAATGTTATTTTGACGGTTAAGACGGCTTCAACGCCGCGGGTTAGCCGGGCAGATCGTGCAAGAGTTTCGCAATTTAACGAACGATTTATGCTGGTAGAGCTAACCTTTGGTTATATGGAGCAGCCTAACATTCCGCGAGCATTGGCATTATGCCGTAAGCTTGGTTGGAAGTTTGATATCATGACAACATCATTCTTTGTTTCTCGCCGTTCCATTAAGACGGGTAGCAAGCCTGAAATGCCGCGTTGGCAAGAAAAACTATATATTAAGCTTGCACGTGGAGCGTCTGATGCGACTGAATATTTCCAAATTCCAACTGGACGTGTGGTTGAAATTGGTACGCAAATCACAGTCTAGCGACTTTAGAACTAACGTATTTTCGACAAAGCCTAATTGAAGTTTTAGTTATAAAAAGTTCAAACATTAAACAATAGTCGAAAATGTTAAATTGACATGTTGTAGCATATTAGAAAGGCGTTTTAGCAAGCTGCTAAGACGCCTTTTTTTGGAGCATCATGACTGGCTTCACTTAAGGCTTGATATAATGGCGTTATCGCTACCTTTGCGGCAACTATCTCAATCGCGCGTTCGCGGTAGCTTCTAGGCTTAAAAATTGCCGATAATTCTATTGGGTAAAGGCTGTTATATGAGGTGAAAGGGCAGGGTGTTTTTTTAATATAAAAGCATTGGATGTTTATACTAAAACTTGTGTTTAGGTTTTCAATAAGGTTTGCTTTAATTAACAAGAGGCTCCCGTTAAGTAACAATAGGCTCCATTGTAATTTGCCCATCTAAAGACAGAAAAAGCCCGCTAGGTTTGAGCCTAGCGGGCTTTTGTATTTTGCCAGTCCAAATTTATTGAGCTGGAGTTTCTGATTGCGGAGTAGAAGGTGCTTCATTTGGCGCTGCGGGTGCAATATCCGCAGGTGCAGCAGGAGCTGCTGGGAAGATAACATCTGTTTGAATCACGCGGCCCGAACCACCCATCATATTGTAGTTAAGATGGAACATTGTCCACCAAGTACCAAATATAATGATGAGAACGCCGGCAACTGTAACCCACATGGAAACGATGTTCCACTTGGCATCAGGTCCTTCGTTCAAATGCAAGAAGAAAACAATCTGCACGGCCATTTGAATAAATGCAAGACCAAGCAAATAGATAACTTTTGCACTGATTGACCATTCAGCTAACCAACCAGCCATGATTGGGGCAAAAGAAGCAATCGTCAAAACAACCGAGATAATAAAACCGGTTATATATTTTGAAGTGCTGTTGTCATGATTTTCTTGTGTATGTGCGCTCATTACAAAGCCCCCAACAAATAGACAACGGTAAATACGCCAACCCATACGATATCAAGGAAGTGCCAGAATAACGACAAGCAGGTTAGGCGCGTTTTATTTTGTGATGAAAGACCTGTGCGAGCAAGATGCACGAACATGACAGCCATCCAGATAAGACCAGCGGTTACGTGTAGACCGTGCGTACCAACAAGGGTAAAGAACGATGCCCAGTAAGCTGATGTCCAAGGTTGTGCACCTTCATGGAACAAATGAGCGAACTCATAAAGTTCCATAGCAATAAAGGCGATACCGAAAATAAAGGTAATGCCAAGCCATAGGCGTACACCGGAAATATTATTGCGATGCAATTGGATCATTGCAAAGCCATAAGTGATAGAAGAAAGCAAAAGAAATGCTGTTTCTACGGCCACGAAGTTTAGATCAATCACACTCTTGCCGACGATCCCTTCAGCATAAGCTGAAGAGAAAACGGCAAAATTGGCGAAAAGTGTAGCAAACAAGATCAAATCTTGAAGAATATAAACGAAAAAGCCAAAGGTTTTTACAGAATCTACTTCTTCATGGCCGTGGCCGTGATCGTCTGCGTGGGTGTTATTTAGAGCTGTTGCACTCATGCTCTTGCTCCTTTGCCTTCAAGAACAGCAGTAAAATGATCTTCGGTCTTTTGTACCTCTTCAGCAGAGATATAATAGCCATTGTGATCAGCTGTGAATGAATTGACGATGACGCTTGCTATTGTAACGATAAATGTAACAGCAACCAACCACCAGATATGCCAAACAAGACCAAAGCCGAGTGCAAGCATAGCAATGCCGATAACAAAACCAGCTGCTGTATTTGAAGGCATATGGATCTTAGTAAAGCCACTTGTTGGACGCTTTTCGCCACGTACCTTCATATCCCAATAAGCATCTTCTGCCTGTACATGAGGTACAGTTGCGAAGTTATAGGCAGGAGGAGGTGAAGAAATTGACCATTCAAGCGTACGAGCATCGCCCCAAGGATCGTTTTGGGTAATTGGCAAATTGCCTTTGTGTTTGATACCATACCAAATGGCAAGCAAGACTTGGCCAACGAAGCACAAAATACCAAGAGCAATAATTAAAGCACCAATTGCCGCAATGACAAAATATATTTGCCATGATGGATCGACATAGTGTTGCAAGCGACGGGTTGCGCCGAGCAAACCAACAGCATAGATCGGGAAGAAGGCAACATAGAAGCCAACGAACCAGCACCAGAATGATGCAATACCAAGAGCGCGATTTGGCTTGATACCGAATACTTTCGGGAACCAGAATGCAAGACCGCCAAGGTAAGAGAACACAACACCACCGATAATCGTGTGATGGAAGTGAGCAACAAGGAACAAGCTGTTATGGAACTGCCAGTCAGCAGGAACCATGGCCAAGAGAACGCCGGTCAAACCGCCACCAACAAAGGTAAACATCATGCCCATGCACCAAAGCATTGGTGGTTCAAAGCGAATGCGGCCCTTATACATGGTGAATAGCCAGTTGAAGATTTTAACACCGGTTGGTACAGCAATAATCATGGTAGCAATACCGAAGAAACTATTAACTGCTACGCCGCCACCCATAGTGAAGAAGTGGTGAGCCCAAACGAGGAAGGAAAGAAGAAGGATAACCAACACTGCCCAAACCATCGAGGTGTAACCAAAAAGACGCTTGCTTGAGAAGACCGGAACGATTTCTGAAAGAATACCAAAGGCTGGTACAACAAGCACGTAAACTTCAGGGTGACCGAAGATCCAAACATAGTTGATCCACACCATTGGATTGCCGCCACCATAATTGGTGAAGAATGGGAAACCCAAATAGCGTTCAAGCGCAAGAAGCACATAAGCAACAGTAAGCACTGGGTAGATCAATAGGATCAAGATATTAGATACAAGAGCTGTCCAGATGAAAACAGGCATTTTCATCATAGTCATGCCAGGAGCACGCATTTTGATGATAGTTGCAACAAAGTTTACAGCACCCGTAGTCGTCGCTATACCGGACAACTGCAAGGACCATAGATAGTAATCAACCCCCGTGTCGGGACTAGCTTCAAGACCGGATAGCGGTGGATAGGCAAGCCAACCAACGCGGCCAAAGTTACCAAGTGCCAGCGACACGTTGATAAGAATAGCACCAGCAAATGTGATCCAGAAACCAAGATTGTTAAGGAATGGAAACGCTACGTCGCGCGCGCCAATTTGCAAAGGTATTACATAGTTGAAAATACCAAAGAGCAAAGGAGTTGCCATGAAGAAAATCATGATAACGCCGTGCGCGGTAAAGATCTGGTCAAAGTGATCAGCGGGTAGATATCCGCCAGTTGGCCCAAGTGCAAAAGCCTGATGCGTACGCATCATGACAGCATCGGCAAAGCCGCGCACGAGCATAACAATTGCAAGGACGATATACATAATTCCGATACGTTTATGGTCAACCGTTGTTATCCAGTTGCGCCATAAGATACCCCACCAACCAAGTAAAGTAATTGCTGCAAGAACGGCGGCACCGAGCACAACAATTGCAATAACAGTGTAAAGCACGATAGGTTCATGCGTAACCGCATGAAATGCTTCTGCTGTGGGGTCAGTCAGTCTTCCGAAAAGAAATGATGATGACATTTTTTAACCCAAATTCTAGATTTCAAAATGGATGGGCAGCAGCGCTATAATTGCGCGCGTCCATCTATGGATATTAATGTGCTGGAGCTTCAGCAGGTTCTTTTGACAAAGCATCACGTGCTTGTACGACAAGATCAGGTTCAACAACAGAGCAGAGTTCACCCCAAAGTGATTGGGCTGCGGCCTTCGCCATCAATTGTTCGTTACAAGCTGATCCATCAACGCAACGGTTTACAATGCGATAATAAAAATCTGTAGGTACCGATGAGAAATATTCAGGCTCATGGAAGTTACGATTATTTTTATTTTTCTTAAGCTCTGCATAGCGATCAGCATTAAGAGCTTGGTTGCTTGCGCGTGCCTTAGCAATCCAATTATCGAATTCTTGCTGAGAAACTGAATGCCATTCAAAACGCATATTGGCAAAACCATCGCCACTATAATTGGCTGACATACCTTTATAAACATTTTCATGTTCGGAATAAAGGTGTAGCTTGGCGTTCATCTGTGGCATTGCATAAAGAACGGTACCAAGTGATGGCACCCAAAATGCATTAACAGATTGCTCTGATGTCAACTGCAAGAAAACCTGCTTCTTTGCGGGTGCATAAATCTCGTTTATTGAAGCAACGCCATATTGCGGATAGATAAATAGCCATTTCCAGTCCATGGCAACTGCATCAATCTGCAAGGCATCTTCAATCTTGCCGGCAACTTTTTCATCCAGCGGATGAGATGGTTCAAACTTGTTGGTATAATTAACCAACAAAATAGCAAGAAGCGCAACAACCACAACAGGAATTCCCCACATCCACATTTCAATTTTTGTTGAATGGCCCCAATCGGGAAGATATTCAGCCTTGGTATTGGTTGCACGATATTTATACGCAAAAATGACCACAGCGGCCATAACTGGTATAACGATACAAAGCATGACACCTGTTGCAATTAAAATAACATCGCGCAGGTTTTGTGCTACATACCCATCGGGATTTAACACCACTATATCGCAACCAGACAGCAATAGCATCGATGTTAATACACCGACCATGCCCAGTATTTTTGTTAAGTTTTTCATTCTTACCTGCCTCTCCATATGCAGTGCATATTCTGTGCGAGGGTCCCAGTTAATAGAGTTTTCAAGGCCAATCAACGGTTCAAAAGCCATCATTGGTTATTTCTATTCCCACTTTTCCTCTTCTTTTCATTTTTTGAAAAAAGAAAATAAGCGCGAATCTGCCACAACTAAAATTGTGGCGCATTCTAGGCAAATACATAGCGTGAGATAACAATTTAGAAAAGTTCTTTATGCGCCTTGCGGCAATATTGCGCACCTTTTGCGCATAATCTGCATAAAATTTGCCTTTTTTATAAAATGCATGGTCTAATCAAGGGGATAATGTACTTATTCGCCATGGCATAATAACCATTTTTAATTTTTAAAAGGGTAAAATTTTCATATAAAAAGGAAAATCATAAAAGGGTTACGTTACATTATTAAATCGTGACGTAATATAGAGGTGCGCCAATCTAAAAATTGTTGACCAAAAAAGTTGATGGCCAAATTTTCCATGAATGAAAAGGTACAAAAGCAGGGTAAAATACAATCTTACACCTGCTATCGGTTACTTCCAATTTATTTTGTTGCGTTTAATTTACGCGCAACAAAGTCAATAGCAAAATTATAGCCAAGCGTGCCACAGCCAGCGATAACACAATCTGCGCGCGATGATACAAATGAATGATGGCGGAATGCCTCGCGCTGATGAATATTACTAATATGCACTTCAGCAACCAAACCATCAAAGCTTTTTAGCGCGTCAAGAATAGCAACTGATGTATGGCTATAAGCTGCAGGATTGATAATAATTGCTGCCGCAGTATTTCTTGCTTCCTGTATCCAATCTACCAATTGGCCTTCGTGATTGCTTTGCAAAAACCGAATGTTGTATCCAGCCAATTTTGCAGTTTTTTCGCAAGAATTCTCAACATCTTTTAATGTTTCTGCGCCATAAATTTCTGGCTCGCGCGTGCCAAGCATGTTGAGATTTGGCCCATTTAGGATATAAAACATTTTTGCCGACATGCTAATACCTTTTCCCGTTATGATAAGTTCAATGAGTATTCAATAAAATATTGAGCCAATACTAGCATAATAGTACAAATAAACGCCAACTTATAAAAATACGTTATCCATTGTGTTGTTAAAAAATGCAAAGTGATAAGTTCTCCAACTAAGTGTTTGCCCCAAACGCAACAGAAATGCGCCTGCATTCGGCACTGACTTTTTTAGTTTTTCCAACTTCAATCTTGCCGATTTCACTGGTGTTGTTAACATGGGTTCCGCCACAAGGTTGAATATCTATATCGCCAATTTTAACCAATCGCACCTTATCATTATTCTGTGGTGGCGCGGCATTTAATGTGCGCACAAGCTGAGGATTTTGCGCCAGATCACTATTGGTGATGAAATCTTGACTTATTTCTAAAGCATCTTCAATATATTGGCTTAGCTTGCCATTGATAAGATCCTTATCAAAAACATCGGTTGTTACAAAATCAAGTCGCGCAGCACTATCGCTAATTTGGCAACCATTAACTGGGTATGGTAAAATCGCGCATAAAAGATGGGCTGCGCTATGCATCTTCATGATATTATAGCGATATGCCCAATCAATATTGCAGATCACCGACGAATTTAATAAGCTATCGCGATCAAGTGGTGTATCGCTTGCGATAATATGAAATACCCCTTGTTCATTGCTGCTTGGATGAGATTTTATAACTTTTTCAACTTTAAGAGCTGTCCCATCAGGTAAGACAATTTCGCCTTTATCACTTAATTGGCCGCCGCTCTCTGCATAAAAAATTGTTTGATCAAGCACCACAATACTATCAAAAACATCAATAATCTTTGCCTCGCATTGTTTAAGATAGGCATCATCAAGATGGAGCTTTAATGTCTTAACCATGGGATTATTTCCTTTTTACGAGATAAATTCCAACCAAAACGATAAACATTGCTAGTACTTCCATCCATGTCAAACTTTCATGGAAGAACAAAAATGCATAAATTGCCGAAATAACCGGCTGAGTTAAAACAAGAATAGAGGCAAAAGAGGCAGAAATACGTCCCAAACTATAACTCAAACCGCCTTGTCCTAAAATTTGTGAAAAAACCGTTAGTCCAAGAATTGGTAACAAAGCATGCCATGTATTGGGAAATTGAATGCCTTCAGTCATTAAGCATATGAAAAATAGCGTTACAATTGAACCAAGACCGCTGTAAAACATGATTTGCACAGCACTGGTGCGATTACGCAGTTTATAAACCATCAACAAAAATAGCGCGTAAAATATCGAGGTTAAAAAGGCAAGACTATCACCAAGCAGGTTAACTGATGTAATTGTGGATTTACCACTTACCAGCAAGACTACGCCAATTAGAATAACAATCGCCCCCAAAAAGAAATTACGCGATATTGGCTCTTTATAAATAAAATAACATACTGGAATAATAATCAAAGGTACAAAATTGGCTAAAAGATTGGCATTAGCAACAGTAGTATAATGAAAAGAAATATTCCAAATTGCTAAATCGCCAGCCAAAAAGCCACCAGCAATTGCCAAAAGGATAAAATCCTTCCCCGATAGTGGCTTATAGCCAATTTTTGATTTTTCATAAAGTAAGAATGGCAATAGAATTGGAATACTAAATACAATGCGCCATAGGCCAGTATTAATTGGCCCAAGATCACTCATGCGCACAAAAATACCACCTGATGCCAAGCAGCTAACAAATAGCAAAACAAGCAAAACATCACGGCTATTATTATTTGTTTGGATCATAAGGTTTTAATTTCTTGCTTTACATTTTTTACAATAACAATCGAATTATCTGGTATATCATTAGTGATAATTGAATGGGGTGATATTTTAACATGGTGTCCAACTATTATTGGCCCAAAAAGTCTAGAAAAAGCTCCAATTTCAACATTATTACCTATCGTAGGATGTCTTTTACCAGCCATACCTACAATTCTGGATGCTCCCAGAATAACATTTTGTAAAAAATAGCAATTATTGCCAATAATTGAAGTTTCACCGATAACAGTTCCAATACCATGATCGATTACAAATCTTTCACCTATTGTTGCAGCAGGGTGTATTTCTATGCCTGTTTTAATTTTAGAATATTCTTGGACATTCATTGCTTCAATCCTGCACCCCTTTTTCCAAAGAAAATTAGAAAGTCTATAAGCTGCAATTGAATGATGACTAATATAACTGGAAATTAAAAGATTTAAATCGCCATGACAACTAGGATCTTTTTCAACAAATGCATCCAAATCTAGACAATACTGTGACGTTATTTTGGTGATATCAGTTTCATTAATGAAATAAATTTTATTTTCAATTAACAGATTTAATATGATTGCTAATGGGAATTGTTGATTAAACGATTTCATATAATAAAACCTTATTTAAGCTAAATAACTACGCCCGCTATCAGGTGCAACTGTGACTATTTTCGAATTTAGGCTATAATTACTCGCAATTTTCATCGCCCCTAAAATATTTGCACCGGAAGAAACCCCTAAAAATAACCCAAATTCTTTACTGAGTGTCGAACGCAAAGCTTGCAATTCTTCAAAATCAACCTGAATCATTTCATCTATTAATTTTAGATCTAGAATTTTAGGTGTAATACCCACACTAATTGCTTCAATTTTATGCGCTACAGTAATATTATTAAATAAGTCACAACCTGCTGGCTCAACGCCTATTATTTTTGTTGAAGAGCCTGTAATCATTTTAAGATATTTTGCTACACCGGTAATTGTGCCACCACTTCCAATTGAAGCAACAAAACAATCTATATTGTTTGGTTTAAGCTGCCTTACAATTTCTGGGCCTGTTGTTAAAAAATGAGATTTAGGATTTGAGAAATTTGAAAATTGATCGAGGCAAATAAATTTTGTTTCATACTCTAAAATTTCTTTAGCTAATCTTATATGAGAACCTGGACCTGTTTTATGATCAGAAAGAATAATGTTGGCACCGTAAGCTATTAATGTTTTTTGTTTTTCTTGACTAAAATTATCAGGGATAACTAAAGTGACGTCAAGTCCATAGTGCTTAGCTGCTAATGTAATTCCAATGCCTGTGTTGCCCCCTGTAGGTTCTAAAATTTTACGTCCATTTATTTTTTTGGAAAAGTAGGCATCCCACACCATTTGCGCCCCAGGTCTTGTCTTTACACTTCCCCCTGGATTATACTCTTCTAACTTTACATAAACTGGTGGTGATTTTTCAATTAAAAGATTTGGAATTTTAACTAGAGGGGTATTACCTATATATTCAAGTATATGCATATCATCCTCCTTAGATAGTGCAAATAGAAAAATAAATAGTATATAAAGTTTTTATAATTTTATTGCAGCTGATATTGATTAAAATTCATTTAAATAAAATTTAAAAATATCATACCTAAAAGTATATATATTTATACATTTTATAATTTATTTGTCAAAAATTTTTTGTTATTTTAGTTTTTTATTTTACTAAATTTTAAGGCTTATTAATTGAGATTAAAGATAAGGAGCTGGCATAGTTAAGGGTAAGTATAATTATTCCATCCAACTTGACAATGATTTAATAAAGTTCTTTGTTGAATGATAGTTAAAATGCCACTCACACTTCTTTAATTAGAGGTAAAAGTGCTCTTTTGGGGTACCATTAAAGCGACGCATATGCCGCTTGGCTTGGCTCCAGAAATTCCAATTCGATTGATATGATTGCGATCATCGACAAAGGTTTTTGAATGGTTGATTCGCTCAAATTGAAAATCCGAAATATCGAGAACATCATAAGCAGAAAAGCTTATCTCGATAAACAACAGAATTTGGTTTCCTTGATTGTATGATAATTGGTAAAAGCGATTCTTTAACCACATTTGGGATAAGAAAGACACGAACTTTTCCATTGCGTTTTTAAGAATCCGAATACGGGAGTTGTCCCTCCAGTCTCTAAATTAATTTATAATATTTCTTTAAAAAATTTTAAATATTTAAAAAAAATAATGAATGATTTGTTAGGATCGTTTATTTTATATATGTCTTATGCTTCGAGAGTCATATATATTATATTCGAAAATTCTAAAATAAACTGCCTGATAACTTGTTCAAAAAAATAATTATTTTAATCAGAGTAAAAAGGTTTGGAAATAAACAAAATGATTTAAAAAAATAAAGGAATTTTAAAACAGTCTTTTAACTTGTGTAGTCATTAGTGTGAATTTAAATTCAATTATGTTTATTAAATGCACAACTTAAAATATTTCACTCTCTGAACTAAATTTAATATGACTTTATTAAACTAATTAAATTTAAAGTTTTGTTTTTAAATACAAATAAAATGGTCGGTTATGCACGCTTCCAGTCAATATGGTGGGCAAGGACACTTACTGCTAAATCAATATTGTTTTTACGTAAAGCATCTAAAATGGCGCGGTGATCGCGATCGCTTGGTGCTTCCCATTCGGCTCGCCAGCCAGAAAAAACAAAGCGTGCGCTGGCAATATGCAATTCATCAATCGTGCTCATTAATCGTGGCATGTTGCAAGGCACAAGGATAGAGCGGTGAAACTGCCGGTTAGCATCTTCCCAAGTAGCAACATCGCGAGCTGCTTCGCCCAAACTTGTTAATTCTTCAGCCTTTTCTAAAATGGCGGGGGTTAAATGTGGAGCCGCATGGCGCAAGGCCAAAGCCTCTAATGATGCACGCATTTGCGCCACCTCGCGCATGTCATCCTTAGTAAAGGAAGAAACCCGCACGCCGCGCCGCGGTAAGCTTACCACCAAGCCCATAGCTTCTAAACGGCGAAACGCTTCACGCACTGGTACATGGCTGGTTGAAAACTCAATTGCGATATGGTCTTGCCGCAGTTTTTCATCAGCTTGCATCTCGCCGCGAATAATTCGCTCGGCAAGGATTTTAGCAATATTATCAGCAATCGGTTCTTGAAGCGTTTTTTCCATGTTTCAATAGATAATTCATTATTTTATGAAGTCGATTGTTAATTTATCTTTTTAACAGCTAATTCAACCATGCTTATGTAAATATATTTTGGCAAGATGGCTTGTTATACAGCCAAATTGATCATTTAATGCGATAGCAGTTGGCGTTTCATTATGGCTCATCAACCAAGCGGTTAGCTGCATGCGCCGCATCATGATGAGGTGAGGCAAGGATTCAATCATATGTCTATCAGGTTCTCTCACCTTTGCGTAGCCACTCAACCATTGATCTTGCAACAAGGGCACAATTGGTTCATTTTCGATAAAACTAATAGCATTGGCAAAATCCAAACCAAGCCATGAAAAGCCGCAATCATCAAAATCGATAATCGCTAATTCATCTTTATGCTTCAGCAAATTGGCAAGGCGCAAATCCGCGTGTAAAAGCGAAAATTTTGTGCCTTTATTTGCTAGCGTTTCACAGACATTTTTTAATTGTGCATCGCAAATTTCAAGTAAGGCTTTATTTTTTTCCTCAAGCCTTGCTGCTCGCCAATTACCCCAATAGGCATTTTTACCAATCATGGTTTCATAGGCCCAGCTTTTTCGGGTGAAAATATTTTGACTATTAGCATCTTGAGATGGCCAGTCTCGTGTTATGCTGTGTAACTGCGCTGCTAATCCGCCTAATTTATTAAACCATTGCGGTAAATCATCAGATATTTTAGGCTCAATACCTTCGATAAACGAAAAACAGGCAATTCGCCAATCAGTGTTTTCGGCATGAAGTGTTAAAAAATATTGATTATCTTTGGTTTTATAAATATGGGGCAAAATAATATTGCCTTGTTGTTCAACTTTTTGCATGAATTGCAATTCGCTTAATATCTCGGCATTGCTATGATAATGCGGTCGATAAACACGTAACACACGTTTTTGCCCCTTATCTTGAATAATGAAGGTGGCATTTTCCGAATAGGTAAGTAAGGCAACTTCAGCATTGGAGTGAAACCCCCAATGCCTAATATTATCCTTAACAAGGGCGGCTAAAAACGCTAATCTTTCACGGGTATAAAACATGGTTTAACGGCGCAACAAAAACACAGCTTGTTGCCCAAACATATTAAGGGCAGCTTCTGGCAGCCGAAAACTCACCCGTTCACCAGAGCGTTTAAGCACCACTCTTTCCTCAATGTTCCCATTTAACTCGCGCACCGTATCCAAAAAATCTTCAATCGTGCAAAAATGAATATTGGGCGTGTCATACCAACTATAAGGTAATTCTTTGGTAACCGGCATTCTACCGCGAAATAACAGCGAAGCGCGCACTCGCCAATAGCCAAAGTTGGGGATCGACACAATGACATGTTTGCCAATGCGCAAGAGGTTGTCGAGTACATTTTTGGGATTGCGCGTCGCCTGCAAGGTTTGCGATAATATCACATAATCAAAGGCTTGATCAGGATAATAGATAAGGTCACTATCGGCATCACCTTGAATAACCGATAGGCCGCGTGCCATGCAAAGATCGACGCCCTCTTGTGATAATTCAACACCGCGCCCATCAATTTTTTTTCGCTCAATTAAAAGTTCAAGCAACGAACCATTACCGCAACCAACATCAAGGACGCGTGTTTGCGGCTGTACTAGCGAGGCAATGACGTCAAAATCCACACGCGAAAGACTGGCACTAAGATTTGCTATGTCACTCATCTTTTAGCCCTCTTGCTTTAGCAGCCGATGCAACAAAACCATTAATTGCCGAAAACATGATCGGCTCATCCAATAAAAATGCGTCATGTCCTTTATCGGTTTCAATTTCGACAAAGGAAACTGCTGCCCCTGCAGCATTTAGTGCGTGAACAAAACTGCGGCTTTCTTTGGTAGAAAACAACCAATCAGATGAAAAAGAAGCTACAAACACCCGCGATTTAATGCCGGCAAAGGCTTTTGACAATTGGCCATCATGTTCGCTCGCAAGATCAAAATAGTCCATCGCGCGGGTGAGATAGAGATAGGAATTAGCGTCAAATCGCTCAACAAAAGAACTTCCCTGATGGCGTAAATAACTTTCGATCTGGAAATCTGCATCAAACCCATAGGTAATATTACTGCGATTTTGCAAATTGCGACCAAATTTGCGATGCAAGGCGTCTTCTGACAAATAGGTGACATGGGCAGTCATACGCGCAACACCTAAACCTTTGCGTGGCACAGTGCCTTTTTCTAAATAGCGGCCTTCATGAAAATTGGGGTCAGCCATAATCGCTTGCCGACCAATTTCATCAAAGGCAATATTTTGCGCTGAATGGCGTGCGCCACTTGCCAAAATAATCGCCGAGAACATACGACTATGATAGCTTGATGCCCATTGTAACACTTGCATGCCGCCCATGGAGCCACCAATAACCGCAAATAATGTATCAATACCCATATGATCGACAAGCATGGCTTGCGCCCGTACCATATCACCAATGGTAATGACCGGAAAATCAAGTGCGTAAGGAAGTCCTGTTTGCGGATTAAGCGATGCTGGGCCAGATGAGCCTAAACATGAACCAATAACATTGGAGCAAATAACATAATATTTGTTTGTATCGATTATTTTGCCAGGGCCAACCAATGATTCCCACCAACCCGGTTTACCGGTAACGGGATGATCATTCGCAACATGCTGATCGCCGGTTAAAGCATGGCAAATAAGAATAGCATTGCTTTTATCCGCATTTAAAGTGCCATAATCCTGATAGGCAATTTGAAAGGGTGACAATGTCACGCCGCTATCAAGAATAAGGGGATTATCGGGGCCAAACTTGACAATTTTGCTGTCAGGCTGCACCGCTTGGGCAAGCATAATGCCACCCGCAGGATTGGGTATTGAATTATTCATTTCGGTTGCACCGTCTAGAAAGAGTTAATGCCGTGATATTAGCCATAACTCAATCGGTTTTACAACGTATTTTTGCATAAGTATTAATTTTGCTAAATACAAAATAAAAAGCTGTTCGCCCCATTTTTAGGGCGCACAGCTTCTCAATGACGTAATTTTGATAGATTTAACCAAGCACTTTTTTAGTAGCAATGGTTGAATCAGCATTTAAGGTATAAACAATTGGCACACCAGTCGCTAGCTCAAGCTTTACCACCTCATCAGGAGTTAAGCCTTCAAGTGCCATAATTAATGCCCGTAATGAATTGCCATGGGCTGCAACAAGCACCGATTCACCGCGCAAAACATGCGGTTGAATTTTATGGATATAATAAGGCCAAACGCGTGCGCCAGTATCACGCAAACTTTCGCCTGCTGGAGGTGCAATATCATAGGAACGGCGCCAAATATGAACCTGATCTTCACCCCATTTTTGGCGAGCATCATCTTTGTTAAGACCTGATAAATCACCATAATCGCGCTCGTTTAAAGCTTGGTCGCGGATGGTTTGCAAATTTGGTTCGCCAATCTCGTCCAAAATATGTTGGCAGGTCACCTGTGCGCGGCTTAAAGCTGAAGTAAAGGCAATATTAAACTGAAGTCCTTCTGCCTTTAATTTTTGCCCTGCGCTAATCGCTTCTTGATGACCTTGCTCGGTCAATCCTGGATCACGCCAGCCAGTAAAAAGGTTTTTAAGATTCCATTCGCTTTGACCATGACGGACAAGTACAAGTGTGCGTTGCATATCTGTTTCTTCCTTTTGCGAGATTGGATTTTATAAAATAGTAAACTAATTGCTTGTGTTAAGCTTCAAGCCCCAACACATCAGCCATAGAATAAAGGCCATGCGGTTTATCTTGCGCCCAAAGCGCAGCTTTTATTGCCCCACGAGCAAAGATTGAGCGATTTTCAGCAATATGCGATAAAACAATGCGTTCGTTTTCGCCAGCAAATATAACTGAATGTTCACCAATTACTGTGCCACCACGCAAGGCAGCAAAACCAATTGTGCCAGTTTCACGCGCACCAGTGATACCATCGCGGCCACGCACACTCACATCGTTTAAGTTTTGCTCGCGCCCCTTTGCTGCGGCATCACCCAATAAAAGTGCGGTACCTGATGGCGCATCAACCTTTTTGCGATGATGCATCTCCACCACTTCAATATCAAAGTCAGCTATATCAAGTGCTTTTGCAGCTTGCTTGACAAGGCTTGCCAAAAGATTAACGCCAAGGCTCATATTGCCAGACTTAACGATTTTTGCATGGCGGGAAGCCGCTAAAATCGCCGCTTCGTCTTTTTGTTCAAATCCCGTTGTGCCAATAACATGGACAATGCGCGCTTGCGCTGCAAAGCCAGCATAAATAAGACTAGAAACAGGTGAGGTAAAATCGATAACCCCATCAACTGCCGCAAAAGCTGCCAATGCATCATCGGTTATTTTTATGCCATTTTCTTCCAGTCCAGCAAGAAGCCCTGCATCTTTGCCAATAAGGTCGGAGCCACTACGCTCAATTGCAGCGCCAAGCTCTGCGCCATCAATTTCGTTAATTGTGCGAATTAATTCGCGCCCCATACGCCCACCGGCACCCACAACTGCAAGCCGCATTAAAATCTCCTTTAACTAATCTATTCTATAATGAACTTTAGCCAGAAAGAACGCAACTATCAAAAGAGAAAACATGCAAATTTATTTTAAGAAAAATAATGGATATTCACTAAATAATCCTTTAGATTTTTAGCCAAACCTGCCATGCCTGTTAAGGCAGAATTTGAATCCTTGATGATAAAAATTGGCATATCCTGCATCAACCATTGATGAGGAGCTTTATTTTCAAATTCATCACGAAATATACCTTCATCAAGCAAAGGCAAAAGCCGTGGTACAATGCCACCACCAATATAAACGCCGCCTTTTGCCTTAAAGATAAGGGCAATATCGCCAGCAATACGCGCCAACCACTTTAAAAACAAATCTATGGCTTGGCGTGCTAAATGATGATCATCATGTAAAGCTGCATGGCTGACCTTGTCGGCAGATGTAAAATCAATCACAACACCATTTTTTTGACAAAGCGCATGATATATGGCTAAAAGCCCACGCCCACTTAAAACTTCTTCTGCGGTTAAGCGCCCTTCAAGTAATGGTAGATATTTAAAAAGCGCAAATTCATCTTCACCCATTAATGGAAAATCAATATGCCCACCTTCACCAGCAACTGGTAAATATTGCCCTTTAAAAGAAACAAGCCCAGCAACACCAAGGCCAGTACCTGGGCCTAAAATTGCTCGCGACGCATTGCTTTCATGCATTTTACCGCCAATTTGCTGCAATTGTGCAGCTGGTAAAACTGTTGTGGCTAAAGCCTGTGCCTCAAAATCATTTAGCAAACATATGGCTTTTAAATCCAAATTTTTGGCCAAGGCTTGTTTATCAATAAACCACTTAGAATTAGTGAGCTTTGGTGCCACGCCATCAATTGGCCCTGCCCAAGCAATGATGAGTGTTTTAGGAGGATTTTTAAGGTGCGGTAAAATATTACGCTTAATCGCCTGATCTATATTATCAAAATCAGCAGTTTTTAAACTATCAAACAACAAAAGTTCACTTGCACTATCTGCTAAATAAGCAAAGCGCGCATTCGTGCCACCAATATCGGCAATTAAAACAGGAAAGATAATTGATGATGTATCAAGCATTTTACCCCACTCAGTAATATGATTTATCTATTCATTAAGCAAAGCAGCGCAAGCTTTAGGTAAGTCAGATACCATCATTTCTTTTGGTTGTTCTTCTTCCTCTTTTGGCTTTTTAGGTGTTTTGGGTACCCAAGGTTCATCGGTAAACCACCATGCTAGGGCAGAACCACAACCATCACCCTTGGGTACGGGCGGCTGTGAAACACAAGCAGGAGAACCAGGTTGGCATTTTAACCGAACATGGAAATGCCAAATATGCCCCCAATAGGGGCGCACTTTGCCAAGCCATGCACGGTCGCCCGTTGCTGTTTCACATAGTTGCTTTTTAATGCCAGGATGCACAAAAATACGATCGACCAGTGGGCTAGAGGCGGCATCCCTAATGAGAAAACCATGGGCTGGTGTCCATTTTTTAGGGTCAACATAAAGGCTTTTACCTTTAAGCATTGAAACGCCTTGAATATTTTCACGCTCTTTTGCACTCAATTTGCGCGCTGGCATTGGCATCAACCAAATATCGGCATCCATACCAATTTGATGCGAGGCATGGCCTTGCGGCATTGGTCCGCCACGTGGCTGTGAAATGTCGCCAATTAATAAACCGCGCCAACCATCTTTGGCGGCGTCACGGGATAATTGCTGCAAAAATGCAATTGTCGTTGGATGTCCCCAATTGCGATTGCGCGATAAACGCATAACTTGCCAATTGGGACCATCAATGGGCATCTGCATTGCACCTGATAAACAGCCTTTGGAATAAAAACCAATAGCTTTTGGCTCGCCGCCAGTTGGCGTTTTTTGGGCGCTGAAAGCTTGTTTTGCAGGCTCATCAGCTTGGGCAAGACCTGTATAAGAAAGACCAAAAAGACTTAGGCTACATAAAGCCAGACAAAATTTAAAACTCGTTTTCATGCTGCCGCCTTTCTTAATTAACCGCATCATTTGCAACGAGCCACACCGCGCTTTTGTTGCAAATCTATTTTTACCAATCGCATTTTGCGAACACAAAACCGCTTACGCACTTTTGTTGCAAATCTATTTTTACCTACCGCATTTTGCGAACACAAAACCGCTTACACACATTTGTTGCAAATGCTTATTCCCTTTCCCAACTATTATCACGCCACATGCCATTAAGCGCATCGCGATAGTTTGGATATTTGAAATCATAACCACTTTGTCTTAATTTTTTATTGGATACAACCTTATTATCGCCATAAAAAGAACGCGCCATGGGTGACAAATCTGCTTTTTCGAAGGGTACTTCAACCGGCGGCTCAACCCCCATAATTTCAGCTGCATAAGTAATGACATCTTGCGGTGGTGAAGGCTCATCATCCGCAACATTAAAAATGCCGCCCAAATTATGTTGTGCAAAATAGTGTAAAACACCGGCAATATCATCGCTATGGATCCGGCTGAATTTTTGCCCTGGCTTAATAATTCGGTTAGCAGTGCCATTTTTAAGCTTATTAAAGGCATTGCGGCCGGCGCCGTAAATGCCGCCCAAACGTAAAATTGCAACCTTGGCGTTCAGCTTTTTGCCCAAATCAAGCCAGTTTTGCTCAACAATAACCCGCATTTCATTGCGTTCCGTCGTTGGCTTGCAATTGCTTTCTTCATCTACAATATTGCCTTGATGGTCGCCATAAACTCCAACGGTTGATAGATAGCCAATCCATTGCAATTTTGGTAATAACAAATCAATGTCTTTAACTTGTAGTATTGGGTCCCCTGTTTCATTGGGTGCCGCAGAAACAATAAGATGTGTGGTGTCGGATAGTTCTGCGATAATTTCCGCGCTTAAATTGACGCCATCGAAAATATAGGGCTTTACATTAGCATCTTCCAAAAGTTCAAATTTATCAAATTTGCGCGTTGTCCCTGCTACCGCTTCCTTATTTAGTCTTGCAAAAGCTCGTGCGCTAAAACCTGCACCAAATATAAAAAACTTCATGACGTTACTTCCCATTCAATTTTAACCATATCATCATTTTCTTGGTGCATGTGCAATTGGCGAAAGTCATCAAATTCGTTTGATGACATAAGTTCCTTTAATGCCCAAACTGCCATAGAGCGGACAAGAACATCACCATCATTTAAATGCGCCTTAATATCCTCAATAAATGTTCTATCATTGCTATTGCCAGCTGCCAATAAAACATTACGAATGAACCTATTTCGTCCTATACGCTTTATTGGCGATCCTGAAAAAAACTGGCGAAAATTCGTATCATCAAACCTAAGCAAAAACCGCAAATCTGGTTCCATAAGTTCTGGTCGTGCTTGCAATTTAATTTCATTGGTGTGTTGGGCAAACTTATTCCAAGGGCAGGCCGCTAAACATTCATCGCAACCATAAATACGGTTGCCAATGGCTTTACGAAATTGATGCGGGATTTGCTCTTTAAGCTCAATCGTCAGATAAGAAATGCAACGGCGTGCATCTAATTGATAGGGAGCTGGAAAAGCATTGGTTGGACAAGAATTAAGACAGGCTTTGCAGGAGCCACAGCGGTCAATTTCGGCTTCATCAACGGGCAGCTCAAGAGTTGTAAAAATAGAACCTAAAAACAACCATGCACCAAATTCGCGGCTAACAAGATTGGTGTGCTTTCCCTGCCAGCCCAGTCCTGCAGCAACAGCCAAAGGCTTTTCCATCACTGGTGCGGTATCTACAAAAACCTTAACCTCACCACCAGCGCGTGACGCGAAACGCGACGCTAGTTGTTTAAGCCGTCCTTTGATCAAATCATGATAATCACGATGGCGAGCATAAACCGATATATTCCCCTTATCTTTGCTGTTTGCATCTAAGCGTGGATCATGCTCTGGCCCATAATTAACGCCTAGCATAATGACAGAACGCACTTCTCGCCAAAGATTTTGTGGAGATTGACGCCGTTCCAGCGTCTCTTTCATCCATTCCATATCGCCATGATAGCCACGCTCAACCGCTATCTTTAAACGATCACCGGCATCAAGCACCGATTTTGGATCCGCAATGGCAAAAAGGTCAAAACCATGCGCCTTTGCTTCGCTGGCAATAAATTGTTTAAGCTTTACAGCCTTATCAAAAGTCAAGGTCTGCATAATGGGCGACCGGCATAAGACCACGAATGCGATCACTTAACAATGGACGGAAAGACGGGCGAGACTTTAAGCGAGCATACCAATCGCGTGCGGCGGGATATTGGCTCCAATCAATTTCTCCCATATAATCAAGCACGGATATAGAAGCGGCTGCAGCAAGATCTCCATAGGTTAGCGTATAGCCGCCAATCCAGTCACGCGTCGCGGCAAGCCAATCCAAATATTGCATATGGGGGCGAATATTATTGCGTGCATTGCGCAAAATGGTCGAATCAGGTGCACCACCACCTTGAGCCGCAGTCATTTCGCTTTTATAAACCCGTTCACGGACAATATGGACAGTGGCTTCATTTTCAAACTTATTCAAAAACCAGTCAATGACGCGGCGTACTTCAGCGCGTTCTAATGGATTTTGCGGAAAAAATGGTGCGCCACGATTAAAAGTACCGCGCGTTTCATCAAGATATTCGCAAATGACTGTTGCACCACAAATAGCAACTTCGCCTTCTGCAAGCAATACAGGTACAGTACCAGCCAAGTTTAATGCTTTGAATTCACGGCGATTTGCCCATTCATATTCTTCAATCAAATTGGTAGCAACCCCATATTCATTAAGAATAAGGCGGATAAAGCGCGAGGCAGAAGACATGGGATGTTGAAAAAGCGTCAGCATATGCGGCACATTTCGTTCAATTGCAAAAACCTGATTTCAAATTATAGGAAATAAAGCAAATTACATAAAATATTATTTACTTTATTTTGTACTTCATTAACATATTTCAATAGACCAAGCCAAGCATGGCTTTAAATTGATCAAGCCAAACATGGCCCGAAGAAGACTCTGCCCAAAAAATACATTTCTTGTGCATAATGACTTTTAGCAAATACGTCTAGTGAAAACCAATTATAATAAATTAGTTACTAAATAAATATTTTTTAACGCCTTATTTTATTTTAATGCCTTATAAAGCCAATATATTGTTTTTACCAACCAAAGTCATTAACATTTCACCTTTGCACCAATAGGCTCACTATGGATCTTTTTCAAATTTTTAATTCGTTTTTCCTAGGACTTATTGAAGGATTAACCGAATTTATCCCCGTTTCTTCAACTGGCCATCTTGTTTTAATTGGCCATTTTTTAGGATTTAATTCGCCTCAAAAAACCTTTGAGATTCTCATTCAACTTGGCGCTATTTTAGCAATTTTAACCGTGTATTTTGGCAAACTTGCCTATATTGCCCGCAATTTTACCAGCGATGCTAGCGTGCGCCGTTTTGTCCTTGGAGTTTTATTAGCCTTTTTACCCGCTGTTTTTATCGGCTTTGCTTTACATAGTATTATTAAAACTTATCTTTTAGCCTCACCCTTATTGGTTTGTATTTCGCTCATCATTGGCGGTGTTGTTCTTTTGGTTGTAGATAAGATGGATCTTAAGCCCCGTTATGATGACGCAACAAAATATCCGCTCGCTATGTGTCTTGCCATTGGCTTTTGCCAGTGCCTTGCAATGATACCGGGTGTTTCGCGTTCTGGGTCGACAATTGTAGCTGCGCTGTTAATGGGAGCCAATAAGCGCTCAGCTGCGGAATTTTCGTTCTTTTTAGCCTTGCCTACCATGGCAGGAGCTTTTGCGCTTGAGCTTTTCAAAAGCTATCGTGTTCTCACATTTAATGATGGAATTTATATTATTATTGGCTTTGTTGTTGCCTTTATTTCCGGTGTTTTTGTTGTTCGCCACTTGCTTGATTATGTGTCACGTAAAGGCTTTACGCTCTTTGGCTGGTGGCGCATTATTGTTGGCGTTTTAGGGCTTGCTGCGCTGATGATATGGTCTTAAACTTGAGAAAACATCCTATTTTTTGATTTTTTATTAAATGGCTGTTTATCGCGGGGGGCTTTAGCATCATTAACTATTCATTAACCATTCATCTAAAATTTGCTAATAGGATAGTATTACTACACATATGAACGCGCTGTTGTGACATAGAATATTGTAATAGCAAATAATAATGGCGCAATTTTTTGGCCATCAAGGTCATTATCAGCTGCTTTGGCAGCAAAGGATGGTGTATCATGAAAAGGTTTTTAAGTTCCTTATTAGTAAGTATTTTTTGCCTTGGTGCTGGCACTGCACTTGCTGCTGATGCTATTACAACGGGAAATGTGAATTTGCGCAATGGCCCAAGTACGCGCTACCGTGTACAAGCGACGCTACCAGCTGGCTATCCAATTAATATTAATCAATGTCGGGCTAATTGGTGCTCGATCAATGCTGGTGGCTATAGTGGCTGGATTTCAGCACGTTATATTGCTTATCAAAACGCTAGACAACCGGTGAGACCTTATGTGGGAAACCCAGGTCCAGCGGTCGTAATGCCATTTATTATCGGTGGCTATGGTGATTATTATTATCGTAACCGCGATCGCAATTATTATCGTCACCATTATCATCGTCCACCACCACCAGTCTACCATCGGCCGCCGCCAAACTATCACCGTCCACCTCCCGGCTTCCACCGTCCTCCACCTCCGCGGCCCGGTGTCCAAAGGCCACCTGCTGGGTTTCATCGTCCTCCGCCAAATTATCAACGTCCACCAACAATGCATCAAAGGCCGCCAATGGTTTATCAAGGTGCGCCGCAAGGCTATCGAGTATTACCCAAACCGCCCCAACAGTGGCGACATTGATAAACTTGTTTTCATTTAGATAATTATTTAAAATATTTTCACGATCATGCCATGCGTTTTCAATATTAAAAAAACGCATGGCTTTAATTAGCGATGACTTCAACACATTAAAGTAAAGTCAAAACACCTTCATCCGCACGGTCTTTAACCCATTGGCGTTCTGCGTCCCAGTTGTGGCGTTTCCATCCTTCAAAACCAAAACCAATAATATTGATTTGCCATTCAGCTGGCCAAAACTGTTTTAAAGTGCGCCACATGCCAAGATATCCAGTGGACGGAAATTGCTTGTAAAGACCTTCACCTTCAATACCTATATCGCGGCAAGCTGATAAATAAAATTGCGGTGGCATAATTGTAATCGGTTTACCAGCTTCACCTAATATTTTGATTGCTTCAGCCGTCCAATCAACTTTACGACCTTTTAACAATCGCGATGTGATTAAAGGGCGTTTAAAATAACGGCGCATAATATTGGGGTGATAGACAAAAATAAGCTCTCTTGCTGCTTCAAAAAACGGTGAAACAATGAAAGCACTATCATAAAGCTTGGTTTGCATTGGCTTACCAGAATTTGCCAACATTAAACAATCAGTCTTTAGGCCAGCCCAACCACCTAGCATACGCGGTTCATTAAAACGTAAAACATAATCAGCATTATTAATCTCGTTAGAAAAATCTCGTGATAAATTGCCATTTCCAACGATGAAACAGGTTTTACGATTTTCTATTGCTATTGACGAATGCATAGCCATCCTTCGCATTTCATTATCAATAATACAAAACAGCTAGATATAGGATCATAAGCAAAATTTTACTTCATTTCCAAAGCTGCATGCTATCGTTAAAAGCATTTTACAAAAAATGGAGAGGATTACCTCCTTAAAACTGTAAAAATTGCTCTATAAAATATAATTGAAGTGATTTACGGCATTAAAGATTAATATTTTTTTAAAAATAGCTTTTCATTAGCGTTAAAGCATGGTACGCACCGTTGTCAATTCATATCATTAGCCAAGCGTTAGCCGCATCTTTAAAAGAGTGCGGTATTTGTGCATTTAAAAGGGAATTGACAATGGCAAAAATCGTTGAAACCGCTACAGGGCTGTTAGCTCTTACATTTGATGACGTGCTTATCCAGCCAGGTCATTCAGAGGTTATGCCCGGTCAAGTCGATATTAGAACACGTATTGCCCGCGACATTGAACTTAATTTACCGCTATTATCCGCTGCTATGGACACTGTTACCGAAGCGCGTCTTGCCATTGCAATGGCGCAAGCTGGTGGTATTGGCGTTATTCACCGCAATATGACACCTGATGAACAAGCAGAACAAGTACGCCAAGTTAAAAAGTTCGAATCTGGTATGGTGGTCAATCCTGTAACTATCCATCCTGATGCGCCACTTTCTGAGGCGCGCCAAATCATGAAAGCTTATGGAATTTCAGGTATTCCAGTGGTGGAACATAAGGGCGAAGCCAAGGGGCCAGGTCGTCTCGTCGGTATTTTGACCAATCGTGATGTGCGCTTTGCTTCAAATCCTAATCAAAAAATCTATGAATTGATGACACGCGAAAATCTGGTAACTGTGCGTGAAAATGTCACCCAAGAAGAAGCTAAGCGTTTATTGCATCATCATCGCATTGAAAAGCTATTGGTGGTTGATGATCAAGGCCGCTGTGTTGGTCTTGTTACAGTTAAGGATATTGAGAAATCACAGTTAAATCCCCATGCATCTAAAGATGAACATGGTAGCTTACGTGCTGCTGCGGCATCAACGGTTGGCAAAGATGGCATGGAACGCGCCGAGCGTTTGATTGATGCCGGTGTTGACATTATTGTTATTGATACCGCCCATGGCCATTCACAGCGTGTCCTTGATTCCGTTGCTGAAATTCGCAAAATGGCAACGAATACCGCAATTATTGCTGGTAATGTTGCAACAGGTGACGCAACCCGTGCTTTGATTGATGCTGGTGCTGACGCAGTTAAGGTTGGCATTGGACCTGGCTCTATCTGCACAACGCGTATTGTTGCCGGTGTTGGTGTGCCACAGCTTGCAGCGATTATGGGCGCAGTCGAAGTTGCTCATAAGGCAGGTATTCCGGTTATTGCTGACGGTGGCATTAAATATTCAGGTGATTTTGCCAAGGCTATTGCTGCTGGTGCTTGCGCTGCAATGGCAGGTTCGTTGCTTGCCGGTACCGAGGAAAGCCCAGGTGAAGTTTATCTTCATCAAGGTCGCTCATTCAAGGCCTATCGTGGCATGGGTTCAGTGGGCGCGATGGCGCGTGGATCAGCAGATCGTTACTTCCAAGCCGAAGTTCGCGATGAGCTTAAGCTTGTTCCAGAAGGTATCGAAGGGCAGGTTGCTTATAAGGGGCCAATTTCATCAGTCCTTCATCAGCTTGCCGGTGGTTTGCGCGCTTCTATGGGTTATGTTGGTGCCAAAACTATTTCTGAATTTCAAGAAAAAGCAACTTTTGTGCGCATTACTAATGCCGGTCTTCATGAAAGCCATACCCATAATGTGGCGATTACTCGTGAAAGCCCGAATTATCCAAGTGCAAAATAATTATTTAAAATTCGATAAAAGAGCTGGTCATGGGATCAGCTCTTTGCCATTATGTTGATTCAAGTCTTATAGTCTTGCTTTGTTAAGACTTTTTTGAGCATTCTTGGGTCTGTAGGCGCGGCAGAGAAAAGACTGCGAGAATGGTTAATGTAAAAACAATACCAGAAGCAATAAATCGTATTAAATTCCAAAACTGCCATGGTTGTGAATAGTTTTTCCAAATTAAGTCAGCTTTTTGGATATCTTCGGGTATTACCACAGCAGCTAAAGCTACATTCATAGGCACATTTATAAGGGCTGTTAAAATGAAGCAAAAGCAAATATAAACGATACTTGCAACTGCAACCATTAAGGCACTTTTTTTATGGCGCACATAGAATAGTACAATGGCAGTACAACATAAAGCGATAGGTGTGCCAAAAAACGCCGGAGCAAAGACAGCGTTGCGGACCGAACTATTCATAGCTTGCATTGCATTTATTGCAATACGGGGATCTATTTTATCTAGTCCCCACATCGTCGAACAAAGCCAAGCATAAAAAAATCCAAATATGGCCGCACTTAACAGCAGAGAAACCATAACCATGAAAAATGCGAAATTGCGCATATTTATTCCTTTCAATAAGCGTAAACATTTGTACGCTTTATATTCCGTATAAATGTTTACGTTAAATGTAAAGGGGGCCTAACCAAATGAAAGAAATGGTACGGCGTAGCCGAGAAATTTCAATATTTGAAGCTGCCTATGAGCAATTAAAGCTGTATGGCTATGGTGGAGCATCGATGCTTCGTATTGCAAATGCTGCAAAAGCTTCTAATGAAACACTTTATCGTTGGTTTGGCGATAAGGATGGTTTGTTTAAAGCTATGGTTAAAGAGAACGCTGCACAAACTTATCACACTTTAAAAGAAGCTATTGATCAGCATCAAGACGCTTGGCAAACTTTAGTAAATATAGCACCAATTCTATTACGTATGATCTTAAGTGAGAAAGCAATATTGTTAAATCGCGCAGCAGCAGCTGATCCTAGTGGTGCTTTGGGTCTAGCAATATCTACCAGTGGTCGCGGCGAAATTAAAGCCTTATTAAATCAACTTATAAAACGCATTTGTACGGATGAAAGTCATAACGAAATTGAGGTAACAGAGTGGTTTTTAAGCTTGCTTGTTGGAGATCTCCAAACACTGCGGATTATCAATCAACAAGCGGAATTATCAGATATTGAGATTGAAATAAGATGTTTGAAAACTCTTGCAGCTTTGCGTTGTTTGCTTAACGACAAAGCTAAAATAGCTTAATAATGATCAAAAATTGAAAATTCTTTTTGCTTAACATTATTGATGATTGCTTTTAATGTAGCGTAAGATGGTTTTATATTAAGCACTTTTGGCTGATGATCATTGGGCAATCATTGACCCTTGGTAGAAAATTTGGCTACGTCATATAAATTTTTGCAACGCTAATTGCACTTTGACCGATCAATGCCTGATTTTGCGATATTGAAAAATAAGCTTTATTTTATATAACGCTTTCGCGTCTCGTTTACGAAAATTTGAAAGAAGTATCTTTTCTCTAATTGCCCGTTGAAAAAAAGAGGCTCAAACATAAAACAATTAAACTATCTAGTTTGGTATTAAAAAAAGAATACTATAAATATAAAAAAGACCTATCTGATCGATCATGAAATCAGATAGGCCAAGTGGTTAGCTTGATTATAGCTAACGGGGATTGATGAAATTCTTAACGCAAATGTTGTGGCGCAATTTTAGCAACATTGATGCGATTGTGATTAGCAGCTTTTGCTTCTGATTGTTCAGGCACAATAGTGATTGAGATGTTTAAGCCAGCAGAAGCAGTACGGCCACCTGTTGCGCCAGCACTACCAGTTGCACCACCAGCACTCATTGAACGAGCTTGGCTATTTGCTGCAGCTAATTGGCCTGAAAGCTTGTTGGTTTCAACCCAACCTTTTTGGTTGCCAGCAGTTACATAGCACCAAGCTGAATTACAAACACCAACATTAACTTGTGTCCCCTTAGCAATATTGCTTGTTACAGTGGCACTTGATGCAGGTGCATTATGCAATGATAAAGCAGGGGCTGAAATTGTGGTTGCTTGTGCGCAAAGTGCGCCGCTGATAACTGCGATTGCTAGAGTTGACGCAGCGATGATTGATTTTGTAAAACGGTTCATGATCTTTATCCTTAAATTTTTATGGAAGAACCGCTCAAACCAATGAATTTAAATAAAGCTTCTCTATTCGCGAAAACTCGTTTCGCGCTTAAATGCTTCAAATTTTGACAAGGTTAGATCGTTAACGGGAAAGGCTTTTGGCTTCCTGTTGCTAAATTCTTCGGGGTTGTTTGGTTAATTGTTTAAGCTGCCTTTTAGTAAAGGTTGGCTTTTTTGCCATTTGTCAGCGTTCTTGCAATCATAACGGCTTAGCCGGCAAAAGGTTCCCAAAAAAGTTTACAAAAAGTAAATAATTTAAAAAAAAATGCAGAACTAAAAAATATTTATATAAATCAATTAGATGTAGTAATAACTAGTGAATTTTTATTGCGCACTAGTTATTAATATTTATTCAGCGGCAGTTGGTTGGCCAGAAGTCACATCATCAGGTTGCTCTGGATCACCTGCGGCAGTTTCCAAGCCAAGATCAGGAAAAACAACAATGCGCTTGCCAGAAAAATCAGTGCGTACGACAACAAGACCGCGCTCTTCAAAATAGGTAAGCAAACGGCGGGCGCGAGAATGGGAATATGTACCATAAATACGAGCGAGGGTTGCGTCCCCCGGGCAGGGGGCGCCCGTCACAGCGGCTTGCGCTACGGTTAAAAACACACCTTGTACATCATCGGTCAAGGTTTTGGATAATTCAAGCGCCTGTTGCCAGCCTTCACCTGATGCGGTCTCATCATCAATACTGGCTTGCGCAACCGCTAATTTGCGACGAAACTGTGCAAGATCAAGCGGCTCCCCCGGTACACGGTGGATGCGGCAGCGGACAAGAAAATCTTGATAAAGTACTGCAACAGAGCGGTAGGCTGCATCAGGATCGTTAACAATCTCACGCATGACACTTTCGAACTGTGCTTCTTTTTCTGCCTTACCAATTTCTGGAAAGAGAGGGGCTTCATCCTCTGGCTCTTCTTGGCGCATCCGTACAACTTCTTCTAATATTTCAGAAGTTGGCTTTGGAGGTGGTACTGGCGCAGGCCGGCGCGGCGCTATGCGAATTTCACTTGGCAAAGGTGTAAAGATTAATTCCTGCGCATCAATTGGTGCATCAGGTAGTGGCATTAATTTAGGGCTGGATGAACGAGCAGAGGTTTCCACATCTCCAATTTTAATTGGAAATGGCCGGCGCGATAAAGCAGGCCCAAGGGCAATAAAGTGCCCGCGTTCAAGATCACGGAACATCTCGGCTTGTCGGCGTTCCATGCCAAGAAGATCGGCAGCGCGTGCCATATCAATATCAAGAAAGGTACGCCCCATCAAAAAGTTGGAGGCTTCCGCCGCAACATTTTTTGCAAGTTTTGCAAGGCGCTGCGTTGCAATAACGCCAGCAAGGCCACGTTTACGGCCGCGACACATTAAATTGGTCATTGCGCCAAGTGAAATTTTACGGGCTTCATCTGACACTTCACCGCCGGCGGCAGGGGCAAAAAGCTGTGCTTCATCCACCACCACTAACATCGGGTACCAATGATCGCGTTCGGCATCAAAAAGACCGCCCAAAAAAGCAGCGGCAGCGCGCATTTGTTGCTCGGCATCTAATCCTTCAAGGTTTAATACCACCGATACACGGTGTTGACGAATACGGCCAGCGATACGGGTCAATTCATTTTCAGTGCGCGTGGCCTCAACCACCACGTGGCCGAATCGATCGGCAAGAGTTACAAAATCGCCTTCAGGATCAATAATACATTGTTGTACCCAATCAGCGCTTTGCTCAAGAAGACGGCGTAAAAGATGTGACTTACCAGAGCCAGAGTTACCCTGCACCAAAAGGCGGGTTGCCAATAGCTCTTCAAGGTCAAGCGTCGCTGGAGCTGCTTTACCCAAAGCAGCATCCTTGGTCGCCACACCCATATTGATATCAACTTTCATTAAAACTCCAGACCACGGGTCTATTAACGGCAATCTAAGGGCAATCATAATGCGGCCGCAAGATCAATAAGCCGTAGTGGTAAATGATTCTGTCAGACATTTAGCATTTTTTTGGCACAAATTGTGAATTTTTCAATAAAAAACCCACAACTCTTGCAAGTGAGGCAAGTTTGCTTTATAGCAAGCCATCCGCGTAGACACCCTTGGAGGCAACGCGGAATGCAGGCATTTCCCGTTTTCGTTGAAAAATTACTCAAACAGGCATGATTTGCTGCATATTTTCAACTTAAGTTGAAAATCTCCATAACACTTGAAAGGATACAGCCATGAGTAAGGGCTATACACTCAAGGCCGAGAAGCGCGATCGGGTTGGTAAGGGGTCCTCCCGCGAACTTCGCCGCAACGGTCTTATTCCTGCAGTCATCTATGGTGACAAGCAAGAACCTATTGCAATTTCCGTTCCCTATAAGGAAGTTTTCTACAAGATTCATGGCGGCGGTTTCCGTACAACTGTTGCAACTATTGATCTTGATGGTAAAAAAATTCAGGTATTGCCTAAGGATTATCAACTTAATCCAGTAAGCGATGCTCCTCTTCATGTTGATTTCTTGCGCGTTTCCGCAAAGTCAGTTGTTGAAGTGAACGTTCCTGTGCATTTCATCAATGAAGAAGCTGCCCCTGGTATCAAGCGCGGCGGCGTTCTCAATGTTGTTCGTCACGATGTTGAACTTTTGGCTCCTGCAAATGCAATTCCAGAAGCAATCACTGTTGACCTTACCGGTTATGAAATTGGTGATTCTATCCATATTTCTGCAGTTAAATTGCCTGCAAAAGTTGAAACCGTTATCCAAGATCGCGATTTCACCATTGCAACAATCGTAGCTCCTGCTGCTCTTACATCTGAAGAAGCTGCTGAAGAAGCTGCTGCAAGCGAATAATATTTAAAGGGGAGTTCACTCCCCTTTTTCTCTATGTGAGACAATTTAAAGCATTTTAGGCTTAAACATTTTGTTTATGCGTAAAATGCTTTATGTTTTTTATGGTAATTGTTACCCAATTCTTTAAATCAATATTCAAATATTTGTATTATACTGCGAGGCATCATGCTGCTTATTGCTGGTTTAGGTAATCCTGGCGCACAATATGCGCATAACCGTCATAATATCGGCTTTATGGCGGTGGATGACATTCAACAGCGCCACAATTTTTCCCCTTGGAGTAAAAAATTCCATGCCCTTATTAGTGAGGGAAAAATAAATGATCGCAAAATCCTGTTGATTAAGCCTCAAACCTATATGAACCTATCGGGCCAATCAATTGGTGAAGCCATGCGCTTTTATAAAGTGCCGCTTGAAAATCTCATTGTAATTCATGATGAATTAGATTTACCCGCAGGCAAAGTACGGATTAAAACAGGTGGTGGCTCTGGTGGTCACAACGGCATAAAATCAATTGATGCTCATTGTGGCGCAAATTATCGCCGCTTACGCTTAGGGATCGGCCATCCGGGGCAAAAAGAACTCGTCCATAATCATGTTCTTGGTGATTTTGCCAAAGTGGATAATGATTGGCTTGAAGAGTTATTAAAAAAAATTGCTGATAATATTGGCGACATTGCTGACAATAAAGATAGCCAGTTTATGAATAAAATATCTGGACAGCAAGATAACAACCCTAAAGCAAAAAAGCCCAAAGTTGATAAAGCTAAAACCGATGAAGGTGCAACAGAAAAGCCCAAACAGCAAAGCAATGTAAGGGAAGCGCGCAGCGATAATCATCAACTCAAAGCAGCGGGCCCAATGGCAGACATGCTTAAAAAACTTTTTGGTAAAAAAGATTAACTAGCCTTTATTAATATTGCTGGTGTTTGCACAATACTACCAAGCGCGATATTTGGTCTGACCAATATGACTTTATGGCTTATTTTTTGTCGTTGACTTAAATAATTATCCATGTTTTAAAGTATATATATTTATATTGGTCTGACCAACCTTGGAGGAGGATGCAGATGGAGTGGGTACAAAATTATATACCCGTTGGTAACATATGGGTTTCCAGTATTATCGCGGTTATTCCTATTTTATTCTTTTTTATTGCTTTAACAGTATTGCGGATGAAAGGTTATCTTGCCGGTACAATTACCGTTTTGCTAACTTTTCTTATTGCAATTCTCGTTTATAAAATGCCGATAAATGCCGCACTGGCTTCTGGCATTCAGGGTTTCTTTTATGGCTTATGGCCTATTGCTTGGATTATTATTGGTGCGGTCTTTTTATATAAGATCTCGGTTGCTACAGGGCAATTTGATATTATCCGTAATTCGATTTTAGGCATTACGCCGGATCAACGTATCCAATTATTGCTGGTAGGTTTTGCCTTTGGTGCATTTTTGGAAGGTGCTGCTGGTTTTGGCGCTCCTGTTGCAATTACCGCAGCTTTGCTTGTTGGCCTTGGCTTCCGTCCGCTCTATGCAGCAGGGCTTTGTCTTATCGCCAATACGGCGCCGGTTGCTTTTGGTGCCATGGGTATTCCGATTATCGTTGCTGGACAAGTTTCTAGTATTGATCCATTTTTAATTGGTCAAATGGCTGGCCGTCAATTGCCGCTTTTGTCCATTTTGGTACCATTTTGGCTCATTTTAATTATGGATGGTTGGCGCGGTGTGCGTGAAACATGGCCAGCTATTTTAGTTGCTGGTGGTTCTTTTGCCCTTGTTCAATATCTCACTGCCAATTTTATTGGGCCAGAATTACCCGATATTACAGCAGCTATTGCCACGCTGATTATCTTGCCAGTATTTTTACGTTTTTGGCAGCCCAAACGCATTTTCCGCTTCGATGATACAGTTGCAGAAAATGAAACTTCGTCCACTCAATATAGTGTTGGGCAGGTTGTAAAAGCTTGGTCACCTTTTGTTATTTTGACTATTTTTGTGAGTATTTGGAGTATCGCACCATTTAAAAATCTATTTAAAAAGGACGGTATTTTTGAAAGTTGGGTTTCGGTTTTTGATGTGCCCTATTTACACAATTTGGTGTTAAAAACCCAACCTATTGTTGAGGTCAATGAAGCTTTACCAGCTCAATATAAATTCGATTGGTTGTCGGCTACAGGTACATCGATATTATTAGCTGCAATTGTAACAATAATCATCTTACGCATGAAGCCAGCTAAGGCATTGGCGACATTTGGCAAAACATTAAAAGATCTGTTAATTCCTATCTATTCTATCGGTATGGTGTTGGCTTTTGCTTATGTTGCTAATTCTTCAGGGCTTTCAACAACGCTGGCACTTGCTTTGTCGCATACTGGATCAGCATTTACGTTTTTCTCGCCATTTCTTGGTTGGTTAGGGGTGTTTGTCACTGGTTCGGATACCTCATCAAATGCTTTATTTGCCGCGCTGCAAGCGACAACGGCTCACCAAATTGGCGTTTCGGATGTTTTATTGGTTGCAGTTAATACAACTGGTGGCGTAACCGGTAAAATGATTTCACCGCAATCAATTGCGATTGCCTGTGCGGCGGTTGGACTTGTTGGTAAGGAGTCAGATCTTTTCCGCTTCACGGTGAAACACTCGCTCGCATTATGTGCTATTGTCGGTATTATTACAACCATTCAGGCCTATGTCTTGCCATGGATGATCCCTGCATGACATCTTTAGAGTCAATAGAGCCTCATAGTGTTTCTTTACGCATTGAAAATGAGATTGAGGCTTTTATTAAAAAGCAAGGTTTGAAAGCAGGCGATCGTTTGCCTTCAGAACGCGCTTTGGTTGGCTTACTCAATGCTTCGCGGGCAACAATCCGCGAAGCTGTTAGCAAGCTTTCCGTGCGCGGCGTTATTGAGGTGCGAAAATCTGGCATGGTGGTTGGTGAACCGATGGCAGAGGTTTGGGCGGATAAAACTATTATTACCCCGCTTACGCCGCTTCTGATTGAGAAAAATGGCTATTATCATGATGTCATGGAAACCAGAGAAGCGCTAGAAGGTGCAACCTGCTATTATGCGGCGATGCGCGCCGATAGGCTGGCAAAAAGCCGTATATTGCAATGCCTTAACGCTATACAAAATGGCCATGGGCAAGTAGATGCCAATGAGGAGGCGCGGCTTGATGCGGCTTTTCATATGGCTATTGCCGAGGCTTCCGATAATATTATTTTGCAGCAAGTTATGTCTAGTTTATTTGGTCTCTTGCAACTTAATATTTCGCAAAGTCATAAAAAGCTTTATAATGTGCCACGTAATTTTGATATGATTTTTGAACAGCATCAGGCTATCTATAAAGCAATCGAGCGTAATGATTGTGAAGGCGCGCGTAACGCCTCCAATACTCATCTTGATTTCGTTGTAACAACAATTAAGCAAATAGACGATGATACGGCACGCAAATTGCGCGCGCAAAGCGCCAAGCAAAGCCGCACCGCTAAAAATATGTGAGTAAATATTATGATTATATCTTCTATTTCGGATTATCGCGAAGCCGCAAGGCGTAAATTACCACCTTTTCTTTATCATTATATTGATGGCGGTGCTTATGCTGAGCATACGTTAAAAAGAAATGTTTCTGATTTATCCGATATTGCGCTGCGTCAACGTATATTAAAAGATGTTGCCGAGTTAAGTTTGGAAACAGAAATATTTGGTGAAAAATTTGCCATGCCTGTCGGTTTGTCACCAGTTGGTTTGACTGGCATGTATGCACGGCGCGGAGAAGTACAGGCGGCAAAGGCTGCAGCTTCTCGCAATGTGCCTTTTACCTTATCAACCGTTTCAGTTTGCCCTATTGCTGAAGTGCAAAGCCAATCGCCAAAGCCAATTTGGTTTCAACTTTATGTGCTTAAAGATCGCGGCTTTATGCGTGATGTTTTGGAGCGTGCGCAAGCAGCTGGTATCACCACCTTGGTTTTCACCGTAGATATGCCTGTGCCAGGTGCGCGTTATCGCGATAGACATTCGGGCATGTCAGGCCCTTATGCCAAATTTAAGCAAGTTTTCCAAGGTGCAACCCACCCTGCTTGGGCTTGGGATGTTGGCATTAAAGGTAAGCCACATGATCTTGGCAATATTTCTACCTATCGTGGCCAACCAACTAATTTGGAAGACTATATCGGCTGGCTTGGTGCGAATTTTGATCCATCGATCAGTTGGAAAGATCTTGAGTGGATTCGCGAATTTTGGAAAGGTCCAATGCTTATCAAGGGCATATTGGACGTTGATGATGCGCGTGATGCTGTGCGCTTTGGTGCCGATGGTGTTATTGTTTCAAACCATGGTGGTCGGCAACTTGATGGTGTTTTATCGTCTTGCCGTGCTTTGCCAGATATTGCAAATGCCGTTAAGGGTGATTTGAAAGTAGTGGCAGATAGCGGTATTCGCTCTGGGCTTGATGTTGTGCGTATGTTGGCACTCGGCGCAGATTTTACCATGGTGGGGCGTGCCTTTGCCTATGCCTTAGCTGCAGAGGGTGAAGCCGGGGTTGCCAATATGCTAGATATCCTTGCCAAGGAAATGCGCGTTGCTATGGCCTTAACAGGAGCGAAAAGCATATCGGAAATTGATTCCCGCTCGCTTGTGCAAGAAAAATAAACTTTAAATGTAAAATAAGTTTAACAGCAAAATAGCTTTTAATCTGTTTAGAGCGTTTTCAAAAAAATGTGAAGCGGTTTTTGGATAAAACGCGGTGTAAACAATGGATTAGAGCGCCGATCTGATATAAACAGATCGAAATGCGCTCTAATAAAAATCCCCATATTGATTAACCTCAATATGGGGATTTTTTAATTTTTATCTAGCCAATAAACCAATGGTGTAAAGCTTAAAAGCTTTTGGCTGATAACATTATGCTTTGCGCCTATTGGTGTAAATAATATAGCCAGCCGCAACAACCATGCCAGCTGCTAAGGTAAACCAAGTTAAAAAATAGCCTAAATGGTTGTTTCTAAATTCCACAACGGTAAGGCCGCCAATTGGCATTTTGCCAATATTGGGCGTTTTATCAGCATCAATAAAATAGGGGGCAATATTGTCGCCATTAAGTCCTAATTTTTGTGCCATGGCAGGAATATTACGGGTGAACCAGCGATTCTCTTGCGGATTATTCTTGCGCATGAGATAACCTTCACCTTCACCCATGCGAAGCAGGCCCTGAATTGTGGTTTCACCATCAATTTCGCCACCCTTGCGTGAGCCGCGATCCAAATGATCCATTGGTACAAAACCGCGATTGATAAAGACAATGGTGCCGTCATCTTTTTCAAAAGGTACGACTAACCAATAACCTGCGCCTGCATCGGCAACGGCGGTAATGAGAATCTCTTTGTCATTTAAAAAATGGCCATGAACTTTAACAGGTAGATATTCGTCATTATCTTTTGTTACGTCTGGCCATTTGTCTTTGTTGGGCGCATCAACCGCGGGTTGGTGGATACGCTGTTCTACCTTGGCAATAAGATCAAGTTTCCACGCACGGCGTTCCACTTGCCAAACTCCAAGCGCCATAAATAAGCAAAAAAGGACGGTACATAGACCAAGAAACATAATGGTCCAAAAGCCAAAGCCTTTTCGTTTTGAGGTCGAATTATTTGTTTTTGTCATCATAGTTTCTCTTTTACCATGCAAATTTAATAATAAAAGTGTCAATATTGGCGCAGTTTAGTTGTATAGATCGAAAAAGACTTGACCTTTTGCCCATCTACCCCTATAGAAACCCAACTTTTGAAAAATTCCTGATGGCAATTGTGCGATTATGATTTAACTTTTAGATCTATTCAATACAGTTTTTTATCAGATTACAAACCATTTAGAAGGTGATATCATGTCCCGCGCTTGTGAATTGACCGGTAAGTCAGTACAGTACGGCAATAATGTGAGCCACGCCAATAACAGGACGCGTCGCCGCTTTTTGCCTAATCTTTGCAATGTAACTCTTATTTCCGATACTCTCGGTCAGAGCTACCGTTTACGTGTATCTGCCCATGCATTGCGCTCGGTAGAACATCGCGGTGGTCTTGATGCTTTCCTTGTAAAGGCTGCTGATGTTGAATTGTCTCAACGTGCACGTCTTTTGAAGCGTCAAATCGTTAAAAAGCAAGCTGAACAAGCTGCTTAAGTCGCTATCCAGCGAAAAGAATCATCGGGCTGGCTTTTGCCAGCCTTTTTTCTGGTTCCATTACCCAGGTTAAAAAAATGAAACAGACCGAATCTATTATTCTTGCCATTTTTGCCATGTGTGTGGCGGTTACTGCCTCCAATATTTTGGTGCAATACCCCTTTTCTTGGTTCGGGCTTGAGCATGTGCTCACCTTTGGCGCTTTTATCTATCCTTTTGCTTTTCTTATCAATGATTTGACCAATCGGCGTTTTGGGCCCCAAATTGCTCGCTATGTTGTTTATGCTGGCTTTATTGCTGGGCTTGGCGTGTCATGGATATTAGCAACACCGCGCCTTGCCATTGCATCAGGTTCTGCTTTCCTTTTTGCTCAATTATTAGATATCGCTGTTTTTGGTCCATTGCGCCAACGTACATGGTGGCAGGCACCGCTTGCGGCAGCGCTTGCCGGCTCTGTGCTTGATACGTTAATTTTCTTTGGGCTTGCCTTTGCACCAATATTTGGGTTTATTGATACTGCAACGGGTTTGCCAGATCAGTCAATTGCTGGTACCACCGCATTTTGGGGTGGAAATATTGCCATCTGGTTGTCGCTTGCAATTGGTGATTTTTGGGTGAAGGTGGCAATGGCAATATTTATGCTGCTGCCCTATGGTACATTTCTCGCACTGTTTTCCCCTGCGACTTACAACAAAAGCAAAGTAAGTAAATAATCAATTTTTAAAAAGCTCTGATAAATTCAGAGTTTTTTGTTTTATTAAAGTTTATATTAGACAGTTGATCCATGCCAATGCAGTTTGGGTAAAATGCCTCACTCATCTATAAGTTACGATGCAATTTTGGAAATTATGTGTACAGCCAGTATCAAGGCTGGCAACTATATTATGGCGCATTATCAACAACCGATATTGATTGAAGAAAAAAGCGATCATTCTCCAGTGACGATCGCTGACCAAGGTGCTGAAGCGATTATCTTAGCCACTTTACGCAACGCTTTTGCTGATATTCCAATTATCGCCGAGGAAGAGGTGGCAAGCGGCGTTAAAACAAACTTGGCATCACGGTTTTTCCTCGTTGATCCATTAGATGGTACGCGTGAATTTATCGCTCAAAATGGTGAATTTACCGTCAATATTGCCCTTATTGACAATTATTGTCCTTTATTAGGGGTGATCTTTATACCAGCTCAAAATAAGCTTTATGTCGGTAGTCCCAATGGGGCATTTTTATATCATGTTACCCATGGAAAAAAAGGTGATGCGGTAAGGCTAAGATCACGGCAAATGCCAAGCAATCCAATTGCAGTGATGAGTCGCTCACACCGCTGCGCGATAACCGATGATTGGCTCGATAATCATCATATTGAGCATCGTTTGCCGGTTGGATCATCGTTAAAGTTTTGCCTTGTTGCCGAAGGTAAAGCCGATATTTATCCGCGCTTTGAACCATGTATGACATGGGATGTTGCGGCGGGTGACGCCATTTTAAGAGCTGCTGGCGGCGCAATGGTGGATGAAGCAGGAAATCCTATTCGCTATGGCGCATGCGATGTAAGTGCTGATCCTTGCCATAAACAAGGTATATTTTTTGCTGTTGGTGATGAAGCGGGTTTTAAAAAATTAGGTGTATCTCACAATTAGTTTGATTTTGGTGGCATTAGGACATCTGCCAGCGAAACTTTGGCAGAGCCACGTTTTGATGGTTTTTGCTGATCTGGGTGAGGGGCCCAACCGGAAAGCCAAACAAAATTAAAGGTTGCGCGAATACGCCCATCACTATCGGCAAAACGTGAAGCATAGATTTCTGCTACTCGCATAAAGAAACGTTTTGAAACAGGGCGGCGCGAGCGGTCAAATAACGCATTTTGCATACCCATTTGCCGTAAATCGCGCATCAGATCAAAAGCATTGTCATAGCGCACGGTGACACTTTCAATATCACTCACCGGCATGGCAAAGCCTGCCCTTTGCAGTAAAGCACCGGCATCACGCACATCAATAAATGGGTAAATACGAGGACTTACGCCGCCATAAATTTCGTTTTCTGCTTGCAAAAGACTTTCGCGCAATTCACCCAAAGTGCCAGCCCCTGCAAGGCAGGCTAAAAACAATCCATCAGGACGCAGTGCTTGGCGAATTTGAATAAAGACGCCTGGCGTGTCATTGGTAAGGTGAAGCGAAAGCAGGGAAACGATAAGATCAGCTGATTCTTCTGGTAAATCCAAAAACTCGCGGCTGCGTATTAAGGCGTCATAAGTGTCATCAACAAAGTGCTTATTTGTTTCAATGCGGGTAATGTTTTTTACTTTTTGGCTCCGCCCCATGCTATCGGCCACAACACCGTTAAAGCCATGTAGGTCTAACGCATTTTCAAATATACGCTCAACAGGTTGCAGTCTTTCTTCCAAATCCACAGCCATGCGTTTTAATAAAAAATCAACGCCGCTATCCTTATGTTTTAAGGCGCGCTGACGATAGGTTTCAATTAAATCAAGGTCGAAAATTTGTGGGTTTTGGCTCAAAATAATCTCATTGCAAAAGAGGGGCATTTATCAAGATGCTTAAAGCATTTTTTGCGGAAAATTTAAAGCAGTTTGATTTGGTTTATAAATATCGGTTTTGTTTTTTGAAAGATTGTTTTACACTCTGTAAAGAAGCGGGGGCTTTATCATGCAAGAACTATCTTGGCGGCAAAATATTTTGCGCTTGTTCAAAGAAATTGGTATTTTTTCAGGAAATGTGCTTTTTCCAGCCTGTTGTGTCGGTTGCGGCGTTTTGGTTGCGCAAACCGGTACTATTTGTCCGCAATGTTGGGCAAAATTGCAATTTATAACGCCGCCCTTTTGCCCTGTCATGGGGACACCACATAAATTTAGTTTGGAAGGTGAGCTATTATCAGCGCAAGCATTAAATGACCCGCCAGCCTTTGATCGCGCGCGTGCGGTGCTTGTCCATGATGGTCTAGCGCGAACATTGGTAAGCCGTTTAAAATTTGGTGATCGTACAGAACTTGCGCCATGGATGGCAAAATGGATGGTGGTAGCGGGGCGAGAACTGTTAATAGATAAAGATTTTATAATACCTGTACCGCTGCATCATTTCCGTTTTTTTAAGCGTGGTTATAATCAAGCAGCAGAGCTTGGGCGCAATATTGCCCAGCAAAAAAATATTGTATTTTACCCACAAGCTTTACTGCGGCATAAAAATACACCGCCGCAAGTTGGTTTAACTAAAATAGAGCGGCAAAAAAACGTCGCCGATGCCTTTGAGGTGCCAGATAAATATCGTGATAAGCTTAAAAATAAACGCATTTTGCTGGTGGATGATGTGTTAACCACTGGTTCAACCTTGCGCGCAGCAGCTAAAGCCTTGAAAAAAAGCGGCGTGGCAAAGGTGGATGTTTTAACTTTTTCTCATCGCCTTGATTTCTTGCTTTAATTAAAAGAAGCAAAATTTTTAATGTGAGTGGGAAGCCGCCAAGGCCGCATAATGATAACATCAAACCGCAGCGATAAAGATGCGGCGTCTTTTTGTTGGGCAAGCCAAATATCTGCTGCCGCCATAATGCGCCTTTGGCTGGTAAAATCGACTGCATCATGACCAGAAAGAAGATCTTTTCGTGCTTTTACTTCAATGATTAATATGGTTTTACCGTGCCTTGCAATTAAATCAATTTCGCCGCTTTTGGTTTTAAAACGGCGCGCAACAATCCAATAACCTTTTAACAATAAATAAAGGGCGGCAATATTTTCAGCGCGCAAGCCCTTTTTATAAGTTGTTTTCTTTGGCTGTTTACGTGTCATTGCTTCGTAAAGCCATTAGGCGCAAATAAAGCTCTTGGCGTTTTTGCCCGGTAATTGATGCAGCTTCTTGGGCAGCTTTTGGGGCTGGCATAGATTTTGCTAAATCAAGTAGCAAGGCGTCAATATCATTGGCATCAAAAGATTTTTCCTTGGCAAGGGGCCTACCAACCACCAAAACAATCTCGCCGCGAATGCGATCAACTTCGGCATATTTTCGAGCTAAATTGCCTAAATTATCGCAGTCAAAAGTCTCAAAGGTTTTAGTAAGTTCACGGGTTAAAGCTGCAGGGCGCTCAAGCCCAAATACTTCCGCCATATCGGCAAGTGTTTCAGCCGCACGGTGGGGCGATTCATAAAAGATTAATGTTGTATCCATACCGCTCAAATCTTGCAATTGCTTGATACGCGCCCCCTTTTTGGTTGGCAAAAAACCATTGAAGAAAAAACTATCGGTAGGTAAGCCAGTGGCAACAAGCGCGGTTAACAGCGCTGATGCACCGGGAATGGGGACAACTTTAATTCCGGCTTCACGCGCTTGCGTAACAAGACGAAAACCAGGATCTGAGATCAAAGGCGTGCCGGCATCAGAAACAAGCGCTACCGATTTACCTGAAAGCAAGGTTTCAATCAGCATTGGACCACTTGTTTGCGCGTTATGCTCATGATAGCTAACGGCTTTTTTGTGAATGGCATAACGGTCAAGTAAAACCCGTGTTGTGCGCGTATCTTCACAAGCTAAGACATCACAAGCCGACAAAACTTCAAGCGCGCGAATGGTGATATCGCCAAGATTACCAATCGGCGTTGAAACAAGATAAAGCGCGTTTTCAATCACTGGAGCTTGATAATTATGAGCACCGATAATGTAGCGCTTACTATCTTCATTCTGGGACATGTTTTTCTCTTAACTTATCGGCTTTGCTGCGTGTTTGCCAATGTGTTGCCAGCGCCATTGCTGGTGCCATTGCCAACGCTAATGATTATGTGTTGACTACGTATTTTATAAAATTTGTGCCACGTTCTTGATGTCAAGAAGCATGGCACAAACACAATAGAGTATAAGTTCAACTCGCGATTTTTACGAGCGAAGGCTTGCGCAGAAACGTTGGATCCGCTTGCCAGCTTCTTCCAGCATTTCTTCCGATGCTGCATAGGAAATGCGGAAATTTGGCCCAAGACCAAAGGCTGAGCCATGAACAACCGCAACACCTTCAGCTTCTAGCAATGCTGTTACGAAATCCTCATCGGTTGCGATTACCTTACCATCTTCGGTTTTTTTACCAATGAGAGCAGCGCAAGATGGATAGACATAAAATGCACCTTCAGGAACTGGGCATTCAATGCCCGTTGCTTGATTAAGCATCGACACAATAAGATCGCGGCGAGCCTGAAAAATTGCTTTGTTCTTCTGGATGAAATCTTGCGGGCCATTTAGCGCTTCTACTGACGCCCATTGCGCAATAGAACAAGCACCCGATGTTTGTTGGCCTTGCACCATATCCATCGCTTTAATCAAGGCTAAAGGACCAGCTGCATAACCAATACGCCAGCCAGTCATTGCATAGGCTTTCGACACACCATTCATTGTTAAGGTGCGGTCATAAAGACCAGGTTCAACCTGCGCTGGGGTAGTGTAAACAAAATCACCATAGGTTAAATGCTCATACATGTCATCGGTTAGCACATAGACATGAGGATGGCGCATAAGCACATCAGTCAAAGCCTTTAATTCATCATGAGTGTAAGCTGCACCTGATGGATTAGATGGCGAATTGAAAACAAACCATTTTGTCTTTGGCGTAATTGCAGCTTCTAAAGCTTCTGGGCGTAATTTAAAATTGTCTTCATGGCGTGTGTTAACAAAAACGGGTGTGCCACCGGTGAGCAGCACCATTTCAGGGTAGCTTACCCAATAAGGCGCAGCAATAACAACTTCATCACCAGGGTTTAGAGTTGCCATAAAAGCATTAAAAAGTATTTGCTTACCGCCGGTGCCAACAATTGTTTGCTCTGGCTTATAGTCTAAGCCGTTTTCGCGTTTAAACTTGGCAGCAATAGCCTGTCTTAGTTCAGGAATACCGGAGACAGGCGTATATTTGGTTTCGCCGCGCCGAATCGCTTCAATAGCGGCATTCTTTACATTGTCTGGAGTGTCAAAGTCTGGCTCGCCAGCGCTAAGCGAAATAACATCTTTACCTTGGGCTTTGAGTTCACGGGCCTTTTGGGCAACAGCAATAGTCGCAGATGGCTTAACACGAGAAAGAGCGTCAGCAAGGAATGCCATAATAGTATCTCCTGAAAATTGATATGGCGAAACAAAGAGAAATATCTCTGGTAAATGGCGTTAAAGAAACGCAAGTTTCATTCTATGCGCTGATATGAAAAAAAGTGCAATGATCGCACAGCAATTTTACCAAAAAAAATGGCATTTAAAGGTTTTATTCAATTTATTATTAACGCAACAATAAAGATATTAAGAACAGTTTTAATTTATCATTATATGAAAAAATGTGCTTTATAAATAGCAATTTCTACCCGATTACACGGGTAGAAAAATATCTTAAAATTTTGTTATTTTAATTGATCGTGTAAAGTTTCTTTTACAACGCTATCAAACGAATTATTGTCTTTATCGGGATTTAATTTTTGCTCGGTAATATAGGCATCGCGCTTTTCAATGAGGGCAGACATTTCCGCTTCTAATTTGCTGCGCTCTTGCGATGTTTTTTCAACAATTGCATTTTTTTCTTCGCTAGATTTGCCGCGCAGCTCATCGGGTAGCGATGTTTCTTGCACCTCCTCAATTTTTTGCGTGCCATTTTTTACATCGGTAATTAAATCATTACCACCGGTTACAACCTCTTTGCTACCGCTTTTCTTAGAATAAAAACGTGAATTATCGATTTGAACTGGTGCTGGCGCTTCTGCCTTCTCTTCCATTTTATTCGTGAGTGCTTCACGTTCGTCATGATTGCCATAAGGCAAAACAGTTTTATCAATTTTTCGTTGGATAACAATGATTTGGTCATCATAAGGTGTGTTAATCACAGTAATTCTGCCACCATCTTGCGGTATTGGCATATAACGACCATGGCCAAGTTGAGCTATTTCGCGCCAAATCTTTTTGGTTTCCCTGTCATCTCCCGCTTGTATAGTATTTACAATGATACCATCAGCAACAGCGCCTTTTAACACGTTGGGGTAAAGCGGTGCATTGGGGTAGTCCATATGGGGCGGCGCATCACCAACAAGGAAAATAATGCGTTTTGTATCATCGCCTTTGGTCCATTCAAGCTTGCGTACAGCTTCATCAAGGGCTTCATTTACCGATTCTGGAGTATCACCGCCACCGTCAGCTTCAAGCTTGGTTAATTTACCATATAAGCCTTGTACATCGCTGCTCATATCATAGGTTTTAATGATATATTCATCACCCCGATCGCGGTAAGCAATAAGTGCCATACGAATTTCAGCATCGGGATTAACATCAATAATGGTATTGGCGATTGACCAGATTTTTTGTTTTGCACCATCAATCAAACCAGCCATAGAGCCAGTGGTATCAAGCACAAATGCAACTTCAACCTTTTGTTTATTATTGCTTGGTGCAGCACTTGCGTGAAAAGCAAAGGTTGATGTTATAGCAGTTATAAAAATAGTTTTGACAAATAAATTAATAGGTTTCAGCATATCTATTTCCACTTTATTATTGATGATTTAATAATGTAAAATAAATACGGCTTAATATTGTTTGAATTTCGAATAAATGATGTATTGTTATAATTTGTGAGTTAGTATTTGTTTGAAAAAATATATTTATAATATTTGTAAAAAAGGGCATTTTACCAATTGTGCAAAATGCCCTAAATAAAACTTATTCGCCAGCGTCAATACGCTCAAATATTTCATCAAAACGCTTGCGTGCAACGCCTGGTTGTTTCACATCGCGGTAAGCATCTGGCATCGTCGCCTCGCCAACCTTAATCATCATGATCATGCCCATGGCATAATGCGGTGTACATTTAATGCCGTAAAAACCAGGTACGTCAAAAGTAATTTCGCGTTCTTCATCAATTTTGCCCATAAAAGGTGTTGCACCCTCTGGCATCATTTCTTTGATTGAGGCTGCATTGTGCGAGCGGTGGGTTGCCTTGAAAATCACCTTGTCACCAGGCTTAATTTTAAGATAATCGGGTTCAAAAACCATAGGGCCCTTATCGCCACGATTAAGCATTTTTACCTCAAAAGTTTCAGCCATAACTGGAGCTGAAAGGAACATAAGGCCGATAATGGCCAATAAAACACGTAACATTTAAGCACAATTCCTTATTGTTTGTGATGCGCCTGTTTCTAAAGGCATTTTCTTGATTTTCTGTGGTGCAATATAGCTAATGTTCAAATTGCCGCATTTGCGCGTCATGATTTCAACTTCAACCTTAAAAATTTGACGAATAGTTTCCTCTGTCATTACTTCTTTTGGGCTGCCTTGTGCAAATATTTTTCCTTGATCAAGCACAGCAATTTCGTCACAAAACATCGCAGCATGATTGAGGTCATGAAGGGCGGCAATGATTGTTAAACCTTGATTGCGGACGAGGCTTAAAAGTGCCAGTTGGTGATGAATGTCAAGATGGTTAGTTGGCTCATCAAGAAGCAATATTTCAGGCTGTTGAGCAAGTGCGCGTGAAAAATGCACGCGTTGCTTTTCTCCCCCCGATAGGGTTTGCCAAATACGATCTGCCATTTTGAGCATATCGGTTTTGGTAAGGGCTTCATTAACAATGTCATGATCTTTTTGAGAAAAAGGCGATAATACTGATAGATAGGGTGTGCGACCAAGCTCGGCAGCTTGGCGTACACTGATACGCTCGCCTGTATCGGCATGTTGTTCGATAAAAGCAAGGCTTTGGGCAATTTCGATTCGTTTTAAAGAATTTAATGGCTTATTTCTGAGAAAAACGCTGCCTTGAGAAGGTTTTCTAATTCCGGTAAGCAGCGACATGAGCGAACTTTTACCCGAACCATTGGGGCCAATAATCCCTAAAAAATGGCCAGGTTTTGCCTGTAGCGAAACGTTGTTGATGATTGTTTTGTCACCAACACTCCAAAAAAGATTTTCAGCTCTTAACATGATTACATCTCTTTCTTGGTGACAAGAATAAAGGCAAAAATTGGCGCACCGACCAATGCAGTTATAACGCCGATTGGTAAAACTTGTCCCGGCACAATTATACGTGAAACAACGTCAGCGGCAATTAAAAATATTGCGCCTATAACTGCTGATACAGGAATAAGCGTTTGGTGGCGTGTACCAACAAGCGCACGTGCTGCATGGGGTATAACAAGGCCAACAAAGCCGATAGCACCAACAAGGCTTACCATGACTGCGGTCATTAAAGCGCAGCAAGTGATTAAAATGCCGCATACCCAGCGCACTGGGATACCAAGCGAAGCGGCGGAATCGGTGCCAAAGGCAAAGGCATCAAGCGCGCGTGCAAAAAATAGGCAGATAACAAAACCGATAATCGTTACTGGAAAGGCGATTGCAACATCTACCCAACGTACAGTGGATAGATTACCCATTAACCAGAACATAATGCCGCGTGCTTGCTCCGCATCGGCGCCGCGTGTAACAATAAAAGCAGTGAGAGCGTTAAAAAATTGGGCACCGGCAATACCGGCAAGAATAACAGCTGCTGCACTGCGGCCAATGCGAAAGGCAAGAAGGGCAACACAGACAAAAGCAACCAAAGCACCAATAAAGGCGCCGCCTGACATGGAAATTACCCCTAAGCCTGTTCCTATAATCATAACGCAAACAGCACCAGTTGAGGCGCCTGCAGAAATACCCAACAAATAAGGATCAGCAAGTGGATTTCTTAATATAGATTGTAACACCACGCCACATAGTGCAAGACTTGCACCACAACAGGCGCCAACCACCGCGCGGCTCAAACGATAATGCCAGACAATTCCTGCATCAATAGCACTTATATCCACTTTTGCATTAAATAGTTTTAAAGCAATAGTCTCATAAACCGTTTGAAAGGGAATGGTCGTTTCGCCGATTGCTGCCCCCATCATAAGAGCCAAGCTAATGAGTATAATGGCAATAAAAGTAAAAATAAGCGGTTTCAATCGGAAAGTATATGACATTATTTCGACCAGCCCATTAATATATCCTCCGCAATTGCTTTAATTATGCAGTGCGGAGTATATAAGATATTATATTTGTTAAATTATTTCATTTGCTTTTAAGGCAAATGCGCTTGTTTTATTATTTATCGAGTTTGAATTTTTCCAAAGCGTCAGCAATGATTTCAATGCCTTCAATTGTATGGATTGAACCATTCATCGCTTGCACATCAAGTTCAATGATATGTTTGTTTTTAGCAGCATCCATCAAGCTTGCAACAGGATCTTTTTGAAGAAACTCTTCCTTGACCTTGATATCATCGGCAGGAAAACGGCGGCGTTCCATGGTTGCAGCAACGATAATTGTTGGGTTAGATTTAACGATTGTTTCCCAACCAACCATTGGCCATTCATGTTCTGAAGCAATAATGTTTTTGATGCCAAAAACTTCAAACATATAGTTTGGTGCGCCCTTTGTACCTGCAACATAAGGATCCATTTCGAGTTCCATGCTTGAATACCACATAAAACCAGAAATTTTATCTTTTGGTAGGCCTTTTACTTTTTCAATTGCTGCTTTTTCGCGAGCTTTTAAGCTATTGATTACTTCTTGTCCGCGATCTTGTACGTCGAAAATTTTTGATAATTCGTCAATTTCTTTATAGATCAACGCCATTTCAAACGGTGTGCTACGAAGACCATCACTACCGGCTGAGTTATCCTTGCCATCGCAATCAGCAGGTGAATTATAAACAGGAATCTTCACCTCGTTAAATTGCTCATAAGTGCCAATGGTACCAACAGGGCCAACAAGCCACTCATATTGACTAGCAACAAGATCAGGCTTTTTATTAACAACTGATTCAAAGCTTGGAACATTGTCAGCAAGACGCTCAATCTTGCTGTTTACTTCGGTAAATTCAGGCAAAACTGGGTTAAACCAAAGTGCGGTTGCCTTCACCTTATCAGAAAGACCAAGAAGATACAAAATTTCGGTGCTGTTTTGACCTGCAGAAACAACAGTTTGCGGTGCTTTATCAAAGGTAAGAACCCGTCCGCAATTGTTAATTGTTAACGGGTATTGGGTTTTTTCAGCTTGTGCAAAAGAAATTGTTGCAAAAAGGCAGGCAGCAATTGCAGTGCTTGCCTTAACCAAATTTCCGAACTTTAAATTGAACATGACATAATCCTGAATGGGTTTTCACAATAATGTGAACTTATTACTCACGTTTCAAATTGGCTGTCAATGAAGAATATCTAGCTTATAATTCTTCTAATTTTCTTGTGACAATGTTACGGGATACATAATTAAGCAATATTACTCTTTTAAATTGCTTGCAGTTATATTCATTTTACTAATGGCATCAGCTAAAGCTTCAATGCCTTTAATTGTATGAATAGTACCATTCATCGCTTGCACATCAAGTTCGATGATATGATGTTGCTTTGCTGCAGACATGAGGCTTGCGACTGGATCATTTTGTAAAAATTCTTCCTTGACCTTGATATCATCGGCAGGAAAGCGGCGGCGCTGCATTTTGGCAATGACGATAATTGATGGGTCGGCTTTTACAATGGTTTCCCAACCAACATTTGGCCAGTCAAAATCGGACTTGATGATATTATCAATACCAAGGGTTTTAAACATATAACCAGGTGCCCCCAATTGTCCTGCAACATAGGGTTCCATTTCCATTGCCGGACTTGAATACCACATAAAACCAGATAATTTTTGCGGTGGTAAAGCCTTTATGCGGCTAATTGCCGCTTGTTCACGATCCTTTAATTCAGCAATCAGTTTTTGGCCGCGTGGTTCAACATTAAAAATACGTGCTAAATTATCAATTTCTTGATAGATCATCGTCATATTAAAGGGCTTACTGCGCAAACCATCGCTACCGGCTAAATTATCCTTGCTTTCACAATCCGCAGGTGAGGTGTAAACTGGAATGTTTATTTCTTCAAATTGGTCGTAACCTGCCGCTGCGCCAACCGGCCCAATCACCCACTCAAATTGGTTGGCAATAAGGTCGGGCTTTTTACTGATGATCGCTTCATAGCTTGGCACATCATTTGCAAGGCGCTCAACTATATCATTTTGCTCCTTAAATTCTGTCATGACTGGTTGAAACCAAAGAGCTGTGCCTTTTATCTTGTCACCAAGACCTAAGAGATAAAGTATTTCTGTGCTATTTTGACCAACCGAAACAACACTTTCTGGTGCTTTTTGAAATTCCAAGACGCGGCCGCAATTATTAATTTTTAATGGATAAGCGCTTTGTTCAGCACTTTGCGCTGATGTAAGGCTTAGGCCTAATAGTGAGATGGCGGCAAAAGTAGCTTTGGGTAAATAGTTTTTTAAAGTTGCTAACATAGGATATTTTCCTTGTCGAGAAAGACAATATTAAAATTGGTTTACATTTTTAATGGAGGTTATTGGGCGCTATTTTTGCCCCGCTCATTTGATTTTCTTGTATCTTGATAAGTGCATTTGCAAGCTGTTCTATACCGTCAATGGTATGGATTGAACCATTCATTGCTTGAGCATTTATAGTTATGATGCGCTGGTCTTTAACAGCATTCATCAGCTTGGTAACCGGATCACTTTGTAGGAAGTTAATTTTTACATCGGCATGATCGGCGGGAAAGCGTTTGCGCTGCATATCGGCAATTACCAAAATTGTTGGATTATCCTTAGCAATTGTTTCCCAACCCATGGTTGGCCAATCGAAATCCGATTGAGCAATATTTTTTATGTTAAGAGTTTTAAACATATAGGCAGGTGCGCCAAGACGTCCACCAATGAAGGGATCTGATTGCAGTGTGGAACTTGAAAACCACATAATTCCCGAAATATCTTTGATATTAAGGGATTTTGCCTTTTCAATTGCGGCTTTTTCTCGTGCCTTTAATGTTTCAATGACTTTATCACCACGCTCTTCCACGTCAAAAATTTGGGATAATTCATGGATTTCTTTATAGATAATTTCCATGTCAAAGGGGGTAGTGCGTAAACCATCATTGCCGGCAAGATTATCCTTACCCTCGCAATCTGCGGGCGATGTGTAAACTGGAATGGCTAGATCATCAAATTGGCTATAGGTTGCAGTTGCGCCAACTGGGCCAATTGTCCATTCATATTGATTGGCAATCATATCTGGCTTTTGGGCAACTACAGATTCAAAGCTTGGTTCATTATCAGCAAGACGTTTAATTTGTGCATCAATGTCTTTAAATTCAGGCATGACAGGCTCAAACCATAAGGCCGTGCCTTTAACCTTGTCACTAAGGCCTAAAAGGTAGAGAATTTCTGTGCTGGTTTGACCAACCGAAACCACATTTTGCGGCTTCTTTTTAAATTCTATAATTCGGCCGCAATTATTAAGTTTTAGTGGATATTGGGTAGAGGCAGCCTCTGCCGTGTTATTTAATGCGATAAGCGGTAAAATAACGAGCGAAGACAATGTTAAAACTTTTTGAAAAAAAGAAGATGTCGGGATTAGCATAGGTTTTCCGTAAGATTTTAAAATGAAGAAATAGCCGCATATAAAACCGCAGTGAAACGCCGCGATTTCAAAAGGGAGGTAAATCAAGGCGATTTACACTCCGGCTAATTAGAAAAATTTTGGGCTTTTAATTGATTGCTTGGTAAAGCCGTTGCTGAATAAAGGGGGAATTTGATAATTTATGCAGGCTTTTAGCGATGAATAATACCCCAAGATCAATGAGTGGTTCCACCAAGACAACGCTCATATAAGCAATAGCAAAACTGCCAATATTAACTGCTGTCTCGCTACTAAAGCCTTCGCCGTAAAATGCCCAAAACGCCACCCAAGCAACAATACCACCTTGATAACTGGTTGATAAAGCTAGGGCTTGTTTATAGCCTATATCTTTGTAGGCGCTATTTTGTGGAATGATTTTATTGGCAAGCCACGCCATAGCAAAAAGCGGCATCAATAGCGTTGTGACATTCATACCATATTGGGGAAGATCAAAGGGCGCAAAAAACAACCCTTGTAAGAGGAGACCTAATGTTAGTCCTATTGCAGTTGGAGCGGCACCAAAAATTAAAAATAATGATGATCCAAGGATAAGATGAACTTCTGAAACGCCCACTGGATGATGGGGGAAGATTTCAAAAAAAGTAAAAACAAGGGCAGTGGTAATGAGGCTGCGCGCCAAAAGAGATATGATACCACCATCTTTGCTTTTTTGATGAAAGCTATCAGAGGTTTTTTGAGGAAAAATTGTCCTTAATGCCAATTTGGCTGTAATTCCAAGAGCTGCAAATGCTGTTGCATAGCTCAAAATAATTTTAGCGCCGGAAACGACGCCCGGTTCAATATGCATTTTTATGCCTTCCTGCACCCACCGTGCAAAAATAATTGCGCAAAAGGCGAAACGCCTGATGATTGACGGCAGGTCTCCTGGCTTGCGGAATGGCGATGACAAACAACCTTCCCATTCATTGGATTGGCCTAATTTAAAGCTAATCTTAAACAGTGGTTTGCAGCTTTTACTGCACTATATTTGTTATCTACCGCTTACAGTTGCGGGGGCAGCCATGGCTTGGGTCCTTTATAAAGTTAACCCGTCCCATGTTCCCTATTAGTCCCCTATGAAGTCCATCATTCGGGGAACCGTCGCAGCTAGGTTAACTATTTCGCATAATAACGTCAATCAAATTCTTACTATTGTTACGATATAACATTACAATTGTAAAGAAGAAAAGGCGTTAAAACATAGTTGAATAGAATATTGCAAAATTTAAAAATTTAGTTTCATTGAGGATTAGAAAGCATTTTACAAGCAGCGAAACAATAATCGCGTTCCACTTTTGCAACGCGAACAAAATAATCTGAATAAAATTTGGACTTGCCAAGTTTTTGAGCAATTTGATGATCGATGTTGTTCTTCCATGATTTAATACTTGCTTCATCACGCCAAAAGGAATTGGTAATCCCAAAACCATTTTCATCGCGGACAGATTCAGCGCCAAGACAGCCTGTTTGTTGCAGTGCAAGCTCTACCATTTTTTCTGCTATTTGATGATATTCATCATCGCCAAGGCTCCGTTGCGATGAAAAAGCAACAAGATAATAAGGAGGAGGTGTTTTGGCGAACATTTTTAAATCCTTTGCTTAAATCAAAATCTGCAATTAAAGCAATTTTTTAAATATAGGATGAGAAAACAAGCGAGCCATTTTTTTACTTTACATTGAAAACCAATAAAAACTTATACTGATCTCCAAATACCTCGGAATAATTGTTTGATAAGATATAGATGCTATTTGCTTTTCTTTTTTAAACCGCGGCAGATGATTTTAATAAATTTACCAATCTGCTTATCTAGTAAGGCAGGGGGAACGCCTACATCTCGGCTATCAAGGCTAATGGATACAAGGCCGTGAATTCCTGAAAATATGGTTTGTGAAAAGAGCTTCACTTCTTCACTATCTGCGCCCTTCATCAATTCACCAAGCGGCTTATCAACCACTTGAAAAGGCCGTAATCTTTCATGCGATACCCAATCCGGAACAGGCTTATCTTGCGGCAATTGATGGTCGAATAAAGTGCGCCATAAATTATAATTATCACGGGCAAAATGATGATAAGCGCGCGCCGTTACAATCAGCATATCTTCAGCCGTTTGTGGTTGTTCATCATTAAATTCAGCTTCTATTGCGGTTTCAAGCCGCACCAAAGTTTTCGAGCTAACGCGTAATAATAGCTCATCTAGATCCGTAACTAGATTATAGATTTGTCCAAGACCAACGCCGATTTCATCAGCAAGCTCACGCGCTTTAAAACCGTTCAATCCCTTAGCGGCAATAGCCCGCTCCGCCGCGTCAATAAGGGCGATGCGTTGCTGTTCTCTTTTTAATGTCGTTTTAGCAATTTTTTCTTTAGCCATGAACGAGGTTCATATCATAATTAAGCATCAATTGCAAGTTGGGAAGAGTGTATTGCGATAAATTTGTTGTGTTTCAGCGAAATGCTTCATGATGGAGCTCAGTTGGTTTGGCAACTAAATTTAAAGCATATGGTCTAATCTATCTCCTTTGTCATGACACTATCATGTTTTTAGAACTATTTTATCCACAGGCAAAAAATATATCGCTTTTTCCTTAAAATATTCACCAATCGGCTGTATTTTTTGTTTAGAATAGGTTTTGTAAAACCAGATTTATTATCGTGAATTGCAAAATTTTAGATTCGCACCTAAGCCATAGGGTTTTCTTTGTTAATTTTTTTGCCAATTTACGTGAGTGTGAAATAATTTTGAAAATTTTGTTTTTAAAAAAATCATAACTTTCTTCTGGTAGATCATACTGATGCCGAATGGTGGCAAATAGGATTTAAATGATGGGATAGCGCTTTGTCGCTTGTAGTAATGGGGTTGATATAATGGTGACAACAAGGGAAGCGATGCTGGTTTTACTAATCCTGCTCCCCTTCATAGGCAGTGCAATAATTGGCTTTTTTCGCTCCACCGCTAAGAATAATGAAGCGTGGTTTGCAGGCTCTGTTGCGCTTTTTGGTCTGTTGCTCACTATCATGCTTTATCCCTCGATTATGAATGGTGATGCGGTACGCTTACAAATAGATTGGTTGCCGCAATGGGGAATCAATATTATTTTGCGGATGGATGGTCTTGCTTGGCTGTTCTTGCTGATGATCAATGGTATTGGCTTATTGGTTGTAATTTATGCGCGCTATTATATGGATCCGGCTGATCCCGTACCACGCTTCTTTTCTTTTTTCCTTGCCTTTATGGGGGCAATGACCGGTATTGTTTTATCTGGCAATATCATCATGCTGGTGATTTTTTGGGAATTAACCAGTATTTTCTCGTTTTTGCTGATCGGGTATTGGTATCATAATGCTAGCGCCCGTGATGGCGCGCGTATGGCCTTAACGGTTACTGGCCTTGGCGGTTTTGCCCTTTTGGTTGGTATGCTTTTATTGGGGCATATTGTTGGTAGTTATGATCTTGATGTGGTGCTAAAGTCTGGCGATATTATTCGCTCAAGTCCACTTTATTTGCCAGCCCTTATCCTTATTCTTTTGGGTGCGCTTACCAAAAGTGCGCAATTTCCATTTCATTTTTGGTTGCCAAATGCTATGGCCGCGCCAACCCCGGTATCGGCTTATTTACATTCAGCAACCATGGTCAAGGCAGGGGTTTTCTTATTAGTGCGGCTGTGGCCAGTGCTTGCCGGCACTGACGCATGGTTTTGGATCGTTGGTCTATCTGGGCTCACCACTTTATTTCTGGGTGCTTATTTTGCTATGTTTCAGCAGGACCTTAAAGGGCTTCTTGCTTATTCAACCATTAGTCACCTAGGGCTTATCACTACATTATTAAGCCTTGGCAGTCCGCTTGCTTGTGTCGCTGCGATTTTCCATATGGCTAACCATGCGACTTTTAAAGCGTCTCTTTTCATGGCGGCAGGTATTATTGACCATGAAACTGGCACGCGTGATATGCGCAAGCTCACTGGGCTTGCGCGCTATATGCCAATAACTGCGGCACTTGCGATTATTGCGAGTGCTGCCATGGCTGGTGTGCCGTTGTTAAATGGGTTTCTTTCCAAAGAAATGTTCTTTGCTGAAGCTATTGAAACCCATGTTGAATCGTGGCTTGATTTGGCAACACCTTATATTGCGACCATTGCTAGCCTATTTTCAGTTACTTATTCTGTCCGGTTTATCCATGGGGTATTTTTTGGGCCTAAACCTCAAGATCTACCAAAAACACCGCATGAGCCACCGCATTTTATGCGCTTGCCAATAGAGTTGTTGGTAGGGCTTTGTCTGCTTGTTGGCATTTTACCTAATTGGAGTATCGGGCCAGCCCTTTCAGGTGCGGTAAAATCTGTGCTTGGTAGTGCTACACCTCATTACAGCCTTGCCCTTTGGCATGGCTTTAATACGCCGCTGATTATGAGCTTAATTGCTCTTGTTGGCGGTATATTGCTTTATATAGTTGGGCGTCGTTATTTCCTTTCTTGCGAAGATGGGCCACCTTTTTTCCGTCATATCAAAGGTCAGAGAATTTTTGAGCGGGTTTTGGTTACTATTTCATGGAAATGGGCGCGTTGGGCTGAACAGTTTTTTGGTACACGCCGTTTGCAAACGCAGGTGCGCTGGGTGATACTTGTGCCGATTGCGTCTGTTTTTGCCGCCATTGCCATTATTGGTATTATGCCAGGTGATTTACCGCTAACCACGATTGATCCTGTTTTTGCGATCTTTTGGATTATTGGTGGTACATGCGCCCTTTGTGCTGCTTGGCAAGCAAAGTTTCACCGTTTAGCATCTTTGATGTTGGTTGGCGGTGCTGGACTTATGACATGCGTCACTTTCTTGTGGCTTTCTGCGCCGGATTTAGCACTAACCCAATTATTGGTGGAAGTCGTAACAACCGTTCTTTTGCTTTTGGGCCTACGTTGGTTGCCAAAGCGCTGGCAAGATCCAGATCCAATGCCTGCCGGACTATCAGCACGCTTTCGCCGTTTGCGAGATTTGTTAATTGCTATTATTGGTGGTTGTGGTTTGGCTTGGCTTTCCTATGCTATTATGACAAGGGGCGCTTTGGATGCCGGCGGCGATACTATTGCCGAGTTTTTCTTGAAAAATGCCTATGTTGGTGGTGGTGGCACCAATGTTGTGAACGTGCTTCTGGTTGATTTCCGTGGTTTTGATACAATGGGTGAAATATGCGTCCTTGGTATTGTGGCGCTGACGGTTTTTGCGCTTCTACGCCGGTTTAGACCAGCTTCTGAAAGTATTGAATCGCCCTCGCAGCAGCGTATTCAAACCGCATTTGATATTAATCAGCCAGAGCGTGAAGAAGGCGATACCTTGCAGGATTATTTGACCATTCCGCAAATAACCATGCATTGGTTATTTCCAGCGATTATTGGTCTTGCCATTTATATCTTTATGCGCGGCCATGATTTGCCGGGCGGTGGTTTTGCCGCCGGTGTTACCATGGCGATTGGCTTTATCTTGCAGTATCTTGCGTCTGGTACACGCTGGGTTGAAGATCATTTAACTATTTTGCCAGTGCGCTGGATGGGCTTTGGTATATGTGTTGCGCTTGCAACGGGCGTCGCATCGTGGTTTTTCGGTTATCCATTCCTGACCACCTATTTTAATTACCTTGAAATTCCCTTTATTGGTAAAATGCCAACCGCTTCTGCTTTATTATTTGATCTTGGGGTTTTTGCCTTGGTTGTTGGTGCAACGGTTTTGATGCTGATTGCGCTTGCTCACCAATCCATACGCCGCTACCGCGTGCGTAAAGAAGAAACCATTGTGAAAGAGGATAATTAATATGGAAATAATTCTCGCTCTTGCTATTGGTATTCTTGGCGGTTCTGGTATTTGGCTTTTATTGCGGCCACGTACATTTCAGGTGATTATCGGTCTTTCACTTCTGTCTTATGCGGTAAATATTTTTATTTTTTCGATGGGGCGATTAAAGATGAATGCCGCACCGATCACATCAAATGCCGGTAGCATTGATCCTACACAATTTACGGATCCTGTGCCGCAAGCCCTTGTTTTAACCGCTATTGTTATTGGCTTTGCCACCACAGCTCTTTTTCTTGTGGTATTGCTTGTTGCTCGTGGGCTTACCGGCTCTGACCATGTTGACGGAAGGGAGCCAAATTAATGGGAAACGCCCTTTATCATCTCATTATCATACCGATCATTTTGCCTTTGGCTGTTGCGGCAGTGCTGTTGTTTTTCGACGAGCGTCGCCATACGTTAAAATTGCTTTCAGCAATTATTACTAGTGGCTTGCTGGTGCTGGTGGCAATTGCGCTTATTGCGCGGGCTAAGGATATAACTCCTGGTGCTGATGTTTATTTGCTTGGCAATTGGGCTGCGCCTTTCGGTATTGTTTTGGTGCTTGATCGTTTATCGGCAGTTTTGCTTTTGCTGTCTTCATGCCTTATGCTTGGTTCGCTTGTTTATTCCTACACTCATTGGAATAAAGCAGGGCCGCATTTCCCCTCGCTCATGTTGTTTTTATTAGCCGGGGTTAATGGTGCATTCTTAACCGGCGATCTTTTTAATCTTTTTGTATTTTTTGAAGTGATGTTAACGGCTTCCTATGCATTGGCTTTGCATGGTTCAGGCAGTCGGCGTGTACGTGCAGGGTTGCATTATATTGTTATTAATCTGCTTGCATCGTCTTTATTTTTGATTGGTGCTGCCCTCATTTATGGTGTGACGGGCACTTTGAATATGGCAGATATTGCTGCCAAACTATCTGCAATTCCCGCTAATGATCTTATGCTTTTTGAAGCAGGCGCTGCTATTTTAGGTGTAGCCTTTTTAGTTAAGGCTGGTATGTGGCCATTAAGTTTTTGGCTGCCCGCAACCTATAGTGCCGCTCCTGCGCCAGTTGCAGCGGTTTTTGCTATTTTAAGTAAAGTTGGCATTTATGTTATACTGCGTTTATCAATTTTGATTTTTGGTGCAAGCGCCTCTAGCGTTTATGGTTTTGGTCATAATGTGCTGTTTTATGGTGGTCTTGTCACTATTCTTTTTGGTATTTTCGGCGTATTGGCTAGCCAAGCTTTATCTCGGCTTGCGTCTTATTGCATTTTAGTTTCTTCAGGTACTTTAATTGCCACCATTGGTACTGGTAATGAAGCCTTGATTGGTCCTGCGGTTTTTTATCTTATTACCTCAACACTTGCACTTGGTGCGTTTTTCCTTTTGGTTGAGTTAATTGAACGAGGACAAGATAGTGCGGCTAACGTTCTTGCCGTTACCATGGAAGTTTATGGCGATGAGGAAGAGGAAGAGGAAGACGAGGTTGGGCTTTATTTGCCAGCAACAGTTGCTATTCTAGGATCTTGCTTTGCTGTTTGTGCCATTTTGATTATTGGCATGCCACCTTTTTCAGGATTTCTTGCCAAGATCATGCTAATTTCAGGTCAGCTCAATGCGGCCGAAGCACCAACAGCCAAACATTTTGTTGGGCTTAGTGATTGGCTTTACGTTGCAGCTATTATTTTGTCAGGTGTGGCAGCACTTATCGCCATGACACGCGCTGGTATTCGAACATTTTGGGCGTCATTAGAGGGTAGTGTGCCAAGGGTGATGGTAATTGAAATTGCGCCAATTGCTGGACTTTTGTTAATCTGTCTGCTGCTTACCATTATTGCTGGCCCAACGATGCGTTATATGGATGTCATGGGAGAAAGCCTATTTAATAGCTATAATTATATTGGCAGTGTACTTGGCGGTGTCAATGAATTGGGTGGAGCAGGTGGATTATGATAAAACGTATTTTCCCTTTTCCTGTCCTAGCAGTTTCTATGATATTAATGTGGATGGCGCTTGCTGGTTTTACTCCGGGGCAGTTTATTATATCGCTTTTTGTTGCCTTTATTGGCAATCACGCTATGGCGCGTTTGGAACCAGATCCAATTAAAATAAAAGGCTGGCGTTTTGTACCGCTTTTAATTTGGAAAACTTTTTTAGATATTACCCAATCTAACATAGCTGTTGCATGGATTATTTTAACTGGTGGACGTAAAAAAGCCAATTCTGGTTTTATGATTATACCGCTTGAATTAAAAGATCGCACCGCATTAGCAATATTGGGGTGCGTATTAACGGCAACACCGGGTACTGCATGGGTCGCTTATGACACACGCTCCAATGAGCTTCTATTGCATGTGCTTGATCTTAGTAGTGAGGATCATTGGCGCGACCTTATTAAGAGCCGCTATGAAAGCCTACTTCTAAAAATATTTGACCAAGGAGAAGCTATATGAGCTATAACATTCTATTTTGGGCTCTCCTTGTTTCCCAAGCTATGGTAGGGCTTGCAATCTTACTAGCATCATACCGCCTTATATTTGGGCCGCGCGCGCAAGATCGGATTATGGGGTTAGACACGCTTTATGTCACGGTAATGATCATGTTGCTGCTTTTTGGTATCCGCACTGGAACAGCTATTTATTTTGAGTCGGCACTGGTTATTGGCATGCTTGGTTTTGTTTCTAGCATCGCTTTAGCGAAATTTTTAATGCGCGGCGAGGTGATCGAATGAGCGAAGAACTTGTAAAAGATTTACCTATTTGGGCAGCTCTTCTCATTGCCTTTTTTATGGTTTTGGGCAGTAGCCTAACATTGCTTGGCTGTGTTGGTCTTATACGATTTAAAAATTTTTATGATCGTTTGCATATGCCAACATTGGGCACGACTTGGGGTGTTGGTGGCATTATTATTGCGTCAATATTGTTTTTTACCATGACCAGCGGTCGTTTGGTCATTCATGAATTGCTGATCACTGTTTTTATTGTAGTTACTACGCCGGTAACCTTGATGATGCTTTCGCGCGGCGCTCTTCACCGTGATCGCAGTAATGATTGGCGTGATTTGCCGCCAGAATTATTTGATCTTTATCGTGCGCCAAAGGAAGAAGCTGCAGAGGTTACACCCATTGCTGAAGAAAAAGCAGATGAGCGCCCGCAATTTCCTGAATATCATAGCTCTTGATATCGCCTTTAAGTAATTATCGGTTTGAAGTTTTAATCTAAACTATAAACAAAACATTTTGCTAAAAAAAATAAGGGTGCAAAACGATTATTCATTTTGCACCCTTATTTGTTTTATTTCACTGTTATTTTAGTCAACGAATTGGACAACGACACCTGGCTTAATCAATTTTGCAAGTTCTTGCGCATCCCAATTGGTTAAACGAATACAGCCATGACTAGAGGTTTTGCCAATGCGTGATGGATCAGGCGTTCCATGAATACCATAGGTTGGCTTTGAAAGTGCAATCCAAACCGTGCCAACTGGGCCATTAGGGCCCGGTGGAATGGTCAATACTTTGTTATTTTCACCCTGTTTGAAATTGATTTTCGGGTTGTAGGTATAATTGGGGTTAAGTGCAATGCGCTTTACCTCCACTGTGCCCGATGGTGATGGATTATCCGATGACCCGATGGTTGAGGGGTAGGCAACTACTAATTTGCCAGCCTCATCATAACCACGAACTTGCTTGCGAGCTTTATCGGCAATGATAAAGGAAACTGCTTTGCGCTTTGGCAAAAGCAAATTAGGCACATTGATAACCACACCAGGTTGGCGGAAATTTACCCCTGGATTAAGTTCTTGCAAATAACGCTCATCGATATGAAAGCGTTCAGACAACATTTCAAGCACAGATGTGTAAGCCATAGAAGGCAGTTGCGCTTTTAACGCATAATCATTTGGGATTGATGCAACATAGAATTGCCCAACATCCTCATTGGTAATGGTATAAGTTGTAAATGCGGCGCCGCCAGTTGCTTGCAAAGCTGCTTCAATTGCAGGTCCATTATTCGGGTCAATAAATTTGCCGGTCAATTGGCTGGCTGCTGCGGCTGCCTTGTCAAAATTACTACCAGGTGCGCCATCGATAACCCCTGATGACGCGCCAATGCGACTCATTAATACTTGCAATGACGCGATTTGTCTTTTACCTTGCGCGCCTTTGGGCATTTCAATTGCTGGTGTATCAGCGTCTGGTAAGCCGCCATAAACACTTTGTGGCACATTATGCGGAGTATAGGTTTGGTCACTACTACCATTTGGATAATTTGATGGACGATAATTTGATGGGCCATCAATGGAAGCGGTGGTATTTGGATCAACAGCAGGGCGTGGTGTTGGCTGCGGCCGATATTGTGGGCGCGGCGCATTTTGGTATTGCTGTGGATATTGCTGGCGTGCTGGCGGTTGGTAATAAGGGTCTTCCTCAGGCGGATAATAACCATTATTGCCTTGTGTTGGCTGTTGATATTGGTTGCCATAGGGGTGGGGATATTGATTGCCATAGGGCTGCGGTGCAGGAGGATAATAGTCCTGCGCAGTTGCAAAATGGCTTTGTGCTATTGCGCTTAATCCAATAAGCGAAACAAGCAGAACACGACTTTTATTAGCGCTAAGGATTGAAAATCCCGTTTCATTTTGTCGCTTTAAAGGTTTTTTGGTCATATGTTTTCAACCATATTTCATTTTGAATATCTGATGTAGATATTCATTAATCTTTATTCCAGCAGTTAGGTGGCGGATATCCGCTTAAAACTACCTTGGCTTAAAGTTTACTATAGGCAATTATGGTTAATAATTTGTCGCGTGGAAAAAAATATTAAGACAGATTTTAATAAAAATTCAGTTCAGCACATTTTCGCGATTGAAACCCCGGCTTTTGCCGTTTTTAAAATACTATTTTAATATGAGGTAATTGGTACGCCTAAGGGGAATCGAACCCCTGTTACCGCCGTGAGAGGGCGGCGTCCTGACCGCTAGACGATAGGCGCACGGTATTTTTGCTGTATAGGCTTGTTTTATGGAAAAGGCAATGCGTATTTTTAATTTTTAAAATGATCATTTTGTTAAAAAACGAAATTAATATCTTTAACAAGATAAATATTTTGTATATTAGAATATTATTTATTAATAATTTGATTGAAATCAAAGACACCCATAAAATAATTTTATATTTTATCATAATAAAATTAAATTATCTTATTTTAAGAAAATGTTTTATATCTAAAACGGTTTAAAAAGCAACTCAAGATTCATTGATAGTATATATTAAATATACTTCCAGTGCATAGTTTATTTTATATTATGTATTTGGAAATATTTAACTTACATTTTTAATTCTTCATTTGTTGATAGGCCATGATCCAGCGCTCAGATCTTTCTTCACTGGTGCACATGCGTCTTTTCGTTTGTGTTTGGCGTCGTGCACCCAAAATTTGCATATCATATAAGGAGTATGCGTCATGGGCACAGCAGACGCTGTTTCGCAACCTAAAAAAATTACAATCCCTTGGGGTCTTTTCGCGGGGCTGCTAGTTTTATTTGCAATTTTGATGTTACCAACGCCAGAAGGCCTTTCAACCTCTGGTCACCGAATGTTGGCGATTTTAACTTTTGCTGTGATTGTTTGGCTGACGGAAGCAGTTTCCTATGAAGTCAGCTCTCTTGCAATTGTCGCGTTAATTGCTCTTTTGGTGGGCTTAGCGCCGACGGTGACGCTAGATGCAGCAAAGGAGTTCATCAGCGAAGATCCTGCAAAGTGGCTTGGAACATCAAAAGGTATGGGCATGGCCTTATCTGGCTTTGCTAATGGTGCTTGGGCGCTGGTTGCGGGTGCAACCTTCCTTGCTGCCGCCATGACTTATACTGGATTAGATCGGCGTATCGCACTTATTACCTTAAATGTTATTGGTACAAGTACAAAACGCATTCTTATTGGCGTTATTGTTGTTACCATTATTCTTAGCTTATTTGTACCAAGTGCAACTGCTCGCGTTGCATGTATCGTACCAATTATGTCTGGTATTATCGCAGCTTATGGTGTTGAAAAGCGCTCACGCATTGCTGTTGGTATCATGATTTTGATTGCGCAGGCAACAAGTGTTTGGAACGTAGGTATTCAAACGTCTGCCGCACAAAATCTTTTGACAGTTGGCTTTATGCAATCAAGTATTGGACAGCAGGTTTCTTGGGGTCAATGGCTAATTGCTGGCGGACCTTGGTCAGTTCTGATGTCTTTTGTGCTTTATTTCGTTGTTCTAAAGATGATGCCACCTGAAGCTGATAATATTCCTGGCGGTAAGGAAGCTGTTGCAAAAGAATTGAAAGACCTTGGCCCTATCCCTGGCCCCCAAATTCGTCTCTTAACTATTACTTGCGTACTTTTATTCTTCTGGGCAACGGGCGGCGGCACCTTACATAGAATTGATACAACCACATCCACCACTGTTGGTCTTGTTATCATGATGCTACCTGGAATTGGCGTTATTAGTTGGAAAGAGGTGCAAAAGCGCACACCTTGGGGCACTATCCTTGTCTTTGGTGTTGGTATTTCCTTAGGTAGTGCTTTGCTCAATACTGGTGCCGGCAAGTGGCTTGGTGATTGGGTTGTTGAAAGTGCAGGTCTTGCATCATTAAGTCCATTCATGATCTTTACCGTGTTATCGGCATTCCTCATTGTTATTCACTTAGGTTTTGCAAGTGCGACAGCTCTAACCTCATTATTTATGCCAATTATGATTGTTATGTTCCATACAATTGGAACCACCAATTTAAGCTTAACTCCTGATATCCAATTAGGTCTTAGCATGTTACTTGGCTTTGTGGTGAGCTATGGCTTTATCCTTCCAGTCAATGCACCCCAAAACATGGTTTGTATGGCGACCGAAACATTTACGCCAACCGAATTTTCGAAGATGGGTATCGTCGTCACAATCATTGGCTATCTGCTCATGCTTCTTATGGCTCTGTTCTACTGGCCTCTATTAGGGTGGTTGTGATCATGATTAACATCGACATAGCTAATGCCAAGAATTTTATCACTGATATATTGCTTGCAAAAGGTGTAAATAATCAAGTTGCGTTAAATGTTGCTGATCACCTTATTGCCTCCGATCAAGCAGGATATGCAAGCCATGGTTTAACGATTTTACCTAATTATGTAAAAGCTTTAGATCAAGGAACACTTAAAATCGATGGTGAATTTAATTGTTATCGTAAATCTGGGGTATTGCTAGGATATGACGCTCATCTAGGCTTTGGTCAACACGCAGCTAAAATTGCATTTTCAAATGCAATTGATGTTGCCCATGAACAAGGGATTTGCGCCTTAACATTGCGCCACGGACATCATATTGGCCGTATTGGTTATTATGGTGAAATGGTATGTGATGCAGGTATGGCATTGTTAGCTTTTTGCAATATTGTTAAGCGGACCCCAACAGTTGCGCCCTTTGGTGGTGTAAAAGCGAAGCTTACAACAAATCCTATGTGTTATGCTTGGCCTTTGCCAAATGGTAAGCCACCTTTTGTTCTAGACTTGGCAACTGGTGCTATCGCTTTGAATAAAGCACGTGTTCTTGCCGAAAAGGGCTGTGAAGCGCCAGCTGGAAGCATGATTGATGCAACTGGTAAGCCAACCAACGACCCACGTGTATTATTTCAAAATCCTCCCGGAAATCTTTTAACTTTTGGTGGTCATAAAGGTTACGGGCTTGGATTGGCTGTGGAGCTTTTTGCAGGTATTTTATCAGGCGGCGGTACCATAGAAAAAGAGCATTACGGTAATGGTATGGCGGTCAATAATGTCTTTGCTCTCATTGTTAATATTGGCAAATTCGTCCCTAACGACTGGGCTGAACATGAAACGGAAGCATTCTTTGCTTATTTGAAAGATTGTCCAACGCAAGATGCACAAGGTGCTGTCTTATATCCAGGTGAGGTTGAAGCGAAGAACCGTTTAAAATTCAGCAAAGCTATTCCTGTTGAGGAAAAATCTTGGCAAATATTAGTTGAGTTAGCATCTAACTTGGGAGTATCGCCACCTGTTGTACACTCGCTAAACGAACAAAACGCAGTTGTTTAATTTTAAACAATTGCTACCCTGTCGGTAATCCTCCCCCTCGGCCGACAGGGTCTCTTTCATTAAATGAAGTATTTTTAATTTGGGCTTTTTATTTGAACTTAGAATTCTATTTGAAGTTATCCAAAGGCGCTGGTTTACAGCAAAATGCGAAGAATCCGTTGGGATAGTGATATGAATGAACGTGATTGGGAACTATTAAAAGTTCTTTATGAAATTAAGTCTATTACCCGTGCCGCTGACAGGCTCTTTATGACACAGCCGGCTCTTTCCATCCGACTTCGAAATATGGAATCCTATTTTAATACGACGCTAGTTATCAGAAATAAACGTGGTATCCAGTTCACGGCAGAAGGTGAATATTTAGCTAAAAAAGCATCATTTATGCTCAATGAAATGACCAATGTAAAAGAGCATATTCAGACGATGAAAGGCACAATATCTGGAACTGTGCGGATTGGTGCTTCGCATTTTATTAGTAAATTTATACTTCCCCCCATTCTACAAAGCTTTAAAAAAGAATATCCTGAAGTGCGCTATCAAGTGTTTTCTGGTTGGAGCCGGGACATTTTGCAGCTGGTGGTTAGTAATAATGTCCATATGGGCTTTGTGCGTGGCGAGTATCATTTTTCAGGCGAACGGCTTTTACTTTATAAAGACGTAATGTGTTTTGCGAATAAAGAAAAAGTAAGACCTACCGAATTAGATAAGCATTATTTGATTGATTATCAAAATGATCCACTTAATCAATTATTAATTAACCGCTGGTGGGTGGAAAACTATTCGATGCCACCACGTATTTCAATGAATGTTGATCGCTTGGATACATGTCTTGAGATGGTAAGAAATGGTTTAGGATATGGATTTTTACCATCAACCGTGATGAGTTTGGCACCTGAAATTTATCATGAACCGCTTACTTATAAAAACGGTAAATATTGTGAGCGTGATACTTGGCTTTTTTATAATAAGGATGCGTGTGAACTTAGTCTTGTTAAAGCATTTATCGATAAATTAAGCAGCATTGACATGGGCAACTGTAAATTAAAAGCTGCATAAATTCATGGCTTAAACTTTTGAACACCGACAATATCTTGATGAGAGAAGCCGATGGGAAATTGACAAAATACCATTGACACAATTTTAATCTTATCTTAGATGATGGCCACATTGCCCAGGTGGCGGAATTGGTAGACGCGCAGGTTTCAGGTATCTGTGCCGCAAGGCGTGGAGGTTCGAGTCCTCTTCTGGGCACCAATTTGTTTGTCCGTGATAATTAGCAATTACGTTTTTTTAATGCGGTTTTATATTACTAATCATGATTTATCGCGCGCTTTGGCGTGGCGTAGCGTTAAATCAATACCTATAATGATGATATCATCAATATTGGGATAATTAGGTGCGATTTTTTGCCAGTGGGCTTTTAATGCTTCAATCAAATTCGGAAAAACAACTTTTTTCGCATCGGGCGATTGCCAACGCTTTTTTTTACCGCGCCAGATTAACAGAAAAAAACCGCGTTTTGACCGACTATCTTTTAAATAATCGTTGCTTAGCTGGTTTTTAAACCTTTCAAATAATTTTGGCCCTGTCCAATTATCGGCCAATTTTAACTCAATCGGGATTGGCCCGTCAAAACCATAACCATGAACGCGAAAATCAGGCCTTTCATCACCAGATAATTGTTCTTCTTGTGGTATGGAAAAATGTCCCTTGGCGTTGCCACGTAATCTACCACCGATAAATTTTCTAATTTCAACCTCTTGGGTCATCGTTTTAAGGATATTGGCTATACTATCATCACCTTTTTCTAAATCATCTTTTAAATCATTAAGTTGAAATTCAATTAAATCAGCAAGTTGGCGATTATTAGATGGTGTTGATTCAAGCTCATTGCTAAAGTCACGAAATTGTAGCGCGCTCCAAGGCGCATTATCTGCATCAAGACTTGCGCGTTTTATGGCGACAGCTTTAAAAATTTGCCGCTCATTAACATCTGGGTGCTGCTCGCTTAAATTTAAAAAAGCCAAATAGGCTTCTTTACCGGGGATTTCTCCTAATATTTCGCGTAATTTGTCACGGCAATTCTGCGCATTGTCGCGCAATGTTGGGCTATATATTCCCTTTCCAACCCGCCTAGTATCCTCACTTTTTTTGATATATTCGCTAATAGTTAAATAGATATCAGCCAAATGATCTGCTTTTTTATAAGCAAAGCGACATGAATTTTGTTGATAATCGTCATCATCAATCAATTGAACAATAAATAACATTGATAATTGCAGTGCATCTTCAGCCGATAATAACTGCAGCTTATCCCGCAGTGCTGCAATTGCCGGCGCTGGATCTGTCGCACACCATAGAGCAAACCAATGGGCTAAATTTTCCAAATAATTTATCGATTGACATTTTCCTTGGGCCAAATTGGCTAAATCTTGGTTGTTTAGTGCAGATCGCTCAATTAAATTAATACAAGCTGAAAGAAGATCGCGGTCTTTTGGCTCGTTCTTATAAAGCGTTTTCAGTAGTAATTCAGCAAAGAGATTTGAAAATTCGCCATCTTGTATGGCGATTAGATCAATAACATCCCTTGCATATGTTTGACGCTCAACATCGCCTAATGCCCAAACTAATTCCTTGGCTATTATATCAAAGACAAGTTTAGGGAAATGCTTAGTCAATTGGGCAAGCCAAGGTAAGGCATTATTTTTTATGCCATATAAAAAATACCGAATTGCTTTTTCAGCGTCATCTGCTACTAGGGTTTCAGGCCAATGATCATCAAGCTCGGTTTCCATTTCTAAACCCGCAAAGCCAAAAAGAACTTCAAAAGGAATTTTATTTAAAGTTGCACCTTCTGAAAATGTTTTGGGCTTATATAAGCGCCAATAGTTCCTCGCGCCGTCCCGATAGGCTTGCGCTACCTCTTCTCCATACTGCTCGATAAGTGAGCGCCAATTGGCGCCTTGCACAAATTGATTTCCGTCTTCTGAAATGAGCGAACATTCAAAAAACAAGCCCTCTTGACAATCTGTGAGCTGTGATAGGTCTTTAAATTGTGGTTTGGTTAAAATATCTAGATTATTTTTTACCCATTCAATATTTTTTTGTTTTATGCGTTCTTCTTCAATCTGCCTTTTCTTTTCGTCTAATTGATATTGCTCCAACTCTATCTCATCTTCGCTTTTAGGCGCAGGTGAAAGGTAAAAGTTCAAGTTATCTTCAAGCGGTTTTATACCTTTTACCGCTTCTAATAAATCTTTTCTCATAAAATTTGGCTGCTCATTTTGCCGGAATATGTCAACAGCTAACGACAGCGCAACTAGCCTATCCTGCATAAGCGCTTTTGTTGTAATATAACTCAAAATCCTTGTGAAATCCGCTTTTTGAAATTGCCATAATCTGCCAAAAAATGGTAGAGGCCAACAATCCTCCAATGTTTTACCCTCGGATTCTTTTATCAAGCGCACTTGCTCGACTTGATACCAAAACAGCGCGTCATTTAACGCAGGCGACGCTGCTATCAATTTTTCGACTTTTAAATCAATAGTGTGGAAATGTAGAGAGTGCGATCTTGTTACTTGACCTAAGATAAAGAGAGCTGGCAAGATATCCTCAATCAAAGTTTCATCATGCTGCTCAACTAGAATTTTAGTAGCAAAGGCAAAAGCGATAAAAACAGGCTTTAAAGCATCAAAGTTTTCAATGCGATGCTCTTCTGGTTTAATTTTTTTACTTAAAAATTGCCCAATTGCAGTTAGAAAGAATTTTAAGTCATCGCTATGCAGCTCTTTAATGAAATCCACTAAAGTCAATTCAAATAGGTCGATTATTTGTGTATTAAACTCGATTTTTTGTAAAACTTCCACCAACCACAATATGGATTGCTGATTTGGTTCTAAATCCGAAATTAATATATTAGCAAGCCGTCGCTCTAAGGTTTCAGCTTCATTTAAGAAAAATGTTCTTAATTTTTGTTTGGTTGCAGAGTCGCCAATTTCGATAATCGCTTGAAACGCGATGTTTCTAAGTTTTATTGAAGCTTCACAATCATAAGCAAATTTTTCCACCCTCGTTAAAGCTTCATCTAACCGCCCCGCATAAACCATACGCAATAAAAGCGCGTTAATTGAGTTACTTGTCGGATATTGTTTGAATAATTCAAGTATCAAGTCGCATAGATCTTTACGGGCAAAACGAATAAGCGTGTCTAAATCTATGTAAGACGGCGCATAACCTATCGCTTCAATTTCTTGGCAAATGGTTTTTAATATTTGCTCACGCGTTTGCAAGGGCAATAATTCAGGACATTCTGTTTCTAACACAATATAGGGATCAATGGATTTTGCTTTACTTAATATTTTATCATCAAACAAAATAACCCATGCTAATATAGGACGCATAAATGGCTTAATGACATCAATGCCATATTGGTTGGCAAAAAATAGATTTTCAACTTGCCGTCGTGAATTTCCTTTATGTAAAAGCTGCAACACCCATTGACCGGTTAAATATTCCCTTATGCTCCGATGATGAAAACGCACGCAGCCGTAATGCGCCTCATCAAAAATTGCACGGCCTAAAAGTGTTTCTTGTTCTTCTGCTGGCCAATCGGTTAAAATAAGGTCTATTTTCAGGGAATTTGCGTCCTCATCATCGGCATTTATTGCAATTGTTTGGGTTTTAGCCATAGTCATTGCACCAGCAATAAGTTTAGCTGCACCCTCAATTGCTTCTATCGTTATATTAGTCATGCGTTTTCTATCAGGATTATCTTCATTTAACCGTTTTGCAATAAGATCTTTTATCAAATCGATCCGTGGTTTAATCTTGCCATCCTTTAACCAAAGCTGACATAAGCTAACAAAATCTAACGGTCTTTGACCAAAAAAGCTCGCATTTGCTCTTTCCATATTGTTAAAAAAGTTTTTTGTGTCTTTTATACCAATCCGAGCTGCAATTGCTGTTTGCTGCTCCTTTGAAAGATCACATAACGTATAAATATCAAAAGCATTATTTTCGCTTTTGGTAACCTCTACAGGCAATAGTTTTTCACATAAATCTCGGTCTGTTCGTGGCCGCCAAGCACTTGCGCGGCTGGTTATATAGATGTGAGTGCGTTTTAAAGCAGAACGCAGCGTATTTGATATTGTTTTAATGGCAAATTCAAAGTCGCGCGGGTCTTTAAGGCGGCTTTCATCAACGGAATCAAAAAATAGCCAAGCATCATCGCTTGATTTAAGCCATGCTTCAAAAGCGTCCTTGTCACCAACTTCAAAAGCACTATCAAAATCAGTGCGTATATATTCCAACCTTATAAAAAAGGCTATTTTACCTTGTTGATTAAGCTTTTGCGCCTGATTTTGAATTTCAGCGGTTTTACCTGATCCAGCCTCTGCCAATATAACCACGCGCCGCTTTTCTAATAGCTCTGCCCAAGTGATATTGCCAAGATTATTTCCAAAATCAATATCACGATATTCATCATTTTGCGGCTCTTTGGGAAGCTGTTTAAATAAGCGATTTACGTCCAAAAACTCCATACCTGCCCCCAATAATCAGCCAACTTTTCATCTTTAAAAGTCTAAACCAAATATCGTGGGAAGGATAGCTCAAAACAGTATGTTATTTATATTTCATTTTTAAAGTTTAAAAAATCGTGTGCCGATATATTTTAAATATTCAATGCCAAGTACGCGCAGGTGATTAATAACACTTAGCCAGTCTTCACTTTGGTTTTCAACACGGATAGGGTAGGGGATCAGTTCAACATTGGGCATTGCCTGTTGCATAATATAAAGACTGCGCGGCATGTGATAATCATTGGTGACTACATAGATTTTTTTAAAGTTATGCTTTTTTACCCATTCTGCGCTTTCGCTGCCATTGCCTTTGGTGTTTAAAGCCTCTCGTCCCAGCTCAATACAGCATTCAAATAATTTAGGGTCGGTATGGTTGGCACGCGCGAGCGTGCCGCTATCAGCTGAAGGATTGACACCGCTGATTAATAGGTTATGTGCCTTTTTTTGGTTAAGCAAGAAAATGCCGCTTTCAATGCGTGCACGCCCACCTGTTAGAACGATGATGCCATCAGCTTGCGGTAGTGGGTCAGGTGCCATTAAGCGATCGACTTTTTCGCCAAAATAGACAAAGCCGGTGGTGAAAATAGCAAATAGAATAAAAACTAAGATTGAAATTGGTGGAATATGCTTGAAAAAACGCTTGCGCCAATAGCGGCTAGGCTCTAGCCGAGCATCATCCTTGCCTTTTTCGGGCTGTATTTGTTTATGTCCCGAAATGTCACGTGGCTTCATAAATATCTCTTCACGCACTAGGAATAATAATTATTATTGAAGCAAAGGGTAAGTTATAACTCCATCAATATGACAAATTTTTGAAAAACTTGCCTTTATCTGGTTGCTAAACCATAATATGGCAATGTTGATTATCAATAATATTGCAATTATTTCTGGCGCATAAGTTAGTCTCTATGCCACTTAGTTTGCAATATTTGCCTTAAAAATAAAAATTTTTGGTAAAATTATTGATGCAATAGCTAATTTTATTTTTAAAAAATTTTAATGATATAAAATGTTGACGCCCTTTAGGCGTTATTCTCTTGGTGATTAAATTTATCTCATTTATTGGTGTTTTATAAAAAATGTTGAGGCATTTTCCAACTCGGTTAAATTGGAAAATGCCTATATAGCTACTAATTTGCTGTTTTTGTGGCAAGCAAATCGCGGATTTCGGTAAGAAGGATTTCTTCCTTTGTAGGTTCAGGCTTTGCTTCAACTTTGGCCTCATCCTTCGTGCGCAGCTTATTCATTCCCTTAACGACAAGGAACAATACCCAAGCGACGATCAAAAAATTGATGGCGAGGGTGATAAAATTACCATAAGCTATGGTAGCGCCGGCTGCACGGGCGGCAGCTAATGTGGTTTGCGGCTCGCCAGCAAGCTGAATAAACATATTGGAAAAATCAATGCCGCCAGTAATACGGCCGATAATTGGCATTAAAATATCATTCACAACCGAATTGACCAAGCCGCTAAAGGCAGCACCAATAATAACACCAATGGCTAAATCAACCATATTGCCCTTAATGGCAAATTGTCTAAATTCTTTTAACATTTAAATACCCTATTTTGAAAATATCTATTTTCATGAAAATACCATTACTTGATATGGTTTTTCGTGAATGCTAAATTCATTATGTATGTTAAAGAAGCTGTGTGACAATGGTTTTTAATTAATTTTTTGCAAATTGGCGGAAGGGAGTGGGTGTCGAACCCACCAAAGACTGTCTCGCAGCCCCTTACGGCTTTGAAGGCCGTATCCACCACCGGATGAACTTCCCTTCCATTATGCTTTTATTATCACGGTCGTCACCTAAGGTGACAACCAATGATTAGCATATACTGCATTTATCATTAATTATAAAAAAATGCAGTATGTTTTTTAATTCTAAAAGGAATTATATCCAATTAAAATGGATGCAATTCCTGTTTTAATCAAGAATAAAATGGGGGACAAAACGCGAAGTATTGCGAGTAATCGGCGTTGAATCTTCTCTAATGCCAATGCCAGCTGGCTGGCCTGCAACTATCCACGAGCCAATGACTGTCCAGTCGTCACCAAATTGTGGTAAATATTGAATAGCTTGGCGAATATAGCCTTCGGCACCATATGGGCCATCAACTTTAATCGTACTGGTCTTTGTGCCATTGTCAATAATTGTGACATTTGCGCCTTCACGCGATAAAAGTGGTTTGCGCACATAATGATTGGCAAGAAGGCTTTTTCTTAAATCATCTTCAAAATAAGAAGCAAGAAGGTTTGGATGATCTGGAAACATTTGCCAAAGAACCGGCATAAGTCCTTTATTAGAAAGCACAAGCTTCCATAAAGGTTCAATAATGCGGGTCGGTGTATCGATAAGGTATTTGCCAAAATCCTCACGCACCATGTCTTCAAGCGGGTAAAGCTTGAAAAGCGTGTTGATGCGTTCTTCATAAGTATCCGTAAACCAGTGATCGGCATCAACTCCAATATGAGCAATATCAATCATGACCGGCACAAGGCCTGCTTGACTTGCGCAATCGGCAAGATAGGAAACAGTACCGTAATCTTCTGGACTATCGCTGACACTAGCGAAATGCATAACACCATTCGGCGAGCCAATTGCCGTAAGTGCTGTGATAAGTTTTTCATGCAAAAGGTTGAACTGGTCGGCCTCAGCTGGTAATTCGCCACGCTTTTTCATGTCCTCAAGCCAACGCCATTGAAACACTGCGGTTTCAAATAGGCTGGTTGGCGTATCAGCATTAAATTCCAACAATTTTGCGGGCTCTTCACCATTGAAGGAAAAGTCAAATCGACCATAAAGATCACGGTCTTTGCGTTCCCATGATTGGCGAATGACTTTGAAAAATTCTTCAGGAATTGCCATGCGGCGCATAAGTTGGTCATCGGCAAGGATGTGGTCCACCGCCTCATAGCACATGCCCATTAATTCGGCTGATGGATCCTCAATGCCTTCTTCAATTTCCGCTAGGCTAAATTGATAGGCATGGCGTTCATCCCAATAGCGTTCACCATCAATGGTATGAAATTCAAAACCACTGGCGGCGGCGTCTTCACGCCAGTCCGCCCGCTCATTAAGTTCAATACGTTCCATAATGCTTTTGCTGATCCGCTGTTGTCTTTAAGATGAAATAGCGCTTGCCCGGCTACCAAAACCACCCCGAGCCATAGTTTTGGTTCTTGTTTCTGGGGCACGAGCTGCAGCAGAAGAAGATGAAAGGCGTGTTGCACCACGTTGGTTGGCAACGGTTGCGCCGTTACTATTGACATATGAGCTGCTGCCAGAACGTTGATAAAGCGATTGTGGTGCCATTCTTTGTCCACTATTGAACATTGAACCCATCATATAACCCATCATCAGCGGCATGAAGAAGCTGCCCATACCAGAATGCATTGTGGTGTTTGAGCCATTTTCTGCTGCCGAATTTTGTTCGCATTTGCCAACGCCAAATTCAGCTTCACAATCTTCCTTATTGGCATAGGCAGGTGCAGTTGCAAGATGGGTTGTAGTAGCTTCTTTAAAATCTTGCTGACATTGGTCTGCAGGATATATTCCGCTTGAAATACACTCATTCACATCTTTAAATACTGCGGTATCAACTTCACTATCACCACATGCAGTAAGAGCAACCCCACCCATTAATACGAGCGTTACGGCCAGACAACGTTTCATAAATCTTCCTCATTTGCGTTTTTGGTTTTCACGTAAAATTTATCAATATATAGTTTTGTGGCAAATACAAGGCTTTAGCTATCATTGTTGTTAGTCAAAGAAAAATATTAGCTCATTTTACCTATAGAGTGTTGGTATTGATGATATGGTGTGGATATTTCAACGCAAATTGAACAAGTTTGGCTTGAATTATAACATAAAATTGTTATTTGGTCTTTTAAAAGGCAATAAAAAAGAGTAAAAGCTCATCTTATGACCAAAGACATTTTAAATACACCAGAACAAGTAATTAGTCGTCCAAATAGCCGCAAGGTTTTTATTAAAACCTATGGTTGCCAGATGAATGTTTATGATAGTCAACGCATGAGCGATAGCTTAAGCGCAGAAGGTTATGTTGCGACTGAAACGGCTGAAGATGCCGATCTTATTTTGGTGAATACTTGCCATATTCGTGAAAAAGCAGCTGAGAAGCTTTATTCAGACCTTGGCCGTTTGCGTGTTTTGCGCGCCGAGCAAGATCGCCCAATCACGATTGGTGTAACAGGCTGTGTGGCGCAGGCTGAGGGTGAAGAAATTATTCGCCGCGCCCCTGGTGTTGATCTTGTTGTGGGTCCACAAACTTATCACCGCTTACCGCAAATATTGCGTGATGTCGAAAGTGGTAAAAAGGTTGTTGAAACTGAATATGCGGTTGAAGATAAGTTTAAGCATTTGCCTTTGCCAAAGCGTGAAGCGGTGGCAAGCCGTGGCGTGAGCGCCTTTTTAACCGTTCAGGAAGGGTGCGATAAGTTTTGCACTTTTTGTGTTGTTCCTTATACGCGCGGTGCTGAAAGTTCGCGACCCGTTGCACAAATTATTCGTGAAGCACAGCGTTTGGTCGATTCGGGTGTGCGTGAAATAACTTTGCTTGGCCAAAATGTGAATGGTTGGCATGGGGCGGGGGAAGATGGTAAATCTTGGCGGTTAGGTGAACTCCTTTATAAACTTGCAGAAATAGATGGCATCAAGCGTTTGCGCTATATGACTAGTCATCCAAATGATATGGATGATGGGCTTATTGCCGCGCATCGTGATCTTGATGTGTTGATGCCCTATTTGCATTTGCCAGTGCAAGCAGGCTCTAATCCAATTTTAAAGGCTATGAATCGTCATCACACTGTAGATGATTATTTGCGCTTAATTGAACGGATGCGTGACGCGCGTCCTGATATTGCTATGTCTGGTGATTTTATCGTTGGTTTCCCGGGGGAAACCGATGAGGATTTCAAGGCAACCATTCGCTTGGTTGAAGAAGTTTTCTATGCCTCTGCCTATTCATTTAAATATTCGCCGCGTATTGGAACGCCAGGCGCAGAAATGAAAAATCAGGTTAACGAAGCGGTTAAGGATGAGCGCTTACAGGAATTGCAAGCCTTGTTAACCAAGCAGCAGCGCGAATTTTTACGCTCTAAAATTGGTGTTACTACGGATGTTTTGGTGGAGCGTAAAGGTCGCCATGATGGGCAAATGATTGGACGTTCGCCTTGGCTATTACCGATTGCTGTTACAACAGACGCACCAACGGGTGAAATGATAAGGGTTAAGATTGGTGAAGCAGGGCCAAATAGTTTGGTTGGCTATCCGCTTGATGATCACGCGACATTATTACCAACTGCCTTATCTGCTTGACGGTGTTAACAACTAGTAGTTTATTGTTGATAGAAGAAATATTTTGTAAATTTATCAAAAAAATTGCAACAATAAAATATTTTTGAAACTTTGCCATTGGATAAATTATTACATTCATTTGAATGAGTTTTAAGATGGAAACGAATTTAGACCGCTTATATTGGTACCAGCTCACACATTAGGGGAAATACGCTTGAGCGAAAAAAGTGAGATAGAGACAAGTGAAGCTATAGTGACAAGTGGTGCGTCAGATTTGGCCCATATTGTTTTAACCTTTGACAGTAATCGTGAATCTCTTGCGGTTTTTGGGCATTTTGATGAAAATCTTGCTCGCATTGAGCAAAAGTTGGGTGTCGATATCAGAGCCCAAGGCAATGAGGTGACTTTGCGTGGAGAGGCGATTGCAACCGCGCAAGCCCGCCGAGCGCTTGATCATCTCTATCAATTGGTAAAGCAGGGAAATAATCCCAATTTATCTGATACGGATGGCGCCATTGCAATTGCAACCGCACCCGAGCCGCAGCTTGAATTACCCACTATGGAACATAGTGCCAAGCAAAGAATTGCCCATATCTCAACGCGCAGAAAAACTATTTATGCCCGTACGCCAACGCAAGATGCGTATATGCGTGCAATGGATCGCGCTGAGCTTGTTTTTGGCGTTGGTCCAGCAGGCACTGGTAAAACCTATCTTGCTGTTGCCCATGCTGCCCAATTATTAGAGCGCGGAGTGGTTGACCGCATTATTTTGTCACGCCCAGCAGTTGAAGCAGGTGAAAGACTAGGCTTTCTACCCGGCGATATGAAAGAAAAGGTTGATCCCTATTTGCGGCCGCTTTATGATGCACTTTATGACATGATGCCGGCTGACAAAGTCGAGCGCGCCATTACTGCTGGCGTCATTGAAATTGCGCCGCTTGCTTTTATGCGTGGGCGCACTTTGGCGCATTCTGCTATTATTCTTGACGAAGCGCAAAATACCACCGCCATGCAAATGAAAATGTTTTTGACCCGCCTTGGCGAGGGCGGCAGGATGATTATTACTGGCGATCCAAGTCAGGTTGATTTGCCGATGGGGCAAAAGTCTGGACTTGTCGAAGCTTTGCGGATTTTGCAAGGTGTTGATAATATCGTAACCGTCAGATTTACTGAAAAAGATGTTGTGCGTCATCCGCTCGTTGCTGCCATTGTATCAGCCTATGATCGTGATTTTCGTGAAAATAAAGCAAGGCAAGATGGAAAATTGGGTGAAAAAGTCAATGCTAGTTCATAATGGTATCGATTATGAGTACTGAACCAAATATTTTACCAGTAAATGAAGATATGCTAAAAATAGACATTGACCTTATTATTGAAGATGATGCTTGGGGCGGTGAGCCTAAATTATTGGCGCTGGCACAAAAGGCAACCTATGAAACTATGTTGCATTTAGGATTTAGTGACATTGAAAGCGAGTTAAGCCTTGTTTTCACCAATGATGAATCTATTCGAGCTATAAATGCGCAGTGGCGTAATAAGGATAAGGCAACCAATGTCTTATCTTTTCCTGCTTTTGATGTTGAGCCAAATGAAGAACCTGACGTTATGCTTGGTGATATTATTATCGCCTATGAAACAGTAGAGCGTGAAGCTGCTGAAGAAAACAAGCCTTTTGATCATCACCTTACCCATTTATTTGTTCATGGTCTCTTACATTTATTGGGTTATGATCATGAAAATGACGAAGACGCAGAAATAATGGAAGCTTTAGAACGAGAAATTTTAGCAAAACTCTGTATTCCTGACCCCTATACACAAGATTAGTACTGCTATTGCGCTTTACAAATAGTGTAAAAACGCTTTATTATATTTACGAAAATACAAATTAGTTATTCTATTTAAATATTTCCTTTTTAATTGATAGTCAAAAGACGGTCAATTAATAAAGGAATAACCAGTAAAAAGGCAACCAAGAACAACACGATGGCCGACAAATCGACAACATCCAGTTCACATCAGGACAATGGTAGTGACGGCGAAGAGCTTAGTCCTGCGCAAACGCAAAAGCTTGCCAAACCATCTCTCATGGGTAAATTTTTCAATTTTTTGCGTTCGCGAAATGGCGAAAATAATGACAGCGAAAAACTTATTGATGAAAGTTTACTCACGCCCCAGCAGCGGCTGATGCTTGAAAATTTAATGGAGCTGCATGAAGCTCGTGTTGCTGATGTTATGATCCCGCGCTCCGAGATTGAAGCTATTGATATTGATACCAGTCTTGCTGATACATTAAAGTTTTTTGATAAATCTGGTCATTCACGCATGCCAGTTTATGCTGAAACCTTGGATGATCCACGTGGTATGATCCATATACGCGATATTTTAAATTATATGACACGTACGGCTCAAACTGCTGTCGAAAATGGACCGCTAGATCTTGGGCAAGTTGATTTAACTAAGACAATTGGCGAAATTGGGGTCATTCGCGACGTTCTATTTGTGCCCGATTCAATGCTTGCTAGTCAGCTTTTAAGCCGCATGCAAACAACCCGTACGCAAATGGCTTTGGTTATTGATGAGCATGGCGGTACTGATGGCCTTGCCTCCATGGAAGATGTCTTTGAAATGGTGGTTGGTGACATTGAGGACGAGCATGACGATGATGATGTCATGATTGTCAAAGAAGAGGGCGATAGCTGGATTGTTGATGCCCGCACCGATCTTGAGGAGCTTACAGAAATCATCGGTGAGGATATGCATTTTGGCGATCTAGTGGATGAGGTTGATACTATTGGCGGTTTCATTGTTACCGTGCTTGATCGTATTCCACTGCGCGGTGAAACGATTGAAGCAGTCATAGGCTTTAGCTTCCAGATATTGGAGGCGGATCGCCGCCGTATTCGCCGTATTAAGATTAAGCGGTTAGCTACCGACATTTAATAATCTAACAGATGATTTGCAACAGCCGTTTGATAGTTCGTCAAGCGGCTTTTTTGTCTTTTACCATTTTTTTCAAGATCTTAATTTTACAATTTATTTCTAAACTATTTGATATGATGCGATTCATACAGGTATGTTCTTGGTTTTGACACAATTTTAACGCAAAATTTACTAAAGGTTTTTGCAAAAATACTTTACACTTATTAATAGCCATATTAGAGATGACGATAACTTCATTGCTGTTAATTTGCTTGAGATCAAGGAATGTAAAGTAAAAGCGATGTATATTAGGTCGTAAATTATGAGATTTAATCGCTCGTCAGAAATTATACTGCTAGTTAAAATTAATTAAGATTTTTGGCAATCAGTTTGGCTTCATCTGAGGAGCGTGATGTATTGGTATTAAATCTATGATGGAATAAATCTTCGGGTAGTATTATCGTCTTGCCGCATATTCACTTTAGATAAGAGTGTAAAGTGCAGAAGATATTTTATTTTAAATGTTTTTGATGCAAAATGCCTTTAAGTTTTTGACAACTTATTAAGGCCGTCGTTACATTGAAGATTAAACATAAAAAATGAAAAGGAAACAAAATGCTACGATGGATTGACGGGCTTAAGCATTTAACTGGTATAAGACGGCAATTGGTAGCTTTTTTCTTTGGTGCACTTATGGCTTTTGCACTAGCGCCATTTTATCTTTTCTTCCTATGCTTTATAAGTTTTCCGATACTAATCTGGTTGATAGATGGTGTAGTTGAAAGCCAAAAAGGTTTTAAAAAATATGCTTTGGTTGCCTTAACCGGATGGAGCTTTGGTTTTGGCTACTTTGTTTTTGGGCTTTGGTGGCTTTCAAGTGCAATGTTTGTTGATCTTGCCACCTATTATTGGGCAATTCCATTTGCCATTTTTGGCTTACCAGCATTTCTCGCACTTTATTATGGTCTAGCAACTCTGTTTGCTACCCTTTTAAATTGGCGCTCCTATGGGCGGATTGTTACTTTAAGTCTTACTTTTGGTGTCGTCGAATGGTTGCGAGGGGTGGCTTTCACCGGTTTCCCTTGGAACAGTATTGGTTATACAGCGATGCCTGACCTTTATTCTATGCAAATTGCTTCGCTAATTTCGGTGTTAGGTGTTAATTTTTTAGCGGTTTTGGTTTATGCAACGCCTGCAGTTATTGCTGATAAAAAAGGGTTGAAATTGCCCTTCGCACTAGCAGCTTTGCTTATCTTTTTTGATCTTGGCTTTGGTGCTTATCGTTTGTCTTTTGCCCCAAGTGAGTATGCAAAAGGAAATGAGGTTGTTGTGCGTTTGGTGCAGCCATCCATTGATCAAAGCCAAAAGCAAGATATGGTTTTGGCGCGGCAAAGCTATGACCAATTGGTTGTTCTATCCACAGAAGACAACCCTTTAACTACTAAAAATCCCGATATTATTATTTGGCCAGAAACTGCCTTGCCCTATTATTTAGATCATACGCCTGGTTTGGTTGAGGATATTGCCGCCTTATTGAGTGAGGGACAATTGCTGCTGACTGGAAGCGTCCGGCTAGTCTATAATGAAGATGGCAAACAAAGCTATTATAATTCGATGCAGGTAATTAACCAAGAAGGCGAGATTATTGCTTTTGCCGATAAAGCGCATCTTGTGCCTTTTGGTGAATACATGCCGTTTGGTGAGTTTTTTAAGAAGTTTGGGCTAACCGCAATCGCAGAGGCGGTTGGCGGCTATAGCGCCGCAAGTGAGCATAAAACTTTGACGCTTTTGGACAATTTGACGATTTTACCTCTCATTTGTTATGAGGCTATTTTTTCGAATGAAATGGATTATCGCGGGCCGCCGCCTAATGTTTTGCTTAATCTTACCAATGACGCTTGGTTTGGACAGACCCCTGGTCCTTGGCAGCATTTCCAACAGGCACGCTTGCGGGCAGTTGAACAAAATATGCCACTTTTAAGGGCAACCAACAATGGTATCACGGCAGTTATTGATCCATATGGAAGAATCATTAAGCAAATTGATCAAAATCGAGTGGCTTATCTTGATGCACCTATTCCAAGTTATAGGGCGCCAAATTGGCATAAGATTTCAAATGGTAAAGAAATTTTATCTATAATTCTATTTTTATCAATCTTTAGTTGGTTTTTAAGGCGTTACCACCAGTGCTGATCAATTGACATTGGATCATTATTATTATGTTATGAAAGCATTGTGGCAGATGTTTTTCTAATAAAGACATCTGATAGGGGTATCTATTATTATTAATTTAAATTGGCCGGGAAACGCGCTGAAAAAGCGAAAAGCATAATGACAGTAAAGAAAAAACAACCAGATCCGATTGATGTATATGTGGGAAGCCGCATCCGTTTGCGTCGTAATTCTATTGGGCTTAGTCAAGAAAAGCTAGGTGAACAACTTGGAATTACTTTTCAGCAAGTACAAAAATATGAGAAGGGTACCAATAGGGTTGGTGCAAGTCGCCTGCAAGCAATTGCAGAGACCTTGGAAGTGCCGGTATCCTTCTTTTTTGAAGACGTATCCAATAATGAGCTTGACGAGGGTTTTGCCGAAACAGAAGCTAATCCCTTGGAAATAGTTTCAAGTGGCGAAGGATTACAGTTGATCCGTGCCTTTACCAATATTAAGGATCCGCAGGTGCGCCGAAAGATTATTGACCTTGCTAAAGCTTTATCACAAGATGATCAAGTTGAGGAAAGTAAGGTTTAATAGTTTAATTATATGGGATGGTTTTACTCCTTTAAAAACGATCCTACATTATGATTAATTTTATATTTACTATGTTTAAAAAAGTCGGAATACTAATTTATATATTAGAATGTTATCGTTTAATTTTATTGTTTAATTTAAATATATTGAAGTGCGTAATATATCATGCTCATTTGTACTTCGAGTATAGTGATGTCTTAGTTAGGCGCCACTATATTTAAAAATTCTTGCTTTTACGCCTTGTCCATATGTTGAATCCTAATCAATTTTTCTGGCAATGTTATAATATGTGAATGCTTGGCTTTTGTATTAATAGACTTGAAATGGGGCAGCATCAATTAATTAAAAGAAATAAGCTCATTAAACGGCAAAAATATAAGATTTTAACAAGGGCGGAAAAAAACGAAAACTGGCTGCTATACTGAAGTGAAATTAATGACGTTGCGGGTTACAGCTGTTTTGTACCCTTTTAGAATATGTTAAATTTTGCCGATAACTTTGTTGAAGAGCCTTAAAAAGATTCATAGCTCTCAGCAGCTGTTCTCACAAACATAACCTCATACCATTTTGTTCAAGTTAGTCAATTCTGTCTCTACGTCTAAACATCGGGTAGATACATTATATAATTATAATGCTAACGGAATTTTCACAAAAAAAAGCGCATTTCAACTTTGGTAAGCTGAAATACGCTCCATATTTAATAGTCTAATTAGACTTATTCTTCTTCTTCGCCATCAATCGCAATTTTTTCAACTGCGGTTTTCATGTAATCTGCAACATCCTTATCAGGATAGGTCACTGGAAAATCGCTAACGGTTTTCTTGACCAATTCATTATAATTTTTTTGCATTAACATATTTTCAATTTGCGGCTTTACGTCAGCATATTTTGGTGGCTCTTTATCGCGAACATCTTCAACCTTGATAATGTGCCAACCAAATTGTGATTCAACAGGTGTCTTAGTATATTCGCCTGTTTTCAGCGCAAAAGCAGCGTCCTCAAATGGCTTTACCATTTGTCCCTTGACGAAATAACCAAGATCGCCACCATTCGAACCAGATGCGTCGGTTGAAGTTTCCTTTGCAATTTTTTCAAAGTCTTCACCCGCTTCTAAACGCTTAATAATCTTCTTGGCATCGGCTTCATTATCAACAAGAATATGGCGTGCATGCACTTCAACTTCCTTAGGCATGCTTGCTATTTCTTTTTCGTAAAAAGCCTTAATTTCTTCTTCTTTTACAGATTGTTTTAGCTTCTCGCTAACATAAGCCTGCTGCAAACCACTTTCGCGAACCAATTCGGCACGCATTTTGAAAGCTGGATCTTGGTCAAGCTTTTCTTTGATAGCGGCAGTCGAAAATGCTTTTAATGAAACGTAAACTTCTAAAGCGCGCAGACGACGCTGTGCCAAAGTCTCAGGGGTACCAGGAGAAATAACATTGGTCCAAGCATCTAGTTCCTTGGTTGTAAGATTCTTACCATCAACCACAGCAATAACTTGGTCTGGGCCAAAGGTTTTAGTCTCTGCCTTGCTAACCTCAGTAGCTTCTGGCTGGGGCATTGCAGGGCTTTCGGTTTCCTGCGCTACTGCCACCAAACTGCTTGCTAAAATAAAGGTAGACGCCACAAGCACGGCTTTCAATTTCGACTTCATGTAAAACTCCTTAGCAGGAAGAGGGCGACTTGCCCCCCTTGAATTAATATGGCTTATCATGGAAAAGTTGCAATTTTTAAACAGATCATTAAAATTAATAATAAAGATGGCTTTGTCTAAAATCTTTAAATTTCATTTTTCTATTTCATTAAGCTTAGCAAAAACCTTATCTATAAAAGATAATAAGCTTGCAAAGCCAAGCAGCACAGCAATTTTTCATAAATACCACGAAACGACTCTAGTTAGGATAAAGGCAAAATTTTGATTTGAAAAGCATTATAGTGCAAATTTTGTATTTTTACTTAAAGATTAAATATTATTAATTTAATATGTAAGCGTTTAATATCAATATCTTATCTATTTGATATATCTTTTGACATCATGGGTGATGATTTTTTAATTTTAACGAAATGATGCGTGGAAATTATTATGATTATATTGGCGAAGATCCGTGAAAATATAGATATTTTCGGCGGCTCTTCGCCAATATAATTTGGGGGGTCTCACAAGATTCATCGCATTTCATTTCATTAAAATTGATAAGGACCAAATCTCGGCTTTGCTAACATCTCAATATTGCGACCATCAAAATCTTTAGCGAATAATATTCACCATGCGTAGAAAATCCTTAAGCGGTGACAAAGCTGGATGCTTGAGATTCCGCAAGAGATAATCAGTCATGCGTGGTAAATGTTTTAAATAATGCGGCTTGCCATCCCGCTTATCAAGCCGGATAAACAGACCCAGCAATTTACATGCCCTTTGTGCGCCTAAAATCGCATAGGATTGACGAAATTGCTTTTCGTTAAATTGCTTATCAAGTACAGCGCGTTTTGCACAATAATGGCGGATTAGTGCTTCTTCAGTTGGTGTTGCAATGGTAATGCGTGCATCTTGGGCAAGAGACACCACATCATATGCAGTAGGTCCCATTTGGGCATCTTGAAAGTCGATAAGCCCAATGCGATCATTGCCTTCACGCTCGCTGAACCAAAGTATATTAGGTGAATGATAATCGCGCATTACCAAGCTTTTAGGAGCTATCTCAAGTTCGTCGAACAAAACATCCCAAATCTGGTAATAATATTCGCGCATTTGGTCTATAGGCTCGATTTGTGAAATGAATGGTAAATACCAGTCTAATAGTAAATTGGTTTCAATATGAAGCGCATCACGATCATAATTTGGAATTTCAATGCTCAAATCATCCCAAACCGCATGTTTGGGCCAATCAACTTCATGAAAATCAGCTAAAAATGCCGCTGCTGCTAGATAGCGCTCAATAATTGGTAGGCGGCGCTCGTCAATAATGCCATCTTGTCCTAAATATTCAAGTAGCAATAAGCCACTATCAAGATCGCCGGCGTAAATTTCTGGCGCGTTAAAATTATTTTCGCGAATAATACGATCAATGCCAACAAATTGGTCGATGCTTTGTGCAAGGTGGGCTGCTTTGGCATAGCTCGCACCTGCTGTTTCTGCCATTTCCATTTGCGGTGCATCCATAAGCACCTCGCATTTATTATCACCATAGGTAATAAGCTCATAGGCCCGCGCAGAAGCATCGCCTGCTAAAAAATGCCTTTTTGCATCATCACGATTATAACGAATTAAAAAATCACGGATGACAGCGGTGCGCCGTAGGCGTAGGGAAGCTTCTTCATCCACTGAAATGATAACGCTTCGTCCATCATTTTCTTCAAAAATCTTTAGTGAAAATGTTGGCCGCGGTAAAAGTCCCTCCGCCTTATCTGGCCACTCCACAATCAGTACGCCATTATCAAGTGCTTGCTCAAGACCAAGTTCGTATATTTCTTCAGGGCTACCGATACGATAAAGATCAGCATGGGCCACAGGCAGACGCAGCTCATTATAGGTTTGCACAAGGGTAAAAGTAGGGCTTGGCACATCAAGGCGGTCATCATCGGCAAGGGTTTGAATAATGCTGCGGGCAAGGGTTGATTTTCCCATGCCAAGATCACCTTCCAGAATTATAAGATCACCCTTTTTTAAAGTTAAGGCAAGATCCTCGCCAAAACGCTTTGTCGCATCTTCATTACTAAGGTGAAGTGTTAATTCCATGGCAATCTAAACTTTCTATTCAGCAGCACTGGTTAAAGCCGGCATTTTGGTTGGAAACCGGCAGATGACAGTTGTGCCTTTATCAGAACCCGTGTCAATTTCAACTGTTCCATTATGCAGTTCTACAAAACTTTTTACAATGGATAGCCCTAATCCAGCACCTGGTTTTGTACCATGATGAATATGGGTAGAAAAGCGCTTGAATACATTAACAACAATTTCTTCAGGAATGCCACCGCCATCATCATGGACAACAAAAATAATATCATTTTCGTCGTTAAATGCGGCAAAACCAATGGTAGAATTTTGCGGTGCATAATTGGCCGCATTAGATAAAATATTAAATAGGACTTGTCTAATGCGCGCACCATCGGCTTGAAAACTGACAAGGCCATTGGCAATTTGCAAATCAATCTGGATATTATTTTCAAGCAAGCGTTCTTCAACGCGGCTGGCGGCACTTTGCATCACTTCCAAAATATTAACGTCGCCAATATCCAATTCCATAATACCCGCATCAACGGTGGCAAGGTCTAGAATATCATTGACGATGTTTAAAAGCTCTACCGATTCTGAAGCAATATGGGATAGATAATCGTGTTGCCGCGCATCTAACTCCCCAAAGGCTGGGGTGCGTAACAGATCGGTGAAGCCAATAATATTGGTAAGCGGCGTACGTAATTCATAAGAAACATGGCTTACAAATTCATTGCGTAATCGGTCGGCAATTTCTAATGCTTCGTTCTTTTCATGCAAGGCGCGGGCAATATTGATGCTATCCGTCACATCAACAAAGGTAAGCATGGTTTGACCAAGCGGTAGTGGTACCAAGGCATAATCGGCGACAGCACCATTTTTTAAATCAATCCGTCCTTTGCGTGAATCACGCTTATCAGCAAAATCGGTAATGGCAGCGGTAATGTCATTCCAATCCTCATCGACTGCTTGAGGTGCTGCAAAAGCCTCAATCTTTGATATATGAGTGCCTTCAACGCATATTTCTACAGGTAATGCCCACATGGCTGCAAAGGCTGGGTTGGAAAGGCGCATAAGTCCATCAGAGCCAAAAACGGCGACGCCTTCATAAAGATTATCAAGGGTTTCCCCTTGAATGCGAATAAGTGAATTATAGCGTGCTTCAAGATTGAGCTTTTCGGTGAGGTCTTCATAAAGCCAAGTAACACCACCTTGAGGATGCGGATTGGCAATGACCCGCAATGTGCGTCCATCAGGTAGATTCCATATGGTCATTTTAGGCTCTAGTGAGCGATACGCCTCAAATAATTCTTCTTTCCATTGCCGCCAATGGGGTGTTTCATTTAAAATGCCGCGTTCACGCAAGCGGTCAAGCACGAGGGCATGGCTTGGTTGGCTTTCCAAAAAAGCAACATCAAGTGGCCAAAGGGCGCTAAAGGCTTGATTGAAAAATTCGAGCTTTTGATCGGGGTTAAAAATTGCAACCGCCGTTGATAATTGGTCAAATGTTTCCGAATAACCTTGCACCACCCGCTTTAATTCATTGCGTAATGTTTCGCCTTCTGTTTGGTCATTTGCAATGCCTGCTTCGCCAATCTCGCTGGTAATTGCCGTCACATCAATGACCCGTCTTTCACCATTAATTGCGGTGGTAGTGCGGCCTTTAAATATTTCACCCTTGCGGTGATCACTTGCGATCTTTTCGCGAAATGCAGCGTTGAAAATTTCATGATCAGGGCCAGCTACACGAAAATAGGCGCGGTTTCCCCAATCAATGTCGCCATTTCTGTCTCTTATCCAGATAGGGTCAGTTACTTCATCGCCCAAAGCTTGCAAGGCGGAAAGTTTGGCTTCAAAATCATTACAGCGATTTTTAAGATTTAAAAACTCGGTAGTGGTTTTAGTCATATCCCTAAAGCTAACCAGCAGTCTTGCGCCATTGGCATAACCGCAAACTTGTAGGGTGCTACCATGTTGGGTTGCTATCGGCATTTCAAAGGCTTCACCTTCAACCGCCAATAATGCAATATTGTTTTGGTATTCTTTAAAAGATTGTGCTGACATCCAGCTTTGCCAATCTAAAAATCCTTTAGTGGTTGCCGGGACATCTTTAGCATCAGGCAGACGGCCAGCAATTTTAGCATTGTCCCCTTCAAGAATGACAAGGCATTGGCCGCTCAAATTCAAATAGCTTTCATAAGGGTTGAGTAAGGTACTTAAAAAATGCTTGCTATCTTTAAGGTTTATTTCAAGAGCCTTTTTCTCTTTCGCAATTTGGCGCAGCTTTAAAGCGATAACTCCAACAGTTAATAAAGCTCCACCCATGAGTGCAAGCTGTAGCACTGAGAATAGATCATCGCTTGGAAGAGGGGTAATTGCGGCAAAAGCAGGCACAGTGGCTGTACTAAGCATTGTTGTACCTATAAGGCTTTTTACCAATAACTGATGTAATGAACCAGTGTTAGATAAGGCTTTAAAAGCAAGTTTTAGAGCGGAGATTGGCTTAAAGCTCGTTAATTTGAAACGATTTTTTGGGAGCATTGACTTGGTTTTTTGTTGCTTGCATATTTCTTGCTTATATGGGGTCAAATAGGCCACTTTAATCAATTCCTGCAAGCTCCAAGGCTATTAGCGTTGTTACGCTATAGCAATTTTGTTTAAGGCGAGCTATTTTTGCTCTCATTTTCTATAAATAACGCGGCAAAGTATTTTTTCCAGAAATCAAGTATATCATTTGAAAAATGGTATAAACTTTTAGTCGAATCATCATTATTTAATTTAGCACAGCCATATTGAATAAAGGAATGCTTGCCATTAAAAAATAAAGCCGAACAAGAAATATGTCCGGCTTTACAATGGCTTATATTATTAATAAAATGTTAATAACGATAATGCTCTGGCTTGTAAGGGCCTTTTGGAGAAACGCCAATATAATCGGCCTGTTCCTGCGACAAAGTGCTTAATTTGACGCCAAGGCGGTCAAGGTGCAAACGGGCAACTTTTTCATCAAGATGCTTAGGCAAGACATAAACCTTGTTGCCATATTCATTGCCCTTGGTGAAAAGTTCAATTTGCGCCAATGTTTGGTTGGTGAATGAGGCTGACATTACAAAAGAAGGGTGGCCAGTTGCATTGCCAAGATTAAGCAAACGCCCCTCTGAAAGGAGAAGTATACGCTTACCATCAGCAAAAGTAATCATATCAACCTGTGGCTTGATATTAGTCCATTTAAGGTTGCGGAGCGCAGCAACTTGAATTTCATTATCAAAATGGCCAATATTACCAACAATGCACATATCTTTTAAAGCGCGCATATGCTCAATGCGGACAACGTCCTTATTACCAGTGGTTGTAACGATAATATCTGCAGTTGGAGCTGCATCTTCAAGCGTTACAACTTCATAACCATCCATGGCTGCTTGCAATGCACAAATTGGATCTACTTCCGTGACTTTAACGCGTGCACCTGCACCAGAAAGGGAGGCTGCAGAACCTTTACCAACGTCGCCATAGCCGCAAACAACGGCTGTTTTACCAGCCATCATCACATCTGTACCACGGCGAATACCGTCAACAAGCGATTCCTTACAGCCATATTTATTATCAAATTTGGACTTGGTTACACTGTCATTGACGTTAATGGCAGGGAAAGGCAACAGGCCTTTCTTTTCTAAATGATAAAGACGATTCACACCAGTTGTGGTTTCTTCAGTTACACCCTTGATTGCAGCGCGTTGACGGCTAAAGAAATTTGGGCTTGCAGCAAGACGCTTCTTGATTTGCGCAAACATCACTTCTTCTTCTTCAGATTCTGGCTTTGAAAGCACATCTTCGCCAGCTTCAGCGCGTGCGCCAAGCAAGATATAGGCTGTAGCATCGCCGCCATCATCCAAAATCATATTAGATGGTTCGCCATCCGGCCATTGGAAGATAGCATCGGTATAGGTCCAATATTCTTCCAAAGATTCACCTTTAACTGCAAATACCGGTGTGCCACCTGCTGCAATTGCAGCAGCCGCATGATCTTGGGTTGAAAAAATATTGCATGATGCCCAACGCAATTCTGCGCCAAGAGCTTTCAACGTTTCAATAAGAACGGCTGTTTGAATGGTCATGTGCAATGAGCCAGAAATACGTGCGCCGCGCAATGGCTGGCTAGCACCAAACTCTTCGCGGCAAGCCATGAGGCCGGGCATTTCAGTTTCGGCGATGTCGAGTTCCTTGCGACCGAAATCGGCAAGGCCGATATCGCGGATCACATAATCTTGGTTGGCAGCCATGTTTTGCTCCTGAGAAATTTTGATCATTAAGACATTTTACCCAATAAAATGCCTATCCCAATATAGGTATGATTTTATTTTTTCCGCATTAAATGCAGTATAAAATCTGTTGAATGGCGTGACATTAGCAAATAAAATATTAATATGCAATAACCATATAAAGATAGCTTTATATGGTTTGCGCTATTGAACTTAGCCTTCTACCTCATGCATGGATGTTTTGGCGATAAGTTGTTTACGAAATATGAGTGCGATGGCAAAGGAAAATACCGCAAAAGCCAAAGCAAAACGGAAAGTGCTCACTGCATCAAAACGGTCAATTGCAAAGCCGGCAACAGCAATACCAATAGCAGCTCCAACGCTCATACCAGTGATTGCCCATGTCATACTTTCGGTAAATTTTTGCTTGTCAGCAAGCCCTTCAAGTAATCCCATGCAAATAATGATGGTCGGCGAACAAGCAGCCCCTGCAAGCAAGCAAAAGATGGTTAGCATCCATAAATTATTAACGAAGAAAAACGGAATAGCAGTAACCATAATAACGCCCGACATGAATAAAAGCTGGCGATGCAAGGGAATGGTGACATTAAGCGAGCCATAAAGAATGCCGGTTATGAATGAACCAAGCGCATAGGCGGTGACAGGAATATAAGCGAGCGAAGCGACATTTTCTATCTTAACATAAGCAAATACTGGTATATTGGCGAAAACTTCAAAAATTATAGGTTTTGCATAGGCAATACTTGTGACCTCTACCACCCCAAAAATTCCGCCTATTGCCGATAGAGTAAGGGCAATGACCAAGACAGGTAAATCAAAAATAGCGGCGCGACCGCGTTTTGCAGTTACATGACTAATTTTAGGTTCAGTTGCTGTTTGCGAAAAAAAGGCAAATGAACCGATAACTAATAGCCCTATGGCCGCAACCATGCCCGCTTCTGGAAATATAAAAGCCGCAAGATTCATCACCAATACCGGCCCAATCATAAAAATCATTTCATCAACCAGTGACTCAAAAGCAAAGGCCGAGCGTAATAGCGGTTGTCCACCAAAAATACGTGACCAACGCGCGCGTGCAAAAGCGCCAAAGCTTGGCATAAAGCCTGCAAATATCGCTGCAATAAATAAAATAATATCAGGCCAATGATAATGGGCGGCAAGAGCAATAATACCAAGGGAAACCGCGCAGATAATGCTTGCCGGCAAACCAATTTTCAATTGGCCATATTTATCGGCAAGGCGTGAAATTTGTGGGCCAATCAGGGCACTTGAACCGATAAACGTGGTGGCGACAAGGCTCGGTAATGAAAAATTATCGCGTGATGCGGAAATCATCGCCACAACTGATATAGTAATCATGGCGATGGGGAAACGCGCAACAATAGCAGCCAATGAAAAGCCAAACGTGCCTTTAGGTCTAAATATTTCACGATATGGATTTGCCATGGGTCTTTTCCTTTTACATACATTGCGTATGTGTATTGACATACATCACGTATGTCAATATAAATTTGGCATTAGTTAAATCGTTTTTGCATATGTTCATTTATTACGAAAAGACGTATTTAATATGACAGAGCCTGGGAGACGAATGAGTTGGCGCGTAAACGAGATGAAATGATAAATGAAACGCGGGAAAAGCTCATAAAATCTGCTCGACATGCTTTTTCACAAAGTGGCTTTGCCGCTGCCTCTATGGATGAATTGACCAAAGAGGCAGGCCTTACACGCGGCGCACTTTACCATCATTTTGGCGGTAAAATGGGTTTATTGAAAGCGGTTATTGCGCAAATCGAAAAAGAAATTGATAGCGACATCCGTTCAAAAACTCAAAATATCAGCGATAAATGGCATTTGTTTTCAACCGAATGTGAAATTTATCTAACCAATATGCTCGACCATGATGTGCAGCAAATTTTAATGCGAGATGGCCCTGCGGTATTGGGGGATATTTCAACATGGGAAAGTCAAGGCTATTATATAAAAATCATGGCAATTGCCTTGCAAGAATTAATCAATGAAGGCACAATAGCTTCTTGTGACTGTGAGGCATTGGCGCGGCTTATTAATGGTGCCTTGATGCATGCTGCAGCTTGGATTGCCAATGCTGCAAACCCCAATGAAGCGCTTGAAAAATCGCTTTGTGCTTTTAACTTGCTGCTTGAAGGGTTGAAGACATCATGACAAAGAATAAACCCAAATCTAAATCTAAGCGTAGATCCTGTTTGTTTGTGCCAGCCATAAATATGCGGGCCATGGAAAAGACTTTGCAACTTGATGTTGATGTCGTTATTTTTGATCTTGAAGATTCTATCGGATTAGCTGACAAGACAACGGCGATGGACAATCTGCAGCAATTTTTAAAAGATCATCAACAATTACCCTATTTTGCTACCATTCGCATCAATCCAGTTATTAGTAATGATATTGATGAACTGCAACGTGTTGCCGCTCTTAATATTGATGCGTTGGTGTTACCCAAGGTTGAAAATATTGATGAATTGGATTTCATCTATGCGATTTGTAAAACCTCTGCCAAAAGGCCCATGCCTGTTTGGGCAATGATTGAAACACCAAAAGGTATTTTGTCTGCAGCATCGATTGCAAGTCATCCAAGTGTGACGTGTCTTATTGTCGGGCCAAATGATATTGCACTGGCGAGCGGTGTTATGAGCGTGGTTGATGAAAGCGCGGTGAATTATGGCGCAAAACGTCAATATCTTGTTCCTTGGCTTATGCAAATTGTGCTTGCGGCTAAAGCTTATAATCGCCGAGTACTCGACGGCGTTTATAATGATTATAAGGATTTGATTGGTTTTGAAGATGAATGTCGCCAAGCCAAAGCCATGGGCTTTGATGGCAAAACGCTTATTCACCCTAGCCAAATTGAAGCCGCGAATGTGATTTTTCAGCCAACATTAAGTCAAGTTGAGTGGGCGCAAGATATAATTGCCGCCTTTGCTTTACCTGAAAATATCGGTAAAGGCGTTATTTCTTTAAATGGTAAAATGGTTGAAGATCTTCATTTAAAGCAAGCGCAGCGTATTTTAGCCAATAGCGATAATAATGAATAGCAATGGCGCCAGATGCAATATGAGGATAAATATATGAGTGAAAAGCTAAAAATGCTGGCTGGTGAACTCTATAATGCAGGAGACACGGAGCTTATTTTAGAGCGAAAGCAAGCTTTTTCATGGATGAAAACTTTAAATGATGCTTTTGCTATGGATGATAATGAGCGGCTTAGCCTATTGCGGCAAGGCCTTGGCAGTGTCGGCGATAATGTCACCATTCGCTCACCCTTTTATTGTGATTATGGCTATAATATAAACATCGGCAAAAATGTCTTTATCAATTTCAACTGTGTCATTCTTGATGGTTGCAGTGTTGAGATTGGTGATGGTTGTGAGATTGCCCCAAATGTGCAAATTTTAACGGCAACGCACCCTACTGATGCTAAGTCGCGTGAACAAAAACTTGAATATGGCAAGCCAATAAAAATTGGTAAAAATGTTTGGATAGGTGCGGCAAGTATTATATTGCCTGGCGTTACCATTGGTGATGGCGCAACCATTGGCGCGGCAAGTCTTGTTACGCGCGATATTCCAGCAAATTGCACCGCTTTTGGCACGCCTGCGCGGGTGCGTTAAAATCTAAAGTAACTATGAATGAACATTTTGCTTTTAAAACTTAAATAGCAAAATGTTCAAAAAATAAAATGTTCATCTATAATTTGCGAAAACGCAAACGTGCGCTGCGTTCTAATGCGGCAACGGTTAACTCATCAAGCTCCCAACGATCTTGCATCATTTGCAAAAATTCAAGCTCTTCTTGATTAACATTTAAATCAGCCGAGGCAATCTCAACCGCAAGCGCATAGGCAGTATCATAAAGCTTTTCTGGTAATGCTTCATGCGCGAGGTCAAGAATGTGTTCAAGGCCATTTTCTTCTTCCAGATGTCCTAAGCATTCAGCAGCTAACGCATCTAGGCGGTCACTATCAAAGCCGGTAAAAACAGGATAATGGTTGACAATGGCGACAATGCTTGCCAATTCCCTATCCGTCATTGCAGCATCGGCCGCCGCAGTGGTGACCATGACAAATATCAAGCCTTCATGGGGAGTTAGCTCAGCCATTAAAATCTTCCTCGTGATCTATGAATTTGATGTTAGCTTAAAGATAAAATGCTTTTATTAAAAGTGGTTTTAAGCTTCTTACACGAGATTATTATCTTATTTTTTGTTTGTCAAAAATCCAAGTGAATTGATAGGGCGGATAATATTATAAATCAAAAACATGATCGCTTGGGTTAAATCTATAGGCTTAAAGCGGATAATTGTGCTTGAAATTTTGTAAAAATAGGTAGTTTTTATAGATAAGACGGTTGTAGGCTTGCAAGATTTATGAAAAAGAGTAAATGAAAACAAATTGATGTTGTTAATTAACCCAAAACTTGTTTAATTATCATCAATTGATAAAATGATTGCTGGTCAATGAGCTTTTGCTTCAAACCGCATTTGAGCCGATTAACACTATTTAGGGAACCTTTCTATGGCGTCCGATTTTTTAAACCTCCTTCATATAGATCCGCAAAGCGTGACTTTTGCAGGTGATGCGAAAGCTTGGCCTTTCGAAGAGGCACGAAAAATTGTCAAACGCTATGAGAAAAAAGGCTTTCCCGATGAGGTCTTGTTTGAAACCGGCTATGGGCCGTCAGGCCTGCCGCATATCGGCACTTTTGGTGAAGTTGCCCGCACAACCATGGTGCGCCATGCTTTCCATGTTTTAACCGATAATAAGGTTAAAACCCGTCTTATCTGTTTTTCTGATGATATGGATAGTTTGCGTAAAGTACCCGATAATGTGCCAAATAAGGAACTTTTAGAAGCTGCACTCGGTAAGCCACTAACACAGGTGCCAGATCCATTTTTGAGCGAATACCCATCTTTTGGTGCGGCTAATAATGCGCGCCTTCGTGCTTTTCTTGATCGTTTTAACTTTGATTATGAATTTGCGAGCGCAACGGATTATTATACATCTGGCCGCTTTGATGAAACCTTGCTATTAATGCTTAAAAATTATGACAAGGTGATGGATATTATCTTGCCAACCCTTGGTGAAGAACGCCGTGCGACCTATTCACCATTTTTGCCAATTAGCCCATTTTCTGGCAAGGTTTTGCAAGTGCCTATTATTGCCCGTGATGAAGTGCGTGGCACAATTACCTATATTGAACCTGAAACTGGTGAAACTATCGAGACAGAAGTAACCGGCGGTAAAGTCAAGTGCCAGTGGAAAGCTGATTGGGCAATGCGTTGGACTGCCCTTGGCATTGATTATGAAATGGCTGGTAAGGATTTGATCGATTCAGTTACCCTGTCATCAAAGATTTGTAAGGTTTTAGGCGGAACCCCGCCTGAAGGTTTTAATTATGAATTGTTCCTTGATGATAAGGGTGCCAAAATCTCCAAGAGTAAGGGCAATGGTCTTACCATCGATGAATGGCTTACTTATGCACCAACTGAAAGCCTTGGGCTTTATATGTTCCAAAAGCCAAAAACCGCTAAAAAGCTTTATTTTGATGTGATCCCTAAAGCGGTTGACGAATATTATACTTATCTTTCAGCTTATGGTCGTCAGGATTGGAAAGAGCGTTTAAATAATCCAGTTTGGCATATGCATAATGGCAATCCCCCGGCGATTGATTTACCTGTTTCTTTTGCGATGCTCTTGAATTTGGTGAGTGCCTCCAATGCTGAAAACAAAAATGTGCTTTGGGGCTTTATTTCGCGCTATGCTGATGGTGTAACGCCAGAAAATAATAAAAGCCTTGATGATCTTGTTGGCTATGCCATTCGTTATTTTAATGATTTTGTTAAACCTACAAAAAAATTCCGCGCCCCTGATGAGGTTGAGCGGGAAACATTAATAGCTTTTGATAAAAACCTTAGCGCGCTTGACTTGCAAGCTGATGGCAATATCATTCAAAATGCTTTGCTTGACGTGGCGCGTAAGATTGAACGCTATCAAGATAGCGCAAAAAAAGGCCCCGATGGCGGCCCTGGCGTATCTGTTATGTTCTTCCAAATGCTTTATGAAGTATTGATTGGTCAAGAGCGCGGTCCGCGTTTTGGTTCGTTCATTGCGCTTTATGGCATTAATGAAACACGCGAACGCATTCAGCAAGCCTTAAATGGTGAATTGTTAAACTAAATTGTAAGGAAGGCTCGATCCTATTGTATTGAGCCTTCTTGCCATATTTTATTTAAATTAAGACGCGCGGCGCATAGCAAAAGCGTTTTTTATTGCGTGCTAAGCGCGCAAAATAGATTTTAGGAGAATTTGATGAGTGAAGCCAGCGAGGTCAAACGGCGCCGGACTTTTGCGATTATCGCCCACCCCGATGCTGGTAAAACAACGCTTACTGAAAAGCTCTTGCTGTTTGGTGGTGCCATTCAGCTTGCTGGTGAAGTCAAGGCTAAAAAAGACCGTATCCAAACCCGCTCTGATTGGATGAATATCGAGCGTGATCGCGGTATTTCGGTTGTAACTTCAGTGATGACCTTTGAATATAAGGATTGTATTTTCAATCTTCTTGATACGCCAGGCCATGAAGACTTTGCCGATGATACTTATCGCACCTTAACGGCGGTAGATAGTGCGGTTATGGTGCTTGATGGCGCGCGCGGTATTGAGCCTCGAACATTAAAATTGTTTGAAGTTTGCCGTATGCGCAATATTCCAATTGTTACTTTTGTTAACAAAATGGATCGTGAAGCACGTGATCCTTTGGAAATTTTGGACGAGATTGAAGAAAAATTAGCCCTTGATACCGCGCCAGTTACTTGGCCAATTGGTGCTGGTAAAAATTTTGCTGGTAGCTTTTCCTTGCATGAAAATAGCGTACGCCAAAAGGATGAGGAAGAAACGCCAAGACCTGTAAGCGGGCCGGAAGAAGCATCTTTATTACTGCCCGAAAATGAGCGTGATATGTTTGTGGACGGTGTGGTTCTCGCGCGTGATGCTTGTAAGCGTTTTGATTTACAATCTTTCAGTGAAGGCCATATGACGCCGGTTTATTTTGGCTCGGCACTGCGCAATTATGGTGTGCGTGATTTGATCGATGCGCTGGTGGACTTTGGTCCGCAGCCGCGTGACCAAGTGGCCGATACAAGAACTGTTCATGCAGTTGAACCTAAAATGACTGGCTTTGTGTTTAAAATTCAAGCCAATATGGATCCTAACCATCGCGACCGCATTGCTTTTTTGCGTGTTTGTTCTGGCACTTTATCGCGCGGTATGAAAGCAAAATTGGTGCGTACTGGCAAACCAATGACCCTTTCAACGCCGCAATTCTTCTTTGCACGTTCACGCCAAATTGCCGATGAAGCCTTTGCTGGCGACGTGGTTGGCATTCCTAACCATGGTACGCTGCGTATTGGCGACACGTTGACCGAAGGCGAGGATTTGCTCTTTAGGGGCGTACCTAATTTTGCACCAGAAATTTTGCGGCGCGTGCGTCTTGGCGATGCGATGAAAGCCAAAAAATTGCGCGAAGCCTTGCAGCAAATGGCTGAGGAAGGGGTTGTACAGCTCTTTACGCCTGATGATGGCACGCCAGCGATTGTTGGCGTGGTCGGCGCTTTGCAGATTGATGTTTTGACCGAACGTCTAAAGGTTGAATATTCATTACCTGTTGGTTTTGAAGTGGCACGCTTTACAATTTGTCGTTGGATTAGTGCAGATAGTCAAGAAGAGCTGGATAAATTTGTTGCAGCTCATCGCGCCGATATTGCTCATGATCTTGATAATGATCCTGTATTTTTGGCACAAAATGTCTTTTCTCTCAATTATGAAGCAGAACGGTGGAAAGCCATTCGCTTTGCAGCTATAAAAGATTACCAAGTGCGAGCAAATTAATCTCTATAAAATGGCTAATTGCGACCGCTTTTAAGTGGTAAAGTCGCCGATCTCGGTCGATCTTATATTGATGATTATTGATATTAAAAAGCACTATTTTGCATTTCTATGAAATGCTAAATAGTGCTTTTTGCATTATGGCGCGTGCTGTTGGGTGAAGGCTTCATTGAACTACGTGGCTGTAATATTTTTGCGTAAAAGAATCTTAAATTTTACGAAATAGCTTACATATTTGTAATTTGTTGCGTTTTAATACAGCGATTTACGGCGATAATTGGATAGTTTAAATAGATTGATGGTATCAGATTGATTATTATTGCTATTTGTAGACAGTAAATGAGAATATGTTTATACAAGAACAAGATATAGTCGCTGTCTAACGGATAAGTAATGTTCGGGTGTAAATATCCAAATCGTTTAGATCTCGTTAGATAAATTTGCTGTAAAAGCTAAGGGTAATAAACCCTAAATATGTTAAGCAAAATAGCTATTTAAGAGGTAATGAGATATTAGACTAATCAGTTTAGTCAATAACAATTTAGCAAAATTTGTTCGTTTTGCTAAAATGAAAAGCTAATTCATAAACTCAAACCTTATATAAGTGTTTAAAGAAAAATGTATCTATAATTTATAAAAAAACAGATTTACATATTTATTTTAGAATGCATTTATTTTATGATATTTAAAAATTTTAACTTATTAATATGAAATTTATTAAAAATATTATTTCAATTTTCTAAAATTTATTTGAAACCATTGGGCTATCTTGTAATGAAAAATTCAATCACTCGTTTATTATGCGCAACTATGCTTTGCTCAGCTTTTCTTGACCCTTTTTCTGGTATGGAGGCATTTGCAAATATAATTACATATGATGGTACAACCAGCGAGTTTGATCAATTACAAGATGACACGCTAGGGGTGGCTCAAAAGAGGGTTGGACCTAATGATAGTGCAGATCAATCAGATAATTCTATTCTTATAAATGATTCAAATGGCTTAGGTGATGGTTTTTCGGGTAATATTGCCGTCTATGGTGGTTATTCCGATCAAGGAACTTTAATTTCTAATAATAAAATTACCATGACTGGCGGTTCGGCGATAATCGTTTACGGTGGTTTTAGCAATTTGGGGATGGTCCAAAATAACCAAGTTAATCTTTCAAATGCTAAAATTAGCAATAATGTCTATGGTGGCTATAGCGAAGATTCAGAAGGCATAACGAATAATAGTGTTGTTATTGACAATAATAGTTCGGTAACAGGCTCGGTATATGGCGGATTAATGAACGGTTATAACGGTGATATTTCAAGAAATATTAGCGCAAACCGCGTCACAATATCGGGAAATAGTTCGATTGCAGGAGATGTGCATGGTGCCTTTGTTTACAATAATGCGCCTAATATTAGCAATATATTAAATGATAATATTGTCGAAATTACAAATAGTTATGTTAAAGGTCAAGTTTCTGGTGCCTATATTCAAAGTTCGGGCATGTTATCGGCTGATGAAATTTTTAGCCTACAAGGAAATAAGGTCAATATTGTTAATAGCCGTGTAGATGGCAGTATCAATGGTGCTTATAGTAATGTTTACGGATCGTCATCAGCGCTGCACAATAGCGTGACGATTTTAAATAGTGATGTCACTCAGGTAAATGGCGGCAATGTGTTTAGCAATGTTGAAGGGGTTAGTCTTATTGTGAACGCCAATTCCGTCTCCATAAGCGGTGGAAGTGCTTCACAAGTTCAGGGCGGTAATGCTGAGTTAAATGGTTATAGTCCGTCCTTAGGGCAGGTTTTTGATAACCGCGTCGATGTTGATGGTGTCACGGGTATTGCGTCAATTTATGGCGGTAGAGGCTACATTAGATATGGTTCGGCCTTGGTCAACGGTAACCAAGTTAATGTTTCTAATAGCATTTTGCGTTCAAATTCTGAAATCTATGGTGGCTATGCTTTTGGTGGCGAGAGCCTTCAAGCCAATGATAATAAAGTTCAAATAAGCAATAGTTCTTCAATTACCAGAGTTTATGGTGGTTTTGCTACGGGCGGTAGCGGCATGGAAGAGCAAAAAATTGAAAATTTTGCTCAAAATAATATGGTGGTCATATCGGGGAGTGATATTGGCTTAGAAGTTGTTGGCGGTCTTATCGAAACAAGCATGGCGAGCGACAACAATATTTTAAGCAACGCCGTGTCAATTGTTGATAGTCATGTTGGTGGGGATGTTATTGGCGGATCGCTTCGCAATTATGGCTCGTCCATTGATGTTACAATTGCTAGTAATACTATAGAATTATCAGGCCTTACAACTATTGATGGCTCTTTATATGGCGGCTATGCAATTAATGGAGCTGATGCAGGCCATGTCACCAATAATACAGTGACCCTTAATGGTGATCAGCTAAATATTCTCGGATCCTTATATGGTGGTTATAGCATAACAAGTAGCGGTGAGGTCAATAATGAGTTTGACCGCGTTGTTGCCGGTAACACGCTTAATCTTAATCAATATCGCGGTGGTGTCAGTGGTATTTATAATTTTGAAAATTATAATTGGCTATTGCCAAGCTCTGTCGTCAATAATGATGTACTTATCCATATTACCGACAATGATGCTGTCAATTTGGACAATACCAATCATAGCGTTGCAATGATTAATGATGGCAATCGTCTAAATGAGGGTGATGAAATCACCATGATTGATAGGGCTGTTGGCAATCCAGCAGCAACGCCAACCCAAGTAACTCAAGGCCAATTTATTATTTATGACGTTAGCGTTAAAGTGACTGACGACAATAGATTTGTGCTAAAAGTGAATGGTAAAACCGATGGTGAGGAAACGGATACAGACGGCACGGATGGTCATGAAACCGATACTGGAGGCACAGATGGTAATGAAGCCGATAATGGCGGTGGAGATACCGATGGAACATCGGTTAAACCTGAAAAACCTGCAGGCTATATTAATCCACGCAGTAAAGCATTTTCAGAAGGGCGTATTGCTGGCCTTGCCTTCCTTAATCAAGCCAATGATTTGATTGCAACTGCTGGCATTGACAATATTCGTATCATGGTTCGTGCTAATGAAGATGAGATTTATCGACCCCATTTTATTCCATTCATGATCGCTAATGGTTCAACCCAGCGTTATAAAACTGGTAGCCATGTTGATATTGATGGTTTCAATATGGCGGTTGGTCTTGCCACTGGCTTTGAAACCAAGGGAAATCATAAAGTAACCCTTGGTTCATTTTTTGAATATGGTCACGGTACTTATGATACCTATAATAATTTTGCCACTTATGGTTCAGTTCATGCTGATGGTGATGTAAATTATAAAGGTGGAGGTATTTTTGGCCGTATGGAGTTCGGTGGTACCGGTCTTGGCCACGTTGCAAGCCTTGCAGCAGATCAGGTCGACGGCCTTTATGTTGAAGCCTCGATAAGAGGCGGCAAAACCCGCAATAAGTTTGATGGTAGCAATGATTTAATTGATGGTGAAGGTTATCGCGGTATCTATGATAGCAAGGTATCCTATTATGGTGGCCATGCGGCTGTTGCCTATGTTTTCAACTTTGATGAAAAGCAAGCATTAGATGTTTATGGTCGCTATTTGTGGATGCATATGGATGGCGATACAGTCAATATCGGCAAGGACCAATTGCATTTCGATAAAAGCAACAGCTCGCGCATGCAAGTCGGTGGGCGCTATAGCTATGCTTATAGCCAGCAATTTAAACCTTATGTTAGCGCGGCATATGAATATGAGTTTGATGGTGCAATTAGCGCCAATGCCTATGGCTTAAGTCTGGCAGAGCCGTCATTAAAAGGCTCAACTGGTATTTTTGAAGCCGGTTTCTTGTTCCATCCAATTGCTGATAATGATGCGCTTAGCATTAATGTCAATGGTCAAGGCTTTGTTGGCCAGCGTCAAGGTGGTGGCGGTGGCGCAAAAATAAAATATGAATTTTAAAAACTTAAAATTTTCGCTTGAAAATTTATCGCGATGGGTGAAATAGCAAATTTTGCCCATTGCCACAAATATTTCAGTTTTATGCAAAATGCTTTGCAATATCATTACACAATTTGCAGTAATTTAGTTTTGTTCTCTTTTAATTGCCCTTCTCCATATCCACATAGAAGATTGGTAAATTGGAGAAGATAAAATGCAATGTCCTATTGATGGTGAAACTCTGGTCATGAGTGAGCGCAGTGGTATCGAAATTGATTACTGCCCAAAATGTCGTGGTATTTGGCTTGATCGTGGCGAATTGGATAAAATTTTAGAGCGTGGCTCGCAGGAAATGAACCAGCGGGATGTGAGTGATCGGCGGGCTGATACGTCTTATGAGCCGCCAAGAGCCGCAAGTTCGCATCATGATTCCTATCGCGATGAGCGTGCGCGTGATGATAGACATGGGGACAGGCGTTATAGTGAAAAAGATCGCTATAATGAAAAAGATCGTTATGACGACCGCTATCATGATGGTAAGAAAAACCGTAAAAAATCATTCTTAAGTGAGATATTTGAGTTTGGTGATTAAAATTTATGATGTGAAACTGAAAAATAAAAAGCCCCGTTTAATAAAACGGGGCTTTCCTTTATGCCAAAAATAGCTTTTTTATATTAGTCGCGGTTACCAAGGAAACGCAATAGGAACAAGAACAGATTGACGAAATCGAGATAGAGGTGCAATGCGCCTATGACGATTTTTCTGCCGCGTGTTTCATCATGATCACCTTCATAATAGGCTTCTTTGATCATTTGTGTATCATACGCGGTAAGACCCGCAAAAATCAACACGCCCGCTACAGAAATTACAAAATCCAAAGCCGATGATTCAACAAAAAAAGTAACAAGTGACGCAATGATCAAACCAATAAGGCCGATCACCAAAAATGTTCTTAGTGGGCTAAGATCACGTTTAGTGGTATAACCATAAAGTGACAAACCACCAAATGATGTCGCAGTTATGAAGAATGTCCGTGCAATACTTCCAATTTCATATACTAGAAAAATAGGTGCTAGTGATGCACCCAACAATGCAGCATAGGCAATAAATAATGCCTGAGCTGTAAATGTTGATAAACGATTAATGCCAAATTGCAAAAACATAGCAACGCCAAATGGTATGATCACTAGAATAAAGCTATATTGTTGTAAAAATAATTTGAATTGGTAATTGGTGGCTGCAAAATAGGCAACACTTAATGCAAGAATGCCCGTAATTGCAAGGCCAAACATCATCAGGTTATAAACGCCAAGCATATAGCTGCGCAAACCCTGATCTATTGATGCATCTCCGCGCGTAATTGTAGTTGTGCGCATATTATTATAGTCTGCCATAAAAAAATCCTTTGCGTGCGTTCCGTCGGGTGTCGGTCGTTTAAGCTTTAGAAAATATTAGTGCTAAAAAATGCCAATTTTGTGATGAATATTTACATTCTTCAACCATCTACATTTAAAAGCTTTTTTACTTCTCTAAAATTAAAGCGTACAAAAATAAAATATCCACTATAATTTTCAAAAGAGGAAGTTTTTTAATAAACGCCCAGGCGCCGCTGGCGGAACTCCAGCATGCCTTAACATTATTATGGCTATTTACATCTTTACAAACAAGTCGTTAATTTAATTTTTTTTACTTTTTCACAAACTATCGCCAGCAAAACTATAATCAAATATGTTTTGTTATTAGAGCTATTTCCATTTACCAATTTTATTTTTAAGAATTTTCAAGCTTAACCATAAACTCGGCTTATTTTTCCTTAAAAGTAACAACATATAGTTTTATAAGTGGAGGCCTTTGTGGCAGATTTATTGGTGGCTTTAAAAAATGTTGATTTAACTTTGGGTGAGGGGGCGTCAAAAGTTCATGTGCTCAAAAAAATGTCACTTAATATTGATAAAGGCGAGGTTATTGGCATTGTTGGGCCATCAGGTTCTGGAAAATCTACATTATTAATGGTGCTTGCCGGCCTAGAAAAGGTGGACAGTGGCCAGGTTTTAATTAGTGATTGCGATATTTCAAAGCTCAATGAAGATGAAGCGGCGCTTTTTCGTGGCCGCAATATTGGTATTGTTTTTCAATCTTTTCATCTTATCCCCAATATGACGGCGCTTGAAAATACCGCAGTGCCTTTGGAACTTGCTGGTGATAAAAATGCCTTTAATCGCGCGCGGCAAGAATTAGAGGCGGTTGGCCTTGGCCATCGCTTAAACCATTATCCTGCCACCCTATCAGGCGGCGAACAACAACGGGTTGCTATAGCAAGAGCTTTAGCGCCAAGACCAAAAATTATTATTGCTGATGAGCCAACAGGTAACCTTGATAGCGCGACAGGGCAGGATATTGCCGATCTTTTATTTCAGCGTGCGCATGAAAATGCCACCACTATGGTCCTTGTTACCCATGACAATCAGTTGGCAGCTCGCTGCGCTCGCCAAATCCATGTGCGCAATGGTGAAATTGAAGTGGGCCATGCAGTATGAAGCAAGATCATAGCATGACGGGTGCCTCTAAAGCCGTTAATAATTTATCGAAAGTCGCGAGTTTTAAACTGGCTTTTAAGTTCGCTTTACGTGAAATGCGCGGAGGCTTACGCGGCTTTTATATTTTTCTTAGTTGTATTGCTCTTGGTGTTGCGGCAATCGGCGGTGTTGGCGGTATTACTGATATGATTCGCCATGAATTTGCCACCCAAGGTAAAATATTGCTTGGCGGCGATTTGCGCGTTTCGATGACGCAAAAAGAAGCAAGCCCACAAGAATTAAGCTATCTTGAAAGTATGGGTAATGTGTCTTCTAGCCTTTGGATGCGCACCATGGCACGGCGCAGCAGTGACCAAACCCAGCTACTGGCTGAAGCCCGCGCGGTTGATGATAAATATCCGCTTTATGGCGGTGTCAAAGTTAAGCTTAATGATGGCAAATTTTCCAATAATCTTTATGATGAAGTCAAAAATATCAATGGCACTTATGGTGTTGTTGTTGCGCCGCTTTTAGCGCAGCGCCTTGATTTGAATATTGGCGATAAGCTTACCCTTGGCAATACAGATTTTGAAATCAGAGGTTTGGTGGAAAATGAACCTGATCTGTTGTCAGAAGGCTTTCAATTAGGGCTTCGGGTGTTTTTGTCAGAAGAGGCAATGAAGCAAACCGGTCTTTTACAGCCGGGCAGCCTTTTTACTTATACCTATAAAATAGCTGTTCCTGCCGCTAAATTATCTGAGGTTGCCAAATTTGATGAAGCGGCCAAAAAGCAATTTCCCGATAATTTATGGATTATCCGCAATAGCGACAATGCAACGCCAGCTTTAACCAGTAATATTGAACGGTTTTCGCAATTTTTAACCCTCGTTGGCTTAATGGCCTTGGTGGTTGGTGGCGTTGGGGTGGCCAATGCGGTGCGTGCCTATCTTGAAACCAAATTTGGTGTGATTGCCACGCTAAAATCGCTCGGTGCTTCCGGTAATTTTGTTATTTGGCTTTATTTAATCCAAATCGTGTTGTTGAGCTTTATCGGTATTGCAATTGGTCTTGTTTTTGCGCTGATTATTCCGCCTATTGTTGGGCAAATATTAAATTCGTATTTTCCTTTGGCCGGTGGTTGGTCAATTTCCTATCTTAGCCTGTTAAATGGTGCGGCTTTTGCCTTGCTAACCACGCTTGGTTTTGCGTTAATGCCTTTGGCACGCGCGCGTGAAATTCCGGTCACTACCCTTTTTCGCGCCATGGGCTTTTCTGGCAAGGTTAAAATTGCGCGGCTTTATCTTGTTATTGTCGCATTGATTTTTGGCTCTATTGCTTTCATGGCGGTTTTCACCGCTTATGATCGGCGTATGGCGGCTATTTTCATCATTGCCGTTATTGGTGTTTTCATTATTTTGCGGCTATTGGCGATGATCATTCAATATCTTGCCAAAAAGGTTTCCCATGTTCGTGCGCCAGCTTTGCGCCTTGCTATTGGCAATATTTATCGCCCCGGTTCCTTAACCAGTGCCATTGTGCTTGCGCTTGGGCTTGGGCTGACTTTGCTTGTTGCCATTGCCACTATTGACGGTAATTTACGCCGGCAACTTGGCGAAACAGTGCCGATCAATGCGCCAGCATTTTTCTTCCTTGATATTCCAAGCGATGGAGAGCCCGCATTTCGTACCTTAATCGCTCAAAATGACCCCAAGGGTGAATTACGGCTTATGCCCACTTTGCGGGCGCGTATCACCGCGCTTAATAATGTCGAGGCAAAGGATGCCAATGTTGCTGAAAATGGCCGTTGGGTGCTGCGCGGTGATCGTAATATTACATATTCAGATAATGTACCAGAATCGACCGTACTAAAAGAAGGCACATGGTGGCCGCAAAATTATGATGGTCCGCCGCAAGTATCAATGTCAAATGATGAAGCAAAAGCACTTGGCTTAAAGCTTGGTGACATGATAACCGTTAACGCCTTAGGGCGGCAAATATCGGCTAAAATTACCAGCCTGCGAGAAGTGCATTGGGATTCAATGAATATGAATTTCGTCATGATTTTTTCGCCCAATAGTTTTCGTGGTGCGCCGCATATTTGGATGGGAACGCTTAAAAAAGGCGATGGTAAGCTTGAAGATGTGGCATTAATGCGCGCTATTGGTAAAGATTTTCCCTCGGTGACAATTTTATCAGTGCAAGATATTATCACCAATGCACGAGAGCTTATTGATCAAATTGGTCTTGGTGTGCGGGCCTCTGCCTCTATTGCTTTGCTTGCCGCCATTCTTGTGTTAGCAGGCGCGCTATCCGCCGGTAACCGTAGCCGAACCCATGATGCGGTGGTGCTAAAAACTCTTGGCGCAACTCGCAAAGTGCTTATTCGTGCCTTTTTATATGAATATATAATTTTAGGCGTTGTCAGCGCGGTTTTTGCCTTTATTGCAGGCAGTGCGGCAGGGCTTGCTATGGCACGTTTTCGTATGGATCTTGATGCAGTACTATTGCCGCAAACAGGGCTTATGGTTTTGGTTGCTGCCTTGGTGCTAAGTGTTGGTTTTGGTCTTATTGGCACATGGCGTATTTTGGGGCAAAAACCATCGCGTTGGCTGCGTGAATTGTGATCTTATAGTTAATAAAACATGTTATAAAACTCAAGTGGAAGTAAGCGTGACTTATTAGCTTGCTATCACTTGAAGCAGAAGAACGTAGCAGCACAAATTATCAAAAATTTTTTCTTTTTACTTTTGCACTGTTCATTTTCTTGCAAATATTAATAATTTTAGCAAGCAAGCTGTGAAAAGCTGCAAATCTATGCCCAACTTGCTAAGAAGGCCTTTGCCTTTATTGTTAACACCTGCTAAATCGCTTCTATGACGACAAAACTTGACCATATTCGAAATTTTTCCATCGTGGCGCATATCGACCACGGCAAATCAACATTGGCCGACCGCCTCATTCAATTGACTGGCGGTCTGGATACGCGCGAGATGAAGGATCAGGTGCTTGATTCTATGGATATCGAGCGCGAGCGTGGCATTACCATTAAGGCGCAAACCGTGCGTTTGCATTATAAGGCCAAAAATGGTGAAGACTATGTTTTCAATCTCATTGATACGCCCGGTCACGTTGACTTTGCCTATGAGGTATCGCGCTCATTATCGGCTTGTGAAGGCTCGCTTTTGGTAGTTGATGCTTCGCAAGGCGTGGAAGCGCAAACCCTTGCTAATGTTTATCAGGCCATTGATAATAACCATGAATTGGTCGTTGTTTTAAATAAGATTGATTTGCCCGCAGCTGAACCAGAGCGCGTTAAAGAGCAGATCGAAGAAGTGATTGGCATTGATGCCAGTGATGCGGTGGAAATTTCTGCTAAAACGGGTCTTGGCATTGCCGATGTTTTGGAAGCAATTGCAACAAGATTACCGCCCCCACGGGAAGGTGATGCAACCAAGCCGCTAAAAGCCATGTTGGTTGACAGCTGGTATGATGCCTATCTTGGCGTTATTGTGCTTGTGCGGGTTATTGATGGTGTTTTGAAAAAAGGCCAAACCATCCGTATGATGGATACTGGCGCAAAATATCCGGTTGAGCGTGTGGGCGTGTTTACCCCAAAAATGTTGGCAATGGATGAATTGGGGCCGGGTGAAATCGGCTTTATCACTGCGTCCATCAAGGAAGTTGCTGATACGCGCGTTGGCGATACCATTACTGAAGATCGCCGCCCTTGCGAAGATGCACTGCCGGGCTTTAAACCTGCGCAACCTGTTGTTTTCTGTGGTCTATTCCCTGTTGATGCGGCCGATTTTGAAGATTTGCGCGGCGCAATGGGTAAATTACGCCTTAATGATGCTAGCTTCTCCTTTGAAATGGAAACATCTGCCGCGCTTGGTTTTGGTTTCCGTTGTGGTTTCTTGGGGCTGCTCCATCTTGAAATTATTCAAGAGCGTTTGGAGCGTGAGTTTAATCTTGATCTTATTGCCACAGCGCCATCGGTTGTTTACCGCATGAATATGTTAGATGGTAGCCAGAAGGAATTGCACAATCCTGCTGATATGCCCGATATTATCAAGATTACCTCGATTGAAGAGCCGTGGATTAAAGCAACGATTTTAACGCCAGATGAATATTTGGGCGCTATTTTAAAGCTTTGCCAAGATCGTCGTGGTATTCAGGTTGATCTATCCTATGTTGGCACTCGTGCTATGGTCACTTATGATTTGCCATTAAATGAAGTGGTTTTTGATTTTTACGACCGCTTGAAGTCTATTTCCAAGGGCTATGCTTCATTCGATTATCAAATTACTGATTATCGAGAGGGCGACCTTGTTAAAATGTCAATTTTGGTCAATGCCGAGCCAGTGGACGCGCTGTCAATGTTGGTGCACCGCACTGCCGCTGAAAAGCGCGGCCGTGTCATGTGTGAAAAGCTAAAAGACCTCATTCCGCAACATATGTTCCAAATTCCGATCCAAGCGGCAATTGGTGGTAAGATTATTGCCCGTGAAACCATTCGCGCTTTGCGTAAAGATGTGACAGCCAAATGTTATGGCGGTGACGTTAGCCGTAAGCGTAAATTGCTTGATAAGCAAAAAGAAGGTAAAAAGCGCATGCGCCAATTTGGTAAGGTGGAAATTCCACAGGAAGCCTTTATCCAAGCGCTTAAAATGGGCGACAACTAGGTTTTTGGTTCCTGATAATTTAATTAAAACGCTAAATGGCAAGTGTGCCATTTAGCGTTTTTTATTGCGTTTCTTGCTTAATTCATATCTATATAATGGTTGTCGTTATACTAGCAAAGGATTTTTAAGGAATTAAATAGGCGGGTGGATAGTCTTTTTGATTGTGAAAGAGTGGTACATCTTCACCTTCAAAAGCCACTTTGACATCGGCCCTGGCTGTACGTGCAACATTATATAGAGCCAAAAAAGGTTCTTCCATATAAGGTACTTCAAAATACGTTCTTATTTGTTGCCGTTCCTTTTCATAAAAATTATTGCTTTCTGTATCTACCTGACTATAGACGCCTTGAAAGGTTTCTTCAAATCGTTGCCATGCGCTTGCAGCTTCTTTAGGATCTTTCATCGGAATAAATCTCAGCGCATCTTGCCAATGGGAGATGGATGTAGTGATTGATATAAATTCTTTAAAATTGCGGCCGCAAATAATGAGTTCAGCCTCACTGCTTAGGTAAAATATTCGGCCATCACCGAGTACATAAAATAGACCTCCCCCTCCATCTTCGGCAAACAAATAGTGTTAGCTCGGTGATAATATCTCATACATTTGATAGTTATGATCGTCACTGATAATTCCAAGGCCTATAACATTCCAAATTTCTTCCTCAAGACCAGAAGCTTTTATTTGGGATTTTATCTGCGTTGCCATTTGATTTTCTGCCATGGTCACTCCTGCGTTCATAACCACGAGGGCTAGTCCAATCATCAATCTATAAATTAATTTCATTAGTCCCCCTCTAATTTCCCTTCTATTGAGGTAAAAGATCATTATCTTGTGCAATTTTCATCATGGTGTCGATGATTGTATCAGTGTCTAATTCAAAAGTTCCCAAGTCGTCATCCCATTGCGTCCACTCCGCTTTCGAAAAATATTCTTTAGACCGTGTCATGCGATCTTTAGGGTAAGGGGATTTGAACATGGCGAGAGCTTGCGCGAAAATTTCCGCATCTTCTTCAAGCTTATATTTTTTTAATACTTCAAGAGTTTCGGGGGCATTGTCACCGCTGGAATTATAAAAATATTGATGCAATGAACCATTTTCCATTTCCATCATCAAATAATTCAATAAAAAGATTTCGCGATATGGCTCGTTGAAATTATTAATATCGCGTTTTGGGTCATTAGCATAATCAGTAAATATTAGCCTAATCAGTGTCATAAGCCGTTGCTCATCGCTTATTTTCGCAGCCAATTCCTTTTGTAAAACTACCAATTGCGGCACAGAGTTTAAATAATTGGTGATTTCATCATCAAAATTTCCAACCTTATTGAACTCGGCACCAATAGATATAAGCTTTTTGTCAAAAGAATTTAGATCATGAGGGATGGATATCACCTCATTGACTACTATGTTAGGTTGGCTCCAGGCAAAAGATTGTTCCCGAATTTCACTGCTGCGTGGGTAAGGATTTCCCATTAATGCCATAGCTCGATCAAAAATTTCAGCGCGCTGCTTTAATCCCGCATCATGCAAAGCCTTGCTGATTTCTGGTGCGAAATATCCATTCCATAGAAAGAAAAAGCCATGAAGTTCCCCACCATCTTCTTGTGCACCGGTAAGGTTTCTCTGTAAGTAAAGTAACCAAACAACTGTTTTTTCTTGTGGGCTTCGCTTATTAAGCCATTCAAATGCTACCGCCGCAATTTCATGGGCTTCATCCTGTTCATTGTGATTCAACTGCGTATTAAGCTTATCGGGATTTGCATTTAACGCGTCCAATGGAAGTTCTTGTTGCGCAGCTTGCGATAGATATTGGAGTTGCATGCCTGCCCAATTGCGCATAAGATCTATTGTTGGATATGTTTTATGATCATTGGATGGCATTTTAGAGCTCATTTCTTGTGCTGAAATTTGATTGATTGATGTACAAAAATTTGCGGCCAAAACAATGATGGTGATTAAAAGGCTAAACCGATTGATACTGTTTTTAGATGGTGATGTCTTTTTCGACTTGGACCGCGTTGCGAGCGCGCTAAATATAAAATCCATGGAAATTCCTTAGTTGTTGTGTAGGAAGTTAGCTTTTGCAACGGCCAAGCAGCTCAATTGGGTTTTACCCCTTCAGGTTAGCATCAAATTATTCATCCGTATTGTTTGGTTCAACGCCAAGCCTTTTTAGTTCCGCTTTCATTAATGGCAAAAACCGCTCGACCATGATTTCAACACCTTCCTTATTAGGGTGCATGCCATCACTGAGTTGGTATTGGCGTTGCCCGGCTACGCCATCAAGAAAAAATGGATAAAGGGTAATGTTATATTTTTCCGCAAGTTTTGGGTAAATGGCGTTAAATTTCTCTGCATTTTCTGCTCCCATATTAGGTGCGGTCATCATGCCGGCAAGGAGCACAGGAATTTTTCTGTTTTGAAGGCGCTCAAGCATTGCATCTAGGTTCTGCTCTGTTACCTCAGGTTCAATGCCGCGTAGCATATCATTAGCCCCTAGTTCCAAAATAACCAGCTTTGCATCTTCAGGAACTGACCAATCAAGCCGCGCAAGACCCGCGTTTGTTGTATCTCCAGATACTCCGGCATTATCTACAATCACATCATAGCCTTGACTATGCAGTTTTTTTTCTAAAACTGCGGTAAAAGATTGGTCTTGTGGAAGTTCATAGCCGGCCATAAGGCTATCACCAAAACCGATGATGCGAAATGGACTATTGGGAATAAGAGATGGGTCAAGGTCAGTCGCTTGATCCTCGCCAATGTTTTCAGGCAGACTGCTTGCCGTTTGTGCATGGGCATTAAAGGTTAGGAAAAAGCTCAAAATTAACCCCAAACTTGCATAATACATTTTTTGCAACATCACTATAATCCATGTTCTCTTGCGGGATTGCCCCTTTTAGGCCTATGGCACTGTTTACCTATCTAATCTGGCCACTATTTTTTGGCCAATGGCTTGCAGTTTGACATTTTTTATTGTCACTTTTATGGCTTTTTTAAAAACAAGAGTGGCAGATGTCCCCGTTTCAACTCAAAATACCTAAAGCCCTTTTTACCGCTTGCTATGGTAAATTACTATGCACAGCTTTCAAGATGTGTAAAGACGGGTAATATATTGCCTTTTTGTTAGCTGCAGTCTGCCCTAATAGCAAATCGGATACAGTCTTTTTTAAAGCTAACGATTATAAAATATTTTGTGAATTAAAATATAGCATGATATCAATATATTAAAGGCAGAAGGTAAATTATGGCCGCATGGGTAATCGTCATTATAGTTTTTGCTATCAGTAATATTTATAGAATATTACCTTGCGCAAATAAATAGCAATATTATTTGCATAGATAAAATAAAAATGGCAAGCTTTTTGTAGCTGCCATTTAATCCAACTGATATATGTATTTTACTTGTTAAAAATTTAGAGCCATTTCTTTATTGCAGGGCTTTGTTTATTATTTTTATGCTTAACGAAAAAAAACGGCCCCACAAGTCTCGTACGTCTACCCAATTTAAAAGCCTATAACTAGCAAGTTGTAAATATTTCTTCTTCATGCTGCTTCAATAAGGCTGCACGGAGTTTTTCCATAGCGCGGCTTTCAATTTGGCGCACGCGCTCCTTAGATATGCCAAGATGCTCGCCCAAATATTCAAGCGTTGCAGCTTGTTCTTTTAAGCGGCGCATTTTGATAATCAGCAATTCACGCTCATTAAGGCTGTTCATAGCTTCTTTTAGCCATTTGCTGCGTCGATCATTATCAATTTCATCAGCAACCACCATATCTTGTAACGGCGATAAATCAACCAGTTGATCCATTTTGGTTGCAGTACTATCGTCGTCATTGCCAATATTCGCATTTAACGAATTGTCTGATGCGGAAAGGCGAATATCCATAGTCGCAACATCACCAACCGATACGCCAAAATGGGTCGATAGTTTTTTATAAACCTCATCGGTGGTCAAATGCGCCTCTTCGACACTAAGCTGGTTACGCAAACGGCGTAAGTTGAAAAATAATGCTTTTTGCGCCGAACTAGTGCCACCGCGCACAATCGACCAATTTTTGAGGATATAATCTTGAATGGAAGCGCGGATCCACCAACTTGCATAGGTCGAGAAACGCACCTCGCGCTCAGGATCAAAACGTGTCGCCGCCTCCAAAAGACCGATATATCCTTCTTGTACTAAGTCTGCCATCGGTAAATTAAAACGTTTAAATTTATTGGCGGTAGCAATTACAAGACGCATATGGGCAGAGCCGATATCGTGTAGGGCCTGAGTATCTTGCGAGGCCTTCCACTTTGCAGCTAATGCTTGTTCATGATCTCTTTCAAGATAAGGCGCATTAACTGCCCATTGGACAAGGTCTCTACTTATGGTTGCATAACCTTTCCCCGGCCGAAATCTTGCGGTTGGTTTATCCCTAGTAACAATTTGTTGCATGTTAGCCTCTTATAAACTTATCAAACATTAGGGAATTCTGCGGTCTATCGGCGTTGATAGTACCGATATATATATAACGCTGATTTAGCTAATTGGTTGCATACTACTTTTAAGTGTAACTAATACAACCTTAAGTTTAAACTAATTTTTATTAGGCGGCAAACAATAAATTAAAATTATTGAAAATTTCTTGCTATGGTTGCATATAGATATTCTTAAATACTTGACTTTTTTAATCTATTTCAAAATTAGCCTCTGCGATAAATTTCCATCTTGTCTAAAATTTTATCAATAAAAGCGATGAAAAGTTATAAAAATGCGAGATTTTGGAAGTGTGGAGTGATTCTAAGCTAAGGTTAATTCGCTTTTTTTTCTTAACTTTTAAGAATAAAGTGAAATTTTTTGATAATGGTCAAGTATTAAGCATTACGTATATTAAATATACAATCATCATTGCAGAAATATGAAATGCAACCTTGCCAAAATGAGAACGCTGTTTATAGGAACAGGCTGAACGTAGATTCATTTCGGTCTAACTCTTGGATAGGTTAGATGTTTGAGTTATTTGATGAGCACAAAGTAGCTTAACACATTGTCAAAACTCAAAATGCAGCTTCCTTATGAAAGCAGCTGATTAAAGATTGGTGGGTGCTTTGTTTTTTTATTTTTTAGCTGCAAATGCTATTAATCTAAAGAAATAAGCTCAATAAAAAATATACAAGGAGGAAAGCAGAAAGTGGGAGGTATAATTAATTAAGTTTTGTAGCTTCATCAAAGAACCTTAAAAATATGAATATTTTCAAGGTTCTTCGTTTCTTTAACTGAATAGGGCTTGAACCTAGTCGCATGAACATGAAATTACTTATTCGCTCCATATATTATGGAAATGGTGGACAGGTCCATGGCCTTTGCCAACCGTTAAGCGTGTTGACATGATGAGCGCTTGGGTTAAATAGTCTTTTGCGGTAAATACTGCATCTTTAAGCGAATAGGTTGGTAGTAAAGCTGCTATTGCTGCCGATATTGTACAGCCGGTGCCATGGTCATTTTTAGTTTCCACGCGATTTTTTTCCAGCCAAATCGTCTCATTACCAAGGCACAATAGATCGCTCGCCTTCGCGCCTTTCAACGCGCCGCCTTTAAGTAGCACAGCGCCGGCACCAAGCTCCATCAAAGCAGGGGCAACTTCTTGCATTTTTTCAACGCTCCAATCAGGCTTTATCGACAAAAGAACTCCGCCTTCAAGCAAGTTGGGGGTTATAATGGTTGCTTTGGGCACCATGACTTCACGGATAAAATCAACTGCATCGCCATTCATTAACAAATCGCCGCTTTTAGACACCATAACCGGATCTAAAACAATATTTTTAGCCTTGTGATAATTTAAGCGATCCATAATAGCTTCGCCAATTTTTATATTGGCAATCATTCCAATTTTTACCGCGTCAACATTAATATCTTCAAAAACCGCATCAATTTGATCGGCCACAAATTGCGGCTCTAGAGCAACGAAAGATTTAACGCCGCGTGTATTTTGGGCAACGACTGCGGTGACGGCCGCCATGCCATAGCTACCAAGAGCTGAAAATGTTTTCAAATCTGCATGAAGGCCTGCGCCACCGCTTGGGTCAGTGCCTGCAATACTTAGGACATTTGCGATCATTTTTTACTCTCTATACTGCATTAGTCTGTTTTAGAAACTATTTTTAAACGATATAGGCGACGCATATTAAAAATAAAATTTTATTTTATTTTTTTAGTGACATGGGCGCCGGCATCTTTTGCAAGACGCACACTGTCCCAAAGGCCAATTAATGATAATAGGGCAATAATAACAAAAGCAATATGAAATTGCATGCTAGGCACAGCGTTTTCTGGTGCAAGCATAATGCCAATGCGCCAAGAAATTGCACCAATGGCAACGCCAAGACCAACGCTCAATTGATTGGCTGTTGAAAACAGCGTATTTGCATTGGCCATGTCACTGGTTGGGGTATCGGCAAAGGCCACCGTATTTAAGGCGGTAAATTGAATTGATCTGGTGACACCGCCAGCAAATAGAATAAAAGCGCTGATGATAAATGGCGTATGTTGATCGATAAAAATACAAAGAAAAAGCGACAGCGCATTTAAAAGACCATTTACAATCAAAACAGGGCGAAAGCCAAAGCGCTTTAAAATTGGCGTGGTAAGTGGTTTAATAATGAGATTGCCAGCAAAAACAATCATCAACATCATGCCCGCATAAAAGGAGTCATAGCCAAAGCCAATTTGAAACATCAGTGGCACCAAAAATGGTACGGCGCTTACCCCAATGCGAAACAGTGATCCGCCATAAATAGCAACGGCAAAAGTTTTATTTTTTAAGGTGGCAAGATTTATCATTGGGTTTTTAGTGCGCTTCATATGATAAATTGCCATAAAAAGCATTATGCAACCAAATAAGACAATGCCACCAATAAATGATAGGTTGGCGTCTTCATATCCGACAAATTCCGTACCATAAAGTAAGCAAAATAAAGCTGTGCCAGAGTATAAAAAGCCAAGCCAATCAAAACGCGGAATATGGCTGGTTTTGCCAGCAGGAATAAGCCATAAAGCCATAACAAAAGCTATTAAGCCAAGGGGAATATTTATATAAAAAATCCAACGCCAATCGACATGTTCGGCAATGAAACCGCCAATAGGCGGCCCTAATACTGGGGCCACCAATGCTGGCCATGTTAATATGGCAATGGTTTGAATAAGCTTTTCTTTAGGTGTAAAGCGCAAAACAACAAAGCGTCCAACCGGAACCATCATCGCGCCGCCGATACCTTGTAATATGCGGAATATAACAAATTGCGGCAAATTTTGTGCAAAACCACATAAAAGCGAAGCAAAGGTAAAAAGTGCAATGGCAAAAGCAAAAATGCGTCTTGCACCAAAACGCTCGGCAATCCAGCCACTTGCCGGAATAAAAATACCCAAGGTTAGCATATAGGCGCTAACACCAATATTAAGATTAATCGATCTTGTGCCAAAACTAATGGCCATATCAGGTATGGTTGGTGTGATGATGGTCGCATCAAGGTTTTCCATAAAAAATGTTCCCGCCACCAATAAGGCAATGGCGGTAAGGCGAGCAGCACTTGGAGACTCGTTATTTTGTACAGACATTTGCTACACCTAAATCTAATACGTTTCGAAGATCAGATTAAATCTTTAGCGGTTTATTGAATTATTATGAACCCAATAAAAACGTATATTAAAAAAATGCAAGGATAAACCTGCCTTTTGCCTGTTTTTCCTTTGCATAACCGCAAATAGTGCGACACGTTTCAAATTGGATGCAAATATATCGCCGCAATGGTTGTCATGTCTTGCGCATTGGTATTTAGAGCGCATTTCGATCTGATTGAATCAGATCGGCGCTCTAATGCATTGTTTACACCCCGTTTTTTGTCCGAAAACCGCTTCACACTTTTCGGAAAACGCTCTAAAAGGTGAAGTAAAGCTGCAAAAAAACAATACGCGCCTTTTCTATAAATTTATAATTTAATATATTGTTTTTACGACATTTTTTTAGATTTATTTTAATTATTAATAGGCTTATAATTGGCAGAAAATTCAATTTTTAAAACTTGACAATTAAAGAATAGTATTTAGCATGATGACAAAATTCAAATGTCGTTTATAGCTTTTATCTTATTTTTGATCTGTAAATTTCATTTGAAGACAATTAGCGCTGAAGAGTAAAATTCTCGCGATTATAATAGAATGCCTACATAACTTACTGTTTTTTCCTATAATCTTATTATCAGTCTGGGCGCTTATTGCGCGCCCGATTAAAACCCACTTGGAGGATTGAATGTCGGTTTCTGAAAATAAAACACTTGCACAGGTTTTGGAAGTAGTTCGTAAGCGCAATGCTGGTGAGCCAGAATTTCATCAAGCGGTTGATGAGGTTTTAGGCAGCTTGGAACGCGTGGTAGCCAAACATCCAGAATATGCCGATAATGCATTGATTGAGCGCATTTGCGAGCCAGAGCGCCAAATTATTTTCCGAGTGCCGTGGATTGATGATGCCGGTGATGTACAAATTAATCGCGGTTTTCGCGTGCAATTTAACTCCGCTCTTGGGCCCTATAAGGGCGGTTTGCGTTTCCATCCATCAGTCAATGTTGGTATTATCAAGTTTTTAGGCTTTGAACAAACATTTAAAAATGCTTTGACGGGTTTGCCGATTGGTGGTGGCAAGGGTGGATCAGACTTTAATCCGCGTGGCCGTAGCGACCGTGAAATTATGCGCTTTTGCCAATCTTTCATGACCGAATTACACCGCCATATTGGCGAATATGTTGATGTGCCGGCCGGCGATATTGGTGTTGGCGGCCGCGAAATTGGCTATATGTTTGGCCAATATAAGCGCCTTACCAATCGCTATGAAGCAGGTGTCATCACCGGTAAGGGGCTTATTTATGGTGGGTCGCAAGCACGCACAGAAGCAACCGGCTATGGTGCGGTGTATTTTGTTGAACGTATGCTTGCTACCAAGGGCATGAGTTTTGAAGGCCGCAAGGCCGTTGTTTCAGGCTCTGGCAATGTTGCTATTTATACTATGGAAAAGTTGATTGAGCTTGGCGGTAAGGTTGTGGCTTGCTCTGATTCCAATGGTTATATTTATGACGAAGAAGGCATTGATCTTGATATTGTTAAGGAAATTAAGGAAAAGCGCCGCGCCCGCATTTCGCTTTATCCTGAATTAAAGGGCGGCAATGCGCGTTATGTCGAGGGTGGCAATATTTGGGACGTAACCTGTGAAATTGCTATGCCATCAGCTACCCAAAATGAGCTTAATGGCGAAAGCGCCCGCACTTTGGTTAAAAATGGCGTTATTGCCGTTGGTGAAGGTGCTAATATGCCGTCAACTGCCGAGGCGGTGCATATTTTCCTTGAGGCAGGCACTTTATTTGCACCTGGTAAAGCTTGTAATGCCGGCGGTGTTGCAACCTCTGCCCTTGAAATGCAGCAAAACGCTTCACGTGATAGCTGGACTTTTGAGGAAACTGAAAGTCGTTTAGCTGAAATTATGCATAATATTCATGATCTATGCGCATCAACCGCTGAAGAATATGGCGTTGCCGGTGACTATGTTGCCGGTGCCAATATTGCCGGCTTTGTGCGGGTTGCTGAAGCGATGAAAGCAATGGGCGTTATTTGATAACAGCTTTGAAATTTAGCCGGTTGCTAATTTGTTAAATGATCTATCGGCTGATATTTAAGTGATACTATTTTTGAATGTGAAACGAGAGCACTTACACTTGATATCGGGGTGCAAATGCTTTCATTTTGTTAAGTGCTTTCATTTTGTGTTTTATACATCAGTTATGAACACTTTTTCTTTTATCCCAAAAATAAACCCGCTTAATTGCTTAAGCGGGTTTTATTTTTATTTATCCTTAGGGTCAACACCCGGATCATCAACATTTAGCCGGTTGAAGCTTGGATGGCTTTTATCTTCAAATTTCTTGTCATCCATTGGCTCGGCATCAATGATTATTGCTGCAGGTGGCGCGGTATCAACTTTCGGCTTTTCTTCCGCCATTGGTTTTCCAGCATTGGTTGTACTTGTCTTGCCTGTACTCGGCTTAGCCGTTTTAACCACTATTGTTTCAGGTTTACTCTTTTCAGCTTTGTTGGCAGGCGGCTGAGCTTGGTCGGCACTAGCAATATCAGCAACGTCTTTGCTTATGTCGTCTTTATCGGCGTTCAACTTGGTTTCCGTCTTTGGCTCGCTTGTTTGTGCCACCGCTTCAAGTTGCAAAATAGTGCTATCATTTGATAGGTCTAGATCAAGTGCATTTTGATGGGTATTTTTGGTTGGTTGCGTCCAAACACAAGTGCCGATTTGACCGCTTATCGGTGAAATGGCAACCCATTGCGGCACCATCATGCCATCAACAATCCATACTGGATCAGGCTCTGCATGCAGGGCCATTTGCAACCATTCACGCATTTTACCTTCATTGCCGCTTTGCGCGGCTTCAATGTCCGCAAGCAAGAGATAAGTGCTTTCTGTTGGTGCTTCTTTGGCAATGATTAAAGCATTTTTACGGGCCAATTCAAACTCGCCGGCTTCTAAAGCCGTGCGTGCCACAATCATTAACGAGGCATGATTTTTTGGGTTGAAACGGGCAAGATTTTGCGCCCGCTTAAAGCGATCCAAGGCACTTGCACCCAAGTAAGCATTAACATAAGTCAAGGCAAGATCTGGGTGGGGCGTTGATGACCATAATTTTTCAATCATCTTGCTGCCTTTGCGCACTTCATCTAGTTTAAACAAAATGGTCGTGGCAATATTAACCGCTGGCACAAAATTCGGCTCAAGTTTAACTGCCTTTAAGGCATTGCGCTTGGCTTCATCAGGATAGGTTTCAAAGCCTTCTTGGGCTTGACCTGCCATCATCACAACCCGCATATGTTGCAAGTCTTGATCATTGGCGGCTGTTTTATTTTTCTTGGCGGCTTTTTCATAAGTGTTAAATAGGCTAAGCGCTTCTTTCCAGTCCCCTTCAAGGCTCAATTGCTCAACGGTAGCGCGGTTTGCCCATTTTAGCGAGGCATTTAACTGGGCAGCTTCTGCCGCATATTGGTGGGCTGCATCAAAGGCTTTGCTTTTAAGTGCTTCAGCATAAAGACCTTTAAGGCCAAGCAAGCGCATATTGGGATTTTCGCGCATTTTGGCGTAAACTTCAATTGCGCCCTTATTGTCGCCTTCAAGTTGTTTGGTTTGTGCATCAAGCAAAAGAATAAGCGGCTCTTTATTCTCGTCAATTAGCTTATTGCCTTGCTTTAGCATTTTGCGTGCATTGGCAACATCACCAGACATAACCGCAATTAAGCCTTGTGAAAGGGCTTGGTAGCCACGGTCACGCTTGCGGTTTTTTAAATGGCGTTTAAAGGCAAAAGGCGCGGTTATGATTGTTTTGATAATCCACCAAATGAACAATAAAATAATAAGCGCGGCAATTAATGCGCATGTTGCATGAAATATGCTCATTACAATGCGTTGGCCAGCAATGATCATCACCACATCACCGTGATAATTGGCAAACCATGCAAGACCTGCGCCGGCCGCTACCAGAACTAAAAAATAGACTAAAGCGCGGATCATGGTTGTGTCTCCCCATGGTTCGGGGCAGTTTCATGCGGCGTAGCCGCAGGTATTGGCTGCGCAGGTGCTTGCGGTGTGATTTTTGCATTAGGATTAATGGTTAAACTGACCAATTGTGCAAGCAGTTGATCAATATCATTGCGCACTTTTAACTTGCTGATAAAATTTGCTGAAACATCCTTGGCTGACTGTGGCAGTTTTTGCCATTCACTTAAAGCGCGATTATAATCAGCTTCCTTAATTGCAACTTCCATCCTTGCGGCAATAGCACCGGCATTATCGCCCTCAACATTGCCAACAGGGCGAATAGCGACAAATCCTTTGGCATAGCTCCACGCTTTTTGACCCAAATTTGCGTCACTGCCAACTTGGTTTTCAGTGGCAGCAATGGCATCGGCAACGCTGCTAAACTCTTCGCTTAACGCGGCATTGCTAGCAATGCCGGTGGTGGAATATTTTTTCAATTCATCAAGGGCAATACCCTCAGGCGCAAGGCTTTCAAAGGTTGCCAATTCACTGACATAAGAACCACCGCGATCCACCGCAGATTTTAGCGCATTGGCGGCAATAAGGGTGGTCATGCTTTTGGCGCGCTCTGCCAAGGGATCAGGAATTTTCTTAACTTCAACGGCAAGGCTATCGAGGGTTGCGTTGCTTTTGGCAATATTCGCGGTATTTTGGCTAACTGCGCTTTCAAGCTGCTTTGCCTTATCAAGGTCACGTTGAATGCCGTTAAACCGTTGTTCAGTCGCATTTTTGAAGCTTGCAAGGCTTTCATCCAGCGCATTTAATTTGCCTTCAAGCGAGCGGATTTGCGGGTCATCAGCACTGATGGTTGCTTGTGTATTTTGGGCTAAATTTTCTTTTAATGATGCGATTTCAGCTTTTAGACCATCAAATTGCGCTGCAAATGCGCTTGTGCTTTGACGAATGTCACTTAAGGATTGCTGCGCTTGATCAGCAGTAGCGCGCGCATCATCTGCAGTTTTTGTTGCCTTTTCAATAAGGTTTTTATCAACAGCGCTGATAGCATTGCTAAGTTGTTGTTGGCCTTGTTCCTGCAGTTTGGAAAGTTCAGCTTTTAATGCTGACAATTCTTTTTGCACGCTATCAGAAAGCGCGGTTGCAACATTATTGCCAGTTGACACCGCTTGACCATGATTGGAAAGCGGTGGAATAACACCGCTAAATTGTAATGCACCGGCCAATGCAATTGCGATAACACCGCCCGCAACGCCGGCTAAAAGCCCACTACCGGTTTTTTTGCCGCTATCTGGTGTTGAAGTCATATTGGATGTAGAATTTTGTTTTGAAGTCATATCATCTTTATCAGTTGAATTATCTTTGCCACCAATTGCCGCAATTTTTTCATTTGCAGGGGCAGCTTTATTGCCACTATCTTGCACAGGTTGTTTTTGCGGTGCATCTTGTGTGGGATTATTTTGCGCTTTTGGCGCTGCCAATTGTGCCATGGCGACTGGCTCGGCATCTGGTACATTTTGTAAGCCTTTGGGCAAAGGCTCATGATCTATTGCGGCGGGTTTACGGGTTGTGCCTGAATGACGTTTTTTATCTGCTCTGGCCATAATTCCTCACATTTTCGCGGCTATAGACTGCTATTGGTTCATGTAACACAAATTAAAATATATCGTAGTCATTTTAAAATATATCTAACTTATTGCGTTATTTTCACACAAGATCAAGAAAATTACATCAAGTCACATGCTTTCACCAAGCTTTTACCAAACTATGGTTGATTAAACATTCTTAATTTTTGTACCATAACATTTATTCGAGCAAAATGAAAAAAGAGTTTAAATCCTTTGAGCATTTTTTGATTAAAGCGCATTTTGATTTGATTGGATCAGATATGCGCTCTAATCCATTGTTTACACGCCGTTTTTTGCCCGAAAACCGCTTCACACTTTTTGGAAAAACTCTCTATTGGCTTAAAATTATAGCGGCTTTTATAAAAGCGTTAATAGGTTTTCCTCGGTTGGCTCACTGGCAATAATTGCTTGTGGTTGATATTTTTGTGGCAGGCTTTGTGCAATGCGCTTTGATAAGCATAAAAATTTTGTTGCATGATTAAAATGACTATCAATGACTTCAAGGCCATTTAATCCAAGGGTTGAATAAAGCAAAACCGCATCAAATTGCATTGATTTTGCGATTTTTTCTTTATTTGGTGTCATTGCAAAGGCTTCATAGGTTAAAATCGTGGTAACAAGCCGGCCTTGCGCGGTTAAGCCATCTTCCAAAACAGGGCGGCGTTGTTTGCCGGCAAGATATAAAAAATGCTGATAATTGCTAGATTTTAGCAATGAAACAAGCTGATCTGCATCTTGGGCAATAGCAGTTATATGGCGAAAACCAGCATTTTGTGCAGCTTTTGCCGTTTTGCTGCCAACGCAAAAAAGGGGTAGTTCTTTTAAAATTTCAAGTTTTGGATCATTTTGATGGCTTGGAGCTAAAAATGCCGCTGCGCTTGATGCGCATAGGCCATCAAATTGTGATAAATCATCGGGCAGTATAAAATTACAAGGCTCAAGCCGAGATAAAGGCGCAATAATCGTGTTAAAGCCTTTTGCTAAAATATATTCTTGCGTTTTTTGGCTGTTTTCGATGGGGCGCGTTACTAGAATAGTCTTGCTAGCCTTATCACCACCTTGCACCATATTTTGCTATCCCATTCCTACCAGCTACTAAAAAACTTTTCGCCAGCATTTTTTTTAAGTTCCATTGCGGCTTCCTCGCCAATTAATCTGCCATCTTGGGGACTGCCGGCAATTTTAACTTCAAAAAACTCTTTGCCATCGGGCGTTGCCACCATGCCATGAAAGTGCAAAACGCCATCTTTAACCCGAGCAAGGCCACCAAGTGGTGTGCGGCATGAACCATCAAGACTTTTTAAGAATTGCCGTTCTGTCGCAAGTTCTAAATGGGTGGTTTCATCACGTAGCGGCGCAACAAGTTGATCGGTTTTTATGTCACCCTTGCGGCTTTCAATAACAATGGCACCTTGGCCGGGCGCAGGCACAAAATAACGCTCATCAACAATTTCATTAATCACATGGGAAAGCCCCAAACGGTTAAGGCCAGCAACCGCTAAAAAGGTAGCGTCGGCAACGCCATCTTGTAATTTTTTAAGCCGTGTTTGCACATTGCCGCGAAACATCACCACTTCAAGATCTGGGCGCAAGCGACGAATCATTGCTTGGCGGCGCAGCGAAGATGAGCCAACAATTGCGCCTTGCGCTAGATCCATAAAATTTTTAACCTTATGGCTGATAAAGGCATCGCGCGGATCTTCACGCTTTAAATAGGCGGAAAGATAAAGACCATCAGGCAAAATGGTTGGCATGTCCTTGGTGGAATGCACCGCAAGGTCAATCTCTTTATTGGTTAGGGCGGTTTCAATTTCCTCAGTAAAAAGCCCTTTGCCACCAATTTCCGATAAAGCGCGGTTTTGCACGCGGTCGCCCTTGGTGGACATGGGCACTATTTCAATTGCTTGTTGGTTAAGATTATGGGCAAGCACTAAACGATCGCGCACCTCATGGGCTTGAGCCAGTGCTAATTCGCTTGCTCTTGTGCCTATTTTTAGAAGAGGTGTTTGCATCTTATTTTATCCGTGGTATAGCATATTTTAGCAGAACTAATAATTAGTTTTACATAAAAATGCATAAAATTAAACAGTTAGCGCATTTTATCAAGCGGTCAAATATTGATAAATTAAATATTTAGCAAATATTTTTGATCGCTCATTGGCTATTTTAAACTTATTGCATAAATAACAAGAAATCTGTAGCCATTTTTTTATTTTTGAAAGGTTAATCCTTAAATGCGAGTGCTTGGTATTGAAACCAGTTGTGATGAAACTGCTGCTGCGGTTGTTTTAAGAAATGAAGATGGCAGTGGTGAAATTCTTTCAAACATCGTTTTCAGCCAGATTGAGGAACATGCCCCCTATGGTGGTGTGGTGCCTGAAATAGCAGCGCGCGCCCATGTGGAGGTTTTGGATGGTTTAGTCAAAAAGGCGCTTGATGAAGCAGGCCTTCGTTTTGATGATATTGACGCGGTGGCAGCAACATCTGGGCCGGGTTTGATTGGTGGTTTGATTGTGGGGTTAATGACTGCAAAAGCCATTGCCCTAGCCGCCAATAAACCATTTATCGCGGTTAACCACCTTGAGGGGCATGCCTTGACCGCACGTCTTACCAATAATTTAAGCTTTCCTTACTTATTGCTGCTTGTTTCTGGTGGCCATACCCAAATGATTTTGGTCAAGGGCCTTGGCGATTATGAGCGCCTTGGCACCACGATTGATGATGCACTTGGCGAAGCTTTTGATAAAACCGCAAAATTATTGGGTCTTGATTACCCCGGTGGGCCTGCCGTTGAAAAGGCCGCTTTTAGCGGTGATAGCGCGCGTTTAAGCCTGCCGCGGCCGTTAAAAGGTGAAAAGCGGCTTGATTTTTCTTTTTCCGGCTTAAAAACGGCGGTGCGAAAAGCGGCAACGCAAATGGCACCGTTAAGTGATAAGGATGTTGCTGATATTTGCGCAGCATTCCAGCTTGCTGTTACCGATACTTTAGCAGACCGTGTTGGCCGCGCTCTTGATCGTTTTTTGGAAACTTATCCAGAGTTAGAGAAGCCAAAATTGGTGGTTGCCGGCGGTGTTGCAGCCAATAAGGCTATCCGCACCATGCTAGAAAAAACTTGCGCTGCCAAGGGCTTTGAATTTATTGCGCCGCCAATTAGTCTTTGCACCGATAATGCTGCAATGATAGCATGGGCAGGGGCAGAGCGTGCCGCAGAAAAGCTGTTTGATCCGTTAGAGACTGCACCGCGCTCACGTTGGCCGCTTGACCAAAAGGCCGAGCCATTGATTGGTGCTGGTAGGCGCGGTGCAAAGGCATAAGGTGCAAAAGCATAAGGGGCATGAATATGGATGTTAAATCGCAAGCAAAAAGTGATTTAAGCAATAAGGCGGCGCATAAAAAAATTACTGTTTTGGGTGGTGGTGCATGGGGCACAGCCTTGGCCACTATGGCGGCAAATCAAGGCCATGATGTGCGCCTTTATGCGCGCTCAACAGCAATGGTTGATGATATTAATCTTAACCAACAAAATAGTGAATATTTGCCCGATATAAAATTACCAAAGACAATTATCGCCACAACCGATGTTAAAGCAGCAGTTGCCCATGGCGAAATTATATTAGGGGTTATACCAGCGCAAGCCTTTGGTGCATTTTTAAGCGATATTGCGAGCGATATTAAAGAAAATATACCCGTGGTGCTTTGCGCCAAGGGCATCGAGCGGGCAACAGGGCGCTTCATGTCCGATGTTGCAAGTGATATTTTGGGCAAAAATCATCCAATTGCTGCCTTATCTGGCCCAAGTTTTGCCGCCGATGTTGCCAAAGGCCTACCAACCGCTGTTACTATTGCCGCCACCAATGCTGATCTTGCTAAAAATTTAGTGCATGTTTTTTCTGGTGCGCGTTTTCGTTGTTACGCATCGCATGATTTAATTGGTGTTGAAATTGGTGGTGCGTTAAAAAATGTGCTCGCTTTGGGGGCAGGGGTTACCACTGGGCGTGGTCTTGGCGCAAGTGCGCAAGCTGCGTTGGTAACGCGCGGCTTTGCCGAAATGCGGCGCATTGCAACAAAATTAGGCGGCAAGGCTGAAACCATGATGGGTCTATCGGTACTTGGCGATTTAATGCTGACCGCATCAAGCCCACAATCGCGCAATTATTCTTATGGGCTTGCGATGGGGCAGGGATTAAGCCTTGATCATTTACCTTTAGCCGAAGGGGTTGCCACCGCGCCAATTGCTGCTAAGCTATGCAAGGACAATGATATTGACGCGCCAATTATTGATGCAATAGCTGCCTTAATTGATAAGCGTATTAGTATTGATGAAGCAATGGATGGTTTAATTTCACGGCCACTTAAATTTGAGGATTAATAAAATGCTTTTTGCAATTATTGCGAATGATAAGCCTGACCATGTTGAAAAGCGTCAAGAGGTTCGCCCAAAACATCTTGAATATCTGACAAGCCTTGGTGACGCACTAAAATTTGCAGGCCCCTTTTTAGATCATGAAGGCAATGGCGTTGGTAGCCTTGTGGTTGTTGAAGCTGCTGATATAGCTGAGGCTGAAAAAATCATGAAAAATGATCCTTATGCATTAGCCAATCTTTTTGCGGATGCACAGGTTCGTCCTTGGCGCTGGGCAATTAACAATCCTGAAAATAGTTAAGGCAGACCCCTAAACCTATTTTGTTAAAATAAGCCGGCAATTATTGGCAACAAAGACTGCCGGCTTTTATTTTCCACTATTTATTTTTCTAAAGGCAGGCATATGGCATATTGGCTTTTTAAATCAGAACCATTCAAATGGTCATGGGAGATGCAAAAGGCAAAAGGCGAAGAAGGCGAGCAATGGGACGGCGTGCGCAATTATCTTGCCCGCAATAATATGCGCGCCATGCAACTTGGCGATAAGGCGTTTTTCTACCATTCTAATGAAGGGTTAGAAGTTGTTGGTATTGTTGAAATATGCGCGCTTGCCCATCATGATACAACAAGCGATGATCCGCGTTGGGAATGTGTTGATATTAAAGCTGTTTGCGATATGCCAAAGCCGGTGACGCTAAAAGCGGTTAAGGCTAATCCCAAGCTTGAAAATATGGCACTGGTTACGTCTATGCGCCTATCGGTACAACCGGTGCGTGAGGATGAGTGGCTTGAGGTTTGCCGCATGGGCGGTCTTGAACCTGCCCCACAATAGGTTGATGTTTAAATGAGTGCACCGCGCGTTCCAATGATAGCATCAAAAATGCCCGCGTCAAAGATATCTCCAATAAAAATGCAAAGAATGCGCGGTAAAGCTTCGCTTGTCATTGGAAAAAGCTGCATAGATGCTGCAAGGAACGCGAATGGTGAGCAAAGTGAGCTCAAAAATCTTTATCAAAGTGGCAATGCAAAATTGCGATTTCCAGAACGGGATGGCCCCTTTTTTGAAGCGGTAATGATCAATTCAGCCGGTGGTTCAACCGGCGGTGACCTACTTGAATGGCAGGTGCATCTTGAAGCACAGACAAAAGCCATAATAACCACGCAAGCGTGTGAAAAAATCTATGCCGCTTTAGATGGTGAGACAGCAGATATTCATGTAGATTTACAGCTTGATAATGGGTCGCAATTATGGTGGCTTCCGCAAGAAACTATTTTATTTAATCAATCTGCCCTTAACCGAAAAATTAGTGTTAAAATGACAGATCATTGTCAGCTATTAATGGTTGAAAGTGTTATTTTTGGTCGTCAATTAATGGGTGAAGTCGTTGCAAGCGGTTCATTGCATGATCAATGGCAAATTTATGCAAATGATCGGCTTATTCATATGGAGGCCTTGCATCTTGATGGCAATATTGCACAAAAACTAGCATTCCCTGTTTTTATGAACGACAATTTAGCCATGGCAAATCTCGTTTTTATCGATGATGATTTAAAGATGCCATCAGGTGAGAATGAAGAACGTTTTAATGCTTTGAAAAATATTATTGAGCCTTTGGGTGGGATTTCTTGCTGGAATGGCAAGCTTCTTGCAAGGTTAATAGATAAGAATAGCTATTTCTTGCGCAAGCGTCTTATAAAAGTAATTAATCTGCTTACAAATGAGGCAGGTGTTCCTAAAGTTTGGGCAATTTGATTTAACTGCTAAATCAAATTTTCCAAATGATTTTTTAAATCGCTTTTTTAAAATACTTGCTCTTTAGCTATAATGGATTACCATTGCGGTCATTGGTTGATTTAAAGGTGCTTTATGAATTTAACACCACGAGAAAAAGATAAGTTATTAGTGGCGATGGCAGCGATTGTTGCGCGTAAACGATTAGAGCGTGGGGTTAAGCTTAATCACCCTGAAGCTATTGCACTTATTACCGATTTTATTGTTGAAGGGGCAAGAGATGGCCGTAGCGTTGCTGACTTGATGGAGGCAGGCGCCCATATCTTAACTCGCGACCAAGTCATGGATGGCATTGCCGAAATGATCTATGATATTCAGGTTGAAGCAACTTTTCCCGATGGTACAAAATTGGTAACGGTGCATCATCCTATTCGTTAGATGCCGCTTATTTCATTCTTGTCATTCCATTTATCAAAACTTATTTTCTTGGTTAGGATAAGCTCATTATGGTTTCATTTAAACAAAAATCTATTATTTTAACTACTATGTTAAGCGCAACATTATTGCAATCGCAATTGGCCTTTGCCCATATCACCAGCGCTCCCCATGATCATAATTCTTTTTTTAGTGGATTTTTGCATCCTTTAAGTGGGCTTGATCATATACTTGTCATGGTAGCAGTTGGTTTATGGGCTGCGCAGCTTGGTGGTAAAGCTTTATGGGCCGTTCCATCTGCTTTTGTTCTAGCAATGGCGCTAGGTTATGGTTTGGCTTTATCGCATGTTGATCTACCGTTTGTGGAGCCTGCTATTTTAGCGTCCACCGTTGCTATTGGTCTTTTAGCCGCTATTGCATTACGCGTTCCAACCGCTATTGCTGTTGTCATTGTTGGTGCATTTGCTGTTTTCCATGGCGCGGCCCATGGCGCTGAAATTGGCACTGCTACCGCTGCCGCCTATGGGCTTGGCTTTGCCCTTGCAACGGCCTTATTGCATATGGCAGGTTTAGCTATTGGTCTTGGTGCAGGGCTATTTTTTGGTGAATATAGTTCAAAAACTGCTACGCGTATTGGTGGTGCATTAACCGCACTTGCCGGCTTATACTTAAGCTTCATGGCGTAAACCAATCAAATCATGCATGCTAAGGAGATATGAATAATGGATACTCCAATGACTGGCAAAGGTAAAAATCCAAGTAAGAATCCAAGTAAGAACCCAAGTAAATTCATTGTTGGTGAAACCATCGTTGCCGATGGCGATATTGAAATGAATAAGGGGAAGGATTTTATTGTCCTTAAAGTGGGCAATAGTGGTGACCGTCCCATTCAGGTTGGGTCGCATTATCATTTTTATGAAGTCAATGCCGCTTTGATTTTTGACCGCGATGCCGCAAGGGGTATGCGCCTTGATATAGCTCCTGGTACTGCTATTCGTTTTGAGCCGGGACAAGAGCGAGATGTGCATTTAATTCCTTTTGGGGGTAATCGCAAAATATTTGGCTTTCGTGGTCAAGTCATGGGGGATTTATAATGGCTCACACATTAAGCCGTAAAGCCTATGCACAAATGTTCGGCCCCACCACCGGCGACCGCGTCCGCTTAGCTGATACGGAATTATTTATTGAAGTAGAGCGCGATTTAACCACTTATGGTGAAGAGGTTAAGTTTGGCGGCGGCAAGGTTATCCGTGATGGCATGGGGCAAAGCCAATTATCCAACGCCCAAGGCGCAATGGATAGTGTCATTACCAATGCGTTGATTATCGATTATAGCGGAATTTATAAGGCCGATATTGGCTTGAAAAATGGCCTTATCGCTGCAATTGGCAAAGCTGGTAATCCCGATGTGCAGGATAATGTGACAATTATCATTGGCCCTGGGACAGAAATTATAGCAGGTGAGGGACGCATCATTACCGCTGGCGGTGTTGACACCCATATCCATTATATTTGCCCCCAGCAAATTGAAGAAGCCCTATGTTCAGGCGTTACCACGATGTTTGGTGGAGGTACAGGGCCCGCCCATGGTACCCTTGCCACCACCTGTACACCGGGGCCTTGGCATATGGCGCGCATGATAGAAGCGGTTGATAATTTGCCCATGAATATTGGCTTTGCTGGCAAGGGTAATGCATCGCGCCCTAATGCTTTGATTGAAATGGTCGAAGCAGGTGCTTGCTCGTTAAAGCTGCACGAAGATTGGGGATCTACCCCTGCCGCAATTGATAATTGCCTAAGCGTTGCTGATGATTATGATGTACAGGTGATGATCCACACCGATACGTTAAATGAATCGGGTTTTGTGGAAGATACAGTCAATGCCTTTAAGGGGCGCACCATTCACGCTTTTCACACTGAGGGGGCGGGCGGCGGTCATGCGCCTGATATTATTAAGGTCTGCGGCTTTAATAATGTTATTCCTGCGTCCACCAATCCAACGCGCCCTTATACGGAAAATACCATTGCTGAGCATCTTGATATGCTCATGGTATGTCATCATTTATCCCCTAAAATTCCAGAGGATATTGCTTTTGCAGAAAGTCGTATTCGCAAAGAAACCATTGCTGCTGAAGATATTTTGCATGATATAGGTGCTTTTTCAGTTATTTCATCGGATAGTCAGGCAATGGGGCGCGTCGGCGAAGTAATTATCCGCACATGGCAAACTGCTGATAAAATGAAAAAACAGCGTGGTAGCTTGGGTGATGATAAATTAAATAGCGATAATTTTAGGGTGCGCCGTTACATTGCTAAATATACGATCAATCCAGCGCTCGCCCAAGGCGTTGGGCATATTCTTGGTTCAATAGAAATTGGCAAGCGTGCTGATCTTGTTTTATGGTCGCCGGCTTTCTTTGGTGTCAAGCCTGATATGGTGTTGCTTGGTGGCATGATTGCAATGGCGCAAATGGGCGATCCTAATGGCTCTATCCCGACGCCGCAGCCAGTCCATTATCGGCCAATGTTTGGCTCGCTTGGCAAGGCAGTTAGCCGCACAAGCCTTACATTCACCAGCCAAGCTGCAATTGACCATGGTTTGCAGCAAAGGCTCAACCTTGAAAAGAAGCTGACGCCTGTTTTAAACACCCGTACAGTGTCCAAAGCATCGATGAAGCTTAACGATCATCTACCCCATATTGAGGTTAATCCTGAAACTTATGAGGTGCGTGCTGATGGTGAATTGCTTATTTGTGAGCCAGCGGATTTTCTTCCCATGGCACAACGCTATTTTCTATTTTAAAGGTGTTTTATGGCTTATAAAACCTATCGCTCGACCAAGATTGCCCAACAAGGTGATGTGGATAGTCTCAATATCTCTGGCGAATTAAACCTTGACCATGAGGAGCGGCATTTACGCCGTAAGCTCTTGCATTTTGATAATGGCGATATGATTATGGTTGATTTAAAGGAAAGCGTGCAGCTTCATGATGGCAGTCTTTTGCAGGCGGAAAGTGGTGAATTTTTCCGTATTTGCGCTAAGAGTGAACCACTTTATGAAGCACGGGCAAAAAATCCGCTACATTTGTTGCAATTGGCTTGGCATCTTGGCAACCGCCATTTATCCGTCGAGATATTTAAAGATCGCATCACTTTGCTGCGCGATCATGTTATTCGCGCTATGTTGGAGGGGCTTGGAGCAACGGTGCGTGAAATTGAAGCGCCGTTTCAACCATTGCATGGTGCCTATCATGAGCATAGTGGCGGGCATGGAAGTAGACATCATCATTAATAATCCATATGATTAAACATCAATGACTATGCATATTGTTGATAGCCCATCTTATTTACGTCTTTTAACTTTATTGTCGCCAACCTTTCCAATTGGCGGCTTTGCCTATAGTCATGGGCTTGAGCAAGCGGTGCATGATGGCTATGTTAGCGATAGTCTTACACTTGTTCATTGGCTAAAAAACCTGTTAGAATTTGGCTCAATATATAATGATGCCGTTCTTTTGCATGTCACTTATGGCTTGGTAAAGAGTAATCAACCGCTTGAACCTGTTATTGACATTGCTTTTGCACTTTCTACCTGCCGAGAGCGGCAGCTGGAAACCGAGTTACAAGGCAAGGCTTTTTTAGATCATGCCCAATATCTTGGCTTTACCAATCCGCAAGGTGTAAAATCTGCGGCGTATCCCATTGCTGTTGCTATTGTTGCGGCCTTTTTTGATATTCCCGTTAACTCTACCATGGCTGCTTTTTTGCATGGCTTTATTTCAAATTTAGTGCAAGTTTCTATACGTCTTGGTGTCATTGGACAAATTGACGGTGTTAAAACCATGCAGCAATTACAAAACACAATTGCCTCTATCTGTGATAATTGCCAAGATTTAAAGCTTGAGCAACTTGGCTCAGGCACTATTCTTGCTGATATTTGCGCAATGCGACATGAAAATCTAGTATCAAGGATCTTTCGCTCATGACTTCTGCTTTTTCTGAAAATGGCCCTTTGCGTATTGGTATTGGTGGGCCAGTTGGTTCAGGCAAAACCACTTTAACCGAAATGCTATGTAAGGCCTTACGCGATCGTTATTCGATTGGTGTTGTCACCAATGATATTTACACCAAGGAAGATGCGCTGATTTTAAACCGCTTGCAAGCTTTGCCAGAAGATCGCATCATTGGTGTTGAAACGGGCGGATGTCCCCATACCGCTATTCGTGAAGATGCCAGCATTAATTTGCAAGCCATTGCCGATTTACGCGAGCGCCATAGCGATCTTGATATGGTGTTTATTGAATCGGGCGGTGATAATCTTGCCGCAACCTTCTCACCTGATCTTGCTGATTTAACCCTTTATGTTATTTCTGTCTGTCAGGGGGAAAAAATTCCGCGTAAAGGTGGGCCGGCTATCACGCGCTCGGATTTGTTGATCGTTAATAAGAAAGATCTAGCCCCTTATGTTGGTGCTGATCTTGATGTCATGCAGGAAGATACCAAACAACAGCGCGGCATGAAGCCATTTGTCTTTACCGACATGCTGCGCCGTGATGGGCTTGATGAGGTCATTGCTTTTATTGAAAAAGCCGGTGGATTTATCCGCAGCTTCGGCTGATGTCTTTAAATTGAAGCCACCTAAATCAGCAGTGCATCATGCAGTTGTGCCTGTTACAAAATGCTCTATCAACCCATCTTGTTTAATTTTCGTTAATAGGCTCTTTTTCATGCTTATACCAACAAACTTTCTCATTTATCTAGTACAGCCCCTTAACTTTTTTAAAAATTAATCTTCTTGATGGATAGAACGGGTTAATAGGGCTGCGGCTGCCGCCCTATTTTCGACCCCTAATTTGGAAAAAATAGATTCCAAATGCTTATTAACTGTGCGTGGTGATAGTCCCAATATGTCGGCAATATCCTTATTGGATTTTCCATGGCCTAGCCACTCGCAAATCTCGGTTTCTCGCGCAGTTAATTCAAAGCGTTGTTGCAGGCGTTTTGCTGCACTTTCATCAACACTATTAAGGCGAAAAAGATATTCATCATTACCGCTTTGTGCCATATAGGTAAGTTTTAAATGTTGATCCTCATGGGCAATATCAAGCGAGCTACCAAGGGGTGATTTATTTTGCAAAAACGGTACTAATTGGTTTTGTTGCCAGTTTTGGGATAAAGTGTCTTTTTCCATATTTACTAATAATTGCGAAGCTTGCGGCGTTGACCAAAGTATTTTGCCAAGCATATTGCAAGCAAAAAGAAAACGACCGCTAAAATCAAGCGCAGTGCGGGCAGATTGGGTAGCACGGGCATTTTTAAGATGCACATGAAGGCGCGCCAACATTTCATCAATTTTTATCGGCTTGGTAATATAGTCAACTGCACCTGCCTCAAGCCCTTTAATCATGTTGTCACTATCATCAAGTCCGGTCATAAAAATAATCGGCACATGGGCAAGGGATGGATCAGATTTCAATTTCAGCGTGGTGGCAAAACCATCCATATGGGGCATAATCGCATCCATAAAAATAAGATCTGGGGTTACACGCTTAACAATTTCTAACGCATCTTTGCCATTTAGTGCGGCAAGCACCATGGCTTTACTTGGCGCAAGCGCGTCTTGCATCAGGTTTTGCATTTCTGCACTATCATCAATAACAAGGATAATAACACGTTCCAAGGTTTTATTATTCATGATCGATTTGTTCCAATAGCTGATGATAGGTGTGAAAATTATAGTTTGATGCGGCTTTGTGCAAAGCTTGTAACCATTGTTGCGTGGCTATATCATCATAGGTTGCAAGCATCTGGTCAACATGGTTGATGATGCCTGTTTGATACCCAATTGCCGCCAATTGCTTTAACTGGTCTATATCTTCATTAGCAATATGTACCTTTTGTCTCTCTCTTTTTACTTCCTTTACATCATCATAAAGCCAGTTAATGGGTAAAAATTTAACGATGAGATCGGTTAAATCTTGATGAATAAATGGTTTTGCAAGCTTTGCATTATGCGGCCTATCTTCACCATCTAAGCGAGCAATCTCGCCAATATTGGCTGATAGCATGATGATTGGGCTTTTATAACCTTGCTGCCTTATTAATTTTGCAAGTTCCCAACCAGAAAGATGCGGCATTTCAATATCAAGAATAAAAAGATCAATCGTAATATTTATTAAAATGTCTTTGGCTAGATTGCCATTTTCCGCCAAATATATTTGAAAGCCAAGTGGCTCAAGCAAATCACGGATAAGATCACGTTGCGTTTCATCATCATCCACCAGCAAAATGCTTTGCCGCTTGCCACTATAGCCGGTTATTTTAAGCGCGTTATGTGGCTTTGTTACTTGATTGGCTTGGATAGATGAAAGCATGAGGGTCACACAAAATTCGCTACCCTTGCCATAGTCACTGTTAACGCTAATATCGCCGCCCATCATATTGGTGAGAAGACGGGTTATGGTAAGTCCAAGACCAAGGCCTTTTATGTGGGCAGTATTGTCCTCAATACGCTCAAAAGGTTCAAAAATGCGCTCTAAGTATTCTTGTCTAATACCTTGGCCACTATCTTCTACATGAAAGTGGGCAATGCCGTTGCGCCAAAAAATGTTAAATTTTATATAGCCCTTATCGGTATATTTAACCCCATTGGATAAAAGATTGATTAATACTTGCCGCAATCTTTTTTCATCACCTTTGACAAAGGCGGGTAAATGATCGGGCTTGTTATAAATAAAATCCAATCCCTTTTCTTCAGCTTGTAATTTAAAAATATCAACAATCTGGTCAAGAAATTGCTCAAAATCTATTTGCCCTATTTGCAATTGCATGCGCCCAGTTTCAATGCGCGAAATGTCGAGCAAACCATCAATCAGGCTGGAAAGATGCTCACCGCTACGGCGAATAATATGAATAGGCTTTTGGTCGATATCAGCCTTTTGTTCAAGCAATTGTGCATAGCCTAAAATTGCATTAAGCGGCGTACGCAATTCATGCGACATACCAATAATATAGCGACTTTTGGCGTGATTGGCATTTTCAGCCTTGTCTTTGGCTTTTTGTAATTCAAAATTGGTATTTTGTAATTCCAATAAGGTGTCACGCTGCTTGCGCTGTAAACGCCAAATAATTGTAGTGCTAATTGCAATGATTGCCGCAATCACCATTAGGCTGATTGCTATTAAAATAGTAAATTGCATGTCATTGCCAGTTAGCATTCCAACTCCCCCACATAAAGCTATGTTATAGGATGAAAGACACCTACGTCAATTGACGTATGGGCAGGAGTTTATTTTTATGGTCACATCATCTTTAGAAAATCTCTTAAAATTTTCATAGAATAAGGGCGTTTGCCGCTCGATAATTAGGGAACCTCAAGATGATCAAATTACAAAAGACCCTCGCTTTGTTTGGCTTAATACATGCGGCGATTTTTATGACGCCATTGGCGGCCTATGCACAAGAAGAGGAGGTTATCAAGGTTGGCGTGCTTCATTCGCTTTCTGGCACTATGGCAATTTCTGAAACCACCTTAAAAGATACCGTTTTGATGCTCATTGACGAGCAGAATAAAAAAGGCGGTTTGCTGGGAAAAAAATTGGTCGCCGTAGTGCAAGATCCCGCATCTGATTGGCCGCTTTATGCTGAAAAAGCTCGCCAACTTATCACCCAAGATAAGGTTGATGTAATATTTGGTGGCTGGACTTCATCATCGCGCAAGGCGGTTTTGCCAGTAGTTAAGGAATTAAATGGCTTGTTTTTCTATCCTGTCCAATATGAGGGGGAAGAATCTGAGCGCAATATTTTTTATACTGGCGCGGCTCCCAACCAGCAAGCAATACCAGCCGTTGATTATTTAATGAATGAAGAAGGCGTTGAACGTTGGGTTTTAGCAGGAACGGATTATGTTTATCCGCAAACCACCAATAAAATCCTTAAAGCCTATTTGAATAGCAAAGGTGTTAAGGATGAAGATATTTTAGTTAATTATACGCCCTTTGGTCATTCTGATTGGCAAACCATTGTTACCAACATCAAAAATTTCGGCAGCACAGGTAAAAAGACGGCGGTGATCAGCACGATTAATGGCGATGCTAATGTTCCCTTTTATAAGGAACTTGCTAATCAAGGCGTAAAGGCTGAAGATATTCCGGTTATTGCCTTTTCTGTCGGTGAGGAGGAATTAGCTGGACTTGATACTTCCCCACTTGTTGGCCATCTTGCCGCATGGAATTATTTCCAATCAGTTGATACGCCGATAAATTCTGAATTTATTGATACTTGGCATGGTTTCATCAAGGATGATAAGCGCGTTACCAATGACCCGATGGAAGCGCATTATATCGGCTTTAACATGTGGGTTAAGGCTGTAGAGGCGGCTGGTACCACCAAACCCGATGCAGTGATTGATGCCATGATTGGAGTATCTGTCCCCAATCTTTCTGGTAGCTTTGCCACTATGATGCCCAACCACCATATAATGAAACCCGTTTTAATTGGCGAAATTCAAGAAGATGGTCAATTTGCCATTGTCCATGCAAGTAATGGGCTCATTCTTGGTGATGAATGGTCAGATTATCTCGAAGGCTCAAAAGATCTTATTTCTGATTGGCGTAAACCGATGAATTGCGGCAATTTCAATGTAAAAACCGGTAAATGCGGCGGCTCTGCCCAATAGATCAATCAAGAAATTTTTGAGTATTTTATAGCTTTTTGAAAATGCAATAAATGCTCGCCTTTCATCAAGTCCTTTATCATTAACCATAGGATAGGGCTTGATGCTTTTTAAGGACAAGCAAAATGTTTAGTCTATTTCGCTCTTTATTGGGAGTTTTGCGGCTGTGTCTTGGCTTTTTAGCAGTTTTTCTAATGCCTATTTTTATCACAAATGGCTTTGCGCAAAATAGTGATGCACAAGTTGCAATGGATCTACGTCGCCTTGTCAATGCCTTAGGCGAAGGTTCGTTTAATGAAAAATCAAAAGCGATTAGTGATCTTGCAAGTCTAAATGATCCACAAATTGATCTTGTTCTAAATGCTATGAATGAGGGACGTTTGGCGGTGCAAAATAGCAATAAATCGGTTGTTATTCTGGATAGTCGCGATGGTAAAATACATGCAATAGATGCTTTAACCAATGCTGACTTTGGTGTGCAGGCAACAGCATCCTACAAAAAAATAGCGCTAAATAATCGTTTGCGCCGTGATCTTGGCGCTGCCATCGGCCAACGCACCTTGATGAGTGATGTGCTGTCAAAGCGCCAAGAGGCAGCGGCAAATATGCTGCGAAATCGCGATATCGCCAATTTACCTCTATTGGATAAAGCCATTGCTCAAGAAACGGACTTACAGGCTTTAACCCTAATGCAGCAGGCAAGAGCAGCAACAATAATCAATACCGATATAGCAATTGAGCAAAAAATTGCCGCGATTGAGGTGATTGAAAGCCTGCCTGCACGTGATGCCATTGCATTTTTAACGCCGCTTGCAACAGACCAAAATTTGGTGGGGAAAAAAGCCCGCACAGCATTATCGGCGATGGAGCAAAAGTTACAATTTCAAGCTGCAGGTCAAAATGTCATTTATGGTTTATCACTTGGCTCGGTTTTGCTCTTGGCGGCGATTGGCCTTGCCATTACCTTTGGCGTAATGGGCGTTATTAATATGGCGCATGGCGAAATGGTGATGATTGGCGCTTATTCCACTTATCTTGTTCAAAGCTTGATTAAACAGCATATGACAGTGCTTAATGAGTGGTCTATTCTGATCGCCTTGCCAATTGCCTTTTTAATCACTGGCGCAATTGGTGTTTTATTGGAGCGCAGTGTTATTCGCTGGCTCTATGGTCGCACGCTTGAAACCTTGCTGGCAACTTGGGGTGTTTCTCTTATCTTGCAGCAGGCTATACGCTCGATGTTTGGTGCGTCTAACCGAGAGGTTGCAAGCCCGTCATGGTTGTCGGGCAATTATGAAATTTGGGGCATGAGCATTACCGCATCAAGGCTTTGGATTATTGCTTTTGCTTTAATCGTCTTTTTTAGCCTGCTTTTATTAATGAAACGCTCGTTTTTTGGTTTGCAAATGCGTGCTGTTACCCAAAACCGCGCTATGGCTAATGTCATGGGTATCCGTACCCCGTGGGTCGATGCTTTAACCTTTGGTCTTGGTTCGGGCATTGCTGGGCTTGCCGGCGTTGCTTTAACCCAGATTGATAATGTTAGCCCCAATCTTGGCCAAGGCTATATTATTGATAGTTTCATGGTGGTGGTGTTTGGCGGTGTGGGTAATTTATGGGGCACATTGGTAAGTGCTTTTACTCTTGGTATTGCCAATAAATTGCTTGAGCCATGGGTGGGTGCAGTGCTTGGTAAAATCCTGCTGCTCGTCTTTATTATCTTATTCATTCAAAAACGTCCGCGTGGTCTCTTTGCACAAAAAGGAAGGGCGGTTGAGGCATGATATCGTCATTATTTCACAAAACAAAAGGTAATTTCGCGCAGATAGCGGTAAGCTTTATAATGATATTTACCCTATTGGTGATTGCTGGTAACCTCTTAATACCAGCAACATCTTCCCTTCATATTCCAACTTATTTCATGTCATCACTATTTGGCAAATATTTTTGCTATGCACTATTGGCCGTTGCCCTTAATATGGTGTGGGGTTATTGCGGCATATTATCGCTCGGTCATGCGGCATTTTTTGCACTAGGTGGCTATGTTATGGGCATGTATCTAACCCGCCAAATCGGCCCGCGCGGCGTTTATGGCGATCCGGTCTTGCCCGACTTTATGGTGTTTTTAAACTGGAAAGAATTGCCATGGTTCTGGTTCGGCCTCGATAATTTTTGGTTCTGTGCCTTGTTAATCATGCTAGTGCCGGGTGTTTTAGCCTATGTATTTGGTTGGCTTGCCTTTCGCAGTCGTGTGAGTGGTGTTTATTTTTCAATTATTACCCAAGCACTTACCTATGCTTTAATGCTCGCGTTTTTTCGCAATGATATGGGCTTTGGCGGCAATAATGGCCTTAATGACTTTAAGGATATTTTAGGCTTTTCTATTCAGGCCGATAGCACCCGCGCCGCTTTATTTTTTGCAAGCGCCGTATTTTTAAGCCTTGGTATTCTTTCTTCAGCCTATCTGATTAAATCACGCGCTGGTAAAGTTTTAATTGCGCTGCGTGATGGTGAAAGCCGCACGCGTTTTTTAGGCTATAGGGTGGAAAACTATAAGCTCGCAGTGTGGACATTCTCCGCTATTTTAGCTGGTATTGCTGGCGCACTTTATGTGCCACAAATTGGCATTATTAACCCGTCAGAATTTGCCCCTGCTAATTCAATTGAAGTGGTGATCTGGGTGGCAGTTGGTGGACGCGGCACCTTGCTAGGGCCAGTGATTGGTGCCATCTTGGTCAATTTTGGCAAAACATGGTTTACATCCGTGCTTCCTGAATTTTGGCTGTTTGCCCTTGGCGCTTTGTTTGTTGTGGTTACGTTGTTTCTACCAAAAGGGCTTATCGGACTTATAGATAAGTTTAAAGCCCACTTTGGAGGCGATTCATTAAAGCCAGAAGATGACGCTAATAGTTTGGATATTGTTGAGGCAAAGGTGGGCAAATAATGAAACAGGATATCAACCATGCGACAACCAATGCCCTGCTTTATCTTGATGGCGTGCATCGAAGTTTTGACGGCTTTAAAGCAATTAACGGTCTTTCCTTGATTATCGAAGCGGGGGAAATGCGAGCCATTATTGGCCCCAACGGCGCTGGAAAAACCACGATGATGGATATTATCACGGGCAAAACCAAACCCGATCGCGGCGAGGTGTTTTTCCAATATGGCAATATTGATCTCACCCAATATGATGAGGCAGCCATTGCCATGATGGGGATTGGCCGCAAATTCCAAAAACCAACGGTGTTTGAACATCATACCATCGCGGATAATCTCGAGCTTGCCTTGCATAATGATCGGCGTGTTTTTAAAACCTTGTTTGGCTCACTTAATCATAGCCAAAGGCGGCGTATTGATGAAATTTTGGGTATCATTCGCCTTGGCGATAGACGCCATTTGCTTGCTGGCTCTTTAAGTCATGGTCAAAAGCAATGGTTGGAAATTGGTATGCTTTTGGCGCAAGACCCAAAACTATTGTTAATTGATGAGCCTGCTGCTGGCATGACCGATGATGAAACAATGGAAACCGCAAGCCTGTTAAAATCCATCGCTGGCGCCCATTCGGTCGTGGTAGTTGAACATGATATGGTTTTTGTGCGTGAGCTTGGTGTCAAAGTTACCTGCCTTCACGAAGGGGCAGTGCTTGCTGAAGGTTCAATTGATGCGGTGAGTTCAAATCCGCAAGTGGTGGAGGTTTATCTTGGTCGCTAGTCAATTATCATCCGTTGATGATCGGCAAAATCATGTCGGCGAAAATAGTCTTGATGTTGCAGGTATTAATCTATTTTATGGTGCGGCACAGGCCTTAAAAAATATTTCAATTAAGGCAGAGGCTGGCAAGGTTACTTGTATTCTCGGTCGCAATGGTGTGGGTAAAACCTCTATCATGCGGGCAATTTGCGGATTATCAGCGATAAAATCTGGAGAAATTGTTTTTAATGGCGAAAATATTGCCAATCTTGCAGCTTATGAGCGCACCCGTAAAGGCATTGCCAGCGTGCCGCAGGGGCGCGAAATTTTCCCACTTTTAACGGTTGAAGAAAATTTAAAAACTGGCTTTGCTCCTCTAACGCGTGGCAACCGCACTATTCCAGAAGTGGTATTTGATCTTTTCCCTGTGCTTGCCAGCATGTTGCATCGGCGCGGCGGCGATTTATCGGGAGGTCAACAACAGCAATTGGCAATTGGCCGTGCATTGGTAACAAGGCCAAAATTATTACTGCTTGATGAACCAACCGAAGGTATTCAGCCATCAGTTATCAAGGATATTGGCCGCGCCATTGCCTTTTTGCGTGATCAAGGCGATATGGCGATTGTTCTGGTAGAGCAATATTTTGACTTTGCCCAAGAATTGGCAGATAATTTTTATATGCTTGATCGTGGTGAAATTGTCATGGAGGGCAATAAAAAAGATATTATCGCGCAAGAAAATGAGGTGCGTGCATGGATGACCGTTTAGCTATTTAACCAATACAAAATAACAAGGCGCGAATGGAATGTATCTAATCTAACTTTAAAAGGTGTCTAACCTTGATTTTTTAGATTTCAGCCGGTTCAAATTGTCACTTAATTTCAATGATTTATTTTGGCTGGGGAACCTGGATTCGAACCAAGACTAGCGGAGTCAGAGTCCGCTGTTCTACCCTTAAACTATTCCCCAAGACAGATTGGCGGCAAATATATTAATGCCGAATCTTCCAGTGCGGTGACTTCTAGCATATTTTGCAAGGCAATCAAGACTAAAAAGCGCAAAATATGCAATCTTTTGATGTTGATTCGACTTTTTTACCGCCATGTTGCATCAACAAATCAAGCATGTTGTAAATTTAATTGATAGTTGCCGTTTAAACGCCGTAATTTTTGGTGATGAAAACTGCAAGCCTTGATGATGTTTTTTGTCTTTTTTACAGAAAAATGCGTCAAAAAGTGATAAAAATTTCATGTTTATTGTTTATTAACCATAGTTATTGAATTGCCTTTAATGAACTTAGGCTAAAGACAAATTATCAACAGACCAACTAAGGGAGTGCCGGCACATGCGCCGTTTCCAGACAATTATACGCCATCCCGTTACGGTAGCACTTTTTCTTTCGCTTACCCTTGCTGGTTGCGCTAAGAAAAACACCGGTTTAGATGCCAATGGCCAATATGGCGCCAATGGTCAATATGGTGCCAATGGCCAATATGGCTCAGGTAGTGCAAGACCAGGAACATCGCAAGATTTCACCGTAAATGTTGGTGATCGCGTGTTCTTTGAGCTTGATTCATCTTCTATTCGTGGCGATGGCCAGCAAACTTTGATGCGCCAAGCGCAATGGTTGAAGCGTTATCCTAACTATACCATCACCGTTGAAGGCCATGCCGATGAACGCGGTACCCGTGAATATAATATCGCTCTTGGTCAGCGCCGTGCAGTTGCTGCCCGCGATTTCTTGATTTCACAAGGCATTTCACCTAACCGTATGCGCACCATTTCTTATGGTAAAGAGCGTCCGGTTGCTGTTTGTGACGATATTTCTTGCTGGTCACAAAACCGCCGTGCTGTTACCGTGCTCAACAATGCGCCAAATAGCTAAATCTTGGCTTTATTGCGGGCTTTAGAGCGCATTTCGATCTGATTGGACCAGATCAGCGCCTTAATCCCTTGTTTACACCGCGTTTTTTGTCCGAAAACCGCTTTACACTTTTCGGAAAACGCTCTAAGATTTAAATATTTATAAAAAAATAAAGGCTTATCCATTATTATGTGGGTAAGCCTTTTTGCTAATCGCAGCTTAAATGGAAAGACCATGAAGAGTGATGAACTAAATGATATAGAGCTATTACCTGCTAAAGCTGATGTATTATTGGCCCGCAAAAATTGGCTTGAAAATCTTTTAAATACGCGGCGCTTATCAAACCTAACCATTGAAGCTTATGAGCGTGATACGCGGCAGTTTTTGCATTTTTTTGCCCAATATAATGGTCACGCAGTATCTTTTGGCGATATAACTGCTTTAAAAGTGAGCGATTTACGCAGCTTTTTAGCAGCAAGGCGGCGCGATGATATAAGTGCACGCAGTTTGGGACGTGGTCTTGCGGGTATTCGTTCATTTTTTGATTATCTTGGCCGCCAAGACCTTGCCCATGTTCCCGCCGCTAAAGTTATTCGTAGCCCCAAACCAGATAAGCGTTTACCAAAACCGCTTGCACCCCAAAGCGCGCGCGATGTGGTTTCAATCGCCGCGCAAGACAACGAAGAGCCGTGGGTTTGCGCCCGTAATGCTGCCGTCTTAACACTGCTTTATGGTTGCGGTTTGCGTATTTCAGAAGCCTTGTCGCTGCAAGCTAAAGAGCTTGAAAATGCCGCGCAAACCAGTCTCTATATCACTGGTAAGGGCGGTAAAACCCGTCTTGTGCCAATTTTACCCGCAGTTTTTACTGCTGTGGATCATTATCGAAAACTTTGCCCTTTTGCTTTGGAGCGTGAAGAGCCGCTATTTCGAGGGGTAAGAGGCGGTGCTTTGCAACCAGCTATTATTCAGCGTGCTGTTCAGTATATGCGCGGCAGCCTTGGTCTGCCGGATAGTGCAACGCCGCATGCATTGCGCCATTCTTTTGCAACCCATTTATTAACCGCAGGTGGGGATTTGCGTTCTATTCAAGAATTGCTTGGCCATGCCAGTCTTTCAACAACGCAGATTTATACTCAAGTGGATACAGAGCGTTTATTAGCAGTTTATCAAAATGCCCATCCGCGCGCTGATAGATAATCATATACACAAAAAAGCCTGCTGCAAAGTTTGGAGAATTGCAGCAGGCTTATTGTTGGTTATGTCTTAAAGATTAATCTTTCTTTTTAAAAGATACATCATAACCAAAATATTGATTAGATAATTTGCTGACAGTGCCATCATCAGTTAACTCAGTAATCGCTTTATCAACGCGAGCTTTTAATGCGCTATTGCCTTTTTTCATAGCAACGCCAATGCCTTGGCCAAATTCAGGATAATCAGCACCGGTAAGGATTGGGCCAAAGCGTTCAATCTTGTGGTCGTCCTTCAATAAGCCTTCCCAAACAGTAATTTCAAGAAGAGCAGTATCAAGACGGCCAGCTAGAATATCATCAACGATTTGTTCATTGCGTTCATAAATACGCACATCCGCATCTTTAAAATGAGCTTTCACTACAAATTCATGAGTGGTGCCACTTTGTACGCCAATAACCTTATTTTCTAAAGCCTTTTCAAGTTCTGCAGTGGTTTTAACGTCTTTTAGCGGGCTATCAGCTAGCGCTGCGAATTGATAAGGTGATTCACCATAAGGAATGGAAAAATCCACGTTTTTTGCCCGTTCTTCGGTGATAGAAATGCCAGAAAGCAACATGTCAAATTTGCCAATTTGCAAGCTTGGCAATAAGCCATCATAGGCTTGGTTGGTCCATGTGCAGGTGGCATCAATCTTTTGGCAAATAGCATCACCCAAATCGCGCTCAAAGCCAGTAATTTCGCCAGTTGGTGTGGTGAAACCCCATGGTGGAAAATCAGCGCTTATACCAAGGCGCAGATTTTCAGCATTGGCATTACTGACAAAAAGCGCCACTGCCATGGTGGCAATTGCAAATAATTTCATACTCGTTCCTTTTAACCCAATATTCAAACTTAATCCTAGCATATGCCATAAACCGCGTTTGTTAAACCTATTTTTGTAAATTTGATGTGGTTTAATTTTAGTGTTTTATCTTGCTAAATTTTGAAAAGCATCACAATTGGCTTTAAAAATCAGGTCCTGACCCTAATCAGCTGGAAGATATTGCCGATAACCTAAAATTTAAAGCAAATGCTTTCAATCAATACTTGTTTGATTTGCCTTTTCAATGTTAAAGGCAATAGATATAAATTTATCAATTAACTCATGTATATACATGTATATATGGGTTTTAATGACTGTGAACGAAAAGACAAAGGCGAAAGCAAATGGCTAAAGACAAAGAAAAAACCAAGGCAAGACTACCGCGTGGATTTGTTGACCGCCATCCTGCCGAATTGCGCGCCGCCGAAGAAATGATGTCAACCATTCGCGGTGTTTATGAGCTTTATGGTTTTGAACCCGTTGAAACTCCGATTTTTGAATATACTGATGCATTGGGCAAGTTTTTGCCTGATCAAGATCGCCCTAATGAAGGGGTATTTTCGCTACAAGATGATGATGAGCAATGGTTGTCGCTGCGTTATGATTTAACTGCGCCACTGGCGCGTTTTGTTGCTGAAAATTTTGAAACCTTGCCAAAGCCCTATCGCAGCTATCGCGCTGGTTGGGTGTTCCGTAATGAAAAGGCAGGCCCTGGCCGCTTCCGTCAATTCATGCAATTTGATGCCGATACGGTCGGCGCTGAAAATGTAACAGCAGATGCTGAAATTTGCATGATGGCTGCCGACACATTAGAAAAGCTTGGCATTGCGCGCGGTGATTATGCAATCCGCGTTAATAACCGCAAAGTGCTTGATGGTGTTTTGGAATTGATTGGCCTTGGTGAGGCGCAAAACAGTGCAAAGCGCCTGACGGTTTTACGCTCGATTGATAAGCTTGATAAATTTGGCGAAGAGGGCGTGCGCGCATTGCTAGGTAAAGGCCGCGCGGACGAAAGTGGCGATTTTACCAAAGGCGCAGAGCTTAGCGAAGACGCCATTGAAAAAGTTATTGCTTTTACAGCTGCTGGCGGAAAAACTGGCAGTGAAACAATTGCCAATTTGACGAAAGTGGTTGAAGGCAGTGAGCGCGGCCTTGAAGGCGTGCGCGAATTGCAAGAAATGAATGTGCTATTTGATGCAGCAGGCTATCAAGGACGGGTTAAGATTGATCCTTCCGTGGTGCGCGGCCTTGAATATTATACAGGCCCGGTTTTTGAGGCCGAATTACTATTTGACGTGGTCAATGAAGATGGCCAAAAGGTTGTCTTTGGCTCGGTAGGCGGCGGCGGTCGTTATGATGGTTTGGTGTCGCGCTTTCGTGGCCAGCCTGTGCCAGCAACGGGCTTTTCCATTGGTGTATCACGCCTTATGACTGCGCTTAAAAATCTAGGCAAGTTAGATCTTTCGACTAGCGTTGGCCCTGTTGTAGTATTGGTTATGGACCGCGACAGTGAAGCGCTGGTGCGTTATCAAAAAATGGTGACTGATTTGCGCCTTGCGGGTATTCGCTCAGAGCTTTATGTCGGTGACACCGGCATGCGCTCGCAAATGAAATATGCTGATCGCCGTAATGCGCCTTGCGTTGTCATTCAAGGCTCTAATGAGCGTGAGGCAGGCACAGTTGAAATTAAGGATCTATTGGAGGGGCTACGCCTATCGGCTGAGATTGCTGATAATGAAACTTGGCGTCAAAGCCGCCCTGCGCAAGTAACTGTTAGTGAAGCCGAACTTGTGCAAGAGGTGCAAAAAATCCTTGCCGCACAAGAAGAAGATAGAAAAGCGGCAAAGCCGCAATAAAAGCGTAATAAGAATAGATCAATATTATTCTTTAACCTATGAAGGCGGATTATTGGCTTTCATAGGTTACGTTACTAAGTATAAAGACAGGCTACATTATGACAGCAGAAAGACCAACAAACGCGGCACGCGTCACCGCAGTTTTTAGCCAAATGGGGTTAGAACCTGTAAATGTGCCGATTTTACAACCTGCCGATCCTTTCCTTGATATTGTTGGTGAAGATTTGCGCCGCCGCATTTTCATGACTGAAAATGAAAATGGTGACAGTCTTTGCTTGCGTCCTGAATTTACCATTCCTGTTTGTTTAAACCATATTGCTGAAAATCATGATACGCCGCGCCGCTATGCTTATATTGGCGAAGTGTTCCGCCAAAGACGGGTTGGCACTGGTAGCTTTGTGCAAGCAGGCATTGAAGATTTGGGCGAAGCGAATGAAGCCGAGGCTGATGCGCGCTCGCTGCATGATGCGTTTACACTGGTTGATGACGTTTCATCGCTAACGATTGATAAGATTTTAATTGGCGATCAGGCACTTTTTGCCGCTGTTTTAAATGCGCTGGGTCTACCTCATGGCTGGCAAAAAAAGCTCATGCGCTGTTTTGGTAATGACCAGCTTTTGCAAGCACTGCTTGCGGATTTTGCAAAACCCCGCGAGCGGCTACAATTGCCCGATCATATAGCACAAAAAATCGCAAATCATGATAAGGATGGTTTGCAAGACTTGCTTGAAGCGGAAATGGTTAATGCCAATATTTCGCCAGCATTTTCGCGCAGCCCTAAAGAAATTGCCCAGCGATTAATTGAAAAGGCAGAGCTTGCAGAAGTGCAATTAGATCCAAAATCCATGGCGGCTTTGCAAGAATTTTTGAAGTTTGATGTCGCGCTTGATAAAGCGGTTGATATTTTAAATGGCTTTGCCAAAGCCAACCATTTGCAGCTTGATGATGTAATTGAGCGTTTTTCTGCCCGCAGCAAAGCGATTGTAAAAGCAGGATTTGATCTTGATAAATTACATTATGATGCCGCTTTTGGCCGCCCGCTTGATTATTATACCAGCCTTGTTTATGAAATCCGCTCGCAAAATGGCGAGGTGATGATTGGCGGTGGCCGTTATGATAGTCTTTTAACTATGCTTGGTGCAAAAAAGCCCATACCTGCCGTTGGTTTTTCCATGTGGCTTGATCGGGTAGGGGGAGATTTATAAAATGGCAATTACTTTAGCACTTCCCTCCAAGGGCAGATTAAAAGAAAAGTCGTTGGAATTATTAAAAAAGGCAGGTTATGAGGTGGTCTTGCCTGAAGATGACCGCAGCTACCGCGCCCATATTGCCAATGCACCTGAAATAGATTTGCAATTCTTGTCAGCCTCTGAAATTGCCCGCGAGCTTGGCTATGGCCGAGTTGATCTTGGTGTTACTGGTGAAGATTTAATCCGTGAATCCCTTGCCCATGCTGACGAGCGGGTTAAGGTGGAATTGCCCTTGGGCTTTGGCCATGCGGATGTGGTGGTGGCTGTGCCGCAGGTTTGGCATGATGTATCAACCATGGCTGATCTTGATGATGTGGCGGCAGATTTTCGTCAGCGTCATGGCCGCCGTTTGCGCATTGCCACCAAATATTGGCGTTTGACACAAAAATTCTTTTCGCAAATGCATGGCATTCAAGTCTATCGCATTGTTGAAAGCTTGGGAGCGACAGAGGGCGCACCAGCCGCCGGCTCTGCCGATATGATTGTTGACATTACCTCAACGGGTGCAACTTTAACCGCCAATCAGTTAAAAGTGCTTGATGACGGGGTGATTTTGAAATCAGAGGCTTGCCTTATTGCATCAAAGCAAACCAAAGAAAAAGCTCTAAGTGATGAGGTTATAAGCCGCATGAAGGCTATTATTTAATTTAACTATGGCAAGATTATCGCGTGTTTTTATAAAATATTAAGGGCTTTATTTCACTTTGAATAAAGCCCTTAATAGTTGGCTATTGTTTTACCAAATTGCTATTATAAAGTTGTGGCCAATCCTCTTGCTGAACGAGCGCGCAAAAAGGCATGGCACGAGCAGTGCTTAACTGCCAAACCTTGCCATTATAGACAAAGCCAAAATCGCGGCCACAATCATTATTGGAACTAAAACGAATGGTTGAACGCAATTCAAGTCCAGCATTATTTGCGGCTAAATTATATAGCCAATTTTCTTGAGATAAATTCGCTTTGCCATCAAATTGAGCCGTTATCATACCTTGTGGGTTTTGTTTTTGTAAGCGATAATTATCTGTATATCTATTTGTATAATCATCACAAACTGCAATGAAGTGTTCACCATTGTTTAGCCTAATATTTAAGTCTATTGGTTTATCACTTTGGCAATTTGAACTATCTTCACCATTTAGCGCAATTGGCGTATTAAGGGTAAAAGCGAGAGCCGAAATTTTCGGCAAAGGCGCAATTTTATTGCCAAAAAGCGCATTAGCATTATCTTTTTGAGTGTTATAAAAATCTGCAAATTCTTTAAGGGAAATATTAGCGCGAGGTAGGTCTTCAACATCAACACCAAAGGTTAATTCTTTTTCGGATAAAAGTGCTTTTATAAAATTCGCGCTGTCTTTATCGCCAATATGAGCTGCAAAAATAACGGGTTGATGCGCGCTATCATTAATAAGCTTAAATTTAAGATTTGGGTTAGAAAAATGATAGATAAATTCACCGCTTGTAATATGTTGATCATTGCTTGCCACAATGAAGCGTATAAGAGGTGGTTTCGTGCTGTTATATTGCCAATGGATTGCGATATATTGGCCTTTATCATATATATTATCAATATTAGGGTAGCCAATTGCGGTGCAGCTAAAACCTTGGTCGCAACCAAAAAGCCAATCACCCTTTTGCGATATTTTACCAATATTGGCAAAATCTGATAATTTGCTTATCGGATCTGAAACCTCACCTGATGTTAACTGCTGAATACGGTGATCAATAATTGCAGTTTGGCAGCTTTGATATTGAAAATTATTATTGACGTCATTGTCAACGTAATGGGTGAAAAGACAGGCTTTATTTAAAAAATTTTCAAACCGCTTTTGATCGCGTGAGGCATCTTTAACAAAGTTGATACCATAAGATTTTTCTGTGTCAGCAATTTCTGCCTCACTATCGCCTTGGTTAGCAAACATTTGTTTTAGATACAACGTTTCGAAATAGCTAAGCACAAGTTTTGCCGCTTTAACATCAACGAAATAAGGCTCTAATTGCTGGTCAAATCCACATTTTTCTTGATAACAATAATGATTGCGTAGTTCGTCAATACGGTTAGCAAGTAAGCTATTATTACAGTTGGGGGCACTGAGCACTTGTCCCTCGCGGCCCCAATAACCGCTTTCATAAACAGCACAAACATCTTCGCGGTAGTTTAACCATGCCCGTTGCTCTGCAACTAAGCTTTTGCGAATGTCTTTAGCTTTGGGGTGGCGGTCATAACTTGCTAAAACAATTTTCCAAACCGCATTTAATTGGTTATCAAGCCGCTTCCAGTTTTTACCTCCGCATGCAGCCCAATCTGAATTAGTACCATATGGATTTTCTGCCATACATTGATCATAAAGTGGATCAGCTTTGATTGTTGGGATTATTGTGAAGTAAAATAATAATATAAAAATAATGGAAAAAAATAACCGCATATTATTCATGGCCCCACACCTTGCCGAAAATTCATTGGCAACTATAATATTTTTAAAGCATTATTTAAAGTAATTAGCTACGTAAAAGTAATTTATTTATTGGTTATTATAAATATAATTGTTAAAATATCTTAGCTAGCGCTTTAAAAGAATGTTTGACGTTTTAGTGGTAAGTTTGATAATCGCTACCTATATAGCTATTTTTAAAGTGCACAAAAAATAACCTTAGGCTTAAAAAATACTTTTTTTTTATTTGGATTATGGTTTAAAACAGCGTAAGGTCGATTATATCTTATTGTGATAGTGTAAAAATTAAAAATTGGGTTTTAAGGCAGGAGACTGGCGACAACAATGGATTTAGATATTGTATTGGTGGTGTTTTTCATATTGGCAGTTGTCATTTTTTTGCAATTGCGCAGTGCGCTTGGTAAGCGTACCGGTAATGAAAGACCTCCTTTTGATCCGATGAAGCGAACGCAGGCAAATAGTTCTGCGCGCCGTGATGATAATGTGGTGCCGCTACCAAACAGACAAACGCAGCGTGCTGATGACTTTTCAGATATTGATGCAGTTGCTCCGCAGTCAAGCCGGCTGAATGAAGGGCTGCGTGCCATCCGTACCGCAGATAGCTCTTTTACACCGCAAAGCTTTAGCGATGGTTCACGCATGGCTTATGAAATGGTGATGACCGCTTTTGCTAATGGTGATACCAACACCTTGAAAAACCTTTTGGCTAGAGACGTCTTTGATGGCTTTAATGCCGCAATTAGCGAGCGTGATGCTAAGGGTGAAACGGTCAAATTTTCGTTTGTTGGTATTGATAAGGCGGATATTGTTGCGGCGGATGTAAATAATGGCGTTGCTGAAATTACGGTGCGTATTGCCAGCGAAGTTATTTCTGCTACCTACGACAAAGATGAAAAATTGGTTGAAGGTGATCCGCAAGAAGTAACTCAATTGCATGATTTGTGGACTTTTGCCCGTGATACGCGATCACGCGATCCTAACTGGCAAGTGATTGCCACCGATGAAGATGCATAAGAGGATTGTTCCTTAAATTTTAAAAGCCGCTTTAAGCGGCTTTTTTATTTAAAAATAAAGCATGATTTTATAAAATGATAAAAACCAATCAAAAGCATGAAGTTTAAAAAAATTGATCTATTCGCTCTATGGGTGATTATGCTATAGAGCACGAATTAGAAATTTTGGTTTTAAAATGCAAAGTGATTTTGGCAAAAAACAACAGAAAAACACAAGTGGCAAAAACCGCTTTAACGCTTTGCGTCCTGAAGATAAAGCTTTGTGGGATGCGGTTGCAAAATCCATCCGCCCCTTACGCATGAGCACAGTTATTGCTCAAGCAGATAGCGATCCTGCTGAATTTAAAACCATGCTCGCAACTAGCGGTGATAGTGCAGCTTTGGATAAAAATAAAGCCAAACGGGCGCAAGCGGATAATTATCAGTCAAAAGCCAGCAATACAAAAAATGATAATGCATCGATAAACCCGATTGACCGTAAAACCCATCGTAAAATCGCTAAAGGCAGGCTTGATATTGATGGCCGCATTGATTTGCATGGTCTTACACAAAGTGAAGCCCACACACTGCTGTTACGGTTTTTACAATCGGCACAATTTCGTGGTTTCCGCCACGTTTTAATTATCACTGGCAAGGGTAAGTCGTTACAAAGCGATGGTATTTTGCGTCAACTTGTTCCCCATTGGTTGTCAACACCAGCTTTTCGTATCTATATTAGTGCTATTAATGATGCGGCGCGCCATCATGGTGGCGATGGCGCAATTTATCTTAAATTGCGTAAATTATCAGCATAATCAATAGGCAGTAATCAATGACCCCTTTTGGTTTGAAAATGCAAAGCTTACGGCGTAAAAAAGGCGTAAGCCAAAAGGAAATGGCAAAGGCGCTTGATGTTTCCGCTGCCTATCTGTCTGCCCTTGAGCATGGGCGCAAGGGTGCGCCACCTTTTGTTTTTGTGCAGCGGATCATTGCTTATTTTAATATTATTTGGGATGAAGCGGATGAGGTGTTAAATCTTGCTGATTTTTCACATCCGCGTATTGTAATTGATACCAAGGGATTATCGGCTGAAGCTACGCATTTTGCTAATCGCCTTGCTAAGGATTTGGCAAAAATTGATAATTTCGAAAAACTACAAATAATGCAAAAATGTCTCGATGATTTATTAGCTAATATCTCTTAAAATAGTGAGGCATTGGTTAAACGCCTCACTATTTTAAATTTTTTAAAGACCGCTGGCTAACTCTTTGACCAAGCGGCTTGTTGCTGCGACAATATCAGTTTTAACCGCACCATTATCATCAAGGCTTTGCGCTACCACATTAACAATAGCTGAGCCAACCACAACGCCATCGGCAATCTTAGCGATATTAGCAGCTTGATCAGCGGTTTTAATACCAAAGCCAACCACGACTGGTAAATCGGTATGCTTCTTAATGCGTGCAACCGCATCGCCTATTTGCTCAATTTGCGGTAAGGCTTGGCCGGTAATGCCCGTCATTGACACATAATAGACAAAACCAGAGGTATTTTGTAAAACCTTAGGCAAGCGCTTGTCATCGGTTGTTGGGGTTGCAAGACGAATGAAATTAATGCCAGCTTTTAAGGCAGGCAAACAAAGCTCATTATCCATTTCAGGGGGGAGATCCACCACCAATAGGCCATCAAGTCCTGCTTCTTTGGCATCTTTCAAAAAGCGATCGACACCATAAATATAGATTGGATTATAATATCCCATCATTAAAATTGGCGTAACATTATCATGAACGCGAAAATCTCTAATCAATTGCAAGGTTTTCGCAAGAGTTTGTCCATTTTTTAGTGCCCTTTGGCCAGCAAGCTGAATGGTTGGTCCGTCGGCCATTGGGTCTGAAAAAGGCATGCCAAGTTCAATAATATTGGCGCCAGATTTTGGCAAATCCAACATAATTTTCAAGGATTCATCATAATTGGGGTCGCCAGCCATAATATAGGTGGCAAGAGCACTGCGACCTTCAGCTTTTAAGGCCGCAAATTTATCATCAATACGCGTCATAGTTAAAATCCTTAAAAAGCGTTACATTGCCATGCCAAGCAAATTGCCGACTGTATGCACATCCTTATCACCACGACCCGAAAGATTGACGATCATAATTTGATCTTTGCTCATTTTAGGCGCGCGTTTTACTGCTTCTGCCAAGGCGTGCGAGGATTCAAGGGCAGGAATAATACCTTCAGTACGGGTTAATAGTTGAAATGCCTCCAAGGCTTCATTGTCAAGAATAGGCACATAACTAACCCGCTTAGTGTCTTTAAGCCATGAATGCTCAGGGCCAACACCTGGATAATCAAGACCTGCAGAAACTGAATGGCCTTCAAGAATTTGCCCATCACCGTCTTGCAAAAGATAGGTGCGGTTACCATGAAGGACGCCAGGACTTCCAGCGCTCATTGATGCGCAATGCTCATCAGTATCAAGGCCGTGACCACCTGCTTCAACGCCAATAATTTCAACACTTTTATCATCAAGGAAGGAATGGAAAAGCCCAATAGCGTTAGAGCCACCACCAACGGCGGCAATAATCATATCGGGCAAGCGGCCTTCGCGTTCTAAAATTTGTGCGCGCGCTTCATCACCGATAGTGGTTTGGAAATCGCGGACCATTTCAGGGTAGGGGTGCGGACCAGCGGCAGTACCAATGAGATAATAAGTATCATCAACATTGCTAACCCAATCGCGCAAGGCTTCATTCATCGCATCTTTTAAAGTGCCATTACCAGCCGATACCGGCTTTACTTCGGCGCCAAGTAGGTTCATGCGAAAGACATTGGGCTTTTGCCGCTCAACATCAGTTGCACCCATATAAACAACACAAGGAAAGCCAAAACGCGCGGCAACAGTTGCAGTAGCAACACCGTGCTGACCGGCACCTGTTTCAGCAATAATGCGTTTTTTACCCATGCGCTTTGCTAAAAGCACTTGGCCCAAACAATTATTAATTTTATGGCTGCCAGTATGGTTAAGATCTTCACGCTTTAGATAAATCTTAGCGCCGCCAAGATGCTCAGAAAGGCGATCGGCATAATATAGCTTTGATGGACGGCCAGCATAATGATTTAAAAGATTGGACAGTTCTGCTTTGAAAGCTGGATCATTTTTTGCTTCATCATAAGCATCTTGAAGTTCCAAAATAAGTGGCATCAAAGTTTCTGCAACAAATCGACCGCCAAAAATACCAAACATGCCATCCTCATTGGGGCCTGTTCGATACGAGTTTAAGTCAATTGCGCGGTCATCTTGCGCCCCATCAACCAGCTTCGTCACATCATTCTCCATTTTTTGCAATCTTCTATTAAATATCAAATTTAATTAAACACTATTTATAAGCATAGAAATCGGATTAGGCAAAACAAATTAAATTGGTGAGCGCATGCAGATGTTTTGCATAATTAATATTGCAGATGTTTTGCATAATCACTTTTTAAAAAATTTGCTTTAACGCGCGTTTAAGCACTATTTTTGCTGGGCAGTTAATGCGCTTTGTACCGCACTAAAGAAACCATTCATCAGATTAATATCCTTAACACCTGGCTCACTTTCAACCCCAGATGAAACATCAATGCCACTGGGGCGAATAGTGGTTAATGCATCATGGATATTTTCAATGCGCAAACCACCCGAAAGCATATAATTTAAGTCGCTATCAAAATTATTTAGTAACTGCCAATCAAAAGACACGCCGTTTCCTCCCGGAAGATTAGAACCTTGTGGGGCTTTGGCATCAAATAAAATGCGGTCGCTAACTTCTTTATAAGGAATAGCATTTTGTAAATCTGGCGCGGTGTGAACTGAAATGGCTTTCATTACTGGCAGATTATAGCGCTTTTTAATTTCGGCAACCCGGCGTGGTGTTTCATGGCCATGCAATTGTAGCATGTCGGGCTTTACAATATGGACAAGATCATCAAGGAAAAGATTATCCGCATCGACGGTCACAGCAACGGTTTTTGCGCGCTTTGCTACTGTTTCGCAAAGCGCGGCTGCTTGCAAAAATGAAATATTACGCGGGCTTTTAGGGAAAAAGATAAAGCCTATATGGCTCGCACCATTCGCAATTGCTGCTTCTACCGCCTCAATTGTCTTTAATCCACAAATCTTTATATCAAGTGCCATTTTGGTTTTCCCATTCTGGTTTTCCCAGTGAACTCTTTGTTGTTCTAAAAGCCGATTATGTCAGATATTGACGCTTATCTTGGCCTAGAATCGTATTGTTTTATTTGTTTTGTTTCCCTTTTACTGCCAGAAAGTGATTTGTGCAAATAGGTCATCATTGCTGCTGCAAAAAGTGGCGTCAATAAATTGAGTATGGGAATGGATAAAAATAAAGCGATAATTAGACCTGCGCAAAAAACAGTCCCTCGATTTTGAACATAAAAATCATGTCCGCCTTTTTCAGCGCGAAAACGGCTGGCTGCAAATTCGAAATATTCTCGGCCCAAAAGATAACCATTTATGACAAAAAAGCCTATGAGATTAACGCCGGGTACCAGTAATAATAAAAGAGCAATAATATTGCCGATGATGGAAAGGCAAAGGAAACGCGCCGCGATAATCATCGAGCGACCAAGCGGCATTGCCTTGCCAGGCTCTTCTTGTGAGTAATCTTGCTTTTCAACAATTTCTGCTACATCATCGATAAATAGTCCGCCGATAAGCGCAGTAATTGGCCCTACCAATAAGGCAAGGATAGCCGCAAGGCCGAAGCTAAAAGTAATGATCCAGACAATACCAAGCCAACCGAGCCAATCGGGCATTCCGGAAAAATAGGGGGCAAGCCAAGGAAAAACCCATTGAATGAATATTTGCCGCAAGAAAAACCATAAAAAAACCAAAAGACCAATAGTATAGCCAAGAGATTTCCAGAAAATTGTCCGAAACTGCGGCGACCATAAACGTTGTAAAGCCCAAAAGGCTGCGTTAAAAATCATATTCATCCTGACTTGAAATCAAATAGAGACAAAATTGGGTGTCATTTTTATACTGGTATTTATTTTTATAAAGCATTAATAATCATATATCGTAAATCCTTGCCAATTTAAAAAGAGGATTGTTCCATATTTGGGGTTCTAATATGCTTTTTAAAAATTTCATGTGCATTGGCGATCAATGTCTGTTTTAACCAAATCATATGGATAAATCTATTTATCCTTTATATAAATCTAACTGTTCAAAAATTTAAGTCTTTTATCCATTAAAATGTATAATTATGTTCTTGTTTTGAACTTATGGAGCTTTTTAATCCATGCCGAAATTCGATGTTTTAACCATTGGCAACGCTATTGTTGATGTTATTGCCCGTTGTTCTGATGATTTTCTTATTCAAAACGGCATTGTAAAAAATGCGATGAATTTGATTGATAGTGGCCGCGCTGAGCTTTTATATAGCCGTATGGGACAAGCCATAGAATCTTCAGGTGGTAGTGCTGCCAATACAGCGGCAAGTGTTGCCAGCCTTGGTGGTAAGGCTGCCTTTATGGGTAAGGTTTCAAGTGATCATTTGGGGCAAGTTTTTGCCCATGATATGCGTGGCCAAGGTGTTTCCTATGATACCCGTCCATTGGAAAATGGCGCGCCAACAGCAAGATGTATGATTTTTAATACGCCCGATGGCGAGCGGTCGATGAATACTTATCTTGGCGCATGCATTGAGTTTGGCCCTGAAGATATTGAAATTTCCAAGGTTGCTGAAGCCAAAGTTACTTATTTTGAGGGCTATTTGTGGGATCCGCCACGCGCCAAGGAAGCAATGCGCCTTGCTGCACGTATTGCCCATGAAAATATGAATGAAGTTGCTATTACTCTGTCAGATTCATTTTGTGTTGAGCGCTATCGTGATGAATTTTTAGAAATGATCCGCTCTGGCATGGTTGATATTGTTTTTGCCAATGAAGCAGAAATTCTAGCGCTTTATGATACAACTTCGTTTGATACAGCTATTCGCGCTATCCGCACCGATTGCAAGCATATTGCATGTGTAACGCGCGGTGATAAAGGTTCCGTTATTGTTCAGCGTGATGAAACCTTTACTATTTCACCTATTTCAGTTGAAAAGGTTGTTGATACAACTGGTGCTGGTGATCTTTATGCGGCGGGTTTCCTTTATGGTTATACCAATGGGTTAAGCCTTGAAGATTCTGCGCGTCTTGGTTCGCTTGCGGCTGGCCTAGTTATCCAGCAGGTTGGCGCTCGTGTACAATATTCTTTACGCGATGCTGCAGTACAAGAAGGCTTAATTGAAAAGCGCTAAATATTTTTGAAAAATTGATAATACTATATAATCAAGGCACCTTTTCATTTTTGGGGTGCCTTTATCATTTTGATAATATTACCAGCAAAATTCATCACAACTATTTCCATAGATTTGTTGTTGTTTCTTTGCTAGAAATTTTATCAATGTGATTAGAGCGTTTTCCGAAAAGTGTGAAGCGGTTTTCGGACAAAAAACGCGGTGTAAACAATGCATTAGAGCGCCAATCTGAACCAATCAGATCGAAATACGCTCCAAAAAGGTGTAGCAAATATGATGACATTTTTGCCAGAATGGTCAATTTTTTTAAAATTTGCGCTTTATTCCATTATCTTGACACTTGTTCCCGGCCCTGATCTTACATTGCTTATTTCACGCTCTATCCTTGATGGGGCAAAAGCCGGTTTTGCTTGCTTGCTTGGCGCGTATAGTGGCATTTTTATCCATGTCATTGCCGTGTCTATTGGGCTTTCTGCGCTCATTATTGCCTCGCCAACCGCATTTTTTATTTTAAAATGGGCAGGGGCTGCTTACCTTGTTTGGTTGGCTATTCAATTGTTTCGCAATCGATCAACTTTTAAGCTTGATGTTGATAAGACCAAAACATTTTCTTTCAAAAAGAATTATTTGGCTGGCTTGATGTCCAATTTGTTAAATCCTAAAGTTATTTTATTTAATATGACCTTTTTGCCGCAATTTGTGTCGGTGACAGATCCTCATGCTGCTGGTAAATTGGTTTTTTTGGGGCTATCTTTCATTCCCGTTTCCGTGCCTTTTGTTGCCGCAATCATTATTGCCGCTGACCGCGTTGCCAAGCTATTAAAGGAAAACCCGCAATTTATTCGTGGTTTGAATTGGGTGATGGGGGCGATGTTCATGGGCTTTGCAGTAAAACTATTGGCCATTCAAGCAAAATAAAGCATGTCGATAAAATAAATGGGAGGATTTATGAACAAGGTTATTGCATTTGTTTCTCGTTATAATGGTGAGGAAACACAAAATTGGTTGGACGCATTAAATAAGGCATTTAATGGTCAAAAAATTATGGCAATATCAGCAATGAGCGATATGCAAAAGCATGATTGCTCGGTGGCAATTGTTGCTAATCCTGACCCTAATGAGCTTGCTTTGCTGCCTAATTTACAACTTATCCATAGTTTATGGGCCGGGGTTGAAAGATTGGTTAGTGAGCTTCCACTAAATTGCGCGCCAATTATCCGCCTTATTGATCCTGAATTAACCCGCACCATGGCTGAAGCTGTGCTTGCTTGGAGCTATTATATTCAACGTGATATGCCAGCCTATCGGATCAGCCAAATGGCAAAACAATGGCAACCGCGTGAATATCGCCCACCTCATAATATGACTGTTGGCATTGTTGGCTTGGGGCTGCTTGGGCAAGCGTCAGCAAAATTTTTACAGCATGCCGGTTTTAATGTCATTGGTTGGAGCCGTACTCCAAAAATTATTGATAATCTTGAAAGCTTAACGGGAGATGACGGCTTAGCGACATTGTTGCAAACAAGTGATATTGTTGTTTTGCTTGTACCCTTAACTAATGAAACCACCGGCTTGATGAATGAAAAGCGATTTTCTCAAATGAAAAAAGGTGCAGCTTTAATTAACTTTGCCCGTGGGCCAGTTGTTGAAGCGCAAGCTATGCTAAACTCTATTGAGCAAGGGCAACTTGGGCATGCTATTCTTGATGTCTTTAATGTTGAGCCATTGCCGCCAACTTGCCCCTATTGGCATAATCCAGCAATTACCATATTACCCCATATAGCCGCGCAAACGTCTAAGGAAACTGCAGCAAAAATTGTTGCACACAATATTGCCACTTGGCAAAAAAACGGTGACTTATCGCATTGTGTCAATCGCAAATTGGGCTATTAATGCTGATTAAAAATTTTATCTAAGCTTTAGATAGCGCATTATACTCACAAAATTTATTAATTATAGGAAAATTATTAGTCGGCTAATTATTTAGTTGTGTTAAAAGAGTCACTAAAATAAGCAAATACGAATTTACATATATAAATTGAAGCTTATCAATTGAAATGCTAACAAGTCAATGTTATTTAAGGGAAAATTTTTAAGCAAGTTTAGCGGGATTCCCTATAATGTATAGACATAAACTTTTTTCTTGGAAAAAATTTATTTTTTGCAGCACTTTTTTATGTTGTTTAAACACAAGTTTTTCTTATTCACAAATGGTCAATGACACCATTATTAGTTCACCAGATACAGCATTAACACTTGATAATAATTATAACGGTTTAACCTTTGAAAATACAATAACCGGTCAGGTTTTGGGGGTAAACCGTGGAATACTTGTTAATGCAAACAATACAGTTAGCATTACCAATGCTGGAATGATTTCTGCCATACAAAATGCAGATCGTTTTTGGGAAGATGCAGGTATTCAAAACAGGGGTGTTATTACGAGTTTTGTCAATTCAGGCACGCTAAAATCGTCTTTGGGCTTGGGGCTGTTTAATCAAGGCACGATTGGTTCAATACATAACACGCAAAGCGGCGTTATTTCATCAGATAACACGACAGCTATTTTGTCTACTGGTGCGATTGATAGTATAACCAATGATGGCGTTATATCAGGTGTTGACGCGGCTATTATTACCACGGCAAAAATCGGCACTTTGACTAATTCTGGCGTTATTTCTGGCTATAATGCAGGTATTCAGTTGGATGGTCCAGCAGCGATTGATAAGATAATAAACAATAATATTATCGAAGCGCGCGGCGATCATACAACTTGGTACAATGCCGCTATCTTTACCAATGGTGGTACTGGCTATATCGGTTCCATTGATAATCATGGTCAGCTTAAATCAAGTCAATATGGTATTTTAACCTATAATGATATTGGTCAAATTAATAATTATGGCACCATTGAAACAGGCCAAAGTGCCATTATTCAAAACAGGGGTACGATTGGAGTAATTAATAATTATGGGACTATTGGTAGTCAGGATGTAGAAAACTCCCAAGCCATCATTATTAATAATATTAATCCAATTGCCCAAAGCAATGTCATCAATAATTATGGTACTATATATGCGCGCCAAGCCTTAGGTATTATGGTCAATAATACAAATGGCAATCAAAATACTGTAAGTATCAATAATTATAAAGACATAAGCGGTGTTGTTGGTATAGAGCTTACTGGCAATACGGGTAGTGTTGTTATCGAAAATAGCGGCAATATTAATGGTGTTAATGTCGGTGTCGAATCCTCTTTCCAAAATGCTATTATTAAGAATTTTGAAGGTGGCGTCATCCAAGGTGGTGGCGCGTCTATTTCTATTTCGGCAAATGGTCAAGTCTTAAATTATGGTTCTCTTTTAGGTGAAGTGAATTTAAGCTCTGCATCTCTTTACGCTCTTGGTGACAAAAGCATTATCAAGGGTAATGTAATTGGTGATGAAGATGCATTATTTTCTGTTGGAAAGGGTACACAAACCGCCAATTATGATGCGCAGGATTTAACTGTAGTTAGTGTTGGAAAAATTGCCGTTGAAGCCAATTCATCTTTAAAACTGTATGACAAGACAAGTTGGGAAACATTGTCTAGCGAACAGGATGCGTTTAAAAATCTAGGCACTTTATACATTAATGGTAATGTCAGTTTAAAGTCTAATATCACGAATGATGGCATAATTTCATTCTCTTATGATAATACTTATAAGACTCTAAAAATTGATGGTAATTATGCTGCCAATAATGGGCAAATTTTTATTAATACCGTATTGGGTGGTAGCAATTCTTCAACCGATCAATTGCATATTTTAGGTGATGCAACGGGTAGTACTTGGGTTAATATCCTTAATCGCAATGGTATTGGCGCACTAACAACTGGAAATGGTATAAATATCATTAAAGTTGATGGTACATCTTCTGCCGATGCATTTACTTTAAAATCTGATTATTCGTTTGAGGGACGCTCAGCAATTATTGCAGGTGCTTATGCCTATTCACTTTACGCAAGCGATGCTGCGGGTAATTTTGATGGCAATTGGTATTTGCGTTCGCTTAGTACAAAAGATGATGATGATACTGAAGACAAACCAGTAAAACCAGTAAAGCCCGTAAAGCCAGTTTATTCAGCTACTGCGCCCCTATATGAAGCCTATCCGCAAATTCTTCAGCAATTGAATAAGGTTGGAACGCTAGAACAGCGCGTTGGTAACCGTACTTGGCTTAACACTGCAAAAGATGCGCAAGCCAACACAATTGATCAAGCTGATGGTCGTGGCTTTTGGATGAAGGTTGATGGTGGTACAGGCCACATTAAGTCTGATATTAGTAAAACCAATTCTTCATATGATATCGATTTGGTAAAAACATTATTAGGTTTGGATTTTATTGCCCAAGAAACTGCTCATGGTAAATTTATTGGCGGTGTTTATTTCCAATATGGTCATGCAAAAGCTGACATTGACTCACGCTATGGTAATGGTGAAATAACTACAGATGGTTATGGCTTTGGTGGTACTTTAACTTGGTATGGCGCCAATGGGCTATATGTTGATGGTGTAGGGCAGGTGATGTTCTATGATAGCGATATCCGTTCCAATTGGCTAGAAAATGGATTTGGTAAGCGTGTTGTTGATGGCAATCGCGGTCGTGGTTATGCTGTTAGTATTGAAGCAGGTAAGAAAATTGCTCTTAATCAAGAATGGGCAATGACCCCACAAGTTCAGTTAAGCTATAATGATGTCGATTTTAATAGTTTCAATGATAATTATGGCGGCCATGTTAATGCAAAAGATGGTAATGCTTTAACTGGTCGTTTGGGCATGCAATTTGATCGTGAAGTAAGCTGGAAAACATCAGAAGGTGATTTACGCCGTTTAAAGGCTTATGGTATTGGCAATCTTTATTATGATTTCTTAAATGGTACCAATATTAATTTGACCGGTGTTAATTTCCGTAACCGTACAGATCGTTTCTGGGGTGGTCTTGGCACAGGTATTTCTTATAATTGGAAAGATGATGCCTTTACCATCTATAGTGAAATTGATGCGCGTACCAGTTTTACAAATTTTAGCGATAGTTATAGTTTTAATGGTACAGTTGGTTTTAAAGCCCGCTTTTAAATAGCTAAATCTCTTAATAAAAAGGCAGCCAATTGGCTGCCTTTTTATTTTAAAACACTATTTATGGTTTGTATATGAAAGCCTGACCCTAGATCATTTGTGCAATAGTGAAACAAGATTATTGATGATGCGTTTTGAGGCGGGCAATTTCCTTGTAACCAATATCCTGGCGGCAAAAACCTTGGGGCCAATTGATCTTATCAATGGCGGCATAGGCTTTATGTTGGGCTTCTAACACTGTTGCACCCTTGGCGGTAACATTTAAAACTCGTCCACCATTAGCAATTAATTTTCCATCTTTTAACGCGGTTCCAGCATGGAAGATGACAACATCTTTTTCTTTAGCTGCTTCTTCAACGCCTTCAATAATCGTGCCTTTAAGTGGATGATCGGGATAGCCTTCGGCAGCTAAAACAATGGTGAGTGCCGCCTCATTTGCCCATTTTGGTGTAACGCCTGCTAGATTGCCGGTTGCTGCCTTCTCAAGCAGTGGGATAAGATCATCTTGCAACAGCATCATTAATACCTGACATTCAGGATCACCAAAGCGTGCATTATATTCAATCAGTTTTGGACCATGGTCGGTTAGCATTAAGCCTGCATATAAAATACCAGTAAATGGCGCACCAATGGCAATCATGCCGCGCATGGTTGGTTCAATAATTTCGCGCATAGTTTGGGCAATAAGTTCATCACTCATGATTGATGCTGGCGAATAGGCCCCCATGCCACCTGTATTAGGCCCAGTATCACCATTGCCTACGCGCTTATGGTCTTGGGCCGTGCCAAAGGGAATAGCGTTTTTGCCATCGCAAAGGCAAAAAAAGCTTGCTTCTTCGCCTTGTAAAAATTCTTCTACCACAACTTCAGCACCGGCATCGCCAAAAGCACCATCAAAGCAAGCATCAATGGCATTTAATGCGTCTTCCAAGGTCATGGCAACAAATACGCCTTTGCCGGCGGCTAAGCCATCGGCTTTGACCACGATTGGGGCACCTTGTTGGCGAATATAGGCCTTGGCGCTATCTGCATCGCTAAAGCGGCCATAGCTAGCGGTTGGAATATCAAAGCGGCTACAAATATCTTTGGTGAAGCCTTTTGAACCCTCAAGCTGTGCGGCTTGCTTGGTTGGGCCAACAACTTTAATATTAGCGGCGATCAAATCATCGCAAATGCCAGCGACAAGCGGTGCTTCAGGGCCAACCATAACAAGGTCAACACCATTATCTTTACAAAAAGCAATAACCGCTTGGTGATCGCTAATATCTAGGCTGATATTTTCAGCAATCTTTGCAGTTCCAGGATTGCCGGGCGCGCACCATAATTTTTCTAATAAGGGGGAACTCGTCATTTTCCACGCCAAAGCGTGTTCGCGTCCACCAGAACCAATAAGAAGAATTTTCATGCCACAGCCCCAATCCCTGTTGGAAATAATAATCTAGATTAATCTTTAAAACATCTACGAGGGGGGCGGCAAGTAAATAACAAGCTAAAATTGGCTTTTAAACATAAAGCTTAAAATTTAAAATCATGAAGAGTAAACCGACATCGGTAAAATTTGAAAATCAAGCATGAATTTCACATTATTAATGCAATATTGGATTATAATTGTTATCAGTCCATTTAATGTTTTAAAAATGTTGTGATAGTTGGTTATGCGTGTGTTGTTGCGTTATAATTTGGTCATGACGTTTTGGTTAATTAAATCGTTATTTTAAGAAACTAGGTTTATTGGGGCCATAAGGGACAAGATGAGATGAACGAAATTGATAAGAATATGCCGCAATTTTTCAATGTTGATGGGATTGATATCGCGTTGCGCCAAAAAACAGGTGATAACGCCCCTGGGCTTGTTTGGATTGGCGGCTATCGCTCGGATATGCTTGGAACAAAGGCCGTATTTTTAGAAGAATTGGCGGATAAAGAAAACCATAGTTTTTTACGCTTTGATTATTCAGGCCATGGTGAATCAAAAGGCGATTTTTATGATGGTTCAATTTCTCTTTGGCTTGCTCAAAGCCTTGCTGTTTTTGAGCGGTTTAGTGAGGGCCCACAGGTTTTGATCGGCTCATCAATGGGCGGCTGGATTACTTTGCGAATGGTTGAAGAACTAAAGAAAAAAGGCATTACTCCAGCAGCAATTGTTTTATTGGCGCCGGCGCCTGATTTTACCAAAACCCTTGTCGAGCCAAGTCTTACCGACCAAAATCGCCAAGATTTGGATCGACAAGGCTATTTTAATATTGAAACAGAATATGGCTCCACCCCTTATACAAAAAAGCTGCTTGATGATGGCGCAAATAATCTCGTTTTAAAAGGCATTATTGATACAGGCTGTCCAGTGCATATTATCCAAGGCATGAAAGATGATGTGGTGCCTTATCAATCAACCATGAAACTCATGGAACATTTGCCGCTTAATGATGTGACTCTAACCCTTGTGCATGATGGCGATCATCGCTTATCACGTCCTCAAGATCTTGCTTTATTAGAACGCATCGTTAAATCGCTGATTTAAGTATCAACATTAGAGTGCATTTCGATCTAATTGGATCAGATCGGCGCTCTAATGCATTGTTTACATCGCGTTTTTTATCCGAAAACCGCTTCATACTTTTCAAAAAACGCTCTAAAAAGTCCTTATCAGTCAGAAAATGATAAGGACTTATATTTTAAAATGGTTGGCTAAGTATTTCTAGCAAAAAAGCCTGTTTCCTTGCTGTCAATTTCACGCAATTGGCGAATGACTGTAATGCGGCTGGTAAACATGGTTAAAAATGCCACAAAGAAAATAAGTAAAAATGTTTCAACAATATTTACCCAGCCGATGGAATAGGTTCCAAACAGCATGGTCATTTCCATAGCTTGCGGTGATTGATTATTATAAGATGACCACAGCGAAAACATAAAAAATAGTGCCAAAGCCGCCAAAGCGCCAATAGTGGCTCCCTTTAAACCAGTTTTGAAAAAATACCAATCAAATTGTCTGGCCACAAATCCAGCTTCTGCTCCAATAAAGTGCAAGACTTCAATAATATGATTATTGTTGGAAAGCGTGCTGCGTGTCGCAAAAACAATGGTTAAAATTAATGCGACAAGCACCAGCATAAAGACACCAAGGCCAACTGCCACAAAGCTATTGGCAACGCTAGACAACTGATCGACCCACATGCGATGATCGTCAAAATTGGCATTAGGCACATTTTGTTTTATGAGCTCACGCAAACTAAAAGTATCGGGAGCCGAACCTTGATCAAAGGTGACAATAATCAAGCGTGGAATGGGTAATTCACTGACATTAATACCACTACCAAGCCAGGGTTCAAGCAGGCTTTGCGTTTCCTCACGGTCAAGAATGCGCGCTTCTTTCACTCCTGGAAATTCAGTAACAAGTCGCACGGAATTTTTAAGCGCTTCTTCCATGTTAATATTATCACCCGGCATGATTTGAATTGTCGCTTCACGCGATATATCTGATTGCCAATTCTTTGCATAAGTGTTGATAAGATTAACTCCGCCGAGGGAAAGGCTTGCTAAAAATGTCATAATTGTTAGCACAACAGCCAAAGCAAAACCACGAATGTCGCCTTCAGGAACAATTGGGGTAAGACCATTAGACTTTTTACCCAAAAGTCGCCCAATCGGACGCTTAGCTGATTTTTGCTCCATGCTATCAGTCATAAATTTTCAACTTTCCCTCTTCCAAAATCATCCGGCGTGCATCAACTTGATCCATCAGTGGTAAATCATGGGTGGCAATCACAACCGCAGTGCCAAGCCGGTTCAACTCAATAAATAAGCGCAATAAACGTCTTGCCATCGGCGGATCAACATTACCGGTCGGTTCATCGGCTAAAAGCACTTCAGGCTGATCGATCAAGGCACGGGCAATTGCTGCACGCTGTTTTTCACCGCCAGACAATACAGGGGGCAAAACATTCATGCGCTCGCCAAGGCCAACCCAATGCAATAATTCTTCTACCTCGGCGCGGTAGGTATGCTCTTCACGTCCCCGCACGCGCAAGGGCAGCGACACATTTTCATAAGTGGTTAAATGATCAAGAAGCCTAAAATCTTGAAAAACAATGCCAATGCGTTTGCGCAATTGCGGCATTTCATTGCGCGCGAGCAAGGATGTATCCTTATCAAAAACTGTGATAAGCCCACGCGTTGGTTTTAGTGCCAAAAACATCAAACGCAAAAGCGTAGTTTTGCCAGCACCTGATGCACCAGTTAAAAATTGAAATGAGCCTGATGGTATATTGAAGCTGACATCTTTTAAGATTTCAGCCCCCATACCATAGCGCAAACCTACATTATCAAAGCGAATCACGTGATACTTACCCTGTTTTTTCTGCTTGCAGCTTTTAAAAGCCTTTTACCCATGAGTAAAATTAATTATTTCAATAAGATTGATATTCATGAACTTAAAAAGCCAATTTAATTTATCTCATAAGCATAATGTAAACCAACAATAATTTGCATAAATAGCTGCAGACACGAATAACTGTAAACCATGCATGGTTTTACCATTGTTGCAAAGCTGCAAATGAACATGTTGGTTTTTTTAAATTACCTAAGATTGCAACAAATCCTATAGCGGTTGAGATAAATTAATCATTATATAAATATGAATAATATTCATCTTGATAATTTAGCATATCTTCAACTACATTATCCAATGGAACTAAGGCCACATTACTATTGTCAGGTACCATAAAAATACATAGGCCGTAATTGTCTTTTTTAAGATTTGGCGCTAATTCATTTAAAAAATGCTTTAATGGTATAGAGGAGACTTTATAATCCGCCCAGGCACCAACTAAATTGAGTTCAGCATATGCTCGTGCTGGCCATAAGGCCACATAAAAGTTTCCTTGACCATCTCCTGCACAAATAGGAAAATCATCGTCTTCAATAATCCATATAGTCTGCCAATCAACCACTTTTTTAATAAAATATTGATACCTAATATTGATATCCCTTTTTAACATTACTTGAATTTCTTTATCTGATGGCATGAATATGTCATTCATTTGAGACAATCTCCAAGAGTTTTATTGCCAAGCCTATCGTTTGTTTTAACCTTGTCAAAAATAATATTAGTAAGTTTTAACGTAAAATATATAAAACTATGGCTGATGATTTTCGCCTTAACCCAATAATAAAAACTTCATAAGGCAATTTTGAGGTGAGCAGTCTGCTTTAAAAAATTCGTGTATAAATAGCAGTGCTAAAAGTAGTTTTTATTATGTAAACAGTTTCCAAACGGACTTAAAATGACGGTAAAAAACGGCTGCAAGCTTGGGAAAAAGTTTTTTTTAACGATTTCCTTTGCGCCAATCATCAATAGCTTATAAATAGAGCGCATTCCCCATTGATTCTTAATTCCTAGCAAAAAGAAAAAGTTAATGCCCCAAATAGACGGTCGACAAATTGATGTTCTTTTTTCAGAAGAACAAATCGCAGAGCGCAATAATCTTATTGCCGCCGAAATTGCAGCTTCAAATCCTAGCCGTCTTTTGGTTTTGCCCATTTTAAAAGGTTCTTTTGTTTTTGCAGCCGATTTGATCCGCGCCTTGCATAAAACTGGCATCGTTTCATCTGTCGAATTTATCACTGTATCAAGCTATGGCGAAAGCAAAACACCGGGTAATATCCGCCTTGTCCATGATATTGATAGCGATATTGCTGGCCGCGATGTTTTGCTGATTGATGATATTCTTGAATCAGGCAACACTTTGCAATTTGTGCAAAATCTAGTGAGTGAACGGGGTGCAAAATCAAGCCGTATCGCCGTTCTTCTTGACAAGCATACACGCCGCCAAGCGGATATTTCTGCCGATTATGTTGGTTTTGAATGCCCTGATGAATTTGTGGTTGGTTACGGCATGGACGTTGCCCATTCATATCGCCAATTGCCATTTGTTGGCGTTGTTAAAGAATAAATATTGATTGGTAAAAGAATAGAAATTAAAAAGCGCTTTAGCTGCCTAACATCTGCTAAAGCGCTTTTTCATATTTTGTATATTCTTTGCCCAAGCTAAAAGCCGACATAAGCCAAGGGCAAAAATACAAATTGCTGTAAGGCTTAGGAAAAGCCAACAAAACCCACCAATCAAATCCGCCGTATCATTACGACTTTCAACCATCATCATATTTATCGTGCAAATATTTTGATTGTGCATAACAACATGGTTAAAAATCGCGTGCACAAATGCAGTTCCAGCTTGCGCTTTTTCCTCGAATCCTGTTTTGTTCTTTTTATGAAGTTTTCACCTGAACAAGAAAAAGCATTGGATGAAGTGGCTCGCTGGTTAAAAGCGGGGCGGTCTCCTATTTTTAGGCTTTTTGGTTATGCTGGTACGGGTAAAACCACCCTTGCTCGCTATTTTGCTGAAACAATTGATGGCACGGTGCAATTTGCCGCGTTTACTGGCAAAGCCGCGCAAGTTTTGCGCTCGAAAGGTGCAAGCAATGCTCGCACGCTGCATTCCCTCATCTATCGGCCACGCGGCGAAGAAGCGGTTGAAGACGAAATTACTGGTAAAACCTCTATTGCGCCAATGTTTTCGGTTAATCGTCAAAGTCCCGTTACTCAAGCCGCTTTAATCGTTGTTGATGAATGCTCGATGGTAGACGAGCAATTGGGCCGCGATTTGATGAGTTTTGGCACACCTATTTTGGTGCTAGGTGACCCCGGGCAATTGCCACCTATTTCCGGTGGCGGCTTTTTTACCGAGGCAGAGCCTGATTTTTTATTAACTGAAATTCACCGTCAAGCCAAAGACAATCCAATTATTCGCCTTGCGCTTGATGTGCGCGAGGGGCGCGATATTGCTTATGGTGATTATGGCAAAGCACGGATCATCACCCGTAACGACGTTAATCAAGAACTGGTTTTGGCAGCAGATCAAGTATTGGTTGGCACCAATCGGACAAGAAAGCGCTATAATCAACGTTTGCGGGAGTTAAAAGGCTTTGACGCTGTTTATCCGCAAGCTGGCGATAAACTCGTATGCTTGCGCAATGACCCTGTAAAAGGCTTGCTTAATGGCTCGCTTTGGAAAGTGTTTCAATCCTCTAAAGAAACGGTAAAGCCGGGTATTAATCTTTTGATAAACCCAGAAGATGATGATCGCGGCATGGCAAAAATCAAATTATTAAAAGCACAATTTGAAGATCCCGATGCAGAAATTGCTTGGAATTTGAAAAAACGCTATGATGATTTTGACTATGGTTACGCCTTAACCACCCATAAAGCGCAAGGCTCACAATGGGATAAGGTGGTATTGTTTGATGAAAGCTACGCTTTTCGTGAAACAAGAGAGCGTTGGCTTTATACTGCAATAACCCGCGCCGCCGAAGAATTGGTGATTGTCCGTTAAATTTCAACTTGTGTGCGATTGATATTTTTTTAGTTCGAAAAATATTGTTTAATTAACTGGTTATTGATTTCAGATAATAGAGATAAAGTTGACCATTCGGGCTAATAATATTCAATCTTGATGAATCAAAAAGTAAAAATGATTAATTGAGATAAAAGCTTTAGTGATTCTTTATTGTTTTGAGCTTTTATAAGTTGGTCTTGAAATCTTGCTGCATTTCTGGTATAGAGCCGCTAACTGTTGCTTGTTAATGCTGGTTTCATTGAATTTGAAGCAGATAAATGTGCCTTTCATATAAAATTTATGTGGTGGGCATGCTTTAATATTCACAAGGTGACAATTATCATATAGGTTTCGCGCCAAGGTGGCGATAGCTGGCCCATGAATGGGTTTAATATTTTTTTATTCAATAGAATAGGGTTTCAATGGCTAAAGAAGAAGTTTTGGAGTTCTCAGGTATTGTGACTGAGCTTCTACCAAATGCAATGTTTCGGGTAAAACTAGATAATGAGCACGAAATTATTGCCCATACAGCCGGAAGAATGCGTAAAAACCGTATCCGCGTGCTTGCAGGCGATAAGGTCATGGTTGAAATGACACCTTATGATCTGTCTAAGGGTCGTATTACATATCGTTATAAATAATCCATTTATTAATTATCATTGCAGTTTTTAAACTCATGCTATGGTATAAGATAAATTTTTTAGATTGATATGGCATAAAAGATGAAGAATAGAGGTCTATTTATAGATCTCTTATTTTTATGTATTTCATAAAAGTCCGTGTTTATTTTGACTTTGCTTATTTCAAGTAAGCATTTGGTATGTTTTATAGCCTTAAATAATTTTCCGATTTTAAAATTTGGTTTTACTTGATGTTAAAATAGTTGGTCTATTTTGCAATTTAGCTGCTATTAAAGCAGCAGAAAAATTGTTTATTGACTATATGGCGGACAAAATGCAGCATGATGAAGTGATTGAAAATAAAATGCCTTTAGTATTGGCGTCGGCATCACCACGCCGTATGGCTTTATTGAAACAAATTGGTATTGAACCAGATCATTTACATGCAGCTGATATTGATGAGACGCCAAAGCGTGGTGAACACCCATTTTATTTGGCAAGGCGCCTTGCATTAGAAAAAGCTCAGAAGGCGGCACAAGTAATACGGTCAATACCACAATATGAAAAAGCGCCAATTATTAGCGCCGATACGGTTGTAGCAGTTGGGCGAACCATTTTGCCAAAGCCAGATAGCGAGGATGAAGCGCGCGAATGCTTGCGCCTTTTATCAGGACGCAGCCATAAGGTTTTTACCGCAGTTTGTGTATTATGTGCCAAGGGTCATCTGCATCACCGTGTTGTCGAAACGCGGGTGCGTTTCAATCGCTTGCCAAAATCAGTGATCGAGGCTTATGTATTATCAGGTGATTGGCGTGGTAAAGCTGGTGGCTATGCTATTCAGGGGCTAGCTGGTAGTTTTGTATTACGCATTGTTGGGTCTTATAGTGCGGTGGTTGGCTTGCCGCTAGCTGAGACGTTAGAACTGCTGCGATCCGTTGGCTATCCTGTTTATGAAAATTGGCGAATGATTTCCTAGCAGAAAGACCTATGCTGGAGCATTTGGTGCAAATAGATTTTAACGGTTGAAAAAAGCCGGCTTAGAATTATCCAAGCCGGCTTTTTTAAAAGAGAATTTCTAATATTTAAAATTAAAATGAGCGTTGTAAGCGAAGCATGCCTTGGAATGCATTTTCGCCTTTCATGCTATTGCGAACGCCAGAGCTTAACAATGAACCAGCATCGCTGTAAATTGCCTTATAACCGTAATTGCTATCCCATTTTGTGTAAGCAATTTCAGGGGTAATTGTTAAGCCAGGGACAATTTGGTGTGAAATATTAGCAGCGGCTGAAAAAGTGCGCTCATCATCATAGCCAGCTTGGAAATTGAAGCTTGTGTTTTTGGTAAATTTGTAGCTTCCGCCACCCCAAACAACCCAATCACCACCCCAGTCACCGATGTTTGAGTTATAAATACGCACTACACTGATATAGTCTTTTTTGAACGCTTTGACAGATGTATCAACTTTGTAGTAATCGTCCATGGATTTATAGCCACCCATAACCCAAACTGAGAACTGATCTGTTACATTAAGATCAAGGCGAAGCTTACCTGCCCATTCCTCATTGCGAGCATCATAGGCCGCAACGGCAGAGACTGCACCCCAACCCTGTTTAAACTTCAAACCACCCAAGACATGCGGTGCGTAATCATCAATTTGCTGGCTCACTACTTTATAGCTTGGATCAGCGATGTATTGGTTAGCAACACTGTCATAATAGCGATGATAGCGAGTACCATTAATATCACTTCCAGAACCTTGCTCAACACCAATAATTGCAGAAAAGCCGTTACCAGAATTATAAGTATAGCTAATCATATTTGTACGGGTAGAACCTTTAGGTGACAATACGTCATCGTTCATGACTTTCCCTAGGTAGCCAGTCCAATGTGCAAAGATCGACTCGTCCATACCAACGCGAAGACCGCCCAGTTCAATATATGCAAAACGCAATGATGTCTTATCGCCTGCTGTACCCCAGTTAGCGCCACCTTGCCACTCTGAACGTAGGTCAATATAAGTGCGTAGTGTTCCAAGTTCAGTTTCAGCTGCCGTATGGAAGCGAAGTGTCGCACGCGAACGCCATGCATAAGTATCGCGTTCAATGCCATCACGCGAGGTTGCATACACATCATCCCCACCCTTTATTTCAGCGCGAACATAGCCTGAAATACGCATGCAGGTTTCAGTCCCTGGAATATAATAATAGCCAGCACCATATGCGTCGCAAACGCGGACATATTCAACCGGTTCAGGTTCAACAGGAACGACAACAGCATCTGCTGCATTTGCTGCGCTATATCCAGCAAATAACGCTAGCGGCACTAGCGGTAAGGTTTTAAGAATTGACATTTATCTCTCCACTGCCAAAATTATTGCAGGGCAAGAATTAGAAAAACAATATTACAGTGCCGTGTAATGAGTGTTACAATAGTATGAAACCATTGGATCTATGGTTCTGTATAAGTGATGCATTGCTTTATGTGTTATTATTGCAACATATTTTTGTTAGAAAATACTAAATATTAAGCGGGAAAATGATAGGCATAGAATCACATACCCAATATTGCCGCGATTAGGACAAATATTCCAAACCTTAGTAAATTTGAAATAAAATGGCATGTACAAATGATTACCCATGTGTAAATCATTATGGTTATTATAAAGGTATCGGGCAAATATAAACTATGCAGCAGCTATTATCGGGAACAAATAATGCCAATCTTTGTATAAAAGACAAAACCGCAAAAGGCTTTTAACCCGTTGCGGTTGTGAAAAACTACTAGTTGATTGATAGCCAGTTTGGAATTTTTAAAATGATCTATCAATATGCTGTATAATTAAAGCATGCTACCTTCTTGTTGCATTTTTGTATGCCATGAAAAGGCTTCTTCAAGTAAATGCGGTGTTTGGCCGCCGCGTTTTACCGCACGATCAAAATAATCCTGCATTTTATCGCGATAGCTTGGGGCAATACAATTTTTGATAATAGTAGCGGCGCGCTCGCGTGGTGCAAGTCCACGTAGGTCGGCAAGCCCTTGATCGGTAACAAGAATATCAACATCATGTTCGGTATGGTCGACATGGGTAACCATTGGCACCACTGATGAAATTTTTCCGCCCTTTGCCAAAGATTTAGTGACAAAGATAGAAAGCGAGGCATTGCGGGCAAAATCACCAGAGCCGCCAATACCATTCATCATATGCGTGCCATTGACATGGGTTGAATTAACATTGCCATAAATATCAAATTCCAAGGCGGTATTAATAGCGATAAGACCAAGGCGTCGAATGACGCCAGGCATATTGCTGATTTCTTGTGGACGCAATATTAGGCGGTCTTTATATTTTTCAATATTATCAAAAACGCGCTGACCGCAGGCTTGGCTTAAGGTAATTGATGAGGCAGATGCAAAAACCAGTTTGCCAGAATCCATCAAGTCAAAGGTCGAGTCTTGCAAGACTTCGCTATACATTTTTAGGTCTTCAAATGGGCTTTGCAAAAAGCCGCTTAAAACAGCATTTGCAATAGTGCCAATGCCCGCCTGTAAAGGCCGCAGTGATTGTGTATAGCGTCCCTTTTTCATCTCATGAATAAAAAATTCAATCAAGTGGTTTGCAATTGCAGCGGTTTCGGTATCGGCTGGCAAAACATTGGATGGACTATCAGGCAAATTACTAATGACAATCGCAGCAATTTTTGCTGGATCAACCTTAATATAATTGGTGCCAATGCGGTCTTCTGGCTTGACGATAGGGATTTGTGTGCGTCCAGGAATTAATTGAGGAATATATATATCATGCAAACCTTCCAAGGCAGGATTGCAGGTCATATTAATTTCAACGATAACTTTTTTAGCTTGCTCCACAAAGCTTGCTGAATTGCCAACCGATGTGGTTGGAATGATACCCCCATCTTCGCGAATAGCTACGGCTTCAACAATGGCAATATCAACAGGTGCTAATTGGCCGGCACGCAATTGCTCAACCGTTTCGGAAAGGTGCTGGTCAATAAACATAACTTCGCCGCGATTAATCGCATGGCGCAGGGTTGAATCTACCTGAAAGGGCATGCGGCGTGCAGTAATCCCTGCATTGCAAAGCAGCCCATCAATATCATGACCAAGGGAAGCACCGGTTAAAAGCGTTATTTTGAATGGATCTTGTTCAGCACGCTTTACCATAGCAAGCGGCACACATTTTGCGTCGCCCGCTCTTGTAAAACCGCTCATGCCAATTGTCATGCCATTTTGAATAAGGTTTGCCGCTTCTTCACTTGACACAATTTTCTGTCTTAAAGCTGCATTACGTATACGTTGGTCATACATGATATTATCTCTAAAATAAGCACGAGGCATTACAAGGACACTGCTTTTATTTATAAAGCAGTGGGCGAAAATTCCTCCCATTTGTATTATTATAACTCTTGCGAGTTAGACAGAAGCCTTTTCCATCTCCTCAAGGATAGACTGTGTCACCAAAACCGGATCTTCGGCTTTGATAATAGGACGCGCTACCACCAAATGGCTTGCACCGGCACGAATAGCATCAAAAGGTGTCATAACCCGCTTTTGGTCGCCATGGTCTGTGCCACTTGGGCGAATGCCCGGAGTAACGAGTGCCATAGTATTACCGATTACTTGGCGCAAAGCCATAGCCTCATTGGCTGATGCGACAATACCACCCATACCAATATCACGTGCTTGTTTTGCCCGTTTTAATACAAGATCTTGCGGTGTATCATTATATCCTGCATCTTTTAAGTCTTGTGCATCCATCGAAGTTAAGACGGTAACGCCAAGCAGGCATAAATCACTTCCCTTTGCCGCTTCAACCGCAGCTTGCATAGCTTTTGGGTAAGCATGAAGGGTTAGCATTGAAACGCCAAGGTTTAAAATACTTGAAACGCCACCAGCGATGGTATTATCGATATCAAGCAATTTCATATCAAGAAAAATTTTCTTGCCATCTTGAATGAGTTCTTTAGCAAATTCCAAACCGCCGGTAAAAGCAAGCTGATGGCCGATTTTATAGAAGGTGGCATTATCGCCAAGGGTCTTGATAATAGCATTGGCTTCACTTACGGTTGCAACATCAAGGCCGACAATAAGGCGATCGCGCATATCCTGCGTCATTATTAACTCCTCTTCATGAGTTTGTTTTTGCATATTTTTTAAACTATTAAAAGCAAAAAATGCACGAATTTCTATAAGCTATGATCACTGTTTTTTGTGACAAAAATTCAGAAAAAAGTGCTCTTTTAGGTTATTATTTATGCCCTTTTAGTTATTAGTTTGATTCTAACAACGCATAGCTATTTAAGGTTTATGTGCGGTATTTTTGACAAAATACTAGCATTACATTGTTTAAGTACGTTTTATATGGGCAAAAGGTGGTTAAGCCTTTGTTGGTCGCATATCAGCCAGAAAGTCTTTTATACGCTGATGACGCGGTGCATTAAAAAACTGCTGCGGCTCTGAGTCTTCCAAAATAGCACCCTTATCCATAAAGATTATGCGGTCGGCAATATTGCGGGCAAATTCCATCTCATGGGTAACCACAATCATTGTAAGCCCTTCCTTGGATAGCCCTGTCATTACATCAAGCACTTCTTTCACCATTTCAGGATCAAGAGCGGAGGTCGGTTCATCAAAAAGCATGACTTTAGGTTTCATGCATAAAGCGCGGGCAATGGCAACCCGCTGTTGCTGGCCACCGCTTAATTGCCTTGGATAAGCATTGGCCTTATCTTCAAGCTGCATGCGGCTTAAAAGTGAGCGTGCATAGCTTTCTGCGTCAGCCTTAGAGGTTTTACGCACACGGCGCATAGCAAGGGTTAAATTATGCAATACGCTCATATGGGGAAATAGGTTAAACTGTTGGAACACCATACCTACATCGCCGCCAAGCTCTAAAACATTTTTGCAGTCTGGTGAAAGGTGGTGACCGGCGATTTCAACCGTGCCGCTTTGACGTTGTTCAAGGCCATTAAGGCAGCGCAATAATGTTGATTTACCAGAGCCTGATGGCCCGCATAAAACAATACGCTCGCCGGATTTTACCGTTAGGCTTATATCATGCAAAATTTGCGTTTTGCCGAAAAATTTAACTAGGTTTTCAACCTTAATCATTTAGAAACCTTCATTTCTTTGCTGATTATTTTGTCAGTCTTGTTCTTGTTTTACTTTTAATTACCACTTAAACGGCCTGATTTTTATTTGGTTCTATGCCCCGTTATTGATGCTGGTAAAAAATAATATTCCAATAATTTAAATATCATCGCGATGATAAAACCAAGGCAGAGGTAAAGAATTGCCGCAGCAAAAAAAGCGTCAAAAGCAGCTGCGCCATTTGACATAAAACTCTTTGCCCTGCTAAATACGTCCATAATGGTTATAACGCTCGCAAGTGAGCTACCTTTTAAAACGATAATCATTTCGTTGCCAATAGTGGGCAAAATATTGCGGTAAACTTGCGGCAATAAAATATCAAAAAGGCGAAAGTGGCTATTTAATCCGAGCGATGTAGCAGCCTCATTCTGGCCTTGTGGTATTTGTCTTAATGCGCCAAGTAATATCACCGCCATGTAAGAGGCTGAATTTAGTCCGATGACAAATATAGCACAATATTTTGCATCATTGAGAATAAACCAAAAAATAGTGTTTTTTTGAATGGCGAGAGCGGAGCTCCATTTACCAAAGAGATTATAAAAAATAAATAATTGGATTAATAATGGGCTGCCACGTGTCATAAAAGTGTAAATGGCGACAGGCCAATAAAAAATGGGCGATTTATAATAAAGTGCTAAAGCAAAAGGCAGTGCCAATAGTTGCCCCAAAAAAAAGGCCGCAACAGTAATGAGTACCGTAAGCTGTAAGCCTGGTAAAATTGAGGTTAAAGTATTGTAAAATGAGTCAAATGACATTGTGGCTACCTCCCTTGTACCATATATTTGTTAATGGATTGAAATAGCAGTGTCGAAAGGACGGTAACGGCAATGTATATTAAAGCTGCAACGATATAAAATTCAGTAAGTAAACCCGAAGAGCCGCCGCCCACAGTTGCTTTTCGCATTAAGTCTTCATAGCTTACAATCGATATAAGTGCGCTATCTTTTAAAATGATAAGCCATTGATTGCCTATAGCGGGCCAAGCCAACATAAATATTTGTGGCATTATTATTTGAAAAAAAGTCGTCATACGGCTAAGGCCAAGGCTCGTTGCTGCTTCTTTTTGGCCCGCCGGAATGGAAATTAATGCACCGCGCAATATTTCAACAAAATAGGCCGATGAAACAGCCCCAAGAGCGCATATTCCGGCAACAAGTCCATTAATCTCTATATAGCTTGTAGAAAATTTATTTAATAGTTGTGTTCCACCAAAAAAGAATAAACAGATAACTAAAACTTCGGGTATGCCACGAATAAACGCAATGTAACTTGCAATTAAAAAACGAATAGGCGCAGGTGAAATATTCCAAATAAAAGTAATAAAAATTGCTATAAGAAATCCAAGAAAAAAACCACCTATTGAGATTTGCAGGGTTACAATAAGCCCCTGCATTAATTGGGGAAAATAGGCTATAATAGCAGACATATGAAAATACCAGAATTTGCACTTTATAAAAAATCTTGCGCAGTCTTATATGGTTTAAAAAGAATATGGAACCATAAAGGGTAATAATTATTGCAGATGGGTGAAAAAACAAGCTTTTCCACCAAAGTGGTACTTCAAAACCGTTTTTGAAATAGGCATATTTGCGCTTTGGCTGTTGTTTGACGTAACAGGTGCTTATGATGTGCATTTAATTTAATGATAGGTGGGACAGTATGACAAAATTCAAGCAAGTTGATGTTTTTACAACAAAGTCATTTAAAGGAAATCCCGTTGCTATTGTAATGGATGGACAGTCATTGCAAACACAGCAGATGCAGGAAATAGCCAATTGGACAAATTTATCTGAAACAACTTTTGTGTTACCCCCAAAAAATCCAAAGGCGGATTATGCATTGCGTATCTTTACGCCGGTGCAAGAATTACCCTTTGCTGGGCACCCTACAATTGGTACAGCTTATGCTTTGCTTGAAGAAGGTCTTATAAAACCGAAAAATGGTGGTTTAATCCAAGAATGTGCAGCTGGGTTAATTGCGCTAACTGTTCATGAGACAGATGATGCGCCAATTATTTTTTTTCAATTACCAAAACCAAAACTGACAGCACTTGATAGCGATGAGATCGATCAGTTGGAAATCATGCTAAATTGCGCAATTAATCGCGAATTACCACCAATACTAGTTGATGTTGGTGCGCGTTGGATTGTGATGAATACCTACAATGTGCGAAATGTTTTAGCTGCGCAACCAGATTTTTCGCGATTAGCAATTCATAACAAGGCCATGCAGGTTACTGGCATATGTATTTATAGTGAGTGGGGGCAAAATCACATAGAAGTGCGCTCTTTTGCGCCCGCATGTGGAGCTAATGAAGATCCCGTTTGCGGCAGTGGTAATGGTAGTGTGGCCGCTTTTATTCGTCATTATGGTAAATCATCAAAATTTGAAAGAACTATAAAATCTTCACAAGGAAGAGTTCTTGAGCGCGATGGTATAGTCTATTTGAGGATAACTGATGAAGAGATTTTGGTGGGGGGCAGTGCTGTAACATGTATAGAAGGCGAGATAAATTTGCCAAAATCTAAAAAGTGATTGGTTGATTGATGACCGTCTATATTTTTATAAAATACATTGAACTATTTTATTCATCACGTGCCTATTGGAGTAAAACCCTTATAACAATGATACTTTAATGAAAAAATATGTTTCCATATGCAAAAAATGTTTACGAATTAAGATATTTTTTTAAAAATATTTCTTTTTAAGCAAATTATTCTATATAGTCTTTAATAATAGCAAAGCGCGTTCTTTGAAAATTTTGCAATTGCCGCCACAAATAGGCTCTGGTTTAAAGTGAGGGTAATTATGCGCAAGATTCTAACATTAGCTACTGTTATAACTGCATTATGGGCAACACCGCTCAAAGCAGAAGATCAAAAAATTCTCAATGCTTCTTATGATATTTCTCGCGAACTTTATAGCAAAGTCAATGAGGCTTTTGTTCCACTTTATAAAAAAGAAACCGGCATTGATCTCACTATCGATCAATCCCATGCTGGATCGTCAAAGCAGGCAAGATCAATTTTGGAAGGTTTGGAAGCCGATGTTGTTACCTTTAATCAGGTAACTGATATTGATATTTTGGCAAAGGGTGGTTTTGTTGATAAGGACTGGCAAAATAAATTTCCCAATAATGCGTCGCCCTATTATTCTTTTCCCTCTTTCTTAGTGCGTGCAGGTAACCCAAAGAACATCAAAAATTGGGATGATTTGGTGCGCGATGATGTAAAAGTTGTATTCCCAAATCCAAAAACATCCGGCAATGCGCGCTATACCTATCTTGCCGCCTATGCATTTGCCAAAGAAAAATTTGGTGATGATGAAAAAGCTAAAGAATTTGTAAAAAAATTATTTGCCAATGTGCCTGTTTTTGATACCGGTGGACGCGCAGCAACTACCACTTTTATTGAACGTGATATTGGTGACGTACTGATTACCTTTGAAGCAGAAACACTAAATATTGCTCGTGAATTTGGCACAGATAAAGCTGACGTTGTAACGCCGGAAGTAAGTCTTTTGGCAGAATTTCCTGTCGCGGTCGTTGATCGTGTTGCTGATAAGCGTGGTACCCGCAAAACGGCAGAAGCCTATTTGAACTTTTTATATTCTGCACAAGGGCAAAAAATTCTTGCAGAAAACGGAAACCGCGTCAATGACCCAAAGGTTCAAGCAGAGTTTAAGGATACATTTCCTAAAATTCGTCTTTTAACCGTGAGTGAAGTGTTTGGCTCTTGGGATAAAATTCAAAAAGAGCATTTTGCTTCAGGGCAAATTCTCGATCAGCTTTATGAGCAACGCTAAGTTTGATCTATCCTATAATTAACTTGTAAACCATGTGCTTTAACCGCATGGTTTTCTGTTTAACCAAAAGGCGGATAAATAGCCTTTTTGCGTAAGCTTTTTCTAAAAAATACAATAAAGGACTGAAACGTGAAAAAGCAGGTTCTACCCGGTTTAAAACTCTCGCTTGGTATTACGCTCATTTATGTTGCACTCATTATTGCGTTGCCTTTGCTTGCTTTGATTATGAAGGCCGCAGGTTTAGGTTTGGCGGATTATTGGGCTATTATTTCAGCACCGCGTGCGGTTGCAAGCTATATGGTAACGGCGCTTTGCGCGCTAGCGGCAACAATTTTTAATGTGTTTTTTGGTTTGGCTCTGGCTTGGGTCTTGGTGCGCTACGAATTTCCGGGCCGCCGCTTGCTTGATGCAATTGTTGATTTGCCTTTCGCTTTGCCAACCGCAGTTGCTGGTATTGCCATCACTACTTTTTTAACCAAGGGCTGGTTTTATGAGGGGCTTTTAAAACCGCTAAATTGGCAGATTGCTTATACGCAATTAGGTATTATCATTGCTATGGCTTTCACTAGCCTGCCTTTTATTGTGCGTACCGTGCAGCCAGTACTCGAAGAACTTGATCCAGCCTTGGAAGAGGCTGGCCAATCCTTAAGCGGAAGTGATTTTGAGGTGTTTTTTCGCGTTTTGTTGCCGCAGCTTTACCCCGCCTTATTGACCGGTATGGCACTTTCTTTTGCGCGTGGCCTTGGTGAATATGGTGCTATTATCTTCATTTCAAGCAAAAAGCCGTTTGAAAGCGAAATTACAGCTTTGCTTATCACTATTCGTCTTGATGAATATGAATATGGTGCGGCGGCCGCCATTGCCTCTGTTTTGCTTATCACCGCTTTAGTCATGTTGGTTATTACCAATATATTGCAAAGCCGCGCTTCGCGTTATTTGGCAAGGAGTTGAGTATGGCACAATCTAAACATAAGCATCATGCGCGCATTGGCGAAGTGCCGCTTATTCGTTATAGTTTACTCACTATAGTGCTTATTATCACAGTTATTTTTCTTATAGCGCCGCTTTTTGTTATTTTGCAGCAGGCCTTTTCAGCTGGCTTTAGTGCTTATCTTGCGGCTTTAACCAGTGCTGATACTTTGCATGCTATTTTTCTCACCATGATAACTGCAATAATTGTTGTGCCTATTAATATGGTCTTTGGTGTAATGGCAGCGTGGGCCTTAACCAAATTCACCTTTCCCGGGCGGCGCGCACTTATTGTGTTGATCGAAGTACCGTTTTCTATTTCACCCATTGTTGCAGGTACCGCTTATCTTTTTGTCTATGGGTTGCAAGGCTTTTTTGGTGAATGGTTACAAGCTCATGATTTGAAAATCATGTTTGCCTTGCCCGGTATTGTGCTTGCTTCAATGTTTGTGACTGCACCCTTTGTTGCGCGTGAGCTTATTCCATTGATGCAAGTACAGGGTAGAGATCTAGAAGAGGCAGCAACATCGCTCGGTGCTGGTGGTTTACGAACCTTTTTTAGCGTGACATTGCCTAATATTAAATGGGCGCTGCTTTATGGTGTTATTTTATGTAATGCCCGTGTCATGGGTGAGTTTGGTGCAGTGTCAATTGTATCGGGTAATATTCGCGGACAAACCAATACATTACCGCTACAGGTTGAGCTTTTATACAATCAATATGAAACAGTTGGAGCTTTCGCAGCTGCATCCATTTTGACATTGCTTGCAGTCATTACCATCATTGCCAAAATTATGGTCGAGCGTCTTGGTGCAGGGCGACAACATCTTAACCAACAAAAAAATATCACATCACAAAAAGTCAAAGCGGCACATTGAGGTTGAAATGAAAATTACCCTAAAAAATATAGAAAAGAAATTTGATAATTTTCATGCAGTGCATAATCTTTCATTAGATATTAAAAGTGGCGAGTTGATTGCCCTGCTTGGGCCGTCAGGTTCGGGTAAAACCACTTTATTACGGATGGTTGCTGGTTTAGAATTTGCAGATAATGGCCATATTTATTTTGGCGAACACGATGCCACCAATATTCCTGTGCGTGATCGCGGTGTTGGTTTTGTTTTCCAACATTATGCGCTTTTTCCTCACATGACAATTTTGGAAAATATTGCCTTTGGTATGAAAACCAAACGCGCGAAAAAGCGTAGTCACTTTGAAATCGAAAGGCGAGCCAAGGAATTATTGCAGCTTATCCAATTGGAGGGCTTAGCGGACCGTTTTCCAGCACAATTATCGGGCGGGCAAAAGCAGCGTGTGGCTCTTGCACGTGCTTTAGCGGTTGACCCTAAAGTTTTATTGCTTGATGAGCCTTTTGGGGCATTAGATGCCAATGTGCGTAAAGATTTGCGTCGCTGGCTGCGTGAAATCCATGATGAACTTGGTATAACTACATTATTTGTAACCCATGATCAGGAGGAAGCGTTGGACCTTGCTGACCGTGTGGTTATTTTGAAACAAGGCAATATAGAACAGCTTGGCACGCCTTATGATGTTTGTAATAATCCACAATCAGCCTTTGTGATGAAGTTCTTAGGTGATACCCATATTTTACCGGTTAAAATACAGAATGGTTATGCAAAGCTTGATAATCTAAATCTTGATGCAAGTGGCTTGCCAAATGGTGACGCACAATTATTCCTTCGCCCTGATGATCTTAGTTGGGGTGGTGAAGTAGGGCAGGGGGATAATGCTTTGTCGGTTACGGTCACGAAAATTATGGATAGGCCGGGCCGTCGACGTTTGGTGGTTAAAACCAATGATGAGCACGTTTTAGAACTGGATGTACCGGCCGAAACAATCATAAATGAAAAGCAGCAGGGCTTAGTCATCATTAAGCGTACACAGTTTTTTGTAGCCTGATTTGAATATTAATAGTTTTGTTCATTATATTAAAAAATAGCGCAGAATTGTGCCAGAGTTGCGTTTATACTAGTTGGTAATTGATTAAGCGATAAAAAGGAAGATTATTGCAAGCTATAGATTATATTAAATTTGCCGAGATAGTTCGCAGATGAGGCTTTGTTTGTAGAGTTTTGCAACAGCTAATTGTTTAAATTAGCGTAGTTTTTCGCTGGATGTAAGTGATCTTGCAGACTACAGGCAATAAATTATGTATTTTATGACAATAAGCTAATCAAAATCATAATTATATAAATTACTGTAATTTGCAAAAAAAACTAAGATCTTTAGGTTATAAGTTGCGCATTCTTTTTTATAATTGTTTTATAAGAATGTATTACAAATTTAGCGAGTTTCATGTTGAAGTGTATATTATCTTAAAGTCTTTTACCTCACTTATTAGCGGTGAAACAGCTTAATTAGCGATTGAAAAACAATTATATAGTTTTTTATGTTTTTCGCCCTTGGGCAAGTTATTGTAAAAAAGGGGTTGTTTAAATTATAAAATCTGGTTTTCTATCACTCACAGGGAGTTTTGATTATTACAATCAGAGGGAGTGAGTCATGGGCATTAAATCAAATTCTATATCATTGGAAAGCTACTGGATGCCATTTACGGCTAATCGGCAGTTTAAAGACAGCCCAAGAATGTTGGCATCTGCCAAAGGCATGTATTATGATGATATTGATGGCAATAAGGTTGTTGATGGAACATCGGGGCTATGGTGTGTAAATGCTGGGCATGGTCGAGTTGAAATAGCAAGCGCGGTTGAGCAACAATTATTGACGCTTGATTATGCACCAGGTTTCCAAATGTCGCATCCAATTGTGCATGATTTAGCAAATCGCTTGGTAGATATTGCACCAGGTGGCAAGCAATCTGGCTTAAATCACGTGTTCTTCACCAATTCTGGATCTGAATCAGTTGAGACCGCATTAAAAATTGCTATCGCCTATCAACGCTCGATTGGGCAAGCTACGCGAACGCATGTCATCGGCCGCGAAAAAGGCTATCATGGGGTTGGCTTTGGCGGAATTTCGGTTGGTGGCTTAGTTAATAATCGCCGCGTATTTCCAAAAATTCCGGCAAGCCATATGCGCCATACCTTAAATATTGAAAAGAATGCCTTTTCGCGAGGGCTTCCCAAATATGGTTTGGAATTGGCAGAGGATCTTACTCGTATAATTGAGCTTAACGGCCCCGAAACAATTGCAGCTGTAATTGTTGAGCCAATGTCGGGGTCTGCTGGTGTTATTTTACCACCAAAAGGCTATTTAGAGCGCTTGCGTGAGATCACTCAAAAACACGGCATCTTATTAATTTTCGACGAGGTTATCACTGGATTTGGGCGGCTTGGTACACCATTTGCTGTTGATTATTTTGGCGTTGTGCCAGATATAGTCACTTGCGCCAAGGGGTTAACCAATGGTGTCGTACCAATGGGTGCTGTTTTCGTACAGCAAAAAATATATGATGGCATGATGATAGGCCCTGAAAGCCAGATAGAATTATTTCATGGTTATACCTATTCTGGCCATCCTGTTGCTTGCGCCGCTGCTCTTGCGACGTTAGATATTTATGCAAAAGAAGATTTGTTCGCGCGTGCCGCTGGCCTTGCACAATATTGGCAAGATAGTGTTTTCTCGCTGCAAGATTTACCTAATGTCATTGATATTCGCACCATTGGTCTTGTGGCTGGAATTGAACTTTCTAGTCGTGAAGGTGCACCATCACAGCGTGGTTATGAAGTTTTTGTTGATTGTTTCAATCATGGTGCATTGGTGCGGCAAACCGGTGATATTATTGCACTTTCACCACCGCTAATTGCTGAAAAAAGCGAAATTGATGAGATTATCGCTAAATTGGCCGATGCCATTAAACGGGTAAAATAGCCAAGCTCCTATTATAATCTGAGGCAGCAGATTATAATAGAGCACATTTTTATTGCTAAGACGATAATGTGCACATTTATTTTGAGTCAGACTCTTAATAGAAAAAATTAGTTGTAAGCAATAAAAATGGAAAGCAAAATTGGGGCAGCTTACCCAGTTTTAGCTTTCCCTTTTTTATGTTTTCACTATTGCCAAGTCACTCATTTAAAGTCATTTCATTTAAATGAATAGGTTGTGCCTTTAAGGCAATAGTGATGATATGAGTTTTTAAACTGCTATGGTTACAAATTTCATATCAAGATAGGCATTGATAGCCTCTGAGCCACCCTCAGTGCCATAACCGGAATCGCGTATGCCGCCAAAAGGTACTTCTTGCAAAGCAAGACCATTATGGTTGATGCTGGTCATGCCAGCATTAACGAGGCTGCTTAAAGCATGGACGCGGGCAGCTGATTTGGTAAAGGCATAAGATGCAAGTCCATAGCGTAGGCGATTAGCCTCGTTAAACATCTCATCGTCCTTTTGATAGCGATTGATAATTGCAATTGGCCCAAAGGGTTCTTCATTCATAATGTCAGCAGAAGTTGGCACATCGGTGATAATCGTTGGCTCGAAAAAGTAGCCCTTATTACCAATCCGTTTACCACCCAACAGCACCTTGCCCCCTTTTGCAATTGCATCTTGTAGCATGTTTTGCATGGCTGGTATGCGTCGTTCATTAGCGAGAGGTCCCATATCGACACCTTGCTCCAAGCCATTGCCAACATTAACCATTTTTGCGGCTAAGGTAAATTTTTCGACATATTCATCAAAGACATTATCTTGCACAATGAAACGCGTTGGTGATGCGCATACTTGGCCTGCATTACGAAATTTCGACGCGGCCATTGTACTGACAGCGGCATCAATATCTGCATCATCAAAAACAAGCACTGGTGCATGGCCACCAAGCTCCATAGTTGCTTTTTTCATATGCTGGCCAGCAAGGCTTGCCAAATGTTTGCCAACCGCTGTTGAACCAGTGAAAGAGATTTTTTCAATAATCGGATGGGCAATAAAAAACTCTGATATTTCCGCTGGCACGCCAAAAACCAGTGCAATAACACCAGCAGGTACGCCTGCATCAATAAAACAATTTATCATTGCAGCAGGCGAAGCGGGCGTTTCTTCTGGTGCCTTGATAACAATACTGCAACCAGCAGCTAATGCTGCTGATAATTTGCGCACAACTTGATTAATTGGAAAATTCCAAGGCGTAAAAGCTGCAACTGGCCCAACTGGGCGTTTAATTACCATTTGGGTTACATTAAGGCTGCGTGCTGGGATAATTTGCCCATAGGTACGACGCGCTTCTTCGGCAAACCAATCAATAGTATCAGCAGCGCCCATGACTTCCATCTTGGCTTGGGCTGTGGGCTTGCCTTGTTCGCGGGTCATAAACCAAGAGATTAATTGGCTACGCTCGCGCAATAATTGCGCTGCCTTGCGCATTATTTTAGCGCGATCCAAAGGCGATATATTTTTCCAAATCTCAAAGCCCTTGGCGACCGATTGTGCTGCAATTTCAAGGTCATTTTTTGAAGCAACACTGACATGGCCGATAATCTCTTCCGTTGCCGGATCAATAACCGGCATTTTTTTATTCCCTTCACTTTCGCACCACTTATTATCAATTAACAAAAGTGTATCGGGATATGGGCCTTGCATTCGTTTCCTCCGCTATGAAAACCTATTTTCATTTGCCATAATTTGTCACGGAAAAATCCAACAAAGTCAATATTTGAAAATATCAATTTTGGGTTCTGCAATAAATGTATTGGTTAAACAGTCCTAATCCTTGAATAAAATAAAGGCATTTTTGATAAACAGCTATGCTCTCTATCAAAAATGCCCAACCTAATCTTACTTTACCTAATTTACTTCAATTGACTATCTTTACTGCCGCGGCGATTATAGGTGCTTTGAATTTTATTTGTTTTTTCATGTTCTGCCTGACATGCAATACAAAACTTTACACCTTTTAAAGCCAGCCTACGTTTTTCTGGAATCGGCTCATCACATTCAACACAAAAATACTCACTTTCACCATGTGGCAAATTCTGCCTTGCTAGCTGTAAAGCATCATCAAGGCTTGCATCAACCTGCTCTTGAACTGCACCGTCCGAGGTCCATCCACCAGCCATTCAACACTCCTTTTAGATAATTATTCGTTTAAAAATATATAATTATTGCAAGGGCCTAATTCAAGTTAGCAAGGGGAGGGAAGGTCAATCCAATCTATAAAAAATTCAATAAAAAGTGATGGGTGGTTTAGCTTGGTTTGATGGGTTAACTCCAATGAGCAAAAGGATCATCTAGTTTTTGCCATTCAGAAAAATTAAAATTATCGTCCGCAATGAGGCAATCATCAAGGCAGATTCGCAACATTTTTTCATCCATTGGATCACAACCAATAAAAACAATTTCTTGCCGCCTATCTCCCCATATTGGATCCATTTTTTCTGTCATCATTTCACGCCATTGAGGATTTTCTGGCCATTTGTTTTTTGGTACCGAAGACCACCAACGTCCATATCTTTGGGTGCGCATTTGCGCGCCGGCTTGGCTGATTTCTCCAACAAAATCCGGCCGTGTTGCCAACCAAAAAAAACCTTTGGCACGCACAACGCCCGGCCAAGAACTATTTAGAAAATTTTGCAGTTTTTGCGGATGGAATGGTCGGCGCGCACGATAGACAAATGAGCGAATACCATATTCCTCGGTTTCTGGAATATGGTCTTTAAAGCCATAAAGTTCTTTGGCCCAAAGTGGGTGATCTGCTACCTTATCAAAATCAAATAGTCCTGTATTTAATAGCTTATCGGGTGCAATTTCACCAAAATTGGTTTCAATTATTTTTGCATCAGCATTTAACGAGCGGATAATGGTTTTAGCAAGCTGGAGATTTTCTTGGGCGGCGCTAGCAATTTTGTTCAACACAATAATATTTGCAAATTCAATTTGATCGACCAAAAGGTCAATTAATGTTCGTTCATCATTGTCGCCAGCAGTTTCACCCAAATCCGAAAGACGCTGACTGTTAGAATAATAATGTAATAAATTAGCCGTATCGACGACGGTCACCATAGTATCTAAGCGTACAAGGTCGGAAAGGCTTTTGCCATCTTCATCTCGCCAGTCAAAAGTTGCTGCAACTGGCATTGGTTCTGATATGCCGGTTGATTCAATGAGCAAATAATCAAAGCGGTTTTGCTTGGCCAAACGCTCGACTTCAACCAGTAAATCTTCACGCAAGGTGCAGCAAATACAACCATTGGTAAGCTCCACCAACTGGGCATCAAGGCGTGAAAGACTACTTGCTTCATCACCGCTTAAATCTGCTCGGATAAGCTCGGCATCAATATTTATCTCGCTCATATCATTGACGATAATGGCAACCTTTAAATCCTTGCAATTATTTAAAATATGGTTGAGCAAGGTGGTCTTGCCAGCACCCAAAAAACCCGACAAAACCGTAACAGGTAAACGGCGATCTTGGCTCATTATATACTCCAATTCAAAACGATGTGAAAACCGAAATTAATAAAAAAAAGTGTAAAAGCATCTGTTGCCAACCATCAAAGATGGTGGCTTAAAATTATTTGTCCCTTTTGATATTTTCAGTTATGCAATTTAATAGGATATGTAATGTAATAACATTACATTGTCCAGTAGTTTTTTATAGTTCTAAACTGCTTTGTAAGTTTATAAATTATCTTTAAACTTATGCGGTGATGAATCGATTCAAAAACTGAGGCTAAATTTAAGCTCAGCTTATGACAAATTTTTGCAATAGTTTTTTCGAAACTCCTCGAAAATATTCATATTTTTCAGCGATTCTTCTCACATCTAATCTTTAGGTTTTCACCAAAATTTCCCTATACCATTTTGTTCAAAATAAGTGATCCTGACCCAAATCTTGAAAGAATCTCATCATATAATGAGCAGGTTTTATAGAGCCGCCATAATTAAATCATAATCCAATTATATCTGTTAAAGTACTTTGTGATACAAAGTTCATTTTAATAGAAAGTTAGAATGGCTTATGAGTTGCTAACATCGGTTTTTTAAAAACAGCCGTAGCAATAAGGCATAGCAAACTTAGTATAATAGTATTTGACGGGGTAATCATGGGAGATCTTGATAAAGCACTTGCCGATATTTCCTTTATTCGCCAACAAATGGCAACGGCAAAGGAATTTCGTGGACTTGGCCCAATGACAATGGCGCTCACTGCTATTCTTGCATTTATTACCGGCGGTTTACAATTTATGTTTCCTCAGCTTGCCGCCACGCCCTTTGCCTTTTTTAGCAGTTGGATCACCACGGCAATCATAGCAACGCTTTTAGTCGGCGGCGAAATGATTGCGCGTTCAAGGCGTCACCATCAAGGCATGGCTGATGAAATGGTGCTTGCTGCCATGAGTCATTTATTACCTGCTGGTATTATCGGTGCCTTACTTTTAACTGCCTTTGCCTTTTATGCACCTGATCTATATTGGTTATTGCCACCTTTATGGTTGATACTGGTTGGTTGTTGCCTTTTTGCAGCTTTACGAATTTTACCGTCATCGCTTGCCCTTGGTGCTGCCACTTATGTGATTTTGGGCTTTGTTACTTTTATTTTTACTGCGTCATCGCGTGATTTATCACCACTTTCCATGGCTTTGACCTTTGGTGGCGGCCAAAGTCTTATGGCTTTATTGCTTTATTCCGCAAAGGGGAAAAACAATGCCTAACTCATCATCGGCTCCCTTTTCTTATGACAATCTTGACAAAATTATCCATGAGCGCGCGCGCCTTGCCATTTTAACCTCGCTAAGTGCCCATGATAGTTCGATGAAATTTGCTGATCTTAAAACATCTTGCGGTCTTAGTGATGGCAATCTAAGCCGCCATTTACAGGTATTGCAAGACGCAGGCCTTGTTGAAATAGATAAATATTTTGACAAATTACGCCCCGTTACCACCTGTAAAATGACGAAAGAGGGGCAGCAACGCTTTTTGGATTACATTAATATTCTTGAACAAATTATTCGTGATGCCGCCCTTGCGCGTCAACACATCCCAAAAGGCTTAAAACCCGCAACGCCCTAAATCTTTGTTCCTTTTTCAAAGCTTATTTAACTTCTTATCTCTTGGTGCTTACGCCGAGCAGGTTCCCCGTATTCTTTTTCTAGAAATATATCATTAACCACCCATTTTTAGGTAATTATCATGCATCATGACTTCATTGATTTCAAAAATAAAAAGCCCCTCCATGTTGCGATTATTATGGATGGCAATGGCCGCTTTGCAACACGGCAAGGCTTACCACGTTCTTATGGCCATTACCAAGGCGCAGAAGCCGTTCGTAAAGCATTTATTCATGCAAAAAATCTTAATATCAAAACATTAACGCTATTTGGTATGTCAACGGATAATTTTAAACGTCCAGCCCAAGAAGTTGAAACCATGATGGATATTTTCACTCTGTTTCTGTTGGCTGAGACAGAAAATCTTATAAACCACGATGTGAAGCTTACCGTCATTGGCATGAGGGAGCGGTTACCAGAAAAACTGCTTTTGGCAATTGACCATGCTGAAAGCCAAACAGCTCATTGCGGGGGCGTTCATATGCGTATAGCCATTGATTACTCATCACGTGACCAGATTTTAAAGGCGATAAAAACTCTTGATAATAAGCAAGATCTTAATCGCGACCTTTTTCACCAAGCATTGACTGGTAGCCAAGAAATTGGCGATGTTGATCTTGTTATACGCACTAGCGGCGAACAAAGATTATCTGATTTTTTACTGTGGGAAAGTGCCTATGCAGAATTATGGTTCACTCAAAAGATGTGGCCGGAGTTTGAACCAGAAGATTTGGTTGAAGCTGTAAGCTTTTTTCACAATCGTGAGCGCCGCTTCGGACTTGTTGGACAAGATTCGTTAAAAATAGTTTCCAGCTACCAACAATTAAACACATAAGTTGAGTTATATCTTTGAGGGAAACGTTAATAATTCACCGAATAATAATCGAAAAATTGGTAGCGGAGGAGGGATTCGAACCCCCGACACAAGGATTATGATTCCTCTGCTCTAACCTACTGAGCTACTCCGCCAAATCAACATCGTTGTCAATTTCGCTGTCGGTGGCGTGGATATAAAGGGCAAAAATTAATCTGTCAAGCATTGTTTATCGCTTTATCTCTTGTCATATGACGATAAGGCGGATATTGAAACAATATTGTTAAAGGAATGGATTGAAATGTCGCCACGCGTAGCAGTTTTAGGATGCGGTTATTGGGGGAGTAACCATATTCGCACTTTAAAGGGCCTTGGTGCATTGGCCGCGGTCTCTGATGCTAATACCGACCGCGCTGAGGGCTTTGCAGCAGAACATGATGTCGAGGCAATTGCCATTGATGATTTGTTCACTCGCCCCGATATTGATGCGATTGTTATGGCATTGCCGCCGCAATTCCATGCACAAAATGCGATTCGCGCTGTTGAAAATGGCAAAGATGTGCTTGTGGAAAAGCCCATCGCCCTTAATGTGGAAGATGCTGAGCGTGAAGTTAGAATCGCCGAAGAGAATAAACGCATTTTCATGGTTGGCCATGTTTTGCGTTTTCATCCAGCCTTTGAAAAACTCATGGAACTCGTCAATTCGGGCGAATTGGGTGAAATAAAGTATATTCACAGCCACCGTATGGGGCTTGGTAAATTCCACACGGAAAGCGATGCTTTATGGGATCTTGCGCCCCATGATCTTTCAATGATTCTTGCTTTAACTGGCTGTGAGCCATCAGAGATTCGTGGCGAAGGTGCAGCGATTATTGACCAATTATCAGATTTTGCTCATGTGCATATGGTATTCCCCAATGGATTACGCAGCCATTTGGTAGCATCACGCCTTAATCCTTATCGGGAACGGCGCTTGACTGTTGTTGGTACCAAAGCTATGGCCGTGTTTGATGATGTTGAACCATGGGAGCGTAAACTTGGTATTTATCGCTTTGCAGTTTGGCAAGATAATGGCCAATGGGCATTTACTGCAAATGAGCCTGAATATCTTGCGGTCAATGAGGGCATGCCCTTAACCCGCGAATTGCAGCATTTCTTGCATTGCATAGAAACGCGCAGCGAGCCGCGGACCAATGGCCATGAAGCAATTGCAGTGCTAAAAATTCTAACCGCTGGTAGCGTTAATCATAGTGGCGCTAAAACTATGCGTGATTTGCTTTAGGTCGTTTTTGGCTTCATTATAAATTATTCGTTCAACAGCTGTTACAGTTGTTATCAATCTTGTGAACGCTCACCTGTAGCCATTAACATCAATCAGGATTAAAACAGATTATGTTTTGATTCGGTGGCTATAAGCCATCATTTTTAAGAAGCGGAGCCGCCCTTATGCAATTTATCGATCTTGGCGCCCAGCGCGCGCGCATTGAAGATAAAATCAATACTGCAGTTTTAAAAGTTATTGCTGATGGACGCTATATTTTAGGCCCTGAAGTAGCGCAATTTGAACAAGAACTTGCGGATTATGTTGGCGTAAAGCACGTTATCGCCTGTGCTAACGGAACCGATGCTTTGGTTATGCCATTAATGGCCAAAGGAATCGGCCCTGGAGACGCTGTTTTTTGCCCTAGCTTTACCTTTGCTGCTACTGCCGAAGTTATTGCCCTTGTGGGAGCCGAACCGGTATTTATTGATGTTTTACCTGACAGCTATAATATGGATACGGCGCAGCTTAAGCAAGCAATCCAAATGATTAAAAAAGAAGGTCGTCTTACCCCAAAGGCGATCATCCCAGTTGATATTTTTGGTCTACCGGCGGATTATAAGGCGATTAATGCTATAGCTGCCGAAGAAGGTTTATTTGTCATTGAAGACGCCGCGCAATCCATTGGCGGTAAAAGCGGTAACACCATGTGCGGTGCCTATGGTGATGTAGCTGCAACCAGCTTTTATCCAGCCAAGCCTTTGGGCTGCTATGGTGATGGCGGTGCAATGTTTACCGATAGTGATGAACTTGCAGATATTCTGCGCTCTATCCTTTTCCATGGTAAGGGTGAAACGCAATATGACAATGTTCGCATTGGTTTAAACTCGCGTCTTGATACAATTCAAGCCGCTATTTTGATTGAAAAATTAGCCATTCTCGAAGACGAAATGCAACAACGCGAAATTATTGGTAAGCGTTATAGGGACGGTTTAAAAGACGTGGTTAAAACACCTTTTATACCTGAAAATACACGTTCTGCTTATGCTCAATATACGATTGAAGCTGAAAATCGCGATGGTTTGCGTGCACATCTACAGGAAAAAGGCATTCCGTCAGTTATTTATTATGTAAAGCCATTGCATTTACAAACAGCCTACAAGGATTATCCACGCGCAAGCGAGCAGTTGGTTATATCTGAAGGTCTTGCAGAAAGAGTTTTAAGCCTTCCAATGCATCCTTATTTAAGCGAAAGCGATCAGGATAAGATTATTGAAGAAATCAGAGCTTTTTATAAAAAATAAGCCAAAATTTTGATTTTAGAAAATAAAGCCCTTGATGATTTAATACATCAAGGGCTTTTTTATTTTTCTGCCATATTTAAAATGATACTTGATTTGCATTGGGGGGAACCTAATAATCGGGCCATTTCCAACCCGCACGGTTGATAAGATTATTATCTTTAAATGTTGTTTCACTAAATTCTTTATAAAGATTCAATATGGTGCCATGGCCTTGTTTCTTCAATAAATCAACCAATGGCTGTGCATGCGAAACAACAATGAGCTGCATGTTTTTGGAAGCGGCACAGATAAGCTTAGCCAAGGCAGGCAATAAATCTGGATGTAAACTTGTTTCAGGTTCATTCAATACCATCAAGCTTGGTGGGCGAGGGGTTAATAAAGCGGCGAGCAGCATAATATAGCGCATGGTACCATCAGATAGTTCAGCAGATTTTAATGGGCGTAGTAACCCCTTTTGGTGCATTTGTAGCCCAAACCAACCTTCATGGTGGGTAATATCAATTACAGCGCTGGGAAAAGCAAGATCTATCATCTCAGCTAAGAGATTATCATCGCCAATTTGCAAAATAGTTTGAAGGGCCGCAGCAACATCACTGCCGTCATTGGCCATTATCGGCGTATAAGTGCCAATTTGGAGTTTTCTTGATGGTGCATCACTATCGGTACGCAGATGATCATAAAACCGCCATGTAAGCAGCCTTTCCCGCAGTTCCAACAATTGTGGCGAAGCCTATGGATCGCCAGCAATTAGGCACATGCTCTCATAATCAGATAGTTCAAAACGCGAATTTGTAAGTTCGCCATCTAAGTCACGCAAGGATAATAATGCACTTTTACGCAGGGCATGAATGCTTGATGGGCGTAAAGCACCACTCCATAAAGTTTCGCGTTTAAAAAGTGGGTCATATCGAAAAGGCCCCATATTATCGCCAATATTTTCATCCCCGCTGGTTGGAAAACCAAGTTCCAACGCATAACTCATATCACGGCTAGAAAACCTCAGCTTCAAACGCTTTCTCTGATTTGATACAGTACCTTGAAAGGCACTATGCCCTGAACGCATATCTCTGGAAATTTTTTCAGGCCCAGCCCAAAAGACCGATTGGATTCCGCCTTCTTTGGCTAAATTACCAACAAGCTCACCATTTGCCGCTGATGCCAAAAGGCGTAATGAGCGATAAAGATTGGATTTACCGGCACCATTGGCACCAGTAATAATGGTTAATTTATCAAGTGGGACAATGAGATCGCGGATTGAGCGATAGCCAGATATTGCTAATGTATCAATCATTATTTAACCTTAAAACGAAACGTCCTGATAACCTTTACTTGTAAACTTTGTAGATAGATTATCACAGCGAAAATTTACATAAAGTCAGATAACTCATAAATATATGAATTTTAATATTTTTTTTATTATATCAGTATTTCGTGTGTCATGTGGGTAAGTTTATGGTTAATCGCTCTGTACACATCTTGTTAATAAAATTGGTTTTATGCTTTTACCTCAATTAGAGGTATTAACATGTCGCGCATTTTGTTTTTTTTAACGCTAGTGGCGTTATTAGCTGGGTGTGCAAGCGCTCCCACTCGTACGACCAATGCTTGTGCTGTTCTTGACCAAAAGAACGGCTTTTTCACCAATTGGGAACGCTCTGTAAAAAAAGCCGAGCGCGAATATGGTATTCCAACACCTGTAATTTTGGCAACCATGTATGCAGAATCAAATTTCAAGCACAATGCGCGCCCACCACGAACTAAATTACTTGGCTTTATCCCTTGGAAACGCCAATCAAGCGCATATGGTTATGCACAAGCACTTGATGGGACTTGGGATCGCTATCGCCGCGAAACGGGGCGCACGGGGGCAAAGCGCAATAATTTTGAAGATGCTGCCCGTTTTATCGCTTGGTACCACCGCCAAAGTGTACAAAAAAATGGTGTCGCTCCCCATGATGCCTATAATCTTTATCTTAATTATTATCTTGGTCACACAGGTTATGCGCGCGGTAATGGGCGTGGAGGTATTGCCGCACGTGGCGCACAGCGTGCGCAAACAATGAGCCGTCAATATGATATGCAATTACGCCAATGTGGACGACGGTAATTTTCAATAAATATATGATAAAATCATTAGGCTTCTTTAAAAAATACGCATAAAATAACAAAAATATTATTTAGGTTAGCTATGAAGAAAATACGCATTATTAAGACGATTGATGGTATTGAAAAAGAAAACTATACTATTCCTTTGTTCTTTGCAAATTTGCTAAATAAGATTTTGCCAATAAGTGGAATTGAAGGCATGCAACAAAAAGGGTTAGATATTCCTGCGTTAATCGAAGCTGCAAAAAATCAGCAAGAATATAAAACAAAGCTGGTTGTTGTTGAAGGCAAAGACAAAACAACTATTGATGTCAGCTTGGAAGCTTAAAATATAGTGATGCAAGTGCATGTTGCCTTGCGCAATTTGCCTAAAAGGAAAACCTATGGGCCTGTTGACCAGAATGCGTTCTTTCATTGCCGTTGTTGAAGCTGAAGGGTTTTCAGCCGCAGGACGCAAAAGCGGTCGCTCCAAGGCGTTATTGTCAAAGCAAGTACGCGAGCTTGAAGATATGCTTGGCGTTTTATTGCTTAACCGTACGACAAGGCAATTATCCTTAACTGAAGCGGGACAATTATATTACCTTCGCGCCCATGATATTGTTCGCGAAATAGAAGATCTTGGCAATAGCGTTGCTGAAGCCACAGCAATCGTGCAAGGTAAGATCAAATTATCGGCGCCACATCCTTTTGCCGCATCACCGATAGGGCGATCATTAATTGATTTTTGCGAAGCAAACCCTAAAATAAATCTTGATATTCACGTTGAAGATCGTTTCATTGATTTGATTGATGAAGGTTTTGATGTTGCCATCCGCATAACGCGTCTTGATGATTCCTCGTTAGTTGCGCGTAAATTAATGGATGTTTCGTCGATTGTATGTGCTTCACCTGCCTTATTAGAACGGCACGGCATACCAGAAACGCCAGAAGAGCTGACCAATTTTCCCTGTCTTGTGGATAGAAATAATCGTGGATTTAACAATTGGTTCTTTACTGACCTTAATGGCCATGAATATTCAATCCCCATTCATGGGCCAATAGAGGTTAATAGCCCGTTTTTAACCCGAACAGCAGCTGTTACTGGACTTGGTCTTGCTCGCATGCCAGATTTTGTCGCGGAGGAAGAGATTAAGCGTGGTAATTTGCAAGAGGTGCTTGCTGATTATCGTTTGAGTGGTATCGGCATTTATATAGTTTATCCCGATAGGCGTTATTTACCCACACGCGTGCGGTTATTTTTGGACTTTATGGCGAAATGGTTTCGTGATTATAAAAACGCTAAGGATGACGAAATTATCGAAAGCTAGATGATGAAAAAAGGGGGCGGTTATGTCAAAAATTATTTATGGCTTATTGCTTTTACTGTTTGGCTTCACCGTGTTTTCAAGCTCTAAAAGTGCCCATGCTGATGCACTTTATGACAAATGTCTAGATGATAAGGCAGATGGAACCAATTTTGATTGGCGAAATTGCGGTGTTGAATATTTCGAACGCATAGATATCGATCTGAATATTACATGGCGTGAAGTAATCGATAGCTACCAAAGCCACCCAAATGGTGAAAAAATCAAAAAGCAGCTTAAAGATCAGCAACGCTTGTGGATTACGTTTAAAGAGCAGTCCTGCCAGCCTTTTTTTGACGGTTTTCGCGGTCGTGAAGGACAGGTAATGCATTTTTTTGGTTGCCGCGGCGCTATTGTTGAGGATCGCATAGCTCAATTAAAGCAGTTTTATTGTAATGACGATGCTACTTGTCATTTTTCTGACTATGAAATTGATGACCTTCTATCCGACATTGAAATATCCGATTGGGAGCTTAATAAGGCCTATCAATATATTAGAAAACGGCTAGACGACATTTTTTCAGACACCGAAAATGATGAGGAGTTTAAGCAATTTAATCCGCCTGCCATATCATTGCTTAATGAGCAGCGTGCTTGGGTAAAATTTAAAGATAAAGCCTGCCTTTTCATGAATGATCTTAACCCTGATGTAGCAAGCCCAAAGCCAATTTTTCGTATTAACCGGTGTAAAGATTTAATAACCCGCCATCGCCAAGAGGAGCTGAGTTTTTATTGTGATATGGCCGATTGTTTTCTGCCTAATAAGCCAGTCCCCAATAAGACAGGCATTGACCATAACCAGTGGGAAATTGGTTGCGACCAAAGTTATAGCTGCACCGCAGTTGGGTATAAATCTACCAGTCAAGCATTTGCCGATTATATTGTGATAAAATGGCAATTTAATAGTAATAAACCAGCTAAAATACGTATAATTTTTAATATATACAACTCTAGCCAAGGTGAAAAAGACAAAAATTACCAAGCCTTTGTGCAGTTTAAACAATCTAAAATACAAGATATATCCTCATATTTTATCGCTCTTCCATCGGCAGCTTCAACTATAAATGACTCTGTTGAAATAATAGCAGATAACCACCGTATAAATGATATATTCAACGGTCTACTTAACCAAAAAACACTTGCTTTCGGCAACAAGAACCTAAAAGGCAATACAACTACAATTAATCTGTCAGCTTTTCAGCAGTTTTATCGAGAAATGAAAGATTATGTTGATTTTTTCTACCCAAAGCAAGTGGTAAGCCTACCCAAGATAAAAGCCTATCGTTTATTCATTGATGATGATAATGCAAAGAAGCCACAAATTTTATTGCAGCAGCGAGAAGGCGATAATTGTTTTGACGGTTTTTCAAGTGACAAAATATTTCATGCAAGCAATGGCGATCGTTTTTATGCCTTATGCTATTACAGCGCAAAAAATAATGCTTCATATGAGATTTATAGCATTGATCAAAACTATAAATCCTATCCGCGAGAAAAAATAGATAATAAATCAAATGTTAATAGTTTCGAAAATCCTTTTAGTAAGAGCAAAATAACTATGACACTTGCAGACTCTACAGTTGGGCTAGGCAATCGACATTGTGGCACAGCATCAAATTATAGCTATACGCCCGATGGATTTCGCTTGAGTGAGGTGCGCCAGATGCAACCATGTATAGGCATCCCCCTACAAGACTGGCCGATTATTTATAAGCTTAACGTTGAGGAAATAAGGCAATAGGCTTTTAAACGTCAACATTGATAGCTTAATAATTGAGTCCTTAGTTAGTTGATTGGTTTTACTATCAAGCAGCTGATATTTAATATAGTGGTTTTTTAATAAATTTTTACCCATAGATTTTATATGAGGAGTTCAGCAAAAAATTTGCGAACTCAAATTGCTGCCCCTAGTGAAATTTCAATTCATTTAAGGGAACAAAAAACATAGACTTTCCCTAATGAAAAAAGCCTATGGTTTTTATTTATGTCAACTATTTAACTAAAACGGTTTTCTATATATTCAGACACCATTTTTTCAAAATCTGCTGCAATGTTTTCACCGCGCAAGGTCGCAACTTTTTTGCCATCTACGAAAACTGGTGCAGCTGGTGTTTCACCGGTACCAGGTAGCGAAATGCCAATATCGGCGTGCTTTGATTCACCTGGGCCATTAACAATACAGCCCATAACAGCAACATTTAAAGATTCCACCCCTGGATATTGCTCGCGCCAAATTGGCATATTGCGGCGAATATCGGCTTGGATCTTTTCCGCCAATTCTTGAAAAACGGTTGAGGTTGTGCGCCCACAGCCAGGGCAAGCAGCAACAATTGGAATGAATTGGCGAAAGCCCATAACTTGCAAAAGCTCTTGGCTCACTTGCACTTCACGGGTGCGATCACCGCCCGGTTTTGGCGTTAATGAAATACGAATAGTATCACCAATGCCTTGTTGCAACAAAATTCCCATTGAGGCAGATGACGCAACTATGCCCTTCGTGTCCATGCCTGCTTCGGTTAAACCAAGGTGCAAAGCATAATCACAACGTGCTGCAAGCATCGTATAAACAGCAATCAAATCTTGCACTTGGCTTACTTTTGCCGATAAAATAATCTTGTCGCGGCTAAGTCCTACTTCTTCGGCGAGAGCACCATTTAACAGTGCCGATTGCACCACAGTTTCACGCATCACTTGCTGGGTTGAGAGTTTTCCACCTTGAGCTGCATTTTCATCCATAAGGCGGGTTAATAATTCTTGATCTAATGAACCCCAATTAACGCCAATGCGTACGGGCTTATTGTGTTTAATAGCAATTTCAACAATATCAGCAAATTGCTTATCTTTTTTATCTTTAAAACCGACATTGCCAGGATTAATACGATATTTTGCCAAGGCTTCAGCGCAAGCTGGATGATCGGTTAAAAGCTTATGGCCGATATAATGAAAATCGCCAATTAAGGGTACAAAAATATTAAGCCGTTCTAGTCGTTCGCGAATATAAGGAACTGCGGTGGCTGATTCATCACGGTCAACGGTGAGGCGCACCATTTCAGAACCAGCAAGAGCAAGCGCTGCAACTTGCGCAACAGTCTGATCAATATCAGCGGTATCAGTATTGGTCATTGATTGTACAACAACCGGCGCATCACCGCCAACTGTTACACCACCAACCCTTACAGCAACCGATTTACGGCGAAGAAAAGGCGCAGAAAAATAGCTTTGTGAGGTCATATTCCAACTATACTCTGTTAACGTCAAAACCCAAATCTATGAGTTCTATAATATTTATCAAAATCGTCTTTTCCATTTGAATTTTGTACAACCAAATGTGTTAGCCGTTTATCACTTATAATCATTCAAGACTGTTTTGTCTTGCTTTTTTATAAGCCATAATTGTGACATATGGTTGCCATTTCGTCATCAATCAAGCATTATTTTTCACTTCTAATGAGTTTTGCTTTCTTTTCCGCCAAAGCATGTCCTGCGTCATTAGGTAATGTACGGAAGATAAAGAAAGAAATTGTGCTAATTGCAGCTACAATAAAGAACGCGATATGAAAATCCGTTAACCCTAAACCACCATCATGCGTGGAAAGGCTCACCTCAAGAACGGTACCGGCAATGGCAACACCAAGCGCCACCGATGATTGTTGTGCAACAGATGCGATAGGTGCGGCTTGGCTAACCTTATCTTGAGCAATATCGGCATAGGATAGTGAATTGACCCCTGAAAAAATTAATGATCGTAAAAAACCACCGACAAGCAAAATTCCAAGCATCAACAAATATGGTGTTTGTGGTGTAAAAAGCCCGTTAATTGCTATTGTTGCGGCTGAAAATAGAGAGCCAAACATTAAGACTTTGCGAAAGCCAAAACGCCGATAGGTACTTGTTGCACCAAGTTTCATACCGAGCGCACCAATTGCGCCAACAAAGGTAATAAGACCCGATTGCAAAGGCGAAAGACCAAAGGCAATTTGTAGCATCATCGGCAATAAAAATGGCGAAGCGCCAAGCCCAATGCGGAAAAAACTGCCGCCCGTGATCGATTTACGAAAAATGGGATCTTTAAAAAGGCTCAAATCCAGCAAAGGATGCTTGGCGGTTTTTGCATGGCGTAAATAAAAATAGGACGTAATTAATCCAATAAAAATTGTCACAAAAGCCAACCACATTGGCAATGCTGGCAAACTGACCATAGAAAGACCAAAAATTATACCAGCAAGACCAATACCTGAAAGGAAAAAGCCCGGCCAATCAAGTGGACGCAATATGGGCACTTCATCGCGTGGCAAATAAAGCGTTGCAAAAAACATGCCTAAAAGTCCAATTGGCACATTGATTAAAAAGATCCAATGCCAAGAAAAATAGGTGGTAATGAAACCGCCAAGCGGCGGGCCAATTAATGGGCCAATAAGCGCTGGCATGGTAAGCCAAGCAAGCGCATTGATAAGATCAGCTTTGGGGGTGGAGCGAATAAGGAGGACGCGGCCAACCGGTGACATCATGGCGCCGCCAATGCCTTGCAAGAAACGCGCACAAACAAAACCGGTGAGGGAATTCGATATTGCACACAAGATTGAACCAAAAATAAAAACTGCCATAGCAATGCGAAAAATATGGCGCGCAGTGAAGCGGTCCGCCATCCAGCCACTCACCGGAATAAAAATAGCAAGCGACACAAGATAAGAGGTAAGCGCCAATTTTAATGCAATTGGGCTGGTATCTAAATCACGAGCAATGGCTGGCAAGGAGGTAGATATGACATTGGCGTCCATATTTTCCATGAATAAAGCGACTGCTAGCACAAGTGGCAAAATACGGATCACAATAATTTCCTTACCGAAAATAATGATGTTTTTCTGTCGATAGCTTAAATTTGCATTTTTATAAAATAAACTGTTATGAACAATCATTGTTACAAAGCCACAAACAATTCGCAGATTTTGGTCGCGCCTGTTTTAACCAGTTTTAGCAATTTAATCACCAATTCCCAAGCGCTAAAAAGTAACGTATATTTCATATCACTTTTGAAGTTGATGTGATATCAAGCGTGCAACGAAATTTTGTTTTTAAATTTTAAATATGCGTTTTATTTAATTTTACTTCATTATAGGAAGTTATCTTATGCCAACAGCCAATGCCACCAAGTCAAGAGATTTAACCCAAGGTCCGATTTTTAAAACCTTGGCTATTTTTGCCTTGCCAACATTGCTTTCTAATATATTGCAATCACTTAATGCATCTATCAATACTGTATGGGTTGGCAAATTTTTAGGTGAAACGGCCTTGGCAGCAACAGCAAATGCCAGCATCATCATGTTTTTAGTGTTTTCGGCTGTGTTTGGTTTTGGCATGGCAGCAACGGTCATGGTTGGCCAATATTTTGGTCGCCATGATATTGATGCGGCGCGGCGTATTTTTGGTTCGGCAATTGGGTTTTGTTTAATATTATCAATCTTAGTTGGCGTTTTAGGTTGGACATTTTCCGACTGGATATTAACCCATCTTAACACACCACAAGATGCTTTTACTCAGGCTCATGCCTATTTACGGGTAATTTTCATAGCTCTACCATCAACCATGATGTCAGTGATTGTTATGATGGGCATGCGTGGTTCGGGCGATTCGATGACCCCTATGTGGTTTATGGGTCTTAATGTCGTACTTGATATTATACTTAATCCCTTATTGATTTTAGGCGTTGGACCTTTTCCGCAATTAGGCATTGTTGGGTCGGCCGTTGCGACCATTATTGCTGGCTACGGTTCATTAATTGCCATGATAATTACAATGTATTGGCGTAAATTACCGCTACGCTTGGTTGGACGGGAACTCAATTATCTTATCCCACGTATTAACTTATTAAAAACAATTATTGGCAAAGGCGTGCCTATGGGGTTGCAAATGGTGGTGATGGCAACCGCTGCTCTTGTCATGATTAGCCTTGTCAACCGCGAAGGCTTGATGACAACTGCCGCCTATAGCGCCATGCAACAATTATGGACCTATGTGCAAATGCCCTCTATGGCGGTCGGCGCCGCAGTAAGCGCAATGGTTGCACAAAATATAGGTGCTGGAAAGTGGGAGCGCGTTAACAAGATTAATACAGCAGGACTTCTCTCAACGCTTTTATTAACGGGCTCAATCATTGCCATCTTATTGATTTTTGATCGCCCCGTCCTTGGGCTTTTCTTAGGAAAAGAAAGTGGCGCAATGGCAATTGCCGACCACATGCAATATCGTGCAACGTGGAGCTATATGTTATTTGGTATGGCCATGGTGATATTTGCAACCATGCGTGCAAATGGTGTTGTTATCATACCATTGTTAATTATCTTTGTTTCTCTTTATCCTGTACGCCTTGGGTTTTATTATCTTACCTATAATATGCTTGGTGCCGATGCTATTTGGATCAGCTTCCCAGTTGGTGCTTTCACCTGCCTCATCCTCGCCTTTATCTATTATAAAACTGGCTTATGGCGTAAAAATTCGATGACTCCATCATCGGAAAAAACGCAACAAAATGGGTAAATCTAACGCGAAAAAAAATCGGCTTTATTCAAAAAAAATATTTTTTGGTAATAATGTTGCGCAAAAAGCATATTTTTCTTTCCAAAAATAACAACAATGTGATAAAGCGGATTTTCATTTTGTTGCAGATAAGAATCTTATCGATGATAAATAATTAATTCATTGATTTTTAAAAGATTTTTCAAAAGCCTTAAGCCATAGCTTCATTTTGAGGGCTTAATGGTGGTCTTTTATTACCGACTTTTCTTGCTGAATTGACGCTTGTTGAGTAAATAAGGCTTGCGAAAATCTTTAGTCTGCGGCAAAACCATTATAAAATTAAGAATAGTTTTAAAGTAGCAATTGTGCTATAAATTGCTGCTTAATCGATAAATCAAAAAGAGGTTACAATGCCTGCCTATCGTTCGCGTACTTCCACCCATGGCCGTAATATGGCCGGCGCTCGCGGCCTGTGGCGTGCCACAGGTATGAAAGACAATGATTTTGGCAAACCGATTATTGCGGTTGTCAATTCTTTCACGCAATTTGTGCCAGGTCACGTGCATTTGAAAGATCTTGGGCAGCTTGTGGCGCGCGAAATTGAAAAAGCTGGCGGTGTTGCCAAGGAATTCAATACTATTGCGATTGATGATGGTATTGCAATGGGGCATGACGGAATGCTCTATTCACTGCCATCACGCGAAATCATTGCCGACTCTGTTGAATATATGGTCAATGGCCATTGCGCTGATGCGATGGTTTGCATTTCCAATTGTGACAAAATTACACCGGGCATGTTAATGGCTTCACTTCGCCTTAATATTCCAACAATTTTTGTTTCTGGCGGCCCGATGGAAGCTGGCAAGGTTGTTTTAAATGGTAAAGAAATCGCTCTTGACCTTGTTGATGCGATGGTTGCTGCTGCAGATGACAAGCATACGGACGAGGAAGTAAACGCCATCGAGCGTGCTGCCTGCCCAACTTGTGGCTCATGCTCTGGTATGTTCACAGCTAATTCAATGAATTGCTTGACTGAAGCGCTTGGCCTATCCTTACCAGGTAATGGCTCAACCCTTGCTACCCACTCTGATCGCAAACGCTTGTTTGAAGAAGCAGGTCACCGCATTGTCGAACTTGCCAAGCGCTATTACGAGGGCGAGGATGAAACGGTTTTGCCACGCTCTATCGCGACATTGCCGGCCTTTGAAAACGCCATGACGCTTGATATTGCCATGGGCGGTTCAACCAATACTGTCCTTCACCTTTTGGCCTCTGCGCAAGAAGGCGAAGTTGATTTTACTATGGCTGATATTGATCGCTTATCGCGCAAAGTACCGGTTTTATGTAAAGTGGCACCTGCTGTTGCTCATGTCCATATGGAAGATGTCCATCGCGCTGGTGGTATTATGGGCATTTTGGGTGAGCTTGACCGTGCTGGCCTTATCAATAATACAACTTATACCGTTCATTCACCTACGATGCGCGATGCACTACGAAATTATGACGTAAAGCAAACCAATGATCCGGCTGTGCATGATTTTTTCCGTGCAGCACCCGGCGGCGTGCCAACCCAGACTGCCTTTAGCCAGTCGCGCCGTTATGAAAGCGTTGATCTTGATCGTGAAAAGGGCGTCATCCGCACCAAGGAACATGCTTATTCGCAAGATGGTGGCCTTGCCGTACTTTATGGTAATTTGGCGGAAGATGGTTGTATTGTTAAAACCGCTGGTGTTGATGATTCAATCTTGGTATTTAAAGGCCCCGCCCGCATTTTTGAAAGTCAAGATACAGCTGTGCTTGGTATTTTGAACAATAAGGTTAAGGCTGGCGACATTGTGCTTATTCGTTACGAAGGCCCACGCGGTGGCCCCGGTATGCAGGAAATGCTTTATCCAACCAGTTACTTAAAATCCAAGGGGCTTGGCAAAGCATGTGCCTTGATTACCGATGGTCGTTTTTCAGGTGGTTCATCAGGTCTTTCTATTGGCCATGTTTCACCAGAAGCGGCTGAAGGCGGCACAATTGGTTTGGTGGAAGAAGGCGATATCATTGAAATTGATATTCCAAACCGCAAAATCCATTTGGCTGTTGATGATGCCGTTCTTGCCCACCGCCGTGAAAAAATGCAAGAAAAAGGCTCTGAAGCTTGGAAGCCATTGGAAATACGCAAACGGAAAATTACCAAAGCTCTTAGGGCCTATGCAGCAATGACCACATCAGCTGCTAAAGGTGCTGTGCGCGAAATTTAAATAATTTTGGGCATTGGGCAATCACATATTAAAGCCTGCGCTTTTATTAAGCGTGGGCTTTTTGCTGAAATTAAGCCACAATTTGTTTTGGTTTAATTATGTTAATCACTAAATCAAGAGTCGCAACTTTTGCAAAGTTTGGTTATAAAAGCTAGGTTTGATTGACATATGGCGATTCTTATAAGCCTTGCAGTTTTAATTGATGATATTTGTGCGCGTGTTACCGCTTTTAAACGCTGCACCTTGGGTAAAATATGTTTAATAGCATAAGGCCAAAGTTATATTATTAAGATAAGTTTCTGCGCTTTTTGGCTTTTAGAATAAACAAAGTTTAGAATTATCATCATGGATTTTCTTAAAATTTAAGAATGGCATGATACATCAAAATATATAACGCATAGAACCAAAGCGGAGTTTATAAATGGCCAATGTAGTCGTTGTCGGTGCCCAATGGGGTGATGAAGGCAAGGGTAAAATTGTTGACTGGTTATCAGAGCGTGCTGATATTGTTGTGCGCTATCAAGGTGGCCACAATGCTGGGCATACGCTGGTTATTGATGGTGTAAGCTATAAGTTGTCTCTTTTGCCGTCTGGTCTTGTACGTGGCAAGTCGTCCGTTATTGGCAATGGCGTTGTGGTTGACCCACATCACTTTGTGCAGGAAGTAAAAAAATTACGCGATCAGGGCGTTGAAATTACCCCTGAAATTTTGCGCATTGCTGAAAATGCACCGCTTATCCTTTCTTTGCACCGTGACCTTGATGCCGCGCGTGAAAACGCCACTACTGGTTTGAAAATTGGCACAACCAAGCGCGGCATTGGCCCTGCTTACGAAGACAAGGTTGGTCGTCGTTCTATTCGTCTTACCGATTTGGCTGAGCCTGAAACTTTGATGGCGAAAATCGAGCGCGTTTTAACCCACCACAATGCTTTGCGTCGTGGCATGGGTGAGCCTGAAATTCAGGCGCAAGGTTTGTTTGATGAATTGATGGAAGTTGCTGGCGAAATCCTACCCTTTATGGATCGCACATGGAAATATCTTGATGAGCAACGCCGCAGTGGTGCGCGTATTCTTTTTGAAGGCGCACAAGGTGCATTGCTTGACAATGATTTTGGTACTTATCCATTTGTTACCTCGTCTAATACCATTGCCGGTCAAGCTGCAACCGGTTCAGGCATGGGGCCAGCATCAATCGATTATGTTTTGGGCATTGCAAAAGCCTATACAACCCGTGTTGGCGAAGGCCCATTTCCAACCGAGCAAATGAATGAAGTTGGTGAATTCCTTGGCACACGCGGCCATGAATTTGGTGTAGTTACTGGTCGTAAGCGCCGTTGTGGTTGGTTTGATGCGGTATTGGTACGCCAGATGATCGCGGTTTGTGGTATTACTGGTATTGCCCTTACCAAGCTTGATGTGCTTGATGGCCTTGATGAAATCAAGGTTTGCGTTGCCTATGAATTAGATGGCGAAGTGATTGATTATTTGCCAGCTTCAATGGGTGCGCAAGCGCGCGTTAAGCCAATTTATGAAACTCTTGAAGGTTGGAAAGAAAACACCGCTGGCGCTCGCAAATGGGCAGATCTTCCAGCACAGGCAATCAAATATGTTCGCCATTTGGAAGAATTGATTGGCGCACCTGTTGCATTGCTTTCAACCAGTCCGGAGCGTGAAGACACCATTTTAGTGACTGATCCATTTGAGGATTAATCACCTTAAAACGCCAGATTGAAAATGTAAGGCTGCAGCACAAATACTGCAGCCTTTTTTATTACCTAATGTTTTTCAGTTGTAAATTGATAGCAGTGTCTAGTTTATGGTTAGTTTTTAAGTGCAATCTCGGAGGATGCCTATTGAAACCATTGCAAACTTAGAAAATTGTTAGGAATAATAAATAGCTATGCGATTACCATTTATTACCTGCACATTGATATCCATGTCATAAATTGTGTTTAAACAATCTGTTTCAATAATCTCGCTGGGCGTTCCTTTGGCAATAAGCTTGCCATCACGCATAGCGACAATAGTATCTGAATAGCAAGATGCAAAATTAATATCATGAACAACAATAACAATGGTTTTGCCAAGCTCATCAGCAGCACGGCGTAATTGCTTCATCATCGAAACAGAATGGTTCATATCAAGATTGTTAAGTGGCTCGTCCAGCAGGACATAATCAGTATCTTGACAGATAACCATGGCAACAAAGGCGCGTTGACGCTGGCCGCCCGATAATTGATCGAGAAAGCGATTTTGCAAATCTTCAAGGCCAAGATAACGGATTGCGGAATCGACAAATTGCCTATCTTCCAAGGTTGGCCGGCCCTTACTATAGGGGTAGCGACCAAAAGTCACCAATTCGCGCACGGTTAAACGTGATGTTAAAACATTTTCTTGTCGCAAAATTGAAAGCCGCTTAGCAAGCTCATCACTCGGGGTTTTTAAAATATCAAGGCCCCCAACCGAAATTTCGCCTTTATCCATTGGTGTTAAACGGCTCGCCATCGTTAGCAATGTTGACTTACCCGCACCATTAGGCCCAATAATTGAGGTAATGCCTTGCGCTGGTATTGTAAGATGGACATCATCAACCACCAAGCGGTCATTATAGGTTTTCGATACACCTTTTATTTCAATCACCGCAAAGATCCCTTCAAAAGCAAACCAATAACCGTAATACCACCGATAAAATTAATAATTACTGCAAGTGGTACGCCAAGGTTAAATATATGGATCATAATAAATTGACCACCAACTAAAAAAATAATTGCTAAAAGTGCTGCAACTGGCAAAATAATAACATGGCGATAACTACCTGCTAGCTGATAGGCAAGACTGGCAACGAGTATACCAAAAAATAGCACAGGTCCGACCAATGCGGTTGAAACGGAGACAAGAATAGTAATCAATAGCAAAATAAGGGTTACATTTTTCTTATAATTAATTCCAAGATTAACAGATATTTCACGCCCTAAAGCTAATGTATCAAGACAATTGCGCTTGGCAAAAACAAAAATACTTACCACAAGGATGATGCAAAAGGCGGGTAAAAGCGCATCAGGATTAACACTGTTGAAATTGGCAAAGAAACGTTCTTGCAAACCGACAAAAGAATCTGGATCAATTTTTCTTAGTAAAAACACATTGAGGCTACGGAAAAACACGCCAAGCACAATACCCACCAATAATACAAGAAAAAGGCTTCTATTGGCGTTTACAAAAAGCCATCTAAATAAGGAAGTCGCGAAAATAATTAAAATAAGTGTTTGGATAATAAAGCCTAAAAGACCGCTAACTAAGGTAATACCCGAAATACCGAATATATAGACCACGATAGTTTGGACTAAAAGGTATAATTGATCAAAGCCCATAATTGACGGAGTTAATATTCGGTTATTGGTGACCGTCTGAAAAAGAATAGTGGATATTGCAATGGCATAGCCGACTAGAATAAGCGATGCCAAGGCCTTGCTACGCAATGACAAGGCATAAGACACACTGCCAAGCAAGTTCCATGACATGAATAATACGCTAAATAAAATGGCAATAAAAGCCAATAAAGCAATAACACAAATGGGGCGGCTAATGGATTTAAGCAAAACGGTTTCCCTTTCGCAAAAGCAAATAAAGGAAGATACCACTGCCGAATACGCCTATAATTGCGCTGATTGGAATTTCATATGGATAGCTGATTAGACGGCTTAAAATATCACAAATCAATACAGAAGATGCTCCCAAAAGCGCAACCCAAGGTACTGCGCGGCGCATATTATCCCCAATAAACAACGCAACAATATTAGGGATGATAAGTCCTAAAAAAGGAATTTGCCCAGTTATTATAACGACAAGCGCTGTATTCATAGCAACAATCATTAGCCCCATCATCATGATGTGTTTATAATTGACCCCAAGATTGGTGGTAAAATCTTGTCCAAGACCGGCAACGGTAAAGCGGTCTGCAGCGATACATGCAATCAAGACAAGCGGAACCGCAAGCCATAAAAGTTCATATTTCCCGAGCATAACACTTGAAAAATCGCCAGACAACCAAGCTTGTAAAGATTGCATTTTATCATATTTATAGGCAAAAAATGTACTGATAGAGCCAATAACACCACTAAGCATAATACCAATTAATGGTACCAATAATGCAGAACGTAAAGGTATGCGGCGTAAAATTGCCATAAAAATAAACGTTCCGCAAAGAGCAAATCCTGCCGCTACCAACGTCTTTAAAATAACAGGTAAATCAGGCGCTAATAATAAAACAGCTAAAATACCCAATGATGCTGAATCGACAGTACCAGCGGTTGATGGCTCAACAAAACGATTGCGGGAAAGAAGTTGCATTATAGTGCCAGAAATAGTCATGGCAACACCTACAAGGATAAGCGCCACAGTTCGTGGAATTCTTCCGCCTAAAAAATTAGTCCAAGCATTATGATCAAGCGCCCAAAGCTTTGATGGAGTAACGCTACCAACACCAACAAAAATACTGCAAAGGGCGAGAATGCAGACAATCAATAATCCGCCAATAAGCTTTCCCAAGAAATTATTCCCAGCATGTTGTTATAAATAAGCAGTTTTTGCCCCAGCTGCTCATTCCCAAATGATAAAGTGAAACCTAGTTTGAATGATTAGTCATATAAAACAAGTATATTTTAATCAACTTTTTAAAATTGCCTTTTTGGGTTTTATTCGTCTTTTTAACAGGGATTTTATGGCACCATGTGATAAACACAAAAAAGAAATTCGCATGCTAAACAGTTATTAAAAGAAAAGCGGGCCTTTATGGTGCCCGCTTTAAAAAACTCAAAATTGAATATTGTAATAAGATCTATCAACAAAAACGATAAAGGATAGATTTTGCCAATAACAATTTATTTTGTATCAGCAGCTTTAAAGGCTTTCATCAATTGGTCTGCTGTTTCGTGAAGACCACTTAAACCACCGCCAACGAGATACCAGTTTTGTGGATCAAGATAAACGATATGCTTTTTTTGCGCAACTTTTGATTCATTAACAATTGGATTGTCAAGCATTTGAGCGGCGGACTGACCTTCACGGCCAATAGCAGCATCACGGTCAATAACAAAAAGCCAATCAGGATTTTTTTCTAATATAAATTCGGCTGAAATTGGCTGGCCATGGCGACCAACTGGTAGATCTGCAACAGTTGGAGAAACGCCAAAGCCTGAATAAAGTAGACCAAAGCGTGAGCCAGGGCCAAATGCACTCATTTTGCCGCCGGTGGTCAAAATAAGTAGACCATTACCCTTGCCGTCTGCTTCTTTTTTTACTTCAGCAAGAGTTGCAGCAAGCTTTTCGATTTCGGCTTTAGCTTCAGCTTCCTTGCCAAAAATTTTACCTAAAATTTCAACATTGCGATCTACATCGCCAAGATAATTATCGGTTGATACAGTTGTATCAATTGTTGGCGCAATAGCTTCCAATTCTTTAAGTTTTGGCTGTGAACGACCGCCAGCAATAATTAGGTCGGGCTTGAGTGACGCGATAAGCTCATAATTTGGCTCGAAAAGTGTGCCAACTTTGGTATATTTTTCGTCGCCGAAGCTTTCAAGATATTTAGGTAGGCCAATTTCAGGCAAAGCGATAACTGTGTCGCCTGCACCAAGGCGTTGAAGATTATCAAGACTTGCAAGATCAAAAACCACGACTTTTTTAGGTTGAAGCGGCACTTCGCTTTCACCTGATGCATGAGTAATCTTAATATTTTCTGCAAATGATGGTGTGCTAAAGCCTGCCATAGCCAACATAGTGCTAAAAACAGCACCAATAAGGAATTTACGTTTCGTTACCATTTAGTCATCCTTGCTTACATTGTTAGAAAACTACATTTATAATTAGGCATCACCCTAATCACCTAAAGCAAACTTGGCTTCTTTATTAAAATCCTATTTGCTCTAAATCTTTAATATGCGGATCTTCAATTTCCTGAACTGACTTAGATCCCCAAATTTCTTGCGTATAAAACTATATACTAGAATTTACCCTTATAATTATTTCAGCGGTTTCTTGCAATTTTACTAAAGCCCTTTTACCCAGTTTAAAACGGTCTTTAATCATTATCGCGCTTAATTTTTGCAAATTTCAAACAATCACTAACCGATGGCGCAATCATTGTGCCATGACTATCATTTTCATAAAGCTGATAATTTTCTTCTATAAAAGGATATTGTTTTAATAAATCAAATACATATTTGCCATTAGGACCGCCGCGCGTTTTTGCGAGCTTTTTTGCGTCCTCAGGCGATAATTGTGATCTTTGCGCACGTTTACCGGATGCAGAAATAAGCAGATAAGTTTTTTGATCAATATTCGTATCGGCAAATAGGGGCTCCGCTTTAAAACGCTCTAATATGCCGTGTCCGCTCCACCAAATGGAAGGATCTGCAGCGCAATAAATATTATAGCGCTGGCGACCATCTAGCATTTCATGCAAGACGAATAATCCGCCTAAGGAATGACCATATAGAATTTGTTTGTTATCATTGGTACTATATTGCTTTTTTATTATTGGGCGTATGTCATCCATAATAAAGCGGCTAAATGCTGCCCGCCCACCGGTATTTGGTAGGGGTTTTCCCTCTCTATTTGGGAAATTTTCAGGCCCTGCCTTTTCCGTGAGATCATAGTAGCGCCGCGCTACTATTTCGTCTCTATTATCTAAAGGATAGCCGATAGCAACAATAATCGCTTCTGGATTATTTTTAACCGCATAATCAAATGTCATATTGCCATCAAGTAGCCAAACAACTGGCCAGCCATCTTGCGGAGCTAACAGTTTGGGAGTAGCGACAAAAATCCGATAGTTTTCAAAATCTGCGGTCTTTTTATCGGTAGTTGAGTGCTGATCATTATTTGGTGTCATTTTTATATCAAAATGACGGATATCCATATTGGATACTGGACTAGAATTGGTCATTACATTTTCACTTTGCGCGAAACATGGCTGCATGAAGAAAGCTGTCAGCAGACAAGAACCAAACAATGTTAAAATTCTACGCAATTGAGTTTAACCTATATTTTTAATTTTTACGAAAAAAGGATTTATTGCTTTTTATGTTTCGGGTAAATCAGCAAAGCATTGCAGTAAGCTTTACTAATTTACCCGCTATTTAATTTAAAAATTAGATGTCATGGAGAACCAAAGGCGCCGGCCTTCAATTACATTGTTAAATTCGTCAACACTGACACGCTTATCAAAAAGATTATAAACTGCTGCATTTAATGAAACATAGTCACTAAATTTATAGCTGCCACCAATATCAAAGGTGAAATAATCCTTATATTCACGGGCAACCACTTGGCCATCGCGAAGGACTGCTGTTCCAGCCGCACCAATACGTAAACCAGCATTGGTTTCCTTACCGTGATAATTACCGCCAGCCCAAGCATCTAAACCGTCAACTGGTGTATGCCAATCAGCGCGTATACTACCCATGTGTTCGGGTGTACGAGCAAGTGGTAAGCCTTTATAATCACCAGTTTTTTGTTCTGAATGGGTGTAGGTATAATTACCACGTAAAGAAACAGCTTCAATTGGCGACCAAGTTCCGGTTAATTCCACACCTTGCATAACCGCATCGTCAATATTAATAAATTCCCATAAGACATAATTTGGATCTGCGGACCATTCAGCAAGATTACCATTTGCATCAACAACCTGTTGGTTGCTTATCTTATCCTTGAAATCGGTATAGAAATAAGTTGCACCAAGTTGTAAGTTTTCAAGATTGTCATATAGGGCTGCAAATTCGTAAGATGTGCTCTTTTCTGGTTGCAAACCGCTTGAACCGATAATAACACCGCAACGACCGCGGCCACTTGGAGGATTTTGCCCATAAAAACAATTGCCGCCACCTGTCGTATAAGCATAACCAGGGGCAATTTGACGTATTTCAGGAGCACGGAAACCAGTTGAGATACCGCCCTTTAAAGTAATGTTGTCAGTTGCATGCCAAACTGCATAACCACGTGGGCTCCAATGCGTGCCGTAAATTTCATGGTGATCCATACGCAAACCACCGGTTATTGAAAATGAATTGGTAATCCACCATTCATCTTCACCAAATAATGCCCATTGCGTCACATCAAATTTTTCATCTTGCGCAGTTCGTAAACCTGGGTTTTGATCGGTTAAATCATTACGAATGTACTGAGCACCGGTGACAAGTGTATGGTTACCCGCAAGGCTGAATGGTGTTGTGAATTTGCCATCAATAATAGTATTGCGAATAGTTGGCGCACGCAAATTAGCAACGAAATCTCGCGTATTATTATCCCAAGTATAACTTTCACGTTTAGCCGTTTCTTGAAGTACTGAAAACTCTGCAGTTGTCCAACCAAGGCGCCCAGTATAACCAAAAGATAAATGGTCACGCGTATTTAGATTGTAGGTATCAACAGCGGCGCGATTATTATTCACCGAGCGTTCAATATTATTACCAACTGTGCTAAAACGCTTCAGCTTTGTTGTACCGGCTTCAAAGGTTAAGTCGTGATCCTTGTTGGGGGTAACCGTGACGCGGCCAGTAATATCGATTTCTTTTTTCTTTGGTGTACCAGAGACAATTGCGTCTTCCTCGCGGCCCATGCCACGCCCCCATAATTGCAAGCCGATTACATCAGGCTGCAAGGGACCTGCAGCATAATAGCTTACCTGCGCACTATTACCATATTCACTATGCTGGTTAGCTGTACCATCAACGGTAATTGTTCCCGTCCATTTTTCTGGAACTTTACGGGTAATAATATTGATAACGCCGCCCATGGCATCCGAGCCGTAAAGCGATGACATAGGTCCACGCACCACTTCGATCCGCTCAATTGCGCCAGCTGGTGGAACAAAGCTTTGCTCAAAGCCAGAATTACCATTGGTGCGAGCATCACGAGTGCTTTGTCTTTTACCATCGACGAGAATAAGCGTATAAGCACCTGGAAGACCACGGATAAAAATATCTTGTTCAGCAGCCGACCCAGTAACGGCAACACCTTGAACATTACGCAACGCATCACCTAGATCGCGGAATGATCCTTTTTCAAGCTCTTCACGCGGAATAACTGTGATGCTGGCAGGGGCATCATTAACCGTCTGCTCAAAACCAGTTGCAGTTACAACAACGGTTTGCAAATGCGTTGAAGCATTTTCATCACTTGCTTCTTCACTTGTTGTTGCTTGTGTTGTTTCGCCCTCTGTTGCCAGCGTTGCGGCAACTTGCTGTGCATTGGTATGGCGCGTGGTACGGCTTTGTGTTGGTGCGGTTTGCGCAATTGCTGAACTTGCTAATACGATTGCTGAAGTGGAAATAGTTAGAACTGACAAAATAGACGCCAATTTACGCCGACAGCTCGTTCCGCTTAACATTGCTTTCAATTCCATAACTTTCCAATACCTCTGCCAAGATAACATGATTTAATTTATCATCTTTTACAAAAGTAAAAACACTGTCGTGTCAATAGCGTTATTTTTAACCCCTCTAAACAAGGTGAAATTTTGTCAAAATTTGTTCAAAATAAAGGAAACATTACAAATAATTTAGAAAAGACATGTGCATTACTCAACCAATATAGAATTGTTCAATACACAATTTTACTGTAATATCAAAGAATTAATTTAAGTGTTTTCGAAAATAGTGTAGGATTGTTTAATTTGAAGTATAAAGCATAAATAGGGCATGATGTTGCCTTAATTTAAAAAAGAGTTCTATAGGGAGTGGGTATGAAAAAAATTGCATTTTTAGGGCTTGGTGTTATGGGCTTTCCGATGGCCGGACATTTGGCAAAAGCTGGCTATAAGGTGACTGTTTATAATCGCACCAAAGCTAAGGCCGATCATTGGGTGGATAGCTATCAAGGCGAGAGTGCCGATACACCGGCTGAGGCTGCCAAGGGACAAGATATTGTTTTTTCCTGCGTTGGCAATGATAAGGATCTTCTTGAAATTGCTCTTGGTGACAACGGAGCTTTTAAGGCAATGGGCAAAGGAGCTATTTTTGTTGATCATACCACCGCCTCTGCAGAGGTTGCGCGCAAGCTTTATGAGGAAGCGCAAAAATGTGGGCTTAACTTTATAGATGCGCCAGTTTCTGGCGGCCAAGCTGGCGCAGAAAATGGCAAGCTTACCGTGATGTGCGGTGGTGACCAAGAGATATATGAAAAAGTTGAAAAAGCTATTGATAGTTATGCGGTTTCAGTTCGGCTTATGGGGCCCGCTGGATCGGGTCAATTGTGCAAAATGGTCAACCAAATTTGCCTCGCCGGCATCGTACAAGGACTATCGGAAGGCCTACAATTTGGCGTAAATGCTGGCCTTGACATGAAGTCGGTTATTGAAGTCTTATCAAAAGGTGCTGCTGGTTCATGGCAAATGGAAAACCGTGGCAATACCATGGTGGATAACAAATTTGATTTTGGTTTTGCAGTTGATCTTATGCGCAAAGATTTGGGTATTTGCCTTAATGAAGCAAGAAATAACGGCTCAACCTTGCCAATTACCGCTTTGATTGACCAGTTTTATGCGGATATCCAACGGGCAGGCAATAATCGTTTTGATACATCAAGCCTTATTACCCGCTTGCGTGACTAGGGTCAGGATTCTAGGATAGAAGCCGATATAGGGAGCGACTAATTTTAGCTCCCTATATTAAGACTATCCATATCTTAATTATCGATTGGTTCATCATCGAGATAATTAACCGCTAAAGGAAAAATAATTTCTGCAACTGTTCCTTTGCCAGTTTCAGAATAAAGATTGAAGCGGGCATTATTCGCATCAGCTAATGCCTTGGTTAGCGGTAAACCAAGGCCCGTACCACGATTGCCATTTTCGCTATCATCATCACTGTGAATAGGTCGTGAAATTTGATGGAAAGGCAGCATCGCTTCTTCCATTTCGTTTTCATTCATTCCAATTCCGCTATCGCGAACCCGTAATAATACGCCAGCATTTTCGTGGCGAAGGGCGGATACAATAATCTGGCCACCGGGCGGAGTAAAACGAATAGCGTTCGACAAAAGATTAAGAATTATTTGTTTGACCGAGCGCTTATCAGCAGCAATGTTTGGTAAATCATGAGCAATGTTCGACCGCATAATGATACGACCGGTATTGGCTTGCGGTGTCATGAGCCCTAACACTTCTTTTAAAATAGGTACAATCGACACGGTACCAATATTAATCGTTGTACGCCCCTCAGCAACTTTTGCGGCATCAAGCAAATCATTAATCAGCGTCATGATATGGCCGCCAGACGTCACGATGTCACGCAGATAACCACGATACCGGTCATTATTTAATGAACCGAATTTTTCTTCCAAAATAAGCTCTGAAAGCCCAATAATTGCATTAAGGGGCGTTCGAATTTCATGGCTTACTAAAGCAAGATAACGAGATTTACGCAAAGCTTCTTCTTCTGCCTGATGGCGAGCAACCACCAATTCAGATGCGGCGGAATGAATGACGCTTAAATCACGCAGCATTAAGAAATAACCTTCATCAAGCTCCATTTTACCAAAGCTTACAAACAGACTTATGCTATCTCCATCACCGCGGCGTGCTTCAACCTCATATCCTTCGCCAAAGGTAAGCTTGTCATCACTTTGTCTAACCGTATCAAAATATTGGTTAACTGTATCAACACTCTTATAACTAAAGAATTGTATGAAATTACGGCCCTTTATGTCATCGGCGTCAAGCCCAAACATGCGTTGCGCTGCTTCATTAACTGAATGGATAAGCCCAGTGTCATCAAGGATGAGCACACCATCGGAAATTAAATTCAGCAAAATCGATAATTCTACTGCTTTGCGCTGCAAAGCTTCGAAATCCTCCCGATCAATTGAATCTTGCTTTTCAAGATTGCCGAAAGAAATCATCGAGGCTTCGCGCCCATCGGCCCAAGTAACGCCGCGCATTTTAGGACGTACTGACCAAATCTCGTCATTACTACCAATAAGAATATTACGTGGTAGCCATTCACGCAAAATAACCGACAATATTCCGTGCGCTCTAAATGAATCAAGCGTTGGAAAACCTGTCAATTGCAAGAGCTCATCACTGGCAAATAATACGCGATTATCGCGATAGATGAGAATTGGTAATGGTAAATGCTGTAATAGCGTAAATTCAATACGCGGCGAGGGTATAATGGGCAAAGCTCCGTCTTGGCCAGAACGTGCCGTGTTATCAGCATGATTATCGCCATCATTGCTGAATATTTCCAACTTGTCGGCAGGGCGCAAATTCAAGCGGCCGACATTGCTTTCTGGCTCGTCCGTTTCCTCATTATCAAGTGCAACAGGCCCTCTTTCGCTTTCAGGATAGAGAAAGGGTGGGTGGTCATCGGTTGCGATGACTTCGTCGTTAGAATCTATAACAGGTAAAACAGCAGGGGCAGTCCTATTCTCATCATCCGAAAAGGTTGCTTGGCGCATTAGCTCATCAATATTGGGTGCGAGATTTTCAACTGAGGCTTGTTCTGCTAATTGATCCTCAGTCTCAACGCTATCGCTTCGTTCTTCATCCCAAAAATCAAGAACCTCCTCTTTGCGTGGTTCAACCGCTTCAATACCATTGGCTTCAAGGGAGCGACGCAGGGCGGCTAAAGCCTCCTCAATCGTTTGCGGCTCTTCTTCCTCTTCCTGCACGTCAATCGCCAAATCACTTTCAGCGTTTAATTTTTCATCATCTTTATCTAGCTTTTTACCATTTAGCGCATTGTTAGTTTCCTGATCGCGACCAGTATCTTCGCCGTTTTCGTGTAGAGGCAAATTATCTTTAAGCTCAAAACTATCAATATTATCGGCGTTGTCATCTGACATGCTTGTTAAAGCATCATTGTCTTTGTCATTTTGCAAATCCGACTTGTCTTTTAAGGGTTCACCGATCAAATCATCATCATTGGCCCATTCCTGTTCCAAAGCAGTTTCAAGATCATCATCGGGTAGCTCTGTCATTGCCAAATTATCTTCTTTTGACAGTTGAACAACCATTGGAGTAGCGATCTGTGGCGTATGAGCGGTTCTTTCTGGTAATTTAGGCAGTATATCGCTATCATCTAATTTGGCGTCTTTATTACCAGTAAGTGTGCTTTTATCATAATGATTAAGCAATGAATCAATAGCAGAATCATCTGCTTGGCTAACAAGCTCCTCATCATCATTGGAAAAAGCATATTCTTCATCCAATGTTGGTAATTGCGAAAATTTAGGAAGATTATTTGTTTCTTCTTCAACAGCTTCGGTCAAGTTTTGCGGTTGATCGCTTATGCTATCTTCTAACGTCTCTGTAGTATCATTGGTTCGGTCACTGCTATCATCAAAATCGTTCTTGGACGCTAATGTAACTTCGTCTTCTTCGCTTTGCGGTAAAGCATCAAGCGATGGAGTTTTATCAGCTAAAGGCTTTTCCTCTTGTGCAATATCCTTTTCATAATCATTTTCATGATTATTGTCCGGTTGGTCGCTATTAGGCTGATGCGATATTGATTTATTTTCTATAGTTGCGTCGCTATCAGCTTTGCTTGCCTTAGCACGGCCTATTTCAACATCACTGGCGACATTTTCAATGATCGAATTTTTACCAGAACTTAGTTTTTGATAGTCATCACTTTGAGCCAGTCGCAAGTTTCGTGGTAATTCTACAGCAAGAATATCTGCCTTTAATTTACGGGCAATTGTTGTAAATGCTTCATGTTCTTGCGCGGTTAAGCCTTTTGGCCCACGATTGCGCGCAAGATTTAGTCCCTCATCTTTTGCTGTCATTTTTGCTTCATTTATTATACCAAATCCGCGATAACCACTAAATTCGCGATTGCGCGAGTAAATTGGCAAAGCAGAAAACTCAATTTCAACCCTAGTTTCGCCGCCTTCAACCGGCCAATATATTTTGCGCTCAGACCAAGCCTTATGGCTTTTTAACAATGCACGCATGGCGCCATTGCTATCCATATTCCATTCTTTGGCAAGACTGGTAAATGATTTATCGATAATGTCACCAAAGCGTGGCCCAACGCAAATTTCCAATTCAGGCGAAACATCGGTAAAAAAACTATTTTCATCAACCTGCCACGCAAACCTTGATGGAAAGCGTGTAATATCAAAGACAAAATCTTGTTTTACCTCATCTGCGTTATCAATATTCTCATCATCTCTCTTTGCGGCAATGAGTAGAAAAATAGCCGGCTGTTTGTTCAGCTCTAATATGCCAACCGGCATATCGGAATAATTTTTTAACAAACGCTTTTTAATAATATTGCCCGATTGCGCCTCATATAACAATGTGATGAGTTCATCATCAACGACAAAATCAGACCTAAAGCCTGTGGTTGAGCTTAAAATATTACCAGAAATATCAAGAACTGCAGCTTCAGTAAATTCATCACCTAAGCCGTCGGTTAAATCGACAAAGCCGCCGTCAGAGGCTACCGCTGCGATCGATCGTAAAAAAACGACGCTGTTTAAATGGTCCATCTCAATGGCGTTAACTAAAAAAGATTGAGCATTGGGGATGCCGCCTATTTTTACACCCCGTTTAGTAGTTAAGCCATTTTCAATTTGCAAACGAGTTAAATTATCAAAGCCGCTATCGACACCGATTGAATCTGCAACGGTACGGAAACCTAAAAAACGGGCACCTGCACCATTGGCCCAAAGAATGGTTTCTAAATCATTTGATAAAATAATAGAAATACGGCCAGCAAGATATGCATCACGCACTTGCGGATTTGCTAAAATATCCAAAAAAGCATGCGGAGCTGCCATAACTATCTTTCCTGGTTCAAAAAAGTATTTACCAGTTTACAGTGTTAATCAAACTTATGCATGTTTTTTAAAAGGAAAAATTGATTTTTAGTTAACGCGCCAAGCTGGAAATAGAAAAATGTAAAATTACAATTTAAATTCAAATAGTTAAGCAAGATATAAAATGTTCATATGTCTTGCATGAGAACAACTGACAATTTTCAATATTGCGTTTTTGAAAATATTTTTACAATTTTTGCTTGTTTTAATGTGAATCAACGCCAAATAGATAGAGCCGATCTTCCAGTGTTTAAACTCAATAGCTAAACCCAGTATTTAAATATTGAGTAACATTATTGAGGAGGGCGAAGGGGTTGTTCTCAATTATTCACTTTATTCGTTGTGATCGAATTGGTATGTGGTCATCGATAAAATTTTTGCTGATGGCGGCTATTTCGCTACAAACTCAAAATTAGCCTTCTGTATACTTATTAAAATTATTCGATGAAATATCTTATTAAAAATCATTACTTATATATTTCAATTCCTTATTTTTGTCTCATACATCTTATTAATGGAATTAGAAAAAAAGCTGTTGTGGTAGAGTTAGAGTTTTTATTGCTTAATGAAGCTATTTAAAGGCTTGCTTAATAGCCAATGGCTGCCGTTTATGTCATAAAATTTTGGTGTTTTTCTCATTAACTTTGGCTATTTTTTTTAAGTAAAAACATATGATTAAAGCAAGCAAAAGCAGGCAGCTTGTAAAAATAATAACCGTTGTCCAGCCACCTTTAAACCAAAACCAGCCACCAAAGGCACCGATAAAGCTTGATCCCATATAATAGAACAAAAGATAAAGTGCTGATGCATGCCCTTTCGCGCCAACAGCTATTCGTCCAACCCAAGCACTTGCAACCGAATGGGCAGTAAAAAAGCCAATAGTTATTAATGTAATGCCGGTTATAAACCATATTAAAGATGTGCTTAAGGTACAAATAAGCCCTAAGAATAATATCAAAACTGCTGCAATAAGCAAATTACTGCGTTGATATTTCTCGGTAAGACTACCTGCGATGGGTGACACAATCATACCAGCGATAAAACTTAAAAAGACAAAACCTATCTGCGTAGGGCTAAGGTTAAATGGCGGTGCGGATAAACGAAAATTGGCATAATTTAAAATGGCAACAAAAACACCAAAAATTAAAAATATGTAGCAAAAAATCAATAATAGTCGCATTGAGCCAATATGACCAAACCAAGCATGAATATGATGGCGCACATCAAATCCCTTGTGGCGAATAAAATGGTGCGGCTTGGGTAAAAGCAGATAAAAAATTATCGCGGCAATAAGATCAACAACACCGATAATTGCAAGCGCCCCATGCCAATCAAACCATTCAATCAAAATACCCATGCCAACACGACCCATCATGCCACCAAAAGCGGTACCACCAACATATAGGCCCATAATTTTTCCAAGACCTTTGGGCGAAATTTCTTCTGCTAAATAGGCCATGGCAACGGCAGGAACGCCACCAAGCATGATGCCTTCTAAAGCGCGTGCTACAAGTAACCAATGCCAGCTTGGGGCAAAGGCAGCAGCTAGATTACAAAGCGCGGCTCCAAGCATAGAACACGCCATAAGACCACGCCGCCCTAGAGCTTCTGAAAAAGCACTGGATAGTAAAATGGAAAAAGCCAAAAATCCGGTTGACAGCGATAAAGCAAGCGAGCTTTCCGCTGGCGTTACATGAAAGTGACTAGCAAAGGATGGTAATAAAGGTTGTACACAATAAAGCAGGGAAAAGGTGACAAAGCCAGCAAAAAACATGGCAAGACTTATGCGATGAAAAGCTTTTGTCGCCGGTAATACACCATCATCGACATTGTGAATGGTGGTAGAATGATTGATATTTTCTATTTTTTGCATCTTACTCATCATCTTGTTTTGCTTTTTTGCATCAAAGACATAATTTCGACAGAAATCAAAATAACATTTTGTGATTAATAGGTTCTAACCCTAGCTATTTAAAGACATTTATATAAGAGATTAAATCTATTCAAAATCTTTGGGCGGGTAATGCGCTATTTTAGGCAAAGTCTATTTAGAAAAATACTCATGATAGTTATTGCACAACAATGTTTGATTGTGCCAAGCTTTGCTGAAAATAATACTATTGAAGCAAATGTTAATAAGCTCTTTGATGCTATTCCAAATAGCTTTAGTAGCTGCACTACCGATAAGATGGCAGCTCCTTCTAAAGTGGATTTTGAAGTTACAGAAAAATTAGCAAGTTTGGGAAAAATGGGTGATGGTGTTCTTCCCGTTCTTGTTGCAAATATTACGTCAGATAAAAACAGTAACAGATTTTTAGGCGGCAATTCATTTGCAAGCCTATGTGCGCTTAGTATAATTGCAAAGGATAGTCTCAATTTTAACAGGATTTATAAAATAATCGATGATTTCTATCCCAATAAAATCTATGCAGCCAGCTATCCTTATGAACTTAATCATAAAATCCAGTTGGATATGATAGATCAGCTTGGCAATATAAAGTGCGAATACCACAATAGGCAAACCCGTTGCTGGTTAAAATAGCAAAGGTTTAAATTAAAAATCTGTTTTTTACCTTTATCTTTTTTTTAGTGTCATAACACTGTAATCAAAGGCACTTAAACCCTCCATGTTCACATAAATGTTATTTTGAGTGGAGTGGTTTGGTTAAGCATAGCAATGTGTTTTGCTTTATCTAAGGTTTTTAGACCAGCCAACTTTATTCTCAAGAAAACGAAAAAGCAGTTCAATGGGTTTGTTTTTATGCTCCTTTGCCGGAAAGCTCTAAACACAAGCAATATTGGCTATTGTTTACTTGTCTATTAAAGTGGAGTTATTATGCAATTTTTAAAAAAGTGGTCATTGGTTTTGGCATGTTCTGTTGTTGCTATTACTAGCGCGCAATCGGAGGCTGTAAAATTTGATGCGGTGTTAAAAGAACATGCAATTTTGCCAGCTCAAACCTTTACAGTGCCACCTGTCAATGCACCGCGCGCGCTTAATGCTGCTGGGCGTTTTATTAATGGCAGCCGTAATGAAGTTCTAAACAGTGATATAGTACCAGCAAGTGGTTTAGCTGTTCCCTTTGCAGGGCAGGCGATACAAGGCTTTTCAGGTATTCGCGCATTGGGCGATAATCGTTTCTTGGTGCTAACCGATAATGGTTTTGGCACACGTGCAAATTCAAGTGACGCTATGCTTATGTTCCATTTTATCAAAATTGATTGGCAACAAGGGCGCCCAGCAGTTGAAAAAACGATCTTTTTAAAAGATCCTAATCGGGTTGTGCCATTTCCAATTACCAACGAAAATACCAGCGAGCGTTATTTGACTGGTGCTGATTTTGATCCCGAATCCATTCAATATATTGGTGATACATTCTGGATTGGTGAAGAATTTGGTCCATATCTTATCAAATTAGATAAAAATGGTGTTGTTCTCGATGTTTTTGCCACCGAAGTTGGCGGCGTTGAGCATAAATCCCCCGATAATCCATTCGTTAAAGTTGCCCCGCAAGGCGATGCTATTAAGGGTATTAATACTGGCCGCTCTGGTGGATATGAGGGCATGGCACTGAGCGTGGATAATAAGACGCTCTATCCATTGCTTGAAAAGCCATTTTATCTTGAAGAGAGTAAAGAGTTTGAACAAAAAAGCGGCCATACAGTATTACGTATGTTTGAATTTGATCCAAACTCCAGTAAATGGTCAGATAAAATTCGCTATTATCCGCTTGAAGATGCCACTCATGCGATTGGTGACTTTAATATGATCGATGAAAATCGTGGACTTATTATTGAACGTGATAGCTTTGAAGGCGATCCGCGTGATAGCCGAAACGAAAAGCCAGCTGCATTTAAGCGAGTTTATTTGGTTGATATTAATCAGCTCGATAAAGAGGGAGTGGTTAAAAAAATCGGATATATTGATTTGATGGATATTAAAGATCCGAACAAAAAAGGTCGAACTGGTGTCGTTGACGGTGTTTTAAACTTCCCATTCGTCACTATTGAAAATGTCGATATGATTGATGATAGCACTATCATTATTGCCAATGACAATAATTATCCATTTTCTACCGGCCGGCAATTTGGCAAAGCAGATGATAATGAATTTATCTTGCTGGATGTTAAGGATTTTCTCGCAGCCAAATAATCCATAAACCCAAATAATACAAAAATAATTTAAATTCTTGTGCTTTGCCAATTACGTTGGCAAAGCATTTTTTTCTGCCTTCAATAATTCTATGACGGCCTTAGTGCAACTTCACACAATCTTTAGGTTTTATTGATAATTTGTAAATCGTAACGCAAGTAAGACAAAGCGTTTTGTGTCACATCGCGATATGAAAACAGAACTGGCCAATTAATTATGAAAAATTAATGTTTTTCATGGTCTTTCTAATAATTCGTTAAGCATAATGGCGCAAAATGCAACCAAATCAGCTTGGTATAAACCAATCAACTGGCTTGGTGGCTTGGTTTTTCTTGGCTGTTTGATTTTGAAAAGCGATGAAGGCAAAAGATGACTGAAGGTTATGAGCGCCATATACCTGTAATGCTCGGGGAAGTTTGTGACAGTGTTGAGCCGCTTGATGGGGCAATTATTGTCGATGGAACCTTTGGAGCAGGCGGTTATTCGCGTGGCTTTTTGGAAAAAGGCGCTCATGTAATTGCTCTTGACCGTGATCCTAATGCCATTGCTGGTGCAAAGCCATTGCTAGATCAATATAAGGGCCGGCTCACTTTAATTGAAACAGCTTTTTCGAATATGGCGCAAGTCATTGATGAAAAGGTTGACGCAGTCGTCCTTGATATTGGTGTGTCATCTATGCAAATCGATGAAGCAGAGCGCGGATTTTCTTTTCAAAAAGATGGCCCCCTTGATATGCGTATGTCACAAAAAGGCGTGAGTGCTGCCGATGTGGTCAACCGCTTAAAAGCAGGTGATCTTGCGCGCATTTTTGGTTTTTTGGGCGAAGAGCGCCATGCAGGGCGTATTGCCCGTATGATTGAGGCGCGCCGCGAAACAACACCTTTTACCCGCACGAGTGATTTGGCTAAGGCAATTGAAGCAACTATTGGTCGTAAGCCCAATGCCATTCATCCAGCGACGCGCGTTTTTCAAGCCCTTCGCATTTATGTCAATGATGAGCTTGGCGAACTTGCAAAAGCACTTTTGGCGGCAGAACAAATCTTAAAACCCGGTGGTAAATTGGCGGTTGTTACCTTCCATTCGCTTGAAGATCGGCTGGTAAAGCGTTTTTTTGCAGATCGTTCAGGCAAGCGCACTCAATCACGGCATATGCCTGATAATTTTGATTTAATGCCAGTTTTTGAACCGTTGTTTAAAGGTGCAATGGCCGCAAGTGACGGCGAAATTGATTTAAATCCGCGGTCGCGCTCGGCCAAATTGCGCGTTGGCGTGCGCACCAATAATCCTGCCTTTGGTGATGATATGGCCATTTTTCAGCTTGCAGAGCTTGCACCACTTAAAGGACATTCACGATGACGGTTTTTCGCACAACCCATATTATAATGGTTGCCATTATGATTATGGCAGCTGCCATAACCTATAAGGTGAAATATGATGCGTTAAAGCGCTATGCAGAAGTGCGCCGTATCGAAAGGCAAATTAATGCTGAAAAAGATACTATTGCTTTGTTAAAAGCTGAATGGGCGATGATGACAACGCCAACTCGTATGATGCGCCTTGCCGAGCAATATAAAAGTGAACTTAATTTGGCGACAATTGAACCTCGGCAGATTGTGAAAGCCAATGATATTCCAGAGCGTTTACCCGATGAAATTCAAAAGCTTATTATGAATAGCGAAGAATTATTGGCAGGCGAACTTGATGGCAAACGCGATATGATCAATACAGGGAGTGTTAAACCATGAATTTAGCGAAGTTCTTGTTTCCTAAAAAACTCCCTTTAAGCAAGTTTGAAGTTTTAGAAAAACGTGCCTCTGATGTAAAACGTACCAGCAAACGCATTTTTGTCATTGTCGCATGTTTTATGGGGATTTATGCGGTTATCTGCGGTAAACTTTATCTTTATGGGCAGCAAGGCGGCGAAATTGAAGAAGCCCGTGGCCCAGCTCAGATTGACATGACCTCGCGGCCCGATATTGTTGACCGCAATGGCGTTTTGCTCGCCACCGACATGAAAACCTATTCGCTTTTTGCTGAACCGCGCCGTATCATTGACGCCAATGAAACGATTGAGCTTTTGTCAAAGGTCCTACCCAATCTTAATTGGGAGGCTACCTATAAGAAATTGCGTCGTGGTAACGGTTTTGCGTGGATTGAGCGCGGTTTAACGCCGCGCCAAAAATCTGAAATTATGGCACTTGGTATTCCAGGCGTTGGCTTTAGAACGGAGACGCGGCGTTTTTATCCATCAGGGCCTGCTGCATCACATATTTTAGGGCTGGTTAATATCGACAATCAGGGCATTGCCGGTATGGAAAAATATATCGACAATGCCGGTCTTAGTGACTTACGTGCTGCAGGTCTTGCTGATTCTTCTTCATTGGAACCAGTCAAATTGTCGATTGATATTCGCGTGCAGTCAATTGTCCGTGATGAACTCGTGCAGGCAATGGAGCGTTATAAGGCGATTGCCGCAGGTGCGGTCGTCTTAAATGTTAAGACTGGTGAAATAATTGCATTAGCTTCCATGCCTGACTTTGATCCCAATAATCCGGTAAACGCTTTGGAAAAAGACCGCCTCAACCGTATGACAGCCGGTACCTTTGAAATGGGGTCAACCATTAAGAGCTTTACCACCGCTATGGCACTTGATTCTGGTAAATTCCGGTTAAATTCAATGATTGATGCATCAAAGCCCTTGCGCTTTGGCCATCAAACTATTCGCGATTTCCATGGTAAATATCGCCCGCTTGCTTTATGGGAAGTATTTATCTACTCGTCCAATATTGGTTCTGGTCGTGAAGCCGATACCGTTGGTATTGAAGGACACCGTGCATTCTTGAAGCGTTTAGGTCTTTTAGATAGGATGACAACAGAACTGCCAGAAGTCGCGCGTCCTGTAGAGCCGCGCACATGGAAAAAAGTCCATTCAATGACCATTGCTTTTGGTCATGGCATGATGACGACACCCTTACAAACAGCAGTTGGTGCTTCGGCGTTGATGAATGGTGGCTATTTGATAGAGCCAACTTTTTTAATGCGCAACCAAGCAGAGGCGCTTGAGCATGCGACTAAAGTGGTTAGCGATGAAACAAGCCGCGATATGCGTTATCTTTATAAGCTCAATGCCGATATTGGCTCAGGCCGGCGTGCAGCTGTTAAAGGTTACCGTGTTGGGGGTAAAACCGGCACAGCTGAAAAAGTGGTGAATGGCAAATACTCCAAGAATAAGCGTTTCAATTCGTTTCTTGCAGCATTTCCAATGGATGATCCAACCTATATGGTATTAACCATCATTGATGAACCGCAACCAGAAGAAGGTAAATTTACTGCGACTGCAGGTTTAAATGCTGGACCAATGGCAGCAAATATCATTACACGGTCAGCCTCGTTCTTAGGAATTTCGCCAGATTTTATGGAGGAAAGCGCGCCAATTCTTGCTGCTGGCGATGTTTCAGGTAATCTGCCAGATTAAGTTTTTTAAGCTTTGGTAGCAGCTTTATCACAAAATGCGCTAGATTAAAGCGAGTGAATGCTGTTATATGTTTATATTGATAAATATTAACTGACAGATAAATGAAAATAAGATTACACTATTGACGCATATTTTTATAAAATTCAGCATTAAAAAGCGATTAGCTGATTAAAAGGAATGAATCGATTAGCTTATTTAGTGCAGTTTTTTTATTTTTAGGGTATCAGCACTATAGGGTAACTAAATCCTGCTTTATGCGGAAGCCATTTTTGGGAAAGGGCAAAATATGAAGCTCGCAGATTTGTTAGGCAATAGAGATATTTCTCCAACAATTAATATCACTGGCCTTACAGCTGATTCTCGCGAAGTTTTGCCAGGTTATGTGTTTTTTGCCCTAAAAGGCAATGCAGGTGACGGCCAGCAATATATTAGTGATGCTATTAAGCATGGTGCCAGTGCTGTCATCTGTGAAAAACGTAATAATGGCATTAAAATCCCCATTCCTTTTTTTGAAGTTGAAGATGTGCGCCATGCATTGGCCATGGCTGCTTCGCGTTTTTATCCACGCCAACCGGAAGTCATCACGGCTGTTACTGGTACAAGTGGGAAAACTTCGGTTGTTTCGCTGTTGCGACAAATTTGGTGGGATACAGGTTTTGCTGGCGCAAGTATTGGCACTGTTGGCGTCTTCTCTCCTAAAATTAGCCGCTATGCAGCTCTGACTACACCCGGACCAGTCGAATTGCACCGCGTTTTACAAGAACTTAATGACGAAGGTGTAACGCATCTTGCGATGGAGGCATCCTCGCACGGTATTGATCAAAGGCGTTTGGATGGCGTTCGTTTAAGTGCCGCAGCCTTTACCAATCTTGGCCGTGATCATTTGGATTATCATGCCAATTTAGAAGAATATTTTAACGCAAAAATGCGGTTGTTTAATACGTTACTCCCCATGGATGCACCAGCCATTATCTATGCCGATAATAAATATTCCGAAAAAGCTATTGAACATGTGGTTCGCGCCAAGCGCAAGGTTTTAACCGTTGGTCGCAAAGGCTCATTCATCCGCATTAAGCGGGTAGAACATGAACGCTATCGACAATATGCTGAAATTGAATATGACAATGAAATTTATGAAATTTTATTGCCATTAGCAGGTGACTTCCAAATAGCAAACGCCCTTGTTGCCGCTGGTATTGCTATTGCAACGGGTGTACCGGGGGCTGCTGTTTTTCGCGCATTGGAGCGCGTCAAAGGCGCGCCGGGTCGTCTTGATCTTGTTGGTACAACCAGCGATGGTGGCGCGGTCTATGTTGATTACGCCCATAAGCCTGATGCTATGGATAATGTTTTAAAATCGGTACGCCCTTTTACTAAGGGTAGAGTGATTGTTGTTTTCGGCTGCGGTGGCGACCGCGACAAGGGTAAAAGAGCGATCATGGGTGAAATTGCCAGTAATCTTGCTGATATTGTCATTGTTACCGATGATAATCCGCGCTCGGAGAATCCCGATGATATTCGTCGGCAAATATTGAAGGGCGCAACCAATGCTATCGAAATTGGTGATCGCCGTGCTGCAATCCGCGAGGGTGTCGCTCTTATGGCAGCAGGGGACACACTTATTATTGCCGGTAAGGGTCATGAAGAAGGGCAAATTATTGGCAGTAAAGTATTGCCTTTTTCAGATCACGCCGAAGTCCATGCAGCATTGGAGGCTCGCAGTCGATGAGTTTACAATCATCACAAGAATCGAACGCCGCACAAGAATTGAATGCGCCGCTTTGGAGTAAAGAAGCCTTTTATGAAGCTATTGGCGGTAGCGTTTTTGGCGAATTTTCGAATGATATTTTTGGTATTTCAATTGATAGCCGCAGTTTGCAAAAGGGTGACGCTTTTTTTGCTATTGCTGGTGATAAGTTTGATGGTCATGATTTTGCCAAAGGCGCATTTGAAAATGGTGCAGCAATTTTGGTAGTTGATGAACCGCATAGCCAAGATATGCAATCATTGGCTAAAGAATTTCAAAAACCGATTTTAATTGTTGATGATGTTTTAAAAGCATTGGAGCGATTAGGCGAGGCCGCTCGTTTGCGCAGCAAGGCAAAAATTATTGCCATTACTGGTTCGGTGGGTAAAACTACCACTAAAGAAGCTTTGCGTCATGTGTTAAGTGGATTTGGCAATGTTCATGCCAATCCTGCATCTTTTAATAATCATTGGGGTGTACCACTTACCTTGGCAAGAATGCCGCAAAATATTGATTTTGGCATTTTTGAAATTGGCATGAATCATGAAAATGAAATTAGGCCTTTGGTGAAGCTGGTGAAGCCGCATATTGCGTTAATTACGCGAATTGGTGCGGCCCATATGGGGTATTTTTCTTCCCTAGAAGCAATTGCTGATGCCAAAGCAGAAATATTTGAAGGCATTATTCATGGTGGCAATGCACTTATCAATATTGATGATGATCTTGGCGCTTATCTTGTTGATAAGGCAAGGCAAAGTGATGTCGGTTCGATTTTGAGTTTTGGCGAAAGTGAAAAAGCGGATTATCAGTTGCGCTCACTGGTTTTAAACGCTCAAAATTCTGATATTACCATAAAGACACCGCAGGCTAACTTATCGCTTACTATTGGCGTTCCCGGTCGCCATATTGTACAAAATATGTTGGCCGTTATTGCCGTATGTGATCTTTTGAAGCTCGATCTTATAAAGGTTGGTCAATTGCTCGGCTCTTTACAAGCTGAAAGTGGCCGCGGGGCAAGACATTTATTGAAAAACGCCAATGGTGGTTTAATTACCCTTATTGATGAAAGCTATAATGCTAACCCAACGTCAATGCGAGCGGCGTTGTTATTGCTCAAAAATTGCCAACCTAAAGATCATGGTAGGCGCATTGCTGTGCTTGGTGATATGCTGGAATTAGGGCGTTTTTCGAAGCAATCGCATGAAGATTTAATCGCTCCTATCACTGATGCCAAGGTTGATGTGATTTTTTTAGTTGGTAGCGAGATGAAGGCCTTAGCTGATAAGTTCGGTTCTGATAATTACACTAAGGTAAGTGGTGCGCACCTTGAAAAAATTATTTGGCAAGAAACTATTGAACAATTGCAGCCGCTTGTTTTGGCTGAGCTTCAAAGTGATGATGTTATCATGATAAAATCATCTAACGGCATTGGTTCTGCAAAAATTGTTCGCGCATTGCTTTCCCATAATTAAAGACGCTTTTGATAATAAAAATTAACTACTTTTATTATATATCATTAACAAGACGAATGGGTTTTGCCATTCGTAACAAGATTTATAATCCTGTTATTGCCCTTTGGCTTTAATTGGTTGTTTAATAAAGGCCGCCGCCATGTTTATGTATTTGCCTGATTTTTTAATGAATTTGCCTGATTGGCTGCCGGAATGGTTGCGCAAAATTCCAGGTCTTGGCGTATTTCGGTATATTTCGTTTAGGACTGGTGCGGCAACGCTAACATCGGCGATGATTGTATTTTTATTTGGCCCTAGCATTATTGCGGCTTTGCGTCTACGGCAAGGGCGCGGTCAGCCAATTCGTGCGGATGGACCACAAACCCATTTTAAAAAAGCCGGTACGCCTACTATGGGTGGTTTAATGATATTAACCGGTGTTGTGGTATCATCACTGTTATGGGGCAATTTGCATAATGTCTATTTTTGGACAGTGTTGCTGGTCATGCTTTCCTTTGGCCTTATTGGCTTTTATGATGATTATTTGAAAGTTACCAAGCAGACGGAAAAGGGGTTTTCTGGCAAAGCGCGGTTAAGTCTTGAAGCGTTGATTGCCGCAATTGCTGCCTATGTCATTATGCGTGCTGGTAGCAGCGGTCTTGCCTTTCCTTTTGTCAGCTATATGCTTAATCTTGGCTGGTTCTTTATTCCTTTTGCAGCTCTTGTTATGGTTGGTACTGGTAATGCAGTTAATTTTACCGATGGATTAGATGGGCTTGCGACCGTGCCAGTGATGGTTGCTGCTGCATCCTTTGCTTTGATTGCCTATTTATCGGGAAATGCTGGCTTTGCCAGCTATTTACAAATTCATTATGTTCCAGGCACTGGTGAACTTGCCGTGCTGTTAGGGGCGGTTATTGGCGCAGGTCTTGGATTTTTGTGGTTTAATGCGCCACCAGCGGCTATTTTTATGGGCGATACTGGTTCGCTTGCCCTTGGTGGTATGCTGGGTGCGATTGCAGTTGCTACAAAACATGAAATAGTTTTGGTTATTATTGGCGGTGTTTTTGTTATGGAAGCCCTGTCGGTTATTATTCAAGTTGGCTCATTTAAATTAACTGGTAAACGGGTTTTCTTGATGGCTCCTATCCATCACCATTTTGAAAAAAAGGGCTGGACTGAAAGTCAAGTGGTTATACGCTTTTGGATAATATCTATTGTTCTTGCTTTGATCGGCCTTGCTACTTTAAAATTGCGATAAGCGCGGCTTTTGTTATAGTGATATAAAAAATGGGGTTGTTATGATTGCTATTTCCAGTTTTAAAGGTGAAAAAGTAGCGCTTTTTGGTCTTGGTGGCTCAGGCATTGCAACCGCTAAAGCTTTAATTGCAGGTGGCAGCAAGGTTATCGCCTTTGATGACAATGTTGAAAGTGTCGAGCGGGCAAAGCAAGAGGGTATCACTACGGGTGATTTGCATTTTATTGATTGGAGCGAGATCAAGGCGTTAATTCTTGCACCCGGTGTGCCACTAACCCATCCTCACCCCCATTGGTCAGCGCAAATGGCGAGAGCCAATAATATTGAGATTATTGGCGATATTGAGTTGTTTGTGCGCGAGCGCAATGCATTTTTATTGCGCAATCATTTCTCATCGCAAGATTGTCCGTTTATTGCCATTACTGGCACGAATGGCAAATCAACTACAACAGCACTTATTGCCCACTTGCTTCAAGAAACTGGTTATGATGTGCAAATGGGTGGCAATATTGGCACCGCGATTTTGTCGCTTGAGCCTTTTGCCAAAAAACGTTGCTATGTCATCGAGTGTTCATCCTATCAAATAGATCTTACGCCCTCTATTAATCCCACAATAGGTATTTTGTTAAATCTCACTCCCGATCATATTGATCGCCATGGCAGTTTTGAACATTATGCTACTGTTAAAGAGCGTTTAATAAAAGGCGCAGATATTGCAGTCGTTTCAATTGATGATATTTTTTGCGAAAAAATCGCTATTAGAGTTTTAGAGCAACAACATAAGCTTGTGCCATTTTCAACCAAGCGCACCATTCATACGGGTTGGTTTGCTGAAAGCGATAAAATTTTTAAAGCTGGGCGTAAAGAGCTGCACGAAATTGCTAGTCTTAGTGGTATAGCGTCTTTGCGTGGCGCACATAATGCACAAAATGCTCTTGCTGCTTTAGCGACATGTGTATCAATCGGTGTTACGGAAAAAAAATTAACCACTGCGCTTGCTACATTTAAAGGCCTTGCCCATCGCATGGAAGAAGTTGGTCGTAAAGACCATGTCATCTTCATTAATGATAGTAAGGCAACCAATGCCGAAGCAACCGCACCCGCCTTATCAACCTTTGATAATATTTATTGGATAGCAGGGGGCGTTGCTAAAGAAGGTGGAATTTCATCTTTAAAGGAATTTTTCCCAAAAATTCGCAAAGCCTATTTAATAGGTGAAGCTGCCGAAAACTTTGCGCAAACTATCGGCAGTGATATTGATGTAGTGATAAGCGAAACCCTTGAAAAGGCTTTACAGCAAGCCGCCCGTGACGCAGCCCTTGCTCAAGCTGATCTTGCGGCTGAAAGTGGCGCAGATGCAATTGCAGCTGTCTTATTATCGCCTGCTTGCGCAAGCTTTGACCAATTTGCCAATTATGGTGCAAGGGGCGATGACTTTAGAGATTTGGTACAAAAAACTATATTGCTATAATTTAAAAAATGTGTGGTTAATTATTTTTTTCAATATTGTTAACTATTCTCTATTCCTTTGCGCTTATGCTGCTAGAAAATTTCCCCATCGGGAAAAATCTAGGAAAAGTAGCAATCTCATTTTTGCTGTTTTATTAAATAGACAACAAAAAGCGCAAAGAAAAAGGAAGCAATAGCATGGTCAGTCGTGTTGATCGTGGACCCGTTGCAAATTGGTGGTGGACTATTGACCGCTCAATTCTTGCCGCCTGTCTGATGTTGATGGGCCTTGGCGTTTTTTTATCCTTTGCTGCAAGTCCTGCAATTGCAAGTCGTATTGGTATTGCCGACAGTTTTCATTTCGTAAAACTGCATATAAAATATATCGTTCCAGCTTTTTTTGTAATGATCACCATATCCTTTTTTTCGCCCTATAATGTGCGTCGTGCAGCAATTGCGTTACTTGGTGTCTCATTGGTATTATTGGTTGCTGTGTTATTTAAAGGCACAGAAATCAAAGGTTCAGTACGTTGGATAACAATGCTTGGTGTGACTATTCAGCCATCAGAATTTATGAAGCCAGCTTTTGTGGTTGTTTCAGCATGGCTTTTTGCACAGCATGGTGAAAAAAATAAAATACCTGGTTATACATCAGCCATCGCACTTTTTATAGTTACGGCCGCATTATTAGTGCTAGAGCCAGATGTTGGGCAAACCATATTAATCACTGCTGCGTGGGGAGGATTGTTTTTCCTTGCGGGCATTCCGTGGATCATGGTGCTTGTCTTTATTGGCCTTGCAGTCGTTGGCGGTTTTGGTGCCTATCATTTTCTAGACCATGTGCAAAAGCGTATTGACGCTTTTTTGCATGGTGAAGGTGATACGTTTCAGGTTGATGCAGGGCGTGAAGCCATTATAAATGGTGGCTGGTTTGGTCAAGGGCCGGGTGAGGGTACAGTAAAACGCATGGTTCCTGATGCTCATACAGATTTTGTGTTTTCTGTCGCCGCAGAAGAATATGGTATTATTTTATGTGTTCTTATCGTTGCACTATTTGGCTTTATCGTTATTCGTTCGCTTTATATAGCATCAAAAGAACAAGATAAATTTACTTGTTTTGCCATTGCTGGTATTGCCATGTTGTTTGGCGTGCAATCAATTATTAACGTTGCGGTTAATTTGCATCTCATGCCGCCAAAAGGTATGACTTTGCCATTTATTTCTTATGGTGGTTCATCATTGGTGGCGATCGGTATAACTATGGGTTTTTTATTAGCATTGACAAGAAGGCGTCCAGAAGCGCGTGTGTCAAAATACTATTCTTGAAGAAACTATAAAAATGGCGGCATGATAAAATGACAAAAGGCAAAATTGTTTTGGCAGCAGGTGGCACTGGCGGCCATTTATTTCCAGCCGAGGCTTTGGGTGCAGAGTTGCAATTACGCGGCTATGAGGTGCATCTTTTAACTGATGGTCGTGCGCAACGCTTCGTTCGTTTTTTTGATGCAGACCATGTCCATGTTATTCATTCAGCTACCATTAAGGGTAAAAACCCAATTGCAATTATCAAAACGCTTTGGCAATTGCTCAAGGGGGTGCGGCAATCGCGTAAATTATTGCGCAATCTCAAGCCGGTTTTGGTAGGTGGTTTTGGTGGCTATCCAACCCTGCCGCCGCTTTATGCTGCAACAAGCATTGGTTTGCCGACCTTTATTCATGAGCAAAATGCGGTTATGGGGCGGGCAAACCGCTTTTTAGCGGGTAAGGTCACGGCAATTGCTGGTGGTTTCTTAAGTGCAGAAGGTGAATTTGCCTCAAAGATTATTGTAACCGGTAATCCTGTGCGCCCAGCAGTGATAGACGCTGCCCAATTGCCTTATAAAGTAGCACAAACTGGTGAGCCTTTTAATTTACTTGTTTTTGGTGGTAGTCAAGGTGCGAGCTTCTTTTCTGAAATTTTGCCACAAGCCTTAAAACTTATTGATGAAACCAAGCGCAAATCAATTTTTGTTACCCAGCAAGCGCGGCAACAAGATATTGACTCAGTAAAGCAGGCCTACAGCGATTTAGGAATAAAGGCTGAAGTTGCTAGTTTCTTTGATAATATGGCAGAGCGTATTGCCAGTGCTCAATTTATAATCGCGCGTTCTGGCGCCTCAACAGTCGCTGAAATCGCTGCTATTGGCCGGCCGGCTTTATTAGTGCCTTATCCTTATGCACTTGATCACGATCAGGCAGAAAATGCTGCATCGCTTGCAACATCGGGCGGCGTTAAGGTATTAGCGCAAAAGAATATTGATGCAGATGTCATGGCAGAAATTATAACAGGCGCGCTTGATGATCCAAAATTAATGGCCACTATGGCGGCAGGCGCACGCCAAGCAGGACGTTTGCAAGCAACGCAAAGCTTGGCTGATATGGCCGAAGGGCTTATTGCGAAAAAGTCGCTTGATGAAATAAAAAAAACTGAAGCTACCCAAATACGATTAGAAATTCTTGAAAATCAAACAACGAAAAATGGAGAAAACGCATGAAAATGCCGCTCAATATTGGTCTTATTCATTTTATCGGTATTGGCGGTATCGGTATGAGCGGCATTGCCGAGGTTTTGCATAATCTTGGTTATCAAGTGCAGGGTTCAGACCAAAGTGATAATGCCAATGTGATACGTTTGCGTGAAAAAGGCATTAAGGTTTTCATCGGCCATGATGAAGAAAATCTTGGTGATGCGGAAGTTGTCGTTGTTTCTACTGCGATTAAAAAAACGAACCCAGAATATATGGCAGCGCGTGAGCGTCTATTGCCGATTGTGCGCCGTGCGGAAATGCTAGCCGAACTTATGCGTTTTCGCCAAGCTGTTGCAATTGGCGGTACTCATGGCAAAACAACAACCACATCTATGGTTGCGACATTGCTTGATGCTGGTGGCTATGATCCAACTGTGATCAATGGTGGTATCATTAACGCTTATGGCACCAATGCCCGTATGGGCGAAGGTGATTGGATGGTGGTTGAAGCTGATGAAAGTGATGGCACATTTTTAAAATTGCCAGCTGATATTGCTGTTGTTACCAATATTGATCCTGAACATCTTGATCATTATGGCAGTTTTGATGCGGTGCGCGAAGCCTTCCGCCAATTTGTTGAAAATGTACCATTTTATGGCTTTGGCGTTATGTGCCTTGATCATCCAGAAGTACAAGCGATGGTAAGCCGCATTGATGATCGCCGGATTATTACTTATGGCAATAATCCGCAAGCCGATGTTCGCTTTTTCAATCATCATATGGAAGGCGCCAATTCGCATTTCGATGTGATTATTCGTAACCGCAAAACAGGTGAAACGGTTGAGATGAAGGATCTTGTTTTGCCAATGCCAGGGCTTCACAATGTATCAAATGCGACCGCGGCTATTGCTGTTGCCCATCAACTTGGCGTGACGGATACAGCAATTGCAAAAGGATTGGCTGCCTTTGGTGGAGTAAAACGCCGCTTCACCCATAGTGGAAGCTGGAATGGAATTGAATTTTTTGATGATTACGGTCATCATCCAGTTGAAATTAAGGCGGTGTTAAAAGCCGCGCGTGAGGCAACGAAAGGCAATGTAATTGCTGTTGTACAACCGCATCGTTTTTCGCGTTTGCATGATTTATTTGATGATTTTGCTACAGGTTTTAACGATGCCGACCGTGTTGTTGTGGCACCCGTTTATGCCGCGGGCGAAGAACCAATAGAGGGTGTATCTGCACAAAGCCTTGTTGAGCGAATTAAAACTGCAGGTCATCGTGATGCACGCTATGTCAGCGGCGCTGAAGATTTACCGGCTATGATTAAAGATATTGCCAAGCCCGGTGATTTTGTGGTGTTTTTGGGAGCTGGTAATATTACGCAATGGGCTTATCAAGTGCCGCAAGAATTGCAAAAATTGGCTTAACAGATTTATTGATTGGTTTTATAAATGACAAAATATCAAGCAATTGATGGTGAAGCACTTTTAAAACTATTGCCCGTTGACCAATTGCGGGGTCGTTTGCAAGCCAATGCTGATATGAGCAAGGTTACATGGTTTCGCACCGGTGGCCCTGCTGAGGTGTTTTTTCAACCAGCAGATGAAGACGATTTGGCTATTTTACTACAATCACTACCAGAACATATTCCATTAACCATCGTTGGTATCGGTTCTAATTTGATGGTGCGTGATGGTGGTATAAAAGGCGTTGTTGTTCGTCTTTCCGCCAAAGGTTTTGGCAATGTTGTCTTGAATGATATTGGGCAATTGGTTGCAGGGGCGGCGGCATCTGATAAGAGCTTGGCAACTGCCGCACTTAACGAGAAAATTGGGGGCTTTCATTTTTATTTTGGCATCCCGGGTAGCATTGGCGGCGCTTTACGCATGAATGCTGGTGCTAATGGCATTGAGACGGCTGAGCGTTTGGTGGAAGCCCATGTGCTAGATAGGCAAGGTAATAAGCATATTATTAAAGCTGCTGATATGGGCTTTTCTTATCGCCATATTGCTATTGCTGATGATCTTATTTTTACCTCGGCAGTGTTTTCTGGTCATCAAGCCAATGAAGCTGATATTATAGCGGCGCGTGACGAGGTTATTCATCACCGTGAAAGCGTGCAGCCAGTGCGAGAAAAAACCGGTGGCTCAACATTTCGTAATCCTGATGGCACGTCAGCTTGGAAACTTATTGATGAGGCAGGGTGCCGTGGCTTACAAATTGGCGGCGCACAAATGTCGCCAATGCATTGCAATTTTATGATCAATGTCGGCAATGCCACCGCTTATGACCTTGAATTATTGGGTGAAACAGTACGCCAAAAAGTATTTGCCAACTGCGGTATTGACTTGCACTGGGAAATCAAACGCATTGGCCAATTTTTACCCGATAGACAGGTGATGCCTTTTGAGGCTGCGCCATAATATAAAAGATTACGCCCCATTAGAGCGCATTTCGATTTGATTGAATCAGATCCACCCTCTAATACATTGTTACACCGCGTTTTTTGTCCGAAAACCGCTTTACACTTTTCGGAAAACGCTCTAATGTTACAAGAAAATGCTATTGTAACAGAAAGATAAAAGGTGCCATTTTATAAATTGCACCTTTTATCTTGTTTACTCTTCATCTTTACTGCCAGAAGACGGAGTATCTGCTGCGTTTTTTTTAGGCTTAGCAGTTTTGGTTTCTGCAGCCTTTTTGTTTGTTACATTGCCTTTTGCAACACTTGGTGGTGTTTTGAAAACAGGTAAAGGGTCAGCTTTTACTTGGTCTGTTTTTTCAACAGGATTAACCAATTCAATAGTATCTTTGCGAAAAACTGCTGTTTTAAGTCTATCATCTTTAAACCAGATACAAGTTGCCTTACCGCCATCAACTTTTTGGGCGGTCATGGCAGGGCCACCTGATTTAAGCTTTACAATATCGCCAACTTTAAACATAGTTCTTCCTTTAATTTATCGCGAAAGTTAAACTATTATAAGTCACCAATATTGCGGTTTTATTATAAAATAGATTTAAGCTAAAATATCTAAAAGAACTTTGTTTGTAGAATGGAAAAGTATAATGCTAAATATTAAAAAAACTAACTAAAGCGGCCACCTTTTTCAATAACTTCAATTTGGTAACCATCAGGATCGGCCACAAAGAAAAAACGTGCAACTTTTTTACCCTGTTGATCTAATTGCACCAATTTGCGTGGGGCAAGGCCATCACGTTCAAATCTAGCATGGGTGGCATCAATATCATCGACGACAAAAGCTGCATGGCCATAGCCATCACCAAGATTATAAGGCTCGGTTCGGCCTTTATTGACCGTTAATTCCAATTCAAAACTATTTTCTTCATTGCTCAAGTAAATTAACGTAAAGTCGTCAAATTCTATTTTTTCTTCAACCTTTAGATTGAATGCTTTTTGGTAAAAATCAACCGATCGCTTTTCTTCAAGGACGCGGATCATGCTATGGACAAATTTTGCCATTGTCTTTTCCTTTACAGGCTATTTAGCTTCGTTCTAAATACATCTATAGCGTTTTTATTAAAGTTAGCCAAGGCATGCCAATATCCAACAAACAAGTCTTATGGATTTATTATATTAATCGTTTTAATATAACGGCTTAGTTTTAAATGTTTTACTTATAACGAAAAATGCATTAGAGCTGAAAGAAAATGGTTTACTTGATTTAGGGAGGCTCAACATGACCAATAATTCTGTTATTGCCAATATTAAACGCATTGTGGGGGAAAAGCATTGCTTAACAGACGCAAATCAGACAGAGCGTTATCGTAAGGGCTTCCGCTCAGGCGAGGGCGATGCAAAGCTGGTGATCATACCAGGCTCATTAACAGAATTATGGCAATGTTTAAAAATATTGGTTGCCAATGATTTTATTATTATCATGCAGGCATCCAATACGGGCCTTACCGAAGGATCGACCCCTAAAGGCAGCTATGAACGAGATGTCGCAATTATTTCCACCCTGCGCCTTGATCATATTTATGTGCTGGATGAGGGCAAGCAAATTATCAGTCAACCAGGTGGTACACTTTATAAGCTTGAGGATATTTTAAGCAGCTTTAATCGCGAGCCTCATTCGGTGATTGGTTCTTCTTGTATAGGTGCATCTATCATTGGTGGTATTTGTAATAATTCTGGCGGTGCTTTGGTAAAAAGAGGGCCAGCTTATACCGAATTATCGCTTTATGCGCAAATTGATAAAAAAGGCGAGTTACAACTTGTCAATCATCTAGGCATTGATCTTGGTGAAACTGCAGAAGAAATCTTGACCAAGCTTGATAATAAAGTGATCGATCCGGCATGGGTTAGCTATGATGTTGGCGCAGCTTCCAATCATGAATATAGTAAAAAAGTGCGCGAGGTGGATGCTGCTACCCCTGCAAGGTTCAATGCTGATCCCTCAGGGCTTTTTGAAGCTGCGGGCTCTGCTGGTAAAATCGCTGTTTTTGCTGTGCGCCTTGATAGTTTTGCAAAGGAAGAAAATAGTAAAATCTATTATATTGGTACTAATGATACCAATGATTTAACTGTTTTACGCCGCCGTATGCTAAGCGAGTTTGATGAATTGCCGATAAGCGGCGAATATATGCATCGTGATTGCTTTGATATATCGCATAAATATGGCAAGGATACTTTGCTTATGATTCATAAGCTTGGCACCAAACGCTTGCCAGGGTTTTTTGCCTTTAAAAAATCACTCGATACACGACTTGAGCATTTATCGTTTTTGCCGGTAAATCTATCGGACCGCATGATTCAAATGGCGACGCAGCTCGTGCCAGATGTTATGCCAAAGCGTATGCTGGATTATCGCAATCAATATGAACATCATCTTATTTTAAAAGTTTCCAGCAAATTGTCGGAGCAGACTGAAGTTTTGCTCAACGAAACTGTTGGATCTGGTTGGTTTTTATGCGATGCCGATGAAGGTAAAAAGGCAATGCTTAATCGCTTTGTTGCAGCTGGCGCGGTTATTCGCTATGCGCTGGTTCATCCCAAAACAGCAGAAGATGTCTTAGCGCTTGATATCGCCTTGCGGCGCAATGATGATGATTGGTTTGAGCGCTTGCCACCAGAAATCGATGCGCAAATTGAGCAGAAAGCTTATTACGGCCATTTTTTCTGCCATGTGCTACATCAAGATTACGTGGTCAAAAAAGGTGTTGATGTTAAAGCATTAAAAGCAAAAATGCTGGAAGTGCTTGACAAACGCGGCGCGGAATATCCAGCAGAGCATAATGTTGGCCATCTTTATAAAGCAAAGCCAGCCCTTGCCAATCATTATATGAAGCTTGATCCAACCAATAGTTTTAATCCCGGCATCGGTAAAACAAACAAAACGCGTTTTTATGCTGCTTGCTGTCCAGATTGTGATCAGTCCTTTAAAGCTGAAAAGGTAATTTGACAAATAGTTCTTCCTTGTTCAATATCCAATAAGGGTTGGATAAGAAAGAGGAGGATTATTTGAAAATGAAGCTATTTTATAGGCTTATGCTATTTTGTGTATTTATCACACTTCCTAGCACGTGGGTTTATGCAGAGGACGCCGCAAATGGTAAACCACCTGCTGCAGCCATTGCAAGTGCCCATTTTTTGGCAACTGAGGCTGGATTTGAAATTTTAGCAAAAGGTGGTAACGCGTTTGATGCAGCCATTGCAGTTTCATCGACATTATCAGTGGTGGAACCGATTAGTTCTGGTATTGGCGGCGGTGGTTTTTTCCTGCTGCATGATGCCGAAAGTGGCAAAGATATTTTTTTAGATGCGCGTGAAACATCGCCTAAATCTGCTCATCAAGGTAAATATAAAACGGCAGATGGCAAATTTGACAGTGATCGTGCAACCAATGGCCCTTGGGCCGCTGGAATACCTGGGCTTCCGGCCGCCCTTGTCTATCTTGCTGAGCATCATGGAAAATTGCCATTAAAAACATCTCTTGCGCCGGCAATTAAAGCTGCGCGTGACGGTTTTACTGTTTATGCGCGCATGGAAGAGGGGTATGAAAGCCGCCGTGAAGTGATGGAGCGTTATAAGGGGACGCGTGAAGTTTTTCTCAAAAATGGTGAGCCAATTAAAACTGGAGATTTGTTTAAACAACCAGACCTCGCTAATACGTTAGAAAAATTGGCAAATTTAGGCTATGACGGTTTTTATAAAGGCGATATTGCATCAAAGCTAGTCGATGGTGTGAATAGTGAGGGCGGTGAATGGACATTAGATGAACTTGCCAGCTATAAGGTAGTGGTTAGAGAGCCTTTACGTTTTAACTATCGTGATTGGCAAATTGTTACCGCTCCACCGCCATCATCAGGCGGTATTGCATTAGCACAAATTTTGCAAATTTTAGAGCCTTATGATCTTGCAAAAATGAATGAGGCGGATCGTGTGCATTTAACTGTTGAAGCCATGCGCCGCGCCTATCGTGATCGCACATTCTATCTTGGTGATCCTGATTTTGTTAAAATTCCAGTAAAGCTTTTAACCGCACCTGATTATGCCGCTGGATTGCGTGCTGGTATTAACCCTGACAAAGCAACACCAAGCACTATGTTATCAGGCAAGCCAACGCCGATGGAAGATGAAGAAACCACGCATTTTTCTATTCTTGATAAGCAAGGCAATATGGTTGCAGCGACACAAACGGTTAATCTTTTATATGGTTCTGGGCTTATTCCATCGGGTACGGGTGTTTTACTCAATAATGAAATGGATGATTTTGCCCTTATGCCAGGGGTACCAAATGCTTTTGGAGTTATGGGTTATGATGCCAATGCGCCACAGCCGGGTAAAAGAATGCTTAGTTCTATGTCGCCTACTTTCATGATATCAAAAGACAAAACTGCGATTTTGGGTACCCCGGGTGGGAGCCGCATTATTACCATGGTTCTCTTTGGTATTTTGGGCTATGATCAAGGGCTTAGTGCTCAACAAGTTGCTGCATTTCCACGCTATCACCATCAATGGTGGCCCGATAACATAGATATGGAAAATGAGGCAATCAGTGCCGCTGCAGTACCAAAATTAAAAGATTTGGGACATGACTTTGTAATACCTAAAAAGAATGACGATGGCACAACATCAAGTCACATTTGGGGTAATTTGCAAACAATCTTATGGGATCATGCTGGAAAAAAGGTAGATGCAGCATCTGATCCACGACATGACGTTGGCAAAGCATTGGTCGAATAATTTGTTCTGTTAATATCAAAAACGATAGTAGTGCATTTTTCTATATCAAATAGGCAATGCACTGCTTAAATTTTGGTTGCATTTTGTGGTTTGTTTTCAAAGAATTAATTTGCTATACCGCCCAAAACACAATTTGGATGCAAAAAGCTAATGAAGACTATTCCTATTTTTTCCGAGCTGGTGGATGCGCCTGTTAACCGAGTGCATTGCGTTACGCGAGTGGAAAATGGCGTAAAACAGCCAATTGAGGTTGCCATTGCGGAAGAAATAGCCGTAGCTGTAAGTTATGATGGTACTACCCATGCGGTAATGATGGCAACACCCGATGATTTGGCCGAGTTTGCCGTTGGTTTTAGCTTAACTGAAAATATTATTTCTGATATTTCTGAAATTGATGAAATTAATATTATTCGCCTTGACGATGGCGTCGATATTCAATTGCGTTTGGACGAGCGGCCGCGCAACGCTTTTTTAAAACGCCGCCGCCATATGGCAGGGCCAGTTGGTTGCGGCCTTTGTGGTATTGAATCGATTGAAGCTGCAATGCGTATTGTCCCTCAATATAAGGGGGGGCTAACAATCACAGCTAACGATGTTTGTGATGCTGTTGGGCTTTTAAATTTAGGGCAAAAACTAAATCAACTCACCCGCTGTGCTCATGCCGCTGGCTTTTATGTGGCAGGGCAAGGATTATTGGCAATTTGTGAAGATATTGGCCGCCATAATGCTGTTGATAAGCTTATTGGCACTTTGCTTCTGCAAAACGTTGATATTGGTTTTGGTGCAATTGTTGTCACCAGCCGTTTGTCCGTTGAAATTATTCAAAAAGCAGCAATTGCTGGCAGCGGTATCGTCATTGGTATTTCGGCGCCAACCGCCGAAGCCTTGCGCATAGGCAAGGCAGCCAATCTCACAGTGATTGCAAGGGCGCGCGGCCAAAGTTTCGAAATTCATTCACACGCAGAGCGCATTCTTTGAGATATTTTTTCTTATGCCAAAAATTTTTAGAATATGGGCTAAAATCGAGAAATTTGTTTTAGTATTCTGTAAGTTCGGCGAGTTTGGGTTTCGCAGTCTTTTGACATTAAAAATGCGCTTTTTACCAATTAAGATCGTCCATTAAAATGATCCGTGCATCTTGCTTCTTATGCATATCAATAAGCGGTACTAATTTTTGAAAATGCTCGCTTGCACTATGAATATCCAATGCATTTTTATCTGGCCACTGTTCGATAAAAATAAAATGGCTTTTATCCTGCTGGTCAACGCAAAATTCGTAAGAAATACAAAGAGGCTCTTTACGGGTTTCATCAACAAGCTGTTTAAAATACGGTAAAACCACATCAATGGCTTCTTCTTTTATGAAAAATTCAGCAATAACTTTTAACACGACTATATCCTTTGCTTTGTGGATTAGCTCTATTAAAACTGACGTAGAAGATAAAAGCAATATTTATTTAATTCAGTCAAGCCGTTAAAACTTAGATAGTATAATTCATAATGTGAGATCTTACCAACTAGGTTGATATGCCTTTAGAAAATGTTACCTAATATTGCAGAATAATATTTGAGATTTAAACAAAATAGCGGTTTTGCTTAATTTCCCTAGGAAAACTTTTAAATTTTTAACTGCGGAACTGGCAGTTTAATTCATAATGCACTAAATATGAGCTATGAGCGATTTTCCAGATGATATACCGTTTTTTGACGATGATGATAAACCATTGCGCGACGATGTTCCACCAGTAAGAACAGGTGGCATTGCAGCAAGGGCTATGGCTGCGCGGCAAGTAAAGCCAGCTGAGGCAGCCTATCTTGAAGGGCTAAACCCCGAGCAACGTTTAGCTGTTGTTACTACAGAAGGGCCAGTGCTTGTGCTTGCTGGTGCAGGAACAGGTAAAACCCGCGTTTTAACCACCCGCATTGGCCATATTCTATCGTTAGGCCTTGCCTATCCTAGTCAAATTTTAGCCGTAACCTTTACCAATAAAGCTGCGCGTGAAATGAAACACCGTATTGGCGATCTTGTTGGCGGTGCGGTTGAAGGCATGCCTTGGCTTGGTACCTTCCACTCAATTGGTGTTAAATTGTTGCGCCGTCATGCCGAGCTTGCTGGTTTACGCAGTGATTTTACAATTCTTGATACTGATGATGTTATTCGTCTTATCAAACAACTTATTCAGGCTGAAGGGCTTGATGATAAGCGTTGGCCAGCTCGCGCTTTTGCGCAAATGATTGATGGTTGGAAAAATCGTGGCCTATCGCCTGAAAAAATTTCTGAAGGTGATGCGCGTTCATTCGGTAATGGCAAGGGCCGTGAACTTTACCGCGCCTATCAAGATCGTTTGAAAGTTTTGAATTGCTGTGATTTTGGCGATTTGCTGTTGCATCCAATTCGTATTTTTCAAAACAATCCCGATGTTTTGCGTGAATATCATAAAAAATTCCGGTATATTTTGGTCGACGAATATCAAGATACCAATACAGCGCAATATTTGTGGTTACGCCTGTTAGCACAGCGGCCAAATGGCGAAACGGTTAATTTGTGCTGTGTGGGTGATGATGACCAGTCTATTTATGGTTGGCGCGGCGCTGAAGTTGATAATATTTTACGCTTTGAAAAAGATTTTCCAGGTGCAGTTGTTGTGCGCCTTGAGCGTAATTATCGCTCAACTACCCATATTTTGGCAACTGCATCGCACCTTATTTCCTATAATGAGGGGCGGCTTGGTAAAACTCTATTTACCGAGCTAGACCATAGCGACGCACAAAAAGTCCAAGTGCATGCGGCTTGGGATTCTGAAGAGGAAGCCCGCGCCGTTGGCGAAGAGATTGAACAATTGCAACGCCAAGGCCATGCACTTAATGATATGGCTATTTTGGTGCGTGCTTCATTTCAAATGCGTGAATTTGAAGATCGCTTTGTAACACTTGGTTTAAATTATCGGGTGATTGGCGGCCCGCGCTTTTATGAGCGGATGGAAATTCGCGATGCCATGGCTTATTTCCGGGTTGTTGCGCAACCTTTGGATGATCTTGCTTTTGAGCGTATCGTTAATACGCCAAAGCGTGGTCTTGGTGATGCAACTATTCGGCAAATCCATGATGCGGCGCGGGCGCGTAATATTTCGATGTTTGCCGCAAGTGCGGAACTGGTTGAGACCGATGAATTAAAGCCAAAGCCGCGCAGTGCCCTTCGTGAAGTGGTGGAAAATTTCCGCCGTTGGCAAGATAGGCTCAATAATACTCCCCATACCGAACTTGCTGAAGCAATACTTGACGAGTCAGGCTATACAGCAATGTGGCAAAATGATCGCTCGGCAGAAGCACCGGGCCGGCTTGAAAACTTGAAAGAGCTTATTCGCTCGATGGAAGAGTTTGAAAGCCTGCGCGGCTTTTTAGAGCATGTCTCATTGGTCATGGATGCCGAGCAAAATGAAGCAACTGACGCGGTAAATATTATGACCTTGCATTCGGCTAAGGGCTTGGAATTTGATACGGTGTTCTTACCTGGTTGGGAGGAGGGGTTATTTCCTCATCAACGCTCCCTTGATGAGGGGGGGCGATCTGGTCTTGAGGAAGAGCGCCGACTTGCTTATGTTGGTGTAACGCGAGCTAAAAAAAATCTTCATATTTGGTTTGTATCCAACCGCCGCATTCATGGCCTTTGGCAAACAACAATTCCTTCGCGCTTCTTAGACGAATTGCCCGAAAGTCATGTTGAGGTTGGTGCGGTAGATGCCAGTTACGGTGGCTATGGTCAATCGCGTTTTGATCGCCATGATCCATTTGAAAATACTTATGCAACACCTGGTTGGCAACGTGCCCAGCAGCATAAGAATAAGGCAACGCGCGACAATTGGGGTAATCGTTCTGGTGCTAATGTTGAGCGCGTTGGCTATGGTGAAGCGCAGGCTGGTTTTGGTGCAAATAAGTTTAGCGGTAAAACAATCAATGGGGAATTAGTTGCAAAATCTGTTTCTGATGTGCCTTCGGATTTTAAGATCGGTGATCGTGTTTTCCATATGAAATTTGGCAATGGAGACGTGGCTAATATTGAGGGTACGAAATTAACCATTAATTTTGACAAGGCGGGGCAAAAGCGCGTTGTTGATAGTTTTGTAAAAAAACTTTGAATCTTATAATAATTGGTGGTTTTATATAGAAATCCTATTGTTTTTTTAAAAAAATACAAAAAAAATCAAAAAAAACGGTGTCTTGCGTTGAAAGCCACCGTTTTGATCCCTATAACCAATGCACGATCAATTAAGCGTGAAATTCATGCAAATTATGAGGTAGAGATGCCCTGGAGTAATCAAAGTGGAGGCAGCGGCCCATCGGGAGGCAGCGGAAATAAAGGCGGCCCATGGGGTGGCGGCGGAAATAATAATGATGGCAATAAAAGCCCTTGGGGCCGTCCAAATGGCAGCGGCAATAATGGTAATAACGGCAATAATAATGGTGGTAATGGTGGCGGTAAGGGTGGCCCAACGCCGCCTGACATGGACGAATTATTGCGCAAAGGCCAACAAAAGCTGCAACAATTCGGCAGTGGTTTTATTATCCTAATTGTTATAATCCTTGCTGTGCTTTTCTGGCTTTATAAATCAATATTTTTTGTTGAGCCTAATGAAATGGCAATTAAATTGCGCTTTGGTGTGCCGCAGGAAGACGTTTTGATTGATGGTGGACATTTTCAAATTTGGCCAATTGAAAGCCACCGAAAGGTGATTACATCGCAAACTCAAATTAGCATTGGTGATAATCCTACCGATAGCCTTATGTTAACCAGTGACCAAAATATGGTAAGCGTTAAGTTTTCCGTTTACTATAATGTAACACAACCTGAGGAATATCTTTTTAACGTTGACAAGCCATATGATACTATTAAGCAGGTAGCAGAAAGTGCAATGCGCGAGGTTGTTGGTCGTCGTAAAATGGATGATGTCTTGCGTGAGAAGCGCTCCGAGGTTGCAGCAGATGTCTTGGCTATTATAAAACAAACACTTGCTCAATACAAAATTGGTGTGACGGTAAATCAGGTTGCTTTGGGTGAAACATCACCGCCGCAAAACGTTAAGGCAGCCTTTGATCTTGTTGAGCAAGCGGAACAGCAAGGTAACCAAATGCGTAGTAACGCCGAACAGTATAAGGCTAAAAAAGAAGGTGAAGCTTTTGGTGAAATATCACGATTATCAGAAGTTGCCAATGCTTATAAGGCACGAGTTATTGCCGAAGCTAATGGTCGTGCTGAGCGTTTTAAAGCCATTGCCGAACAAGAAAAAATTGCGCCAGATGTAACCCGTTATCGAATTTATGTTGATACTATGGAACAAATTTTGATGGCTCCTAATAAGTTGGTGATAGATAAAAGCAATAACGGTGTTGTTCCCTATTTGCCGCTTAACAACATGCTTCAGTCACAACAATCAGGTAATGGTTCGAGTGGAAAACCAGTAATGAATAGTTTAACTGGACAGTCAGTTGTTGAGGGAGGAAAATAGTCATGAAACAAAGTTCTCTCATAGCAACTTTGATTGCATTCGCTGTGGTTGTTATCGGTTTTTCGATGTCAGCTTTCATTGTTTATCCTAACGAGCAGGTTGTAGTAAAACGGGTTAGCCAAATTGTGCGCGTTGCAAAACAGCCTGGCATTTATTTTAAACTTCCTTTTGTTGAGGAATTGGTCCCGATTGATAATCGTTTATTGCGTTTTGATTTGAAGACAATTCCAGTACAGGTAAAAAATGGCCGCTATTATGAAGTAGATGCCTTTTTGATGTACCGCATCGTTGATGCGGAAATGTTTATCAAGCAAATACGGGATGGCAAGCCATCAACGGCTGAAACCAAAAATCTTGACGAGCGTTTCCGTAGTGCTCTTGGCGCTGTTTACGGCTTGAGTGAATATAGTGCAGCACTATCTGAACAGCGTGTTGGTATGATGCGCGATATTAAACAGCAAATGATAGAGGAGGCAAAGCCTCTCGGTATTGAGATTGTTGATGTACGTATCCGTAAAACTGATCTTCCTAGCAATTTGTCAAAGGGAATTTATGATCGTATGGAACAAGAACGTAAGGCCGTTGCTGAAACTATTCTTGCCCGTGGTAATGCAGATCAAATCCGTATCAAAGCCCAAGCTGATAGCAAATATATAAAAGACGTTTCAAAAGCAGCGAGTGAAGCTGAAAAGACTAAAGGTGAGGGACAAGCAGAGGCTGCACGTTTGATGAATGAAGCCGTTGGTTCTAATCCTGATTTTTATCAATTCTGGCTAACTATGGACAAGTACCAGAATATTAAAGATACACCTATGGTTATAACGCCGGATTGGTCCTTCTTTAATCTTATGCGTAATCCGAATGGCGAGGTAAAACCACAAAATTAAGACTTGTCTAACAAGTATTTGTGAAATGCAAAGCGGCCAATTTAATATTGGCCGCTTTTATTTTATCTACCTATTTGAATTTTTATGGTTCGTTATCTATTCTTGTCAGTACGCTAAGCTACTCTCAGTTTTTAGATGTATCATTGGTAATAAAGAGTTGCTTTAATTTTTGCTGAAAATGTTTAATTGTTGGCAAGGATTGTGTCATACTTTAAAATCCACATTATTTAAAAAACATAAAAAAACCCGCAAAAGCGGGTTTTTTGCGTTTTAATAGAAATAAAAAAATCCCTATAATGATGCAGTGCTATTTTCAAAGATGAGTTTTTGCAACATTTGCTCAGCTTGTGCTTCGCGCTGTGAACGGGCGATAAAGCCGCCGCCTAAAACGCGGGAACCGTTATCTTCATTGTCATAAACAACACAAGCCTGACCCGGTGCAACGCCGCTTTCGCCTTCTAATAGTTCAACAACAAACTCACCATTTTCATAACGAAGAATTGCTGGGCGAGGTGGGCGGGTTGACCTAACTTTTGCGGCAACTTCTATGCCGTCAACTGGAAAGTCATCGAGATCTTGGTCACCGAGCCAATTAGCATCACGTAAATAAATCCGATGGGTTTGTAGGGCTTCTCTTTGGCCAACAATAACGCGGGCACGCTCAGCATCAAGATGAACCACATAAAGGGCTTCACCTGTTGCAACACCAATACCGCGGCGCTGACCTATGGTATAATTCATAATACCTTCATGGCGTCCCAAAATTCGACCATCAATATGCACAATGTCACCGGGATTTGCAGCGTCTGGCTTTAATTTGCTGATAACATCGCTATAACGGCCTTGCGGCACAAAGCAAATATCCTGACTATCGTGCTTTTGCGCAACGGTTAGCCCCATTTCTTCCGCAAGCTTGCGTACTTCTGCTTTTGGCAGGCCACCTAAAGGAAAGCGCAAATAATCAATCTGCTCTTGTGTTGTCGCAAAAAGGAAGTAGCTTTGGTCACGCTCTGCATCAATAGGGCGATAAAGTGCACGATGGGCACCGTTTTGCTTACTGCGAATATAATGGCCGGTTGCAAGGGCATCTGCACCAAGTTCTTGTGCTGTTGCTAATAAATCGGCAAATTTTACCGTTTGGTTACAAGCAACACATGGAATTGGTGTTTCGCCATGGGCATAGCTTTCGGCAAATGGATTAATCACAGCTTCACGAAAGCGTTGTTCATAATCAAGCACATAATGAGGAATACCCAGTGTTTCGCAAACACGGCGTGCATCCTCAATATCTTGGCCTGCACAGCAGGCACCAACACGGTGCACAGCAGCACCATGATCATAAAGCTGTAATGTTACCCCTAAAACATCATAACCTTCTTGCTTTAATATGCCAGCCACAACGGACGAATCAACGCCGCCGGACATGGCAACCACTACCCGGGTCTCCGCTGGAGAACGTGGTAGATCGAGACTATTTAAAGACATCAATGTCACCTTTCAGACATTATGGAAATATATACCGATCAAGGCTGGTATAAAAGCCATAGACGAAGTCCAACAAAGGAAATGTCGAATTTTGCGATTACATCGCAAAACTCAGTCCATTATAAAATGAAAACTGGAAGATTGCACTCACAATTATAAAACAAATTAATGGATTTATCGCACTATATATGAAATTTTTTAAAAAAAATAAAGTGTCTAGTTAGTCTCAACTTTACTAAAAATTGCTATTTTCATCATAAGTGTTTATTTTTAAATGATATTTTAAAATTTTAAATTTTTAAATATTAATTATTCGTTACGATGAGTTTAGTTAAATCTTAAAGCTAATAGGATAGTTTTGAGTCTGTGATTGGGTCCTTGAGAAGAGTAGAGAGTACAATGACCGATCTTGTAAGACAGAGAATAAAATATGTAATTGGTCCAGATGGAAGTCCTTTGACGATGTCTGACCTGCCACCTAAAAATACAAGGCGTTGGGTTATACGACGCAAGGCAGAAGTAGTTGCAGCCGTTCGCGGCGGATTATTAAGCCTTGACGAAGCATGTCAACGCTACACACTCACGGTAGAGGAATTTTTGTCTTGGCAAACCTCGATTGATGAGCATGGCTTAGCAGGACTGCGCACCACGCGTATTCAGCAATATCGCCATTAATATATAGTCTTTGGGCAATTTTCTATTTTTTTAAATGGCAATTGTTTAAAAATGCAAAAAACATTATGGCCGGATTATATCCGGCCATAAATATTTTTAGATTAAGCGTTTACGCTCATAGGCATCAAACTATCTTTATTTTCCAAAATTTGACTATATTGCTAACTGTTAAAGATCATTAAGTTGTGATTTGCGTATTATGGCTTTAATGGCGCAAACATATGATGAGCAATCCAAAAATGGAGAATGCAATTATGGTTGATTTAGATGAGGATAAAAAGCGTTTTGGTAATGATCCGAAGAATTTATTTGCCGATAATTTAAAAGTTGTCCATAAGCGTATTGCAATTGCAGCCGCGGCAACTGGCCGCCAAGCAAGCGATATTCGGTTACTGGTGGTCACAAAAACAGTACCTGCGCATATTTTGCGTTTTGTTCATGATCTGGGCATTGATAATTTTGGTGAGAATAAAATACAAGAAGCAAAGGAAAAGTCCGAAATCTTAGCTGATTTAAATATTCGTTGGAGTATGATTGGCCATTTGCAAAGCAATAAGGTTAAATATCTTGTGCGGTTTGCCTCTGAGTTTCAAGCTCTTGATAGCCTTACACTCGCAGAAGAATTAAACCGCCGCCTCGATAATTTGGGACGCGATCTTGATGTATTTGTGCAGGTCAATACATCCGGCGAAGAAAGCAAATATGGACTTCATCCGGATGACTTGCTGCCATTTTTAGAAAGCTTAAAAAAATATCCACGTTTGAAGCCTAAAGGATTAATGACTTTAGCTATTTTATCTGATGATCCTGTGCTAATACGTCCGTGCTTTAAACTTTTAAAGCAATTGCGCGATACTGCCCGAAACAAATATCCAGAAATTGAAAAACTATCAATGGGAATGTCTGGAGATTTTGAAATGGCGATTGAAGAGGGCGCAGATGTTGTTCGTGTTGGACAAGCTATATTTGGGCCGCGTCCCACAAAAGATTCAGACTATTGGCCAGCTTTGTTTCATTAAAATATTTGTCTTTAAAAGCAGCTTTTTAAAAAGCTGCTTTTTAATTTTTAAGGTGTAGAAAATCTTACCAATAAGGCTAAAGTGATATTTTTAAAGCCGTTAAACGCTTTAATACAAGATCACGATCAAGCAAAAGCAAGAAACTTGCTAGCTCTGGCCCTGATTGCTCACCAGTCAAAGCAACGCGCAAAGGATGAAAGAGATCTTTACCCTTGCGGCCAGTTTTATCTTTAATGGCTGCAGTCCAATTTTTCCATGTGGTTTTATCCCATGGGCTTTCTGGCAATAGTTTAGCAGCTTCGCTAAGGAATTCTTTTTCTTCTGGCTCAGCAAAGGTGAGGTCGCTATTATTGGCAATATCCCACCAATGTGTTGCATCGCAAACTTTGGTCAAATTTTCATGGACCACATTCCAAAAATCTTCAGCCTTATCGCCATTGATACCAAGTTTGGCTAAACGATCTTTAACATCATTATAGCTATATTTATGGACGATTTGCATATTTAATGCATTAAGATCAGCAGGATCAAATTTAGCTGATGATTTTGAAACTGATTGAAGGTTGAAATGGCTAGCAAGCTCATTCATATCAAAACAGGAAATGACATTTTCAGCCGTGCCGGTAAGGGTGGCAAGCGAGCTTATCGCCATTGGTTCTAAACCATCTTCGCGAAGGCTGCGTAATGATAAATCACCTTTGCGCTTGGATAGGCCTTCGCCTGAAGCTGTCGTTAAGAGATTGATATGACCAAAGTTTGGTACATCACCACCCAAGGCTTCAAAAATGGCAATTTGAACACCAGTATTGGTAACGTGATCGTCACCACGAATAATGTGGCTGATCTTCATTTCGATATCATCGACAACTGATGGTAAGGTATAAAGATAAGTGCCATCTTCACGCACGAGAACAGGATCCGACATTGATGATAAGTCGATAACTTGCGGGCCGCGCACGATGTCATTCCAACGCACTTCACTGCGCTGGCGTTCAAATGGTGAGGATGCAAAATTAGGAAGCAAAAAGCGCCAATGAGGTTTGCGGCCTTCGTTTTCAAAAGCAGCTTTTTCCTCATCAGTTAATTTTAGCGCATCGCGTTCATAAATTGGTGGCAATTTACGCGATAATAAAATTTTACGGCGGCGGTCTAATTCTTCTGCGGTTTCATAACAAGCATAAAGCAAACCTGCTGCTTTTAGTTTTTCAACTGCCGCATCATAAACATCAAAGCGTTTTGATTGGTACCAAATTTCATCAGGCGTAATTCCAAGCCAATCAAGGTCTTGTCCGATGCCATCAATATATTCTTGTTTGGACCGTTCAATATCTGTATCATCGAAACGTAAGATATATTGCCCCTTATTGGTTAGCGAATATAACCAATTAAAAAGTGCAATACGTGCATTACCAATATGAATATAGCCCGTTGGTGAGGGCGCAAAACGAACGCGTACCATGGTTCTCACTTATCTTTATTCTTGTTGTAAGTTCTAAAGCAGTTTATGCCTTTAAGAGGTAAAATGCTTGTATTATTTCTTTTATACTGCCAATTGATAATTGTCGCGATAATTATCACAATTTTATTCAATATTAATCACCATTTACTTATCGCGGAAACGATTGGTAATCGGATAGCGTCTATCACGACCAAAATTCTTAGGCGTAATTTTTACACCCGGTGCCGATTGGCGCCTTTTATATTCAGCAATATAAAGAAGATTTTCAATGCGCTTTACGGTTTCACGATCAAAGCCACGCTCAACAATTTGTTCAATACCCATTTCTTGCTCAACCAAGCATTCTAGAATATCATCAAGAACCGGATAAGGAGGCAAGCTATCTTGATCTGTTTGGTTTTCCCGCAACTCTGCGGAGGGTGCTTTTTCAATAATGTTTTGCGGAATAACCATGCCTTTAGGGCCTAGGGCACTTTCTGGGCGATGATGATTGCGCCAATCAGACATAGCATAGACTTGCATTTTATAAAGATCTTTAATTGGGTTAAAGCCACCATTCATATCGCCGTAAAGCGTTGCATAGCCAACCGACATTTCCGACTTATTGCCTGTGGTTACCACCATTGAACCAAATTTATTGGAAATAGCCATAAGAATTGTGCCGCGTGTACGGCTTTGTAAATTTTCTTCGGTGATGCCACTATCCGTACCTGCAAAAACTCCATCAAGGGCAGATAAAAAGCCTTCAACTGGGGCAAAGATCGGCACAGTTTCATATTTGCAGGTTAATAATTTGGCACATTCTTCCGCATCAGAAAAAGATTCTTGCGATGTATATTTATAAGGCAACATAATTGCCCTAACGCGTTCCGCGCCAAGCGCATCAACCGCAATTGCGGCACAAATAGCAGAATCAATACCGCCAGACAGACCCAAAACGACATCTTTAAAGCCGTTTTTATTAACATAATCGCCAAAACCAACCATACAAGCACAATAGTCCGCTGCAAGGCCTTCCAACAATTCTTCATTTGGGCCGTTTAAGAAATTCCAGCCAAATTGGTTCTCTTCCCATTCGGTTATGCTAAGATCCGATTGGAAATGTTTCATTTGAAAGGCAAGATTGCCGCCGCCATCAACGCCAAAAGATCCGCCATCAAAAACCAACTCATCTTGGCCGCCAAATTGGTTGACATAGATTAAAGGTAACTGACAATTTTGCGCTTGAACCGCAGCAACAAGTGGTCGGCGTGCAGGCTTATTGCGTGTATAGGGGGAGCCGTTGATGACAATCATCATTCGCGCCCCTTGCTCGGCTAAATATTTGCAAAATTCCTCATCATTCCAGATGTCTTCGCAAATGGGCAATCCAAGACTTATACCGCGATATTCGATCGGCTCCGGCATTGGGCCACAGCTAAAGACACGCTTTTCATCAAATTCGCCATAATTGGGTAAATCGACCTTATAGCGCTCGCCGATGCAGGTACCATGGTCGAGAACCATGACACTATTATAGATTGCATCATCTCTATGCAGCGGTGTGCCAATGATTATGCCAGGCCCACCATCCAATGTCTCCTTGGCTAATTCCATCACGGCTTTTTCGCAAGCCTTGGTGAAAGCTGGTTTTAGCACAAGATCTTCTGGTGGGTAGCCACTGATAAAAAGCTCGGAAAAAACAATGAGATCCGCGTTTTGTGCTTTGGCTTGCAGTCGCGCATCACGGGCAAGTTGCAAGTTTTTTTCAACGTCGCCCATAACGGGATTTAATTGTGCAATGGCAATGCGCAAAATTCGATTATGATTTTCATTGGTCTCGGTTTTGGTCATCACGTTACCTATAAATCTTTACTTTTATGAATATGTGGTAGAAGAATTAGAGCGTTTTCCGAAAAGTGTGAAGCGGTTTTCAGAAAAAAACGCGGTGTAAACAGTGGATTGGAGCGCGGATCTGATCCAATCAGATCGAAATGCGCTCTAATTATTCAGATATGCTTTAATGTTTTGTTAAATTGATAGCAAAAGGGCCACTTGGTAAACCAAATGGCCCTTATTTTTTAATTAGCCGCAACCTTACCCGCGCTTTCGGCATCGCGGTCACGCTTTAACAGCTCCGCCACCAAAAACGCTAGTTCAAGAGCCTGATCGGCATTAAGACGAGGATCACAATGGGTGTGATAGCGGCTTGATAAATCATCACCGGAAATAGCTTGGGCGCCACCAATACATTCGGTGACGTTTTTGCCGGTCATTTCAATATGGATGCCGCCTGGATGGGTGCCTTCCGCACGATGCACATTGAAGAAAGTTTCAACCTCTTTCAAGATACGATCAAATGGGCGGGTCTTATAGCCAGCAGCCGTGATAGTGTTGCCATGCATTGGATCGCATGACCAAACTACCTTACGACCTTCACGCTCAACCGCGCGAATAAGTTGCGGCAAATGATCTTCAACCTTATCATGACCAAAACGTGCAATAAGGGTTAAACGACCTGCTTCATTTTCTGGATTTAAAATATCAATAAGGCGCAAAAGATCATCTGGTTCTAAGGATGGACCACATTTCAAGCCGATTGGGTTTTTAATGCCACGGCAATATTCAAGGTGAGCATGGTCGGCCTGACGCGTGCGGTCGCCAATCCATAGCATATGGCCAGAAGTTGCATACCAATCACCACTGGTGGAATCCACCCTTGTCATTGCTTCTTCATAACCAAGCAGCAAGGCCTCATGGCTGGTGAAAAATTCTGTTTCACGCAGCATGTGGTTGGTTTTGGCAGTGATGCCAATGGCGCGCATGAAATCCATTGTTTCGGATATGCGCTGGGCTAGTGCCTCATAGCGTTCACCTTGTGGACTATTGGACACGAAGCCAAGCATCCATTTATGGACATTTTCAAGATTGGCATAACCACCCTGAGCAAAAGCACGTAAAAGATTAAGAGTTGCAGCCGATTGGCGATAGACCATGGCCATGCGTTGCGGATCTGGAATGCGCGACTTTTCGTCAAAGTCGATGCCATTGATAATGTCACCGCGATAGGATGGTAGTTCAATACCATTAATTGTTTCAAAATCACTGGAACGAGGTTTAGCAAATTGGCCGGCAATACGCCCAATTTTAACCACTGGCTTTGAAGAACCAAAAGTTAGCACAACAGCCATTTGCAAAAATACACGGAAAAAGTCACGGATCGTATCAGCTTCATGCTCGGCAAAGCTTTCGGCGCAATCTCCGCCCTGCAGCAAAAACGCCTTACCTTCAGCAACATCAGCAAGCTCGCTTTTAAGGTCTCTTGCTTCCCCAGCAAAAACAAGCGGTGGGAAACGGCTTAAACGGCTTTCGACATCGGCCAAAGCGGCGGCATCAGGATAGGCTGGAACCTGTTTAATCGGCATTGATCTCCAGCTGTGCGGTGTCCAGTTTTTTGTCATGGCTCTTAACTCACTTACCTTAATTCAAAATCTGCGTGAGGTCTCTCCCCAGAAGATAGTGAAACTTATAAGACATATAAATAGAAACTTCTAGTGCTGATTGTAATAATGGCAGCATTTGCTGCCATTTGTTTTCTAACATTTATTTAGATTAAAGATTAACTATCAATACGCACGCCGCTTTTATAACTATAGCTTGGCTTATACATGGTAACCAATTCTTCAGCTGCGGTTGGATGCACGGCCATAGTTGCATCAAAAATATCCTTGGTTAGTTTGCCTTTGAGGCAAATGCCAAGAATTTGAGCAAGTTCGCCTGCATCACGGCCCATTATATGCGCGCCAACCACAATGCGGCTATCGCCATCCACAATCAGCTTGGTTAACATGCGTTCGCTATTTCCTGAAATTGTATTGCGCATCGGGCGAAATAATGCGCGGTAAACCTCAATATTGGCATATTGAACAGCGGCTTCTTCTTCCGATAGGCCCACAGTGCCAATTTCTGGCTGTGAAAATACCGCTGTTGGAATAAGATCATGATCGGGCGCTGTCGGATTGCCATGAAAAGCAGTTTGCAAGAAGCACATTGCTTCATGAATAGCAACGGGGGTTAATTGCACACGGTCGGTGACATCGCCGACAGCCCAAATATGAGGATTGCTGGTGGTAAGATATTGATCGACAATAATTGCGCCACGCTTGTCGGTTTTAATGCCAGCTTTTTCAAGGCCAAGGCCAGATGTATGGGGAATGCGTCCAAGTGCTAGCATAACTTGCCCAGCTTCTAGCAATTCACCGTTAGATAAGATAACGTTATAATCTTCACCGGTTTTAGCAACCTGCTTGATTGATGCATCATAAATAATTTTAATGCCCTTTTGGCTCATTGCATCATGCAATAATTGGCGCAAATCATGGTCAAAGCGGCGTAGGATTAAATCACCACGATAAACCAATGTTGTATCAACACCAAGGCCATGAAAAATATTGGCAAATTCAACGGCTATATAACCGCCACCTGCAATGACAACAGATTTTGGTAATTGCGGTAGGTCAAAGACTTCGTTGGAAGATATGCAATATTCACCGCCTTTGATTTGCTCAGCGCCCTGTGGTCGGCCACCCGTTGCAACGAGTATTTTTTCGGCGGTTATTTTTTCACCGGTATTTTTAACTAAAATTGTATGCTCATCAACGAACTCAACGCGGCTTTCAAAAATAGTAACCTTACTATTTTCTAGCCCCATACGATAAAGGCCTTCAAGTCGGGTGATCTCGGTGTCTTTTTGGTTAACAAGATAGCGCCAATCAAATTTTGGCTCATTAATTGTCCAGCCAAAGCCTTTTGCGTCATGAATGGTTTCGCGATAATGAGAAGCATAGACATAAAGCTTTTTAGGAACACAGCCACGAATAACGCAGGTTCCCCCCATGCGATATTCTTCCGCAAGGCCAACTTTTTTACCCAAAGCGCCAGCAAGCCGCGCTGCGCGCACACCGCCAGAACCACCACCAATAACAAATAAGTCAAAATCAAAAGAAGACACAATCAACTCCAAAATCTATGCGCAATCGGCAATTTCTATTAAATTAATGACTATTGCATAAAACAATAATAGGCAATTATTTTAGCTGTTTTAGGCTTATATTCATTATACGCAATACTATTAATGACTTTATATAGGGAGCGATGAATGAGGCTTTTAGTGCTGCGTGCCTATTAAATCCGTCTTATTAAATTTTGAGCTACTTGGATGAAACGCATATTTGAATTAAAGAGCCTGTTAAAAGCAAAAAGACCTTAGCCATTATAGCTAAGGTCGGTTTGATAAAACGAAATAAATTTCGCTAATTTTATTAATTTGCAGGCTTAGCTTCTTCAGTTGCAGGCTTAGCTTCTTCAGTTGCAGGCTTAGCTTCTTCAGTTGCAGGCTTAGCTTCTTCAGTTGCAGGCTTAGCTTCTTCAGTTGCAGGTTTTGCTTCTTCGGTTGCAGGTTTTGCTTCTTCGGTTGCAGGCTTAGCTTCTTCGGTTGCAGGCTTAGCTTCTTCGGTTGCAGGTTTTGCTTCTTCGGTGGCAGGCTTTGCTTCTTCAGTTGCAGGTTTTGCTTCTTCGGTTGCAGGCTTTGCTTCTTCAGTTGCAGGCTTAGTTTCTTCATTGTCTGCTTTTGGTGCATTTGGATCAACAAAAACACCATCTTTTATAAAGGTGGCATTTAATTCTTTACCAACATTAGCAGCCAAGTCCTGCGCAATTGCTTGACGCCAAACATCAAAAGCTTTGATTGTTTCGCCAACAGCTTCAGGCCCTTTGCTTAGCAGTTTTTTACCTGTTTCAGAATTATAAAATGCGGCAATATCATTCAATTCTTGCTCTGAAAAATACTTAGCATAGGCATAGGCAGCTTCCCGCTCTAGATCAGCGCGACGAGAAACCAATGCCAGAGCTTGCTCATCAACAATATCAGAAATCTGTTTTTGCAAATTAGGGTCGCGGCGCATTAATTCATTTTTCAATTCGCGAGCGGTTCCTGGAAGGAATGAATCAAATTGATCTGTCGCATGAATTGCAGAAATAGCTTTTCTAGCGGCCTGCAAATGGCCTTCCGTTACGGATTGCGCAAAGCTTGGCAATAGACCTAAACCTAGGATAGCTGCCACTGATAAAGGCATAGTCATTTTTTGCGCAATACGGCGAACATTTTTTGCAATAGTCATAAACTAATTTCTCCAATTTAAATCCCATTATTATGGGATCGTCATTTTCTTTTGGTAAGATTTTACCAAGCCAAATCACGATTTGTCTACAGTTTTTTAAAATAATCTAGCAATAAACAATCTAGCTATAAACAATGTTTCAAAAAAACAACGTGTTGTCCTATATTGTCTATTTGCTCAAGTTTAAACAATTTGAACCTGAGCACTTTTTTAAACATAGTTTATACAATAGATGTTTTTGCGTCCTAAAAGGAGTTTTAACCGTTTATTGCATTAATATGTTAATGTTTTTTATAAAATATACCTTTTGCCGTTAAATTATGTGCTGACAATGAAGTAATATTCAACCAATTTATAAAAGTTTACCCAATATTTTAAATGGTCGAACTCTAATAGCTGTGTGATTATTTTTCATAGTCACGGCAAAAGGCTGTTTAGCTCCGTAAAACTGATATTTGCCCATCTTCGTCTGCAATAACCGCAATGCCAGCAAGACCAAGAAACATACCATGTTCAACAACGCCAGGGATAGCGACCAACGCATCTGCAAGAGCCTTTGGTTGAATTATTTCGCCAAAACTTGCGTCAAGAATAAAATGCCCACCGTCCGTTATATAAGGTTTGTTGCCATCATGGCGTAATCGCACTGCGCCACTTAGCCCAAGGGTAAGCGCCGCTTTTTCAATAGCGTGTTTTGTTGCAGCTAAGCCAAATTGATTAACTTCAATAGGTAAAGGAAATGCTCCGAGTTTTTCGACTATTTTTGAGCTATCGGCAATGACGAGCATTTGTTTTGAAGCTGCTGCAACAATTTTTTCACGTAGTAAGGCGCCGCCGCCGCCTTTTATAAGGCTTAAATTAGGGCCAATTTCGTCTGCACCGTCAATGGTCAAATCAAGTTCAGGCATTTCTTCAAGTGTTGCTAAAGGAACACTGAGTTCGCGACAAAGATCCGCACTGCGTTGTGACGTAGGTACACCACATATACGCAAGCCGTCATTTACCCTTGCTGCAAGAAGTTTGATAAATTCATTTGCTGTTGAACCAGTTCCGATACCAAGACGCATACCGTCCGATACATATTCAAGTGCTTTTGCTGCAGCAGCAATTTTCAGTTGTTGAGCGTCTTGCATGATGATTCTATCCCTAAATACGTGTTTTCCATTACTACAGCATAATTTGAATTCTGTTAACCCTTCCTTGCTGTTCTATTTTGCGTAAAATGGTAATGTTATCCACAGGTAAAACTTAATAATAAGTATATACATAATATCAAATTTTTTGTAAAAAAAACCAAAAAAAGCGACATTTCTCTTTGCAGTTTAGACTCCCTCTAAACTATAATTAAAATATGCAATAGGACAGATTAAAAAATGCCGCTTAAACTTGTGTTTTAGTGTCATGTTTAATATATTGGCAAAATTCAATGGGTCAAACTCATTGTTTCCATTATTGAAATCAGTTTGGCGTCACCTTCTGGTTTTCTTTTAATGGCTGGTCAAAATCCTGGTAAGAGAGTTGACTAACATGATAGTTTGCCAATGTAATGTCCTTAGCGATAAAGAAATTGAAGGCATTATTTGGCAATTTCTTGAAGACGATTGCTGGACCCTTGTGGTGCCTGGTCGTATATTTAATGCTGCAAAAAAGCTTGGGCGCTGTTGCGGTTGTTTCCCGAACATAGTAGAAACAATTATCAAAGTAACAGAGGCTTACCACCTCGCTCATGTTCGCGATGAAGAGAAAGTCGTTGATTTTCTTGACAGAGTTCGCGCGCTGAGAACCAAGTTCGGGAGTATGGAATACCATGAAAGGCGACGCAAGAGTTATAGAGCGGCTTAATGAAGCCCTCTTTTTAGAATTGGGCGCAGTAAACCAATATTGGATGCATTATCGCTTGACTGAAGATTGGGGCTTGACCAAGCTTGCTAAAAAAGAGCGCGAAGAATCCATTGAAGAAATGAACCATGCTGATAAGCTGGTAAAGCGCATTATTTTCCTTGAAGGCCATCCAAATATGCAGACTCTTGCGCCATTGCGCATTGGTCAAACAGTTAAAGAAGTATTGGAATGTGATCTAGCTGGCGAATATGAAGCTCGCGAATCTTACCGTAAGTCACGTGAAATTTGCGCAGAACTATCTGACCATGTATCCAAACAGCTTTTTGATGAACTACTTGCTGATGAAGAAGGTCATATTGACTTCCTTGAAACTCAGCTTGAGCTTTTGAATAAAATGGGTGAAGCTATGTACATTCAGCTTAATGCTGGTAGTGCAGACGTAGCTGAATAATATTTTCTAAAATCTTATATAAACTATAGTGTTTATTACAAATTAATTTTGTAATGAAAGTGCTACTTTGTTTTTGTGAGCGGCGGTTATGTAATATAACCGTCGCTTTTTTTCTTTTAAGCCTTTGCAACCTTGTTCTGCTCGACACTCTTTTATCTAAATCAACAAAATTTACCCAAAGCCCCGCAACTGTCATTCATATGCAATAGTGTGTTTATAAAAGGATGCCAGAATATTATAATTAAAACATTCGTAGCAATGTCTGCAAGTGAAGTTCGGGTTTTTACTCCTGAGCTTGCCATGTTGTTTATGCGTCGGTTTGGGGAGCTATTCAGTGAACGCAAATTTTTTAACAATTGCATTTAAAACAGTACTTTTGTCATCTGTTCTTATCTTTTCAATACCAGCTTTTTCCCAAAGTTTTTCAATCAATAGTGGTGCAAATGTCACCAATCAACAAGTTTTGAAAGATCAAGAAAGCGGTACAATTGCTGAAGCTGGCAAACTCGATGTAACCGGCATTGCTATCTTGCAACGCGGCGCAGCTACCGGCGTTGTTATTGTTAATAATGGCACGATAAAAGCAAGTGTGCGTACGATAGACACCGATAATGCTGTACGTCAGCGGCACATTGAGCTTTATAATAATGGCGTAATTGATAGTGGCAATGATAGTTTTCGTATTCGCTCGGATGTAAGTGAAGGCTTCGTTCTGATTGATAATAAAGGCATGATGTCTTCCCAAACTGGTCAAGTTTTGGATTTTGCCGATATGACTAGTGGTGCAACACAGATAAGCATCAATAATAGTGGTATAATGCAGGCGCTAAATAATGACGCAATTATTTTAGGCGCGGGGCAAATTAGTATTGAGAATAGCGGAGCGATCATTGGTAGTCGGCGGGCTATTAACCTAAATGAAAATGGTACAATTTCATCGTTTGATTTGGTAAATCAGCAAAGCGGATATATTCAATCGATTGATGATGCCATTCGTATTGGTGCTAATCCTAAGGGAATTGAGAGAATTTTAATCACCAATTATGGCTCAATCTCAACTACTGGTACTGGGGCTTTAGCGGGGCAGGGTATTGACCTTAATAATGCCATTGCCAATTCTATTATCATTAAAAATTATGGCAGAATTGAAACTGCTGATGCCGATGCAGTTCGCCCGGGGCAAGGTGGGATTATTGAAAATTGGGGTGTAATCACTGGCCGTTCGGTTTCCGCCGATGGTTCGAGCGATGGTATTGATTATCAAGACAGTAATAGTGGAACAGTTGTCAACCGCGAAGGCGGTACAATAATAGGCGCAAGGCATGGTATAACAGGTAAGATCCCCATGCGCATTGTTAATGAAAAAAATGCCCTTATTTTAGGACAAAATGGTTCCGGCATTAATTATGATACGACGGCCGCTGCTGATCCTATGGAGGTTATTAATTACGGTATTATCCGTGGTGCCTTTAATCTTGACGCAGTTTATGGCGATGGTGATGGCGTTGATGTTGATGGTAGTGCCCATATTGAAAATTATGGAGAAATTTATGGCGATGGTTCTATTGGCACTAAGGTAGGTGATCCATCTCCGGCAACCAGTGAAGCCATTGCCATTGGCGGCGGCTCTATCATCAATGGTAGCGCGGCTTATCGTAATGCACTGATAAGCGGCGTTGATAATGGCATATTGGTGGATGATAGTGATACTGGCCCAGCTTTTGCCGCGATGGATATAATTAATTATGGGATTATTGAAGGGCGCTCCGGTTATGGCATCCGCATTATTAGTAATGATGATAATAGTATCAATAATTATGGTGTTATTCGCGGTACCAACAATTATGCGGTTATTTTTGGCGATGGTAATGACAACTTCATTTATCAAAATGGCTCATCGGTGCAGGGAGTTGTGGACGGGGGAAATGGCAATAATAGCCTAACTTTTGGCGAAGTGGCCGGTAATTTTGATGTCGCTAATATTGGTAATAATAGTGTTTATCGCAATTTCAGCCTAGTCAACTTTGCCGCAGCGAGCCATTGGCAATTTAGTGGCACGAGTGATTTTCAAGGCTCTATTGTGGTTGATAATTCTTATCTTACACTAAATAAGGCCAATTTAGATGCAGCCCATCTTAATATCGGAATTGACGGTATTGTTAACGGCAGTGGTCGTATTCAAAGCCTTAACATGAATGGTGGCCAGCTCGTTATAGATCGCAGCAGCGATAACGACGCTAATTTCTATAGCAATGCTGACATTATCCTTGCTAATGGCGCCCGCCTTTATGTCAATGGCGATGATTATAATGAACTTCTCAATACGAGCGGTCATATTGCGATGGATGGCAGCCCGATATTGACGATTGATAAGTTGGGCGGTTGTTATAGCCAAGGTGGTTGTACAATTTTTTCTGCTGCAAATGGGGTGAGTGGTAGTTTAACTGTTAATGGCAGTTTTGCTTTTCTTGAGCCGCAGCTAAATTATCAACCCAATGCTGTTATTTTGAATTTTGTCAGAAATAATAAAAACTTTAGTGATTTTACAATAACTACCAATCAATATGAAACCGCACATGCGGTGGATAGCTTATCGTCTTTAAATCCAGTGGTAAAGGCTATTGCTGTCTTAAACGAAAATCAAGTGTCACCGGCTATTTTTGATAATCTTAGTGGCGAAATCTATGGTGCAACGCGCACTAGCCTATTAATTAACAGCCGCTATATTCGTGATGCTATGACCCAACGCATGATGGGGCATGGTTATAATTTGCCGCATGAGCCAGTTTGGGTTTCGACTTGGGGGCATAGCGGTCGTATTAGTGGAAGTCTAAATAACCAAAAAGCAAGCAATGATAGTTGGGGGATTGCCTCAGGCTTTGACGGAGAAATTCGTGACCAGCTTTTTGCTGGTATTATGTTAGGATATGAAAAAACTAACATTAAGGATGTGCGCAATAGCAAATCAGATATTGATAGTTTGCATATTGGTGCTTATGCGATGAGTGAAATTAATAGCATTCATTTACGTGGTGGCTTTGCCTATAGCTATCTTGATGCAACAAGTGAGCGCCATATTTGGGTTCCAAATCTCGCTAGCACTGCGCGTGATGATTATCATGGTTGGCAAGTTCAGCTCTTTGCCGAGGCAAGCAAAGATTTTACCATAGCTGATAAGGCAGTCATCACACCCTATGCAAACCTTGCTCAGATTTGGTTGAAGTTTGATGACGTGCATGAGCATGGTTCCCTTGCTCGTCTTGATATTGCAGGTCGAACGGATTCGGCGACTTTCACGACGCTTGGGTTTCGCAGCCAAATGACGATTAATGCAATGCTTGCATTTTATACTGATTTGGGTTGGCAACATGGTTTTGGTGATGTTGATGGCAAAACAATCAATCACTTTGCAAATACACTAAATGACTTTACTATTCGCGCTGTCGGTCTTGATAAAGATATGGCGATGTTGGGGACGGGCTTTAGCGTTAAAATTAATGAAAGCAATAGTATCGCTTTTGGCTATAAAGGGCAGATAGGTTCGAATGTTTCCGATCATATGGGGCAAGTTACTTGGAAAATACGTTTTTAAAATAATGATTTAAACTAGTTATCAAAATATTCATATTTTGTTATAAGATTACTATTTTTATTTGTCTGCGCAATAGATAAAATAGTGACCTTGCAGCTAGTTGGTTTATAAGATATTATTTTAATAAAATAGATACTATATATTTTAGTGCCGCTGATTATACTTCGAAAGCTAGTTATGAAAAATAGCCCCGTTAACAATATTAGTATTGATGTTGAGCTTTTGCAAAAGATTGAGAAAATGGCCGCAATCAAAAATTGTTCAGTTGATGAGCTTATTTATGATGCGCTAAGTGCGTTTATTGCTCCTAATAATGAAGCAGAAGTTTTAAGAGAAAATATCATGCGTGCTTATCAAGAAAGTCATAAAAAATATGCCAGCCTTTATGAAAGGCTTGCCCAATGACTTTATATTTACGGCCAATTGAAGCGGAAGCTATTCATAAAGACCAAATCGCACGTTATGGCGGCGGTGATGGTATTCGCGATTATGGCTTGTTTGAAGCTGCCCTTTATCGGCCGCAACAGGGTTATTATTCTAGCCTTTTACAAGAAGCGGCTGCTCTTTCGGAAAGCTTAGGGCAAAACCACCCCTTTATTGATGGTAATAAGCGTACGGCTTTTGCCGTTACCTATACATTTTTAGCGATCAATAACATTAAAATAACAGCGAATGCTGATGACATATTTGATTTTATTATTAAGCAGTATGATGCAAAAGCATTTACATTTGCTAATCTTGAAAAATGGCTCATTCATAATACTAAATAGCGCAATTAGGGCACATTTTATGGTTTAATTCATTTAGGCTCTATACCATTTTCACTTAAAATATACCAAAAGATCGAACAATCAGCCTTCAAGTGGTTGTGTTTTATAAAAAGGCTTCCTAAATAGACTTATGATTGCGTCGTTAATTGCTCAAGAAGGATGACGGCGGCAGATTAGGAGTACATTATATGATAGATCACAAACCAAATACAATTTACGGCACGACCATTGTTACAGTAAGAAAAGGTGGCAAGGTGGTTATTGCTGGTGATGGTCAGGTATCGCTTGGGCAAACCATTATGAAGGGAAATGCCCGCAAGGTACGCCGTATTGGTTCATGTGGCCATGTTATTGCCGGTTTTGCTGGTGCAACCGCTGATGCTTTTACTTTGCTTGAACGCCTTGAAGCAAAGCTTGAACAATATCCAGGTCAATTAATGCGAGCAAGTGTCGAACTTGCCAAAGATTGGCGTACCGACCGGTATTTGCGCCGTCTTGAGGCTATGATGTTGGTTGCCGATAAGAATGTAACCCTTGCTTTAACCGGCCTTGGTGATGTGCTAGAGCCTGAAGATGGTATTATGGCTATTGGATCGGGTGGTAATTATGCTCTTGCGGCAGCACGCGCCCTTGCTGATACCGATATTGATGCTGAAACTATTGCACGCAAAGCGATGAAAATTGCCAGCGATATTTGTGTTTACACCAATAGCAATTTCACCGTTGAAACATTGGACGCTGAATAGACATTATCTTGGTAAATTCTGGTAGAAAACCATTTATATTATTTGAATTATAAAAGCTGAAAGTATTATTAATGAGTAATAATTTTTCTCCCCGTGAAATCGTATCGGAACTTGATCGCTATATTATTGGTCAAAAGGACGCAAAGCGTGCCGTTGCTATTGCTCTTCGTAACCGTTGGCGCCGTTTGCAATTGGAAAGCCCAATGCGCGAAGAAGTTATGCCAAAAAACATCTTAATGATTGGACCGACAGGCGTTGGTAAAACCGAAATTTCACGCCGTTTGGCGCGTCTTGCTGGTGCACCTTTTGTGAAAGTTGAAGCAACCAAATTTACTGAAATTGGTTTTGTGGGTCGTGATGTTGAGCAAATTATCCGTGATCTTGTTGAAGTAGCAATTAATCTTGTACGTGAAAAAAAGCGCGAGGAAGTTCGCGCTAAAGCCGAAGTTAATGCTGAGGAACGCGTTCTTGATGCGCTGGTTGGTAAAACTGCAAGCCCTTCAACGCGCGACTCATTCCGCAAAAAATTGCGTGAAGGTGAGCTTAATGACCGTGAAATTGAAGTTGAAGTAAGCGATAATAGCAATTCTGGTGCGCCAACTTTTGATATTCCAGGAATGCCCGGTGCCCAAATGGGGGTAATGAATATTGCTGACATTTTTGGCAAAATGGGTGGTCGTACCAAAACCCGAAAAATGACGGTTGAGGAATCTTTCAAACCATTAATGACCGATGAGTCAGATAAATTATTGGATGAAGAACAAGTCATTCAGGAAGCATTACGCCTTACAGAAAATGAAGGCATTGTGTTTATTGATGAGATCGACAAAATTGCAGTAAAGAACTCTTCTTCTACTAATACGCCGCGTGAAGGCGTGCAACGTGATCTCTTGCCATTGATTGAAGGAACAACCGTTTCAACTAAGCATGGGCAAGTTAAAACTGATCATATTTTGTTTATTGCATCGGGTGCTTTCCATATTTCCAAGCCATCGGATCTATTGCCAGAATTGCAGGGGCGTTTGCCTATTCGTGTTGAATTGAATGCGCTAACCCGTGAGGATTTCCGTGCAATTTTGACCGAGCCAGAGGCTAGCCTTATTAAGCAATATATTGCTTTGATGAAAACTGAAGGTGTGACGTTAGAATTTGCCGAAGATGGTATTGATGCTTTGGCCGATATTGCTGTCGATCTAAATTCTACGATTGAAAATATTGGTGCAAGGCGTTTGCAAACGGTTATGGAGCGTGTTTTGGATGAAATTTCCTTTGCTGCCCCTGATCGAGCTAATACCAGCCTTACCATTGACGCTGACTATGTGAAAAAGTCAGTTGGTGACCTTGCTGCCAATACTGATTTATCACGCTTCATTTTGTAAATTTGCATAAAATATTCTGCCCCAACGACATAAAGTTGGGGCAGATTTTAACTGTTTAGCTATTATTGGCAATTTCTGCCGCATCCATATTATCTTCTTGTTTTTTCCATGCGCCAGCCGTTTGTGGTTTTACAAAAAATCGCACTATTTCAGGAATGGCTTGTTTAAGTTCAACTTCCAATCGCTCGACACAATTCTCAATTTCCGGTGCGGTCAAATGATCTTCAAATTCAAGACTCAGATTAACAAGAATCTGATGTGGTCCAAGTTGTGCTGTTAAAACGCCATTGACCTTTTGCACGTCTTTATCTTTTGATGCAATATCGATAATTGTTGCCTGCATTTCAGGTAAAGCTTGCTCGCCTACTAAAAGCCCTTTACATTCTCGTGCTAAAAATATGGCTGTTAAAGCCAATACTAAGCCGATACCCATCGAGGCAATGCCATCATAAATTGGATTATGGGTGACTACACTTGCAGTAATTCCTAAAGCCGCAATAAATAAACCCAGTAAGGCTGCGCTATCTTCAAACAACACTGAAAAAACGGTAGGATCTTTTGATTGCCTTACTGCCGCAAAATAGCCGAGCTGCCCTTTTTGCATGCGAAAGGCGCGCAGTGCAACAAACCATGATGCCCCTTCAAAAATAATAGAAGCACCAATAACAATATAGTTCACAAAAACATCGCGTATTGGTTCAGGATTTAAGACATGGATAATGCCTTGATAAAAGGAAACCCCAGCACCAAGCGCAAAAACCAATAGAGCTACAATGAAACTCCAAAAATATAACTCTCTGCCATAACCAAAAGGATGGGTGCGGTCGGCAGTAAGGGCGGCGCGCTTTAAGCCATAAAGCAATAATAATTCATTGCCGGTATCGGTAAGTGAGTGTACGCCTTCGGACATCATTGCTGACGAGCCAGTAAAAAAGGCCGCAAAAAATTTGGTTATCGCTATAAAGAAATTACCGGCAAGCGCCGCATAAATTACAGTTTTTGAGCCTTTTGGTGCCGCCATTATCGGATTTCCTTAAACTATGGCAGAAATGGATTGTTGCCTTTAATCAAAGAGCTTTCAATGTCTTTTGGCTTGGATAGCAATCTGCAGCTAAGCCGTTTTTTTGCTGCCATTGACCTATGGAGCGGCGTGTTTTAAACCCTGCCAAACCATCAGCCTTGCCGATGTCATAGCCTTGTTTTTGCAAATATTGTTGGATTTTTAAAACGTCTGATCGCAGCGTAACATCAACATTTTGCCATTTTGCGAAAAATTGCGGCGTGCCACCAATGCCATCAGCGACATGGCCAATATAAACTGCATAAAGATCGCTCATATTATAGCTTTTAATGACATAGAAATTGGGTGTCACCAAAAAAGCAGGCCCAAAGCGACCCGCTGGCATTAATAATGAAGCTGGCGTTTTTAGATCTGTATTTGAAAAACTGCGCCTATCAGCGCGCTTTACGCCAAGCTGTTGCCACTCTGCAAGGCTTTTTCGCATGTCTGGCCCTTCCAAAGCACAAGAAACGCTTTGCGGTAAAATCACCTCGTACCCCCAGTTAAATTTACTATCCCAACCTTCTAACTTTAGATAATTGGCAATAGAGGCAAGGCTATCGGGGACACTTTGCCAAATATCGCGATGGCCATCACCATCAAAATCAACGGCATGTTTCAAATAAGAGCTTGGCATAAATTGTGGTTGTCCTAATGCACCCGCCCAAGAGCTTTTTAATTCATTGGCATTTATATAGTTTTTTTCAACGATAATAAGTGCGCTTAACAACTCATTTTGAAACATCTCTTTACGGGTTGCCATAAAGGCTTTGGTTGCTAAAACCTCAAAAGCATCATAGGGAATTTTTACACTGCCATAGGCTGTTTCTCTTCCCCAAATTGCAAGAATAATATTTTCTGGTACGCCATAGCGTGTTTTAATTTGTGATAATAATTGCTCATATTGGCTTTTACGTTTCTTACCGCCATCAACAATAATTTTAATTTTTTGCTCATCAAAATAGCGGGCAGGGGAGGAAAACTCCGCCTGACTTTGTGGCTTTTGCGGCTTAGGTGCAGCGCCCGGTATAACAAGATCAGGCAGTTTCCAATTGATTTTAACATTCTTTAACGCGCTATCAAAAGTTTGGCGGCTGATACCATTGGCTTTAGCAATGGGCCAAAAATCATTTTCCAGCCATTGCTGAAAGTTTTTTTCAATTTGTGGCTTGTTTACTTGTGCAAATGCCGTTGCAGTTAAGCTAAACAGACAAAGGCATATAATGATAAAATAAGATTTTATGCTCCATAGTTTCATTATAAAAATTCCTTTTAATCTGAAAATTTGCTTTAGTTGTAATCTCTAGTGTTTATCAGCCAATCGGATAATTCTACCACCGATGGAAATAATAAATCACAATTGTTTTGCAACTGCTCTTTGCTGCCAGTACCTGATAAAACGCCGATTGCAAGACCTGCATTGGCGTTGCGTGCGGCGCTTATATCGTGATTATTGTCGCCAATCATGGCAATTTCATCAAGATTAAGTCGCGTTGTCTTGCTAAAAAGCATAATTTGATCGCCTGCCGGCTTGGCATTTTCAACAGAGTCCCAACCGATAATTTCGCTGAAATATTCTTGCCAGCCAAATTTTTCGACACATTTTTTTGCACTTAATTCAGAATCATTTGTAGCAATGCCAAGGATATAGCCTTGTTGTTTCAGTGTTTTTAAACTTTGACTAATACCATCAATTTCGCAGACATAGAGCATAGATCTTTCTGCCCCATGATTGCGGTATTCAAGCACTTTATTATCAATTGCCACGCCTTCAAGTTCTGGATGCCATAATTTGACAAGGTCAAGCAATGAACCAGACGCCATTGGGCTGTCGCCCTTAAAACGTTCCGTTGTAAAATCATAGCCACCTAATTCTAAAAGGTCGCGCGCTTTATCATCATCGCCATTGGCTGCCATTAAGGCTTGCTCATAGGCGATAGCAAACCATGTCTTTTCAAAGTCGATTAATGTACCATCTTTATCAAATAATAGGCCACGAATTTTGCGTAATTTTGTTATAGACATAGTTCACCAATTGAAAAATAATAAAAGCTTATACCATATTATTATAGGTCATAATTAAGATTATGTACCAAATTTATTGTGTAAAATTTAAATAAAAATATTTTTAAAAGCTATATTTAAGACATAATATAATTGTTGAATTTTATAGATTTATGCAAAGTTTGAACAAATATTCCGATGCAAAAAAGGGGTAAAAATGTCGAGAAGACCAATAATTTTAATAGTCGTAGGTATAATTGCGCTAATCAATGCTTTTGTGTTTAAACCAAATGTTTCTGAAGCGCCGAATGATTTAAGAATTGCTTGTGAAAATAAAATTCGAAATATGGGCACTGATGGATTAGATTTTATAGATAGGTGTAAAGAATTAACATTTGCAACTGCAACAACATCTACTAATGCGCATGCTGCGGCGCAGGCTATTAGTTCTGCAAATAAATCAGATGTTTTGTTAGATACAGTGCAAAAATTCCTCTGGGGATTGGGAGGGATTCTTGTGTTTTTGGGAATTCTTATGATTTTTCGGCGCAAAAAGAATAACTCTTAGTTTTTAACTTAATTAACTAAGAGCTTTGAGTTGGGAAATGAAATCGAAGTGATTTATTGATCCAACTTAAATAACGAAATAAATAAATCAGTGTTTATTATTGGCAAAAAGCGCAGCTGATGATTAAGTAATGGCAGCTGCGCTTTTATATCTTATTATGACTTGTTTCGCTGTGATTGAATATGAGCAAGTAATCCGAGTGTTGATGCATCGCGATTTTGTGCTTTTTTCTCGCCGCTTACCATAGGCAATAATTCAGTTGCTAAAGCTTTGCCCAGTTCAACCCCCCATTGATCAAAGGAATTAATATTCATTAACACGCCTTCAACAAAAACCCGATGTTCGTATAAGGCGATTAAGCGGCCAAGAGCATAAGGGGTGAGCAAGTCTTGCATTAAGGTTAGTGTGGGTCGGTTGCCATCAAATTCCTTATGCGGGCAAAGGTTTTCCGCATCATTTTTGCTCATGCCTTGCTGTTCAAGTTCGTCACAAACGGATTTTTCGCCTTTACCGACCATTAAGGCCTCTGACTGCGCTAAGCAATTGGCAAGCAGCATATCATGCTGGCGTTGTAGTTTTGGCTCATGCCCATTCACTGCAACGATAAATTCAATCGGTATAATATCTGTGCCCTGATGTAAAAGCTGGAAAAATGCATGCTGGGCATTTGTGCCAGGTTCGCCCCAAACCAGAGGACCAGTTGGTGTGGTTACCGGCATACCGTTAAGGTCGATATGTTTGCCATTTGATTCCATATCAAGCTGTTGCAAATAGGCTGGGAAACGCTGTAAACGCTCTTCATAGGGGATGATAGCACGTGCAGGATAATTACAAATAACACGATGCCAATAGCCAACTAAACCAAGCATCATTGGCAAATTGGTATTAAGTGGCGCATCTTTAAAATGCATATCCATAGCATGGGCACCGGCGAGGAATTTTCTAAATTGTTGGGCGCCAATTGCAAGCATTAATGAAAGGCCAATGGCTGACCAAATAGAATAGCGACCGCCAACCCAGTTCCAAAAACCAAAGGTTCGCTCATGGTCAATGCCAAATTCTGATACTTTATCAAGCGCTGTCGAAACTGCGGCAAAATGCTTGGCAACCGCTTCTTCGCCAAGGGCATTGCAAATCCATTGCCGCGCCACGCGGGCATTGGTCATGGTTTCAGCCGTGGTAAAGGTTTTTGACGAAATGATAATTAATGTTGCCGCAGGATCAAGTGGCTTTAAGACATCGGCAATATTTGCACCATCCACATTGGAGACAAAATGACATCTTGGGCCATCATGATAAGGTTTTAATGCGGCCGTTGCCATACGTGGCCCAAGGTCAGAGCCACCAATGCCGATATTGACAATATCAGTAAAGGCTTTGCCACCGCTACCATTAATATCGCCATCGCGCACTGCGGTTGAAAATTTAGCCATACGGTTTAATACGTCATGGACATCTTCAACAATATTTTTGTCGCCTAGGATAATTTTGCTGTCTTCTGGCATGCGTAGTGCAATATGAAGGACAGCACGCTTTTCAGTAATATTGATCTGGTCGCCGCGATACATGGCATCACGGTGGCCAACAATATCTGCTGCATGGGCAAGGTCATCAAGCAGACATAGGGCTTTTTGGCTTAATGCAGTTTTTGAATAGTCAAATAATAGGTCTTCAAAATTAAGCGAAAATTTTTCAAAACGTTGCGGATCATTCTGAAATAAGGCGCGTATGTCAAAGGACGCGTCATTTTCTGCGTATGCTTTTAATGCGGTCAATGCTTTGTCAAACTGAGCTGCATCACGTGCCATATTATCCACTCCCATTTATAGGATTCATTGTTTAAATAATTAAATAAAATCTTTGTCGAAACTCTATCAGTAAAAATCTTCATAAAATAGGCAAAATTATTCTTTAAAATATTAGCCTGTTAAATTTTTTTAAAAAATTTAAATGATAAAGACAATCATTAATGACAAACTTAATAGATCATATTTCTGAGACTTTAAGTTAATAGGGTTTGGTTCTAATTTTAAATAGTTTATAGTAAATGATTAAAAGGAAAATGACATTTTTGCATTGATGATATAAAATGCACATAAATTTTGTAATCCTTGCGCCAAAATAAGGAATATGACGTGGAATTAAAGGGTGAGGAATATATTGCAGCTAGCCCTGATGCGGTTTGGCGTACTTTAAACGACACAGCTTTACTCATTGATTGTATTCCTGGTTGTGAAAAGTTGGAGCGGGTATCTGAACATTTGATCGAGGCGACGATCTTGGTTCATTTAAGCCTAATTAAATTGCGCTTTCATGGGCGGCTAATTCTGTCTAATTTAAATCCACCTTATTCTTATACAATTGCTGGCGAAGGCGAGGGATCTGTATCGGGTCTTGCAACTGGTAAAACTGACATTAGTCTTGTGGCCGATGGTGATGGTACCATATTGAGCTATGTGATGTATGGGTCAGCTGAAGGGAAAATTGCCAAATTGGGTTCTGCTCTATTGGCAGGTGTTGCTCGAAAAATAGCTGATAAGTTTTTTGCAAACGTATCGAAAGTAGCAAGCACATTGCCAAATAGGAATGATGCGAATTGCCCAATATAAATCTTGTAAATTGGAAGAAAATTATATGGTTTTGAAACGCCGTGAATTTTTAAATATTGGTTTAAAAGCTGGTTTGGGATTGAGTTTTGGACCACTTTTTTTGTCGGTTAATAGTGCAGTGGCTAATCCACAACAAAATGAGCAACGGGCATTGGCGCTAATAGATGCTGCGCGCGCACAAATTGGCGTTACAAGGTTTTATAATGGCGCATACCAAAAAATTTCCTATCCCAATGGTGATATTGATCGCAGCATAGGTGTTTGCACCGATGTGGTGATAAGAGCTTATAGGGATGCTTTTCAATATGATTTACAAAAGCATGTGCATGAAGATATGGCTGCTAGCTTTGGGCAATATCCTAAGATTTGGGGTTTAACGACGACCGATCGCAATATTGATCACCGCCGGGTACCTAATTTGCAAACATTTTTTGTAAGAAAAAATGCACGTATTCATCCAAAGCTTGATGTGACTAATTTGCAAGCCGGCGATATTGTGACGCAAACGGTTAACGATAAATTGCCTCATATCGTTATTATATCGAACCAAAAAAATGCTGATGGTATTCCTTTAGTCATTCATAATATCGGCCGTGGTACACAAGAAGAAGACCGCTTGTTAGAGTTTCCCCAAACCGGTCATTATCGCTTTTTATGCTAAATTTTGGGCAATTATTATATGGCGTAATGGGTTGTCAGATTGACGCTAACTGCGTTTTTTAAGACTTTTAGTTTTATGCAAGTTCGAAATACAAAACGATCTCATGCTGACAGTTTTTAACGCAATAGATAACCAAGATATTAATAGCTGGTTGCATAAGACAGCGGCCATGTTCATCTATGCTTTGCAACTTATCCTTAATAAAATTGCTTTGTATTTATTTTAAGTTTTGCATTTATCATCAGCCTATTATTGCGCTTACATTATCAAATCCATACTTTGAGTAATAAATAACAATTAACCGCCATTTTGTGTGGCGAATGGAAAATCCATAAAATTTCATTATTGCTATTGCAAATCATTTGCAATAGTGTCAAAAATAAAGTGAAGCTGATTTCAAATGTTTCATTTGTGCCTTTGGGATCAAAAGCAAGCTCCTTTTATATGAATTTATGAAATGAATGGTTTGGCATCCAATGTTATATATTCCTGAAGAAATAAGAAAAGGTTTGCTCGCCCAGCAAGTCTTAACCCCCAAACAAAAACAAGCAATTGCGAACATGTTGCGGTCAGTCGATGTGCGCCCAACGCGACCAAGGCTTATTGTTGCCCATTGCCTTTTTCGCGAAAAGAATAGGCGAGTTACACCTGATGAGCTATATCGTGAGGTGACCGATGGGCGGTTATTTATATCACTTGCAACGGTTTATAATTGTCTCAACTTATTTGCTAGCGTTGGTCTTTTGCGCAAATATAGCATCACCGGCGATAAAACTTATTTCGATACCAATGTTGAGGGTCACCGCTTTTTTTATTGCAGTGATAGTGATGCCATTTTGCCGCTTGCCGTACCTATGCTCTCACTTGTTAATCAGCCCGATATCCCCGATGGATTTTATTTAGATAAGGTGGATATCATTATCCATTTAAAACAAAAAGATCGCAAAAGGCTGAAGTGATTTCGAGTCAAAAAGCCGTTGGTGGTGGATAAACTATTTCCTAATTTTAATGACAATCATTTAAAGAGATGAAATTATGGGATTCTATACTGATAATGGTAAGGAAAATTCCAAGCAAGATTGCAAAGAGACTGCGTCGCAAAAGTTGCGTGTGATTAGTGGCGGCGACCAAAATTGGCAAAATTATACAAAATTGGCCAATGAAGCTTTTAAGCATGGCAACATAGAGCAGGCAGTGCATTTTTATAGCCAAGCATTTAATGAAGCGGAAATTTTGTTTCATGCAGCGATCACCGGCGAGGGGCGCGATACTGCACCGATGCTTTACAATATCTCCTGTCATAACTTAGCAGCTTTAGCAATGTGGCGTAATAATCGGTTAGAAGCTGATTATTATTATTACAAAGCCTATCACCAACTTTTTGATATAGCTTCTGCGATTGATACTTTGCCAAATTTACGGCTGGCTTGTGTTCAGCATTTGAAATTTTCATTAATTGCGTTGGTAGATCATTTAGTAAAACATCAATTCGATAGGGATCATATTATCCAACTTAAACAGGATGCAGCAAAGGTTGCGTTAAATGTTTATCATATGGCTGAGCATATGCTTAAAGCCAAGCAGGATTGCCCTCATTGCTCGCTGGCTTAGGCTGGATCATCACCTTGATGCTATGGGCGAGGATAATACTAAAACGGTCTGTGTTTGGTCAATTTGTTGCAGCGAGAATAGATAAATAATTGAAACAAAATAAAAGGATAGGATATCCATGCTTAATGATGATATGAAAAATATGTTGGCCAAGCAATTGCCCATTCAGGCAACTACCAGTAAAGCTGGAATACCCGATATTGGCCCAAAGCGGTCATTAAGAGTGTTTGATGATAATAGTTTAATATATAACGAAACCACAGGTGGGCAAACGCTGCAAAATTTGATTGATGGTTCAAAAATAGCTGTTGCAGTTATTGATCGGGAGGCCTTGGATGGCTATCGGTTTATTGGGCGTGCTGAAATCTTTGATGATGGTGAAGTGTGGGAACAGGCGAAAGCCTATGCTATAGAAAAGGGTTTGAAAGAACCTAGATGTGCTGTGCTTATTCATATTGAAGCAGTATTTAGCCTTCGTGCAGGGGCAAGCGCTGGCCAAAAAATTAGCATATAAGGATAAGTTTTCTACTGCATGCTTTTTTTTAAAGTTATAAGTAATAAGCATGCAGCCTTTGCTGGGGTGGGCACTTCATTGCTTTTATATAGACCATTTATTCGTCTATACTAAATTGCGTTCAATTCGCTGTAGTAATTTTGTCAAAAGAATAATTTCATCATTATCAATTCCATCTAATGCAGCTTTTTCTATTGCATTAAGATGGGTTTGCAGCTCGTTGACAATATTTATCCCTTTTGATGTGAGTGAGACAAAGCTTTGGCGATGGTCTATTGTTGATGTATTTTTTTGCACAAAGCCTTGGGTGGAAAGACGCAGAACTGTTTTCGTAATTGTTGGTGGTCGCACACCAAGCTCGTTGGCAAGCTGACCTAATGTCAAATCGCCTTTCAGTGAAAGGGTTATCAAGACACTCTCTTGCCCCGGGTAAAGGCCTTCCTTTTGTAATTCTTGCGCTAAAGAGGTGCGCAAAAAACGTGATGTTGTTTGAAGTTTTGTTAAAAGACCTTGTCTGTCGGGCATTGTCGGGCTCGCTAAAAAAAGCATCCTATCAAGTGAATAAAAGTTATCAATTCAGATGCTTATGTTTTAAGTGACCTAGTTGTCACAAATTGCAAAATGTTTTTGTCTCATTATGAAACTTAAGAATATCATAATAATCTACTATGCGATGATTTTACGGATATTATCAATGTTTATTTTAGTAAATTAGGATGTTATTGGGTTATTTCAACATAAAATATGTTTTTATTTATGATTATGTACCGTCACATTCTGTTAAGCTTTTTCTTAATTTGATGTTTACAGGCTGAGATGATTGTGGAATGAGACGCTTACTTATTTTATGATGAGGAAACCAATTGACATTAACTGCATAGGGGTAGCAGATAAATTTATGGAAACCTTACGAAATAATATCGATCAAATATCGCGCATTTCAGTTCTTCCTCTTGGCGCCTATGAGGCGCATGGTCCCCATTTGCCTTTTGAAACCGATGCATTGATTGCGCAGGCTGTTGTTGATCATGTTGCGGCTATTTTACCTCCCCATCTTAATGTCAATTTTTTAAATGTTGAACCAATTGGTTATTCTATTGAACATAAGCGGGTAAGTGGTACCAAAACACTTAGCTTTGATGAGGCAGTGGCACGTTGGATCAAAATTGGTGAGGAACAATTTAAAAAAGGTATCGATAAATTTGTGTTACTGAATGCCCATGGTGGAAACTCGCCTTTAATGACTATTGTTGCAACAGAACTGCGCGCGCGCTATCCGATGCTTTGTGTTACAACCAGTTGGACGCGCTTTGGTTTGCCGATTGGACTTATGAGTGACGATGAAAAAGCCCTCGATATTCATGCTGGGTTTATTGAAACATCGGTTATGCTTCATATTGCACCGCATTTGGTTGTAATGGAAAAGGCTAAGAATTTTAGCAATTTTCAAGCGCGTTGCAATTGCGATTTTAGCTATTTGCGCGCCTATGGTCGCCATAGCTTTGGTTGGTTGATGCAGGATCTTAACTGCGAGGGAGCTGCAGGTGACGCGAGCCGTGCCAGTGCAGCGGTTGGAAAAGCAATGTTAGATCATGCCGTCAAAGGTTTTATCAGTTTGCTTGAAGATGTTCATCGTTTTGATACCGAGCATTTTCAAAGGGTTGATAAACTATTCCCTTAAATAATTTAGAAACTACTGGGCAATTTAAAAAACAAATTTTGTAAATGATATTTGTTATACTATTTCAATTTAAACAAAACGCGCCTATATCATACCATATCTTGTCTTTTTAAAAAGAGGTTTAAGCCATGAGCGAGGCAGTAAGTGAAATCAAGAAAATTCCGGTAACCGTGTTAACCGGCTATCTTGGATCAGGAAAGACCACATTGCTCAATCGGATTTTGAGTGAAAATCATGGCAAGCGCTATGCGGTGATTGTCAATGAATTTGGTGAAATCGGCATTGATAATGATCTCATTGTGGAATCAGACGAAGAAATTTATGAAATGAATAATGGCTGCATTTGCTGCACTGTTCGCGGTGATCTTATCCGCGTGGTAGAAGGCTTAATGCGCCGCCCTGGTCGTTTTGATGCTATTTTGGTTGAGACCACTGGTCTTGCTGATCCCGTTCCTGTCGCGCAAACATTTTTTATGGATGAAGATGTTCGTTCTAAAACCATGCTTGATGCGGTAGTCGCATTGGTTGATGCCAAGCATTTGCCACTTCGCCTTAAAGATAGCCGTGAAGCTGAAGATCAAATCGCTTTTGCTGATATTGTTTTATTGAATAAAACTGATCTTGTTAATGCTGATGAGCTTGCATCCGTTGAAGCAACAATTAGGGCGATTAATCCAACTGCTGTCATTCACCGCACCGAGCGTGCCTCGATTGATCTTGCTAAGGTGCTCGATCGTGGTGCATTTGATTTAAAGCGCGCTCTTGATAATGATCCTTACTTCTTAGAGCATGGTGAAGAAGGTCACATTTGCGGTCCCGATTGCGGCCATGACCACAGCCATCAGCATAATCACGATCATAGCCACAGCCACGAGCATAGCCATCAACACGATCACGGTCACCATCATGAGCATGGTGCGGCCATTCATGACGTTACCGTGCAATCGGTATCATTGCGTAGTGGCGAACTTGATCCAGCAAAGTTTTTCCCATGGTTGCAAAATGTAACGCAAGCCCAAGGCCCAAATATTTTGCGCCTTAAAGGTATCATTGCTTTTAAAGGCGATGATGACCGTTATGTGGTGCAAGGGGTTCATATGATTATTGAAGGCGATCATCAACGGCCATGGAAAGACGGTGAGAAACGTGAAAGCCGTCTTGTCTTTATCGGTCGCCAATTGGACGCTGAAAAATTAAAATCTGGCTTTGAAGCCTGTGCGTGAGAGGTTTTATGCCGACAATAGCTCCAATTGATATTCAAAGCCATTGCCTTTTAGCTGGTTTCCTAGATGATAATCCATTTTTTATCTCGGCTGATGGTGTTCTGCATCATTTAGGCGAAGGCGAAAAGCAAATTGAAATCGGCAATGGTATTGCCAGCGCCAAAATTGCCGAAAACGGGCGTTTTGTGCTTACTGGCGGTGAGGATGGCCGTTTATGTAAGGTCAATGCCGATTTTTCCGTTATCGAATTGGAAAAACTCGGTAATAAATGGCTTACTGCCGTGGCAAACGGTCCTGATGATGCTTATGCTTATGGTACTGGGCGCGTCGCCTATGGTAGTGTACAGGGCAAAAGCCAAGAAATGCCCCATGAGCGCAGTATTGAAGACCTGGCTTTTGCGCCAAAAGGTCTTCGTCTGGCGCTTGCTCATTATAATGGTGTTACTTTGCATTGGCTTGGTACGGAAAGCAAACCCGTGTCGCTTGAATGGAAAGGCGCTCATACAATGGTGAATTTTTCGCCCGATGGGCGTTTTCTCGTAACGGCGATGCAGGAAAATGCCTTGCATGGTTGGCGGCTTGCTGACAATCAACATTTACGCATGTCTGGCTATCCTGCAAAAGTTAAAAGCTGGTCATGGAGCAGTAAGGGGCGTTATCTTGCAACGTCTGGTGCGCCTGCAGCCGTAGTTTGGCCCTTTTTAGGCAAAGATGGTCCGATGGGTAAAGCCCCATTAGAGCTTGGCACGAGAGCGAATATATTGGTGACATGTGTTGCTTGTCATCCAACTGAAGAAATGGTGGCTATCGGCTATGAAGATGGCATGGTGCTTTTTGTGCGTTTTGCTGACCAAAAGGAAGCACTGTTACGTCGCCCGGGGCAAGGGGCTATCAGCTCATTGGCTTGGGATAAAAGGGGTGAAAGATTGGCTTTTGGTTCAGAAGCTGGTGATTGCGGTATAATTGATATAACTGGGTAAGTTTCTACCTGTCGTTTAAAGTTTAAAAGGCATTTTCAGTTTTAAAAATTGAAAATGCCTTTTGTTATGCGATTTTTTAATTCTTAAGCCTTATCAAGAGTTGGATAGTCCGTATAGCCTTCTGCTCCTTGGCCATAAAGCTTGTCGGCTTTTAACTCATTAAATGGCCCATTTTGCTTTAATCGTTCAACAAAGTCGGGATTAGCAATGAAAGGTCGGCCAAAGGCGACGAGATCAGCATAGCCGCTATCAATGGCTTCTTCTGCCATGGCGCGATTATAGCCATTATTGGCAAGCCACGCAGCTTTACCTCCTGCATCGCGATAATGTTGGCGTAAACGGTGATAGTCAAAAGGATAGGGAGCCTCTTGATAATTACGGTCTGCCCCTGTTGCTCCTTCAATAATATGAATATAGGCAAGGTCATAAGCGGCTAATTCATCAATCAGCGCATCAAATAATGGCTGCGGATCATTATCATGAGCATCGTTAACTGGGGTTACTGGCGAGATACGAATAGCGGTGCGATGGGCGCCAATTTCACTAATAATCGCTTCAACAACTTCCAAAGTTAGGCGGATGCGATTTTCGATAGATCCACCATATTCATCATTGCGCTTATTGGAATTTTCACGCATGAAGGAATCAAGCAAATAACCATTGGCGGCGTGGATCTCTACTCCGTCAAAACCGCCTTCTTCTATCGCGCCTTTGGCTGCGCGTTTATAGTCTTCAATAACACGGCTAATCTCGTCAAGACGAAGTGCGCGCGGCTCAGACGTTGGCGCAAATTCCCCTTCACCCTTGTCATTGCGTATATATGTGTGGGCATCGGCTTTAATTGCTGATGGGGCAACAGGTGCACCGCCATTTGGTTGTAAGCTCGTATGGGAAATACGACCAACATGCCAAATTTGAGCAAATATCTTGCTACCCTTTTCATGAACTGCATCGGTTACTTGTTTCCAGCCAGCTAATTGTTCTTTGCTGTAAAGGCCAGGAACATCAATATAACCTTGGCCTTCTTGGCTAATGGCAGTGCCTTCAGAAATAATGAGGCCTGCACTAGCGCGTTGGCTATAATAAATGCGGTTTAACTCATTAGCAATGTTATTGGGCGAGCGATTACGCGTAAGTGGTGCCATAACAATGTGGTTTTTTAAGTTTAATGCATTAGATTTAAAGGGGTGAAATAATTTGCTCATTCTGCCTATCCTTAGTGACTATAATAAAGAGATAGGGCTTAAAATGCAGTTTAAAAAGAAGTGAAAGATAATTTAAATGGCTTTCTTGATCACGATTGCGCCATATTAGTGATAAAAGATGTTGAGCAAGTTTTTAAAAATGAACCAAAAATTCAAGTCTAATGCTTTCCTTAAGTGTTAAAAGGTATTAGAAGTTAAAAACAATTTCGAAATAAAATTTAAAAAGTGAATTAGTGTTTGATGACAATGAGTGTTTCGCAAAATAATAACCCAGCTATGAGTCAAGTATTTGATATCGCTAAAATTATTTCCACCGAAGTTAATGCCCGCCGCGAGCAAGTGGATGCTGCTATTGCATTGATTGATGAAGGAGCAACAATTCCCTTTATCGCACGCTATCGTAAGGAAGTAACTGGTGGTCTTGATGATACGCAATTGCGTTTACTTGGTGAGCGATTAACCTATTTGCGTGAGCTTGAAAGTCGCCGATCGACTATTTTACAAAGCATAGAAACACAAGGAAAGCTAACGGATGATTTGCGCAATAAGATTGCTGCCATCACCACTAAGTCAGAGCTTGAAGATGTCTATCTGCCCTATAAGCCAAAACGCCGCACACGGGCGCAAATTGCCCGCGAAAATGGTTTGGCGCCCCTAGTTGATGATATTTTTAATAACCGCGATAAATCACCAGAAGTTTTAGCGAAGTCCTATATTAATGATAAGGTTGCAGATACTAAATCTGCTCTTGAAGGTGCGCGCGATATTATTGCGGAAAATATGTCAGAAAATGCTGATCTACTGGGAATCTTACGCCAATATATGAAAGATCATAGTGTTCTTCACGCCAAGGTTGTTGATGGTAAGCAGAATGACGGTGCAAAATTTGCCGATTATTTTGACCATAGCGAACGCTGGGCAACTGTGCCAGGCCACCGTGCTTTGGCAATGTTGCGCGGCCGCAATGAAGATATTCTAGCTCTTGATTTAGAACTTGATATTGATGATCCAGCACCAATAAAGCCGGCGCAAAGACTAATTGCAAAAGCCTATGAAATCGGTTCAAACCTGCCGGGTGATTTATTCCTGATGGATGTTGCAGGTTGGGCTTGGCGGGTAAAACTGTCACTATCCTTAGGGCTAGATCTTATGCGCGAAATGCGTGAACGTGCTGACCAAGAAGCGATTGATGTTTTTGCCCGTAATTTAAAAGATTTGCTTTTGGCAGCTCCTGCCGGTTCGCGCACCACGATTGGGCTTGATCCGGGTATCCGTACAGGCGTTAAGGTTGCCGTTATTGACAAAACGGGCAAATTGCTTGAAACGGCAACTATTTATCCTTTCCAGCCTCGTAATGACATTACTGGTTCAAAAGCAGTGTTGGGCGCATTACTTATGCGTCATAAGGCGGAACTGATTGCCATTGGCAACGGTACTGGAAGCCGCGAAACAGAAAAGCTGGTTAATGATCTTCTTAAAGATGTACCAGAGCCTAAGCCAATTAAGGTTATTGTGTCAGAAGCTGGTGCATCGGTTTATTCCGCATCTGAACTTGCTGCGCGTGAATTTCCAGAGCTTGATGTGTCATTGCGCGGTGCAGTCTCTATCGCACGGCGTTTGCAAGACCCATTGGCAGAGCTTGTAAAAATTGAACCAAAATCCATCGGTGTTGGTCAGTATCAGCATGATGTTGACCAATTCCAATTGGCGCATTCGCTTGATGGGGTGGTTGAAGATGCGGTGAATGGTGTTGGTGTTGATCTAAATACCGCATCAGCTCCACTCCTTTCACGGGTTTCAGGTCTTGGCAAATCCTTGGCGGAAGCGGTCGTTGCCCATCGCGATCAAAACGGCCCATTTAAAAGCCGCAAAGGCTTGTTGGATGTAGCGCGCCTTGGTGCAAAAGCATTTGAACAATGCGCTGGCTTTTTGCGTATTCGTGATGGCAGTGAACCGCTTGATGCATCTAGCGTGCATCCCGAAGCCTATGATGTGGCACGTAAAATTGTAGCATCTTGTGGGCGTGATGTCCGTGATCTTATGGGTGATAGTGCAGCGTTAAAGAATATTGATCCGCGTGAATTTGTGTCAGGGCGTTTTGGTTTGCCAACTATTCGGGATATCTTATCAGAACTGGAAAAGCCGGGTCGCGATCCGCGCCCAGAGTTTAAAACTGCAAGCTTTACCGATGGTATTGAAGATATCAAGGATTTAAAAGTTGGTATGGAGCTTGAAGGTACGGTTACCAATGTGGCTGCCTTTGGTGCTTTTGTTGATATTGGCGTGCATCAAGATGGCCTCGTGCATATTTCTGAAATTGCCGATCGGTTTGTTAAAGACCCTCATGAAGTGGTTAAGGCTGGCGATATTGTTAAGGTAAAGGTTTTGGAAGTGGATGCACCACGCAAGCGCATTTCGCTTTCTATGCGTAAAGAAAATCCAGGTAGCGGTGCTGCGCAATCGCGTAATAATCATAGCACAAGCAACCAAGCTGCTCCGCGTCAAGCCAATGCGAATAACCAAGGTAAAGCTAAAGCAAATCGCGCTAAGCCGCAAGAAAGTGCTAGCGGCGGCGCATTTGGTGCAGCACTCCTTGATGCCATGAAGCGCAAGAAATAGCCAATACAGATATTTTACTGCCATAAATATCTAAATGATTATGGTAGTAAAATTTGTACATCGCTTTGCGTGTTTTTTTGCGATAAAAATGTATAAAAAGCAATGTGTCGATAATTGGTATTTATTTGTTAAATTTAATCAATATCCACGTAAAAAGACCGGCATTTATTTGGAAATTCAACGCACTTGCCTTATACATATTAGATTAGATTTTCTCGATTCGGATTCAAATATGTGATTGATTGTAAATTTCAATGATTGATATTTAATCCTCAACTTTACGCTTTTGGAAAGTGTATTTATTTGCAAGGGGAAGCTCTTGCATTTTTGGTGTGCGGCAAAAATAGCAAAGGTAATTGTTTATCTTGTATTTTGTTGGCAAACTTACACATTCCAATCTGCGGTTTTTAAAATGGATCAGTTCATGAGTGACGCAACAATGCCAGAGAATAACGCCGAATATGGCGCGGATTCAATCAAGGTTTTAAAAGGCCTTGATGCGGTGCGTAAACGCCCCGGCATGTATATTGGTGATACCGATGATGGTTCGGGTTTACACCATATGGTGTATGAAGTTGTAGATAATGCGATTGATGAGGCCTTGGCTGGTTACGCAGACTTGGTGACTGTAACGCTTAACGCCGATGGTTCTTGCACAGTAACTGATAATGGCCGCGGTATTCCAACTGATATTCACACTGGTGAAGGTGTTTCTGCTGCTGAAGTTATTATGACGCAATTGCATGCCGGTGGTAAATTTGACCAGAATTCTTATAAGGTTTCTGGTGGTTTGCATGGTGTTGGTGTTTCCGTTGTTAATGCTTTGTCGGTCTATCTGAAACTAAGCATTAAGCGTGCAGGTAAAATTCATGAAATGACCTTTACCCATGGCGTTGCAGATGGGCCATTGGCAATTGTAGGGGACGCAGGAGAAGCTACTGGTACGGCTGTAACTTTTTTACCAAGCACTGAAACTTTTACCAAAGTTGAGTTTGATTTTGATACACTTGAGCGCCGTTTGCGCGAACTTGCGTTCTTGAATTCAGGTGTACGTATTTTCCTCGCTGACCGCCGTCACGCGGATCATCGTGAAGAAGAATTGCATTATGATGGTGGTTTGATTGAGTTTGTAAAGTATATCGATCAGACAAAAACACCTTTGATTAGCGAGCCAATTTATATTAGCAGTGAAAAAGACGGTATGACCGTGGAAGTTGCTATGTGGTGGAATAATTCTTACCACGAAAAGGTTTTGTGCTTTACGAATAATATTCCTCAGCGTGATGGTGGTACCCATTTGGCTGGTTTCCGTGGTGCTTTAACCCGTCAGGTGAATGGCTATGCCGAAAGTTCTGGCATAGCTAAACGAGAAAAAGTTCAGCTTACCGGTGATGATTGCCGCGAAGGTTTAACTGCTGTTTTGTCGGTTAAGGTACCAGATCCTAAGTTTTCATCGCAAACTAAAGATAAGTTAGTTTCCTCAGAAGTTCGTCCTGTTGTTGAAAGCCTTGTTAATGAAGCTTTGGCAAGTTGGCTAGAAGAACATCCAACCGAAGCCAAAATATTAATCGGTAAGGTGGTTGAGGCTGCGGCAGCACGTGAAGCTGCTCGTAAAGCACGTGAGCTAACCCGCCGTAAAGGTGCGCTCGATATTTCGTCACTGCCTGGTAAACTTGCCGATTGCCAAGAACGTGATCCTGCCAAATCTGAAATCTTCATCGTTGAGGGTGACTCGGCTGGTGGTTCTGCTAAAAGTGGTCGTTCGCGGAAAAATCAGGCTATTTTGCCATTGCGTGGTAAGATTTTGAACGTTGAACGCGCACGGTTTGACCGTATGCTGTCATCAGATATGATTGGAACGCTCATCACTGCCCTTGGTACGTCTATTGGCAAGGACGAATTTAACGCGGATAAATTGCGCTATCACAAAATTATTATCATGACCGATGCGGACGTTGATGGTGCGCATATTCGTACTTTGTTGCTAACGTTTTTCTTCCGGCAGATGCCTGAACTTATTGAACGTGGTAATATTTATATTGCACAACCGCCGCTTTATAAGGTAACGCGCGGTAAATCATCGCAATATATCAAAAATGAGTCCGCCTTTGAAGAATTTTTGATTGATTCAGGACTTGATGAATGCTCATTGGAATTGCATTCCGGTGAAGTCCGCCGTGGTCAAGATTTGCGTCAATTGGCTGAAGAAGCCCGCCAACTGCGCCAATATTTAAATGGTTTACATACGCGCTATGACCGCTCTGTTGTTGAGCAAGCAGCCATTGCCGGGGTTCTTAATCCTGATGCGGTTGCCAATAATGAGCTTGCACAGATTGCTGCCGATAAGGTAGCAAGCCGTCTTGATCTTATTGCTGAAGATATGGAACGTGGTTGGAGCGGCCATGTCATGGATGATGGTGGCTTGCGCTTTGAGCGTACCTTGCGCGGTGTTAAGGATGTCGCCTTTGTCGATATGGCGCTTATTGGCTCGGCTGATGCACGTCAGATTAATCGTTTTTCAAGCCAATTAAATGAAGTTTATGGCGAGCCAGCAAAACTTTCGCGTAAAGATAAGGTTGAAACTGTCACTAGTGCTAATAATTTGCTTGAAAGTATTTTTGCAAGTGGTCGCAAAGGGCTTTCATTGCAGCGCTATAAAGGTCTTGGTGAAATGAATGCCGAGCAATTATGGGAAACAACTCTTGATCCTGATGCACGCACTTTATTGCAAGTTAAGGTGAGTGATGCAACAGAAGCAGATTCACTGTTTTCGCGCTTGATGGGCGATGAAGTGGAACCTCGTCGTGATTTTATTCAAGAAAATGCTCTTAATGTTGCTAATCTTGATGTTTAGAGGTTGATGATATTGACTTTTTTGGCGCTGGTTGGATCTTTCAACCAGCGTTTTTTTTGATGGAGTAAACTGGTTTAAATAGTCTGCTGAATTTGGCGGAAAAATTCTATGATGATAGTGACCATAAAGAAGGCGTTTTTATCTTTTACAGAGAAAAAACGAGATATTAGCAATTATTTTTATAAAAATGCTGATTGGTTAAGGCAGTTTTAATATAAAGCTGCACCTATAGGGACTTCATATTTTTAGTAAAATGGAGCATGGCTCGATTACAATGGTTGATTCTAGGTTTAAGAGTTTTTTGGCAGCAAAGCGCTTGGTAGGTAAAGCAGCTTTGGTTCTGGGTTTAAGTTTTTCTGCTCAAGCGGCAATGGCACAAAAAAGCGAGCATTTATTTGAAGCCCTTCGATTATCTCCTCAGCAGACAGAAATGCTAGGGTTAGAGCGAAAGGTTTTTGACTTTAAAAGTCCTAAACTGAATTTTGAAACTATTGTGCCAAAAGGTGCACAGTTGACACTAAATAACTATGAAGACCAAGTGGTTGAGGAAGGGCAAATTGGCCGGGTGCTCCCACTTGGCAAGGTTAGTTTTAGCCAAGATGGCGTTGCAATTGAAGATAATATTTTTTCTTATAAATTACGCTATGCCCCTGCAGCATTGCGGACGTGTCAATGGCAAATGCAACAAAATGGTTACTTCATTTTTCATTCTGTTGCCAAGGATAAGTTAGCAGAAGCAGAGCTTTTTGGCGTTCAATTTGATGGTGACAATAAAGTCGCTAGTAAGGCAGAATTTGGCTATTGTTATGCGCGCGGCGATGTTTTAATTGCACATTTCTTTTCAACGCCCCTTGATGGAGAGCCTCAGCAGCAAAAGTCAGCAGTAGATACTTTACGCAAGGCTGTTTCCTATTTTACGTCTAATCTTGTAATGGCTGATGGTAAGCCAAATGCTATCGATGACAATTTGATGCAAAATTTAGCTGTCGATCTTGACGGTGATACGCTTGTTTTGACTTATCCTAAGGGGCTTGATGTCGTTGTTGATAACTCCAAGCGCAAGATATTGCCGTATGAGTTCCATTTTTTACAAAAATTACAAAATGACGAAATTTTTAGTCATTTATTTTTATGGATTAACAAAGCAAGTGAGCCAGAAAGTGAAGAAAGTTTCCGCCGTCAAGCTGATATTTTTGCAGAAATTTATGTCTCATCGCAATTAAATACCAATAAAGTAAAGGCGAATAATTCAGAGCAAAATACTGATGGCGCATCGGGTGCTGCTGTAACGCCGCCATCATCACAGACCGATAACGCTGACAATAATATCAAATATGATTTTATCGGGCGCAATTCAATTCCAGGCTTTGCAGAAGCTGGGATTATGGCGCGTTCCTATCAATATAAGATTGTCGAAAAAAATAATCCTGATCATCCAACATTGTTTTTTGTCTCGGTTATTGGGTACAAAGATAAGACCTACGTGCTTTATTATCATAGCTTGCGCGGCGGCGTTTCAAAGGCAAGTGAATATTTCACTGGGCTTGCCGGTGATATTGCCTATGACACTATTCGTGAATCGATCTTTAATTATCTTGTTGGCTTAAAATAATAGAATACTATTAAGATGGCATGGTTGACCAAAATCATATTTCTGCAGATTTTGGTCGTCCAAACCGAGTTTCTTTTGTGTTTCGCTTTAAATATGTCATATTTTATTCTTATAATTGGCATTTAATCAATTGCGAGGCAAAATCATGAAATTACATCTTGTTGCGGCTCTTACATTTTTTTCTTTGGTGCCTAATGCTTTTGCTGAGAGCGTTTCAGTAACGGCGCCGGGTGTATCGATCACTGTTCCTGCGGCAGACGATGCTGATAGTACAGCAGACATTGAAGTGGCATCTTCTGGTGTTACCATTTCGGTAACCGGTAGCGATGACTTTTCTTCAGAAAAAGTGAAATATAAATGCGGCGATCAAGATGTGGTGGCGACTTATATCAATGCTAATGATATTTCGCTCGTACAACTTGATTTTAGTGACAAAACAATTGTTGCGGCCAATGTTCTTGCTGCTAGCGGTGCTAAATATGCTGGCGACCAATATATTTGGTGGGAAAATGAGGGCGAAGTTAGCCTTTATAATATCATCGATGATACTGAACAGAAAAAGCCAATTGCTTGCCTAGAAGATGCCAATGAAACGGGCGAATAAATTATTGTTAGTGATATAAATTTTATCACATATGAAAAACGGCTCTATTCCATTCGGTATAGGGCCGTTTTAATGTGCTTTTGCTGTTCGTTAAAGACTAAACTATCACAATATATAGTTATCACATATCCTTTAAATTCAATGAAGGTTTTTTTTCATTAAGGTAAAAGCCTATGGGGCGCGATTTTTAATCGTTTGAAGAATAATAAAGCAATCTAAATCTTTAATAAGTATAAGCATCTTTTAATTGATTTTGTGAGATTTATTATTCCAACGCCATTGCCACGGCTCAATAAAATGTCCCTGCCACATTCCTATTTTCTTTTGCTTGGCACTTTCTTGTACTTTATTATAATAGCCTTTTGAATAGCGCGGCCAATCAAGGGCAAAGCCTTTGCCGACCATGTATTTGCCAATATCTTGTTTGTCGGCCCTCGTACATTGTGCTACAAAGCGCTTATATTTATCCTTATATTGTATTTCGCACTGGATTGGTTGGGACTTGTTAAGCCAATCGGCCAAAGCCAAGGATGCTTTTTGTCCGCAAAGGTAATCTTGTCCGTTGGTATTGCTGCATAATTGATTGCTTTCTGGGGCATCAATGCCCCAAATGCGAATTCTTGTACCATGAATATCTATTGTATCGCCATCAATAACCGATGCGCGGCCTGAAATTATTTCACCTGCTATAAGTGGATTGGCAAAAACCATAAAAAATACAAAAATAAAAAAACGCATTTAGAAAACCTGTTGGACTTTGAGTAAGCCACTTAGTCTCATTTAATTTAATATGTGTATATATTAAAATTATATAACTAACTAATATTTAAGCTTCGGGTGGAATTACGAGTTAGTTTGGCTCATTTTGCGGTGCAAATGGCTAAAGGTTTTGGATATGTGGATTTTAACGCTTGTGTCAGGAATGTGAAATTGCTAAAAAATATAGGATTTTGGTAGGATTAAACTGAAAATATATCCGCTGGTAATGTGTTTATTTTGCTAAAGATGTAATGCAAAATTAGCAAAGATAAACACGTTTAGACGGAATATAGCACTCATTGGTTGAGCGTAAAGCAGCTATATTTGATGGTCTATTATGCTTGCCTTTGTGTGTTTAATAGTGAATTTCATAAGGTTGACTTGTTAATTATGCATCAATATTGAGCAAAGGATAAGGGGAAGTTTATTATGATAAAAAAAATTCTTGCGACAACGATTGCCGTTGTTGCCATGTCGGCTAATGCTTTTGCCGCAGATCCAATTAAGATTGGTGTTTATTTGCCGCTTACTGGGCAAAATGCATTTGGCGGCCAGCTAGAGCTTGAGGGCGTCCAGCTCGCCAATAAGATAAAGTCAGAAGTTTTAGGCCGTCCTGTAGAATTGATTATTGTCGATAATAAATCCGATAAGGTTGAAGCGGCTAATGCGGTTATGCGTTTAACAGCGAGTGACAAGGTTACCGGTATTATTGGCACCTATGGTTCTTCATTGGCGCTTGCGGGCGGTGAAGTTTCAGAACAGGCTAAAACACCTTCTATCGCAACATCAGCAACCAATCCATTGGTAACACAAGGTAAAAAATATTACTTCCGTGCCAGCTTTATAGATCCTTATCAAGGCGCAGGAGCTGCAACTTATGCAATCCAATCCTTACATGCGAAGAAAGCCGCAATTTTAAAAGATGTTTCTAATGATTATGCAATAGGTCTTGCTAATTATTTTAACTCATCTTTCAAGAAGCAGGGCGGTGATGTTGTCGCTAACTTAAACTATAATTCGGGGGATCAGGATTTTTCTGCAGCTTTAACCCAAATTATCGCACAAGAGCCTGATGTTCTTTTTATCCCTGCCTATTTTGCTGAAGGTGCAATCATCATGAAGCAAGCCCGTGAGCTTGGTGCGACATTCCGCATCATGGGCGGCGATGCAATGGATAATCCAGAAACAGTAACTATTGGTGGTGAAGCAGCTGAAGGTTTCTTACATACGACATTTCCTTATGATGAAAATATGCCAAATATGCCGGAAGCTGCCAAAGAGTTTACCACTGCATGGCGAGCAACTTTCCCCAATAAAGAACCTAATGTGAATGCTGTTCTTGGCTATACATCCTATATGATGTTCATAGAAGCGATAGAAAAGGCTGGCAGTGATGATCGCGAAATGATTACAGCAGAGCTTGAAAAACTTAAAGATTTCCAGACACCTTTTGGACCAATGACTATGGATAGTGGTCATAATCCTGAAATTCCAATCGGTGTAATTGAAATTAAAGATGGCAAGCGCACCTATCTTGGTGAAGTTAAGCCTGCGCTTTAATATTAGTTTGGGCATTGGTAAAAAGCTGATGCCCATTTACTCTTAAAATTTGCCTGTAATTAAAAATTTTTTATTTTTAAATTATGCAAACGATTTTGCTAGTTTAATGACAATGGGCCGGTTTGATGATAGCTCGTCATAAAAAATTTTTAATGATATGTAAAATTAGTAAATCATTGAAAATTCACTTAAATCGAGGTGCACTTAAAGTGGCTGTTTAAGAGAGTTGCGATGTACAATAAATCAGCAAGGCTGATTTGATCAAAGAAGGGAATGAGATGAGCACAGAAATGTTCATCCAGCATTTTTTTAATGCTTTGGCGCTTGGTTCGCTATATGGGCTTATTGCCATAGGTTATACCATGGTTTATGGTATTTTGCGCCTTATCAATTTCGCCCATGGCGATATTTTTATGTTGGGCGCTTATTTTGTCTTTTTTTCAACCATTAGTTTTATGCCGGCGTGGCTTGCTGTTTTGCTGATTTTACTGGCATTTATGGTTTATTATTCGGTCTTTGTCGGATTTAGGCAAAGACCGAAAATCTATTGGCTGTTATTTAGTTTTGTTCTCTTTATCGCTCTTATTTATTACGGTTTTATTGCACCTCAAGACTTTACACCAATTTGGATTTTAGCTGTTTGTTTTTCTGTCTTTGTCACCAGTGCGGCTGGTATTACCGTTGACCGTGTGGCCTATAAGCCATTGCGCGATGCGCCAAGAATTTCAGCTCTCATCAGTGCAATTGGTATGTCCTTTTTGATCGAAAATTTGGCAACAGTGCTTTTTAGTGGGGTGCCTAAAGCTGTTAAGCAACCTGAAATAATCGCCAAGCCAATTTTATGGCAATATGGCGAAGGCGCCAGCGGAATTATTCGTATTGTGCCAATGGCAATTATTGTACCCATTGTTACGGTTGTTTTAGTTATCGCTTTGCTGTTTATCATTAATAAAACCAAACCTGGGCTTGCTATGCGTGCCATCTCGCGCGATATCGAGACCACGCGTTTAATGGGTGTATCTGTTAATAAGATTATCGCTTTTACTTTTGGTCTTGGTTCCGCACTTGCTGCTATTGCCGGTATTATGTGGGCATTGCGTTATCCGCAAATCCATCCATATATGGGCATTGTTCCGGGGCTTAAAGCCTTTATTGCTGCAGTGATTGGTGGTATTGGCTCTATTCAAGGTGCAATGCTGGGTGGACTTTTACTTGGCTTTATCGAAATTATGATCATTGCATTTTTCCCTGAATTGTCTGGCTATCGCGACGCGTTTGCCTTTATTTTGCTTATCCTCATTTTGCTGGTTATGCCAACAGGTATTATGGGCAAGAAAAGTCAGGAGAAAATTTGATGTCACGATCAACTCAAGTTATCCTTTCTTTATTTGCTTGCCTATGTCTTATTAGTTTTCTCTTTTATGCTGAAAGACATTTTGATGGCTATCAATTGCGTATTCTTAACCTTATCGCCATTAATGCTATATTAGCGGTTTCGCTCAATTTGATTTATGGGTTTACTGGCATGTTTTCTTTAGGGCATGCTGGTTTTATGGCAATTGGTGCTTATGTTTGCGCCATTTTATTATTGTCACCTGAGCAAAAGGAAATAATGTGGATTTTGGAGCCAATGTTTGGCCCCTTGCAAAATGCCCATTTGCCCTTTTTCTTTGCGGTAATTGCAGGGGGCTTTTGTGCTGCCATTATCGGGCTTGTCATTGCATTACCCGTATTACGGCTTGGTGGTGATTATCTAGGTATTGCAACACTAGGTTTTGCTGAAATTATTCGCGTAGTGATTACTAATGCTACCCCAATAACTAATGGCTCTCTTGGTATTAAAGGCATACCTCAAGAAGCGACACTTTGGTGGAATTATGGCTGGCTTGCCTTCACCGTTATTTTTGTCGTTTTGTTGTTGCGCTCCAATACAGGCAATGTCTTGCGTTCTATTCGCGATGATGAAATTGCTGCGAAGACCATGGGCGTCAATACATTTTTCTATCGTTCAGCATCCTTTACGATTGGTGCTTTTTTTGCTGGGGTTGGCGGTGCGCTTATGGCGGCGCTTATTTCCACCATTGATCCTAAAATGTTTAACTTCTTGCTGACTTTCAACATTTTGATGATTGTTGTTGCAGGTGGTCTTGGCTCTATTACTGGCAGTATTGTCGGTTCAGTGATTATTACATACTTGCTTGAGAAATTGCGAATTGTTGAAAATCCGTTCTCCCCAGGCGTTGTCCACATTCCTGGTTTTCCTAATGCTAGCATTGATCTTAGCTTTATCAATATACCCGGTATACCCGGCCTGCGTATGGTGGTGTTTTCCGTTTTATTAATGGCTATTATTTTATTTTGGCGACGTGGATTATTAGGGCAAAATGAGTTTACATGGAATAATGCGCTTTCTTTAATAAAGCGGGTTTGGTTCTTTATAGTTGGTCGTAACACAAAAGCTAAAAAGCATGGAGAAGGCCAATGAGTGACACAATCCTAACTCTTGATAAAGTCACCATGCGCTTTGGTGGCCTAACTGCGGTAAATGGTGTTGAAGCAAATATAAAACGCGGTTCGATTTCTGGTATTATCGGCCCTAATGGCGCTGGCAAAACAACCCTATTTAATATGATTTCGGGCTTTTATACGCCGACAAGCGGTAAAATTCTTCTCGAAGGTCAAAAGGTTTCGGGGCTTCCAGCTGATAAGGTTTGCAAACGCCATATTGCCCGTACATTTCAAAATATTCGGTTGTTTTCTGGGTTGACTGTTTTGCAAAATGTTATGGTTGGTGCCCATTTACGCCAAAAATCGGCTTGGTTTTCGGCAGCATTTTTATGGCCAAAAGCACTGCGCGAAGAAAAAGCAGTAAAAAACCAATGTATGGAATTATTGGAAAGGGTTAATCTAGCGCATCTTGCTGATCAGCCTGCGACGTCCTTGCCCTATGGCGCCCAAAGAAGTTTAGAAATTGCTCGGGCCCTTGCCACCAATCCCAAGCTTTTATTGCTTGATGAACCTGCAGCAGGTATGAACCCGCAAGAAAGTGAAGAATTGCGCCATTTTATTGCTAAAATTCGCGATGATTTCAATCTCACCATCCTGCTTATTGAGCATGATATGCATGTGGTTATGAAGCTTTGTGAGCATATTTGGGTGCTTGAATATGGCACGTGTATTGCCGATGGCCTTCCACTGGATATTCGTAATAATCCAAAAGTAATTGAAGCCTATTTAGGTGGTGAAATTCATGTCAATTCTTGAAATTAAAGACCTTCATGTACGTTATGGTGCGATTAAGGCAGTGCATGGTATTTCCTTAAAAATCAAACATGGCAGTATCGTTACTTTAATCGGCGCTAATGGTGCAGGCAAAAGCTCAACTGTTCGCTCAATCGCTGGTTTAAATCGCAGTGTAAGTGGCGAAATATTATACAAGGGTGAACAAATTCTTGGGTTGCCGCCTGAATTGGTTATTCGAAAAGGTATTGCGTTAAGCCCTGAAGGCCGGCGAATTATGCCGCATTTAACCGTTTTAGAAAATTTGGAGCTAGGTGCATATATTCGCAATGATAAAGCGGGTATTAAGCAAGATATTGAATGGGTTTTTGACCTGTTCCCAAGGCTGCGTGAGCGTTCCAAACAGCTTGGCGGCACAATGTCGGGTGGTGAACAGCAAATGCTTGCAGTGGGGCGTGCTTTGATGAGCAATCCCGATCTTGTTATGCTGGATGAGCCTTCCTTGGGGCTCGCGCCAATTTTGGTTCAAGAAATTTTTTCAATCATTTTAAAGATTAATAAAATGGGTAAAACTGTTTTGTTAATTGAGCAAAATGCCAATGCAGCTTTATCTATTGCCCATCATGCTTATATTCTTGAAGTTGGTAATATTATCAAGGAAGGCGAAGGGAAAGCTTTATTGGAAGATCCAAGCATAAAACAAGCTTATCTTGGTGGCTAAATCATCAAGCTTTGCATTGCTCTTATTTATCTTAATTAAAAAGGGAGGCTTAAAGCCTCCCTTTTATATTACTTAAACTGACAATCTGCCTTTAAATAAGTCTTAAGCAACTTCGCGGTTTGGAAATTTTGTAACATTGCCCGAATAATTATCAGGCATTTCTTGTTCTATAGTTAAGCCGCCCGCACGTAGTAATTGGGTGAACCGGCCACCTTTTAGTGAAAGCTCACGGAATGAGCCTTGTTCAATAATGCGCCCCTGATCCATGAAAAGAACAAGATCAGCATTGCGTACTGTTGATAGGCGGTGAGCAATCACAAAAGTTGTGCGGTCACGGCTAACCTGATCAATGGCATCTTTAACTTTAGCTTCGGTTTCAACGTCTAAGGCACTTGTTGCTTCATCAAGTACCAAAATAGGTGCATTCTTTAAAACAGCGCGGGCAATTGCAAGGCGTTGACGTTCACCACCTGAAAGACGTGAGCCACGTTCACCAACTTTGGCCTGATAGCCATTGCCCTTTACCAAAATAAAATCATGGGCAGCAGCGCTTTTAGCGGCATCTTCAATTTCTTTAACGCTAGCACCTTGCTTACCAATGCCGATGTTTTCAAGGATTGAACGGTTAAATAGCCCAGCATCTTGGAAAACAGTGGCAAGACATTTACGCAATGAATCGCGTGAAATTTTACGCGTATCAGTACCATCGATAGAAATATTACCAACTGCTGGATCATATACCCGTTGTAAAAGGTTGATCAAAGTGGTTTTACCTGCCCCTGTTGGACCAACGATGGCAACGGTTTGTCCAGCTTTTGCTTCAAAGCAAACATCATAAACGCCCTGGCCAGAATTAGCAAATTCAAAGGTTACATGATCAAACTTAACGAAGCCTTTTACATTTTCCAATGCTGGTAGATTTTGTGGCTCTGCTTGGGCAATGGTTGAATCTTCCATTTCATAAAATTCATCAAGCTTAGCGCGTGAAGATACTGCAAGGTTGATAAAGGCAGTGATTTGATCAAGACGACCAATCATCAATTGTGCAAAGCCAACAAAGGCAACAACATTGCCAACAACCATTTGGCCGCGTGATACAAGTACGGCGCCAAGTAGAAGTACAACTACCATAGAAATAGTGGACGCCATACGATTTAAGCCACTTGCTAAAGCCCACCAATTTAGAACGGGATATTGGGCGCCAAGTAAACTCTCTGTATGCTGACGCAATGCTTTAGATTCTGCTTGAATGCGGTTATAGCCTTGAACAACCGATACGTTGGAAATTGAATCTGAAACATGTTCAAATAATGTATGGTGGTGATGTTCAATAGCTTCTTGTCCGTCCTTGGTCTTTTTCATAACCAAGCGAGCAATCATCACATATACAACGCCTAGTACAGCAAGCACCATAGTCAAACGCCAATCCATTGACAGCGCAGTTGGTACCAACATAACTAGAACAACAATAGTTGAAAGATGTTGGCGCATAAATTCAAGCCAAATGGCAGAAAGTGAATCTGTCGCGCGAATAAGTGTATGCAAAGCGCTAGAGGTACCGCGCCCCTGATGCCAAGATAGTGGCATAGCAATGATACGCTCATAGGATTTTGTTAAAGTATCAAGGCGCAAGCGATGGGCCAAGCGGTCGGCTCCGCGCGCAACGAGTACATAAGCAACAATATTAAAAATACCAAAGCCAACCCATAGGCTAAGATTAGTGAAAACATCACCCTTATCAGCAATGGCACCGATGATGCGGCCAAATAAAATAGGTTCGGCGATAACAATTATCGACAAAATAACATTGGCTAGACAAATCGATATAGCCGATTTTTTTTCTCCGCCAAGATAGGAAAGCGCACGCATATAAGTTTGAAATATTGACACGGTATTCGTGCTCCATAAAATATAGCTAGAAATTAAATTCTCTTTGCCTTATTTCATGCCCTAATGACTAATATGTGTCAGGGAAAGCCACTTTTGGAATCGCATTGTAACCAGTCGTGATAATTAGTTTTTTAAAAAATGTTAAAATTTATTTAAAAAAAACCTATCGATCAAACAGAAAGTTTTCTAATTTTCAAATTAGTGGGATGATGGAACTACACCATTTTGGTAACATATTGGTATTTAATGATTTTTATTGTTTTAATTGCGCGCTAATGTGCTTAACTAATCGATTTAAATGCAAATTTAGTCAGATAAAAAGCACGGTTTTGTTCTTGAAATTAGTAAGACTTGGATACAATTAAAAACAAAATGTGATTTAAAGGTTTTCACCAAACTATCATGATGACGATGCATTTTGATGGATTGGCATTACTTTGATGATGCTGATTCTAGAAAATTTAGCTAAAAGATGCGGAAAAGCAAATATATATTGCATTTGATAGTGGTAATATTGCATTAAGGTGCAAAGAAGATACGACTGCCATTGGGCAAGGAGATAAGCGCATGACCGGACAGAAAACGGTTGAGTTAAAAACTGTTGAAAATGATGAAGCGGGCATGCGGCTTGATCGTTGGTTTAAGGTTCATTATCCTGGCTTGGGTTTTGGTGCATTGCAAAAGCTTTTGCGTTCTGGGCAAATCCGCTTGGATGGCGGGCGGGTTAAATCTGATACCCGTCTTAATGCTGGGCAAACCATGCGTGTGCCACCATTAAGCGTTGATGAAAAAGCCTCTGGTCCGTTAACTGGTAAAACCATACGTGGGCAAAATGATGGTGATGTTTTAGCGCAAATGCTCATTTATGAAGACCCAAAGGTTTATGTATTTAATAAACCATCTGGACTTGCAGTGCAGGGCGGCTCAGGTGTTGCACGCCATGTTGATGGCATGCTTGAGGCTTGGCGCAATAAAAAAGGTGAAAAACCGCGCCTTGTTCACCGTATTGACCGTGATACCTCTGGGGTTTTGGTTGTTGCCCGTACACGTAGCGCCGCTCAAAGCTTAACGGCAGCTTTTCGTGAGCGTGAAACTAAAAAGACCTACTGGGCGATTGTGCGTGGTGTGCCACGCCGCCGCCAAGATAAAATTTCAACTTGGCTGGTGCGTGAAACAACTCCCGATGGCGACCGTATGCGGGTTTGCGAACATGGCGAGCCTGATTCCGATCACGCGGTTTCTTATTACCGAGTTATTGAAACGGTAGGCCGCGATATTTCATGGTTGGAGATGGAGCCGTTTACGGGACGTACTCACCAATTGCGCGTGCATGCGGCTTTTATGGATAATCCGATTTTAGGCGATTCAAAATATTTTTATGCGGATCAAAATTGGGTTTTCCCTGGTGGTATTCAAAACCGGTTGCATCTTCATGCGCGCCGCATTCGTATTCCAAATCCTGCTGGTGGCATGATTGACGTTAGCGCGCCATTGCCACCCCATATGGTACAGACATTCAATCTTCTTGGGCTTGATGAAGAAGATGGTAATGAATAATGCCAAATGATTTACGCCTTGTGCTTTTTGATTGTGATGGCACTTTAATTGACAGTTTCTCAACCATCAAAAATTGCATGGTGAATGCTTTTGAGGATTTTAATTTTCCTGTACCAAGTGATGCAGCAATAAAATCGATCATTGGTCTGTCGCTGCCAATTGCTATTACAAGATTGGCGCAAGGTGTTGGAATATCAAGTAATGTAACAGTTCCAGCCGATGAGATGACAGCTTGTTACAAACAGCATTTCAATCGCTTGCGCGATAAAAATCGGGTATGTGAGCTTTTATATTCAGGCATTAGCGAATTGTTAAAACAGCTGTCATCTATGGATAATATTATCCTTGGCATGGTGACCGGCAAATCAAGGCGCGGCGTTGATATGGTGATGGCTGAGCAAGGATTTAACTGCTTTGTTGCTAGCCGCTGTGCCGATGAATGTCCGTCAAAGCCGCATCCTGCGATGGTGCTTGAATGTTGCGATGAAACTGGTGTTACACCAGAATGCACCCTTGTTGTTGGCGATGCAATTTATGATATGCAAATGGCAAAGGCAGCAGGCGCCAAAGCTATAGGTGTTGATTGGGGCTATCACAAGGCTGAACAATTGTTAAAGGCTGGTGCAGATTCATTGTTGAAGCAACCATTGGACTTGCTGAAATTGCTATCATAAAAATAGCACTTTTGATATAAAGTGCTTATGAGCTAGATGACCAAAATATAGGAATAAAATTATGCGTAATGTTTTTACCGACATAGAGCCTTGGGATGATGAAAAAGACCCAATGGTGTCAGCTCAGGAAAAAATGAAACATAAATTGCCCAAACGTTTTTATGAAAAGGCTGAAAGCTTAACGAGCGAAAATGGTGTTGAAATACGTCTTGATGGTCGTTCGGTCAAAACGCCCGCCCGTAAAATTTTAGAGCTTCCAAATCAAGCATTGGCAGATTTAATCGCGCAAGAATTTAATGCGCAGGTTGACGTGATTGATCCAGCCAAAATGCCAATCACTCGTCTTGCTAATACGGTTATCGATGGCATAGCCGAAGATAGTGAGCCGGTCGTTGAAGATCTATTACGCTTTGGTCTTTCTGATTTACTTTTTTACCGTGCATCCGCACCTGTGGAATTGGTGGAGCGGCAACAAAAATTATGGGATCCTATACTTGATTGGGCTGAAACACGCTTAACCACCCGCTTTACCTTAGGTGAGGGGGTAATGTTTATTCCCCAGTCTGATAATTCAAGTTGGGCAATTCGCAGCTATTTACAAAACTATTTAGATAAGCCTTTCGAATTGGCCGCCCTTCATATGTTAACAACTTTGTCTGGTTCAGCATTGATTGCTTTTGCGATAAATGATGGTCATTTAACTGTCGAAAATGGTTGGAGGATTGCTCATCTCGATGAAGATTGGACGAATGAGCAATGGGGTGAGGATGAAGAAGCGATGATGCGGCGCTCTAACCGAGAAGCCGAATTTTATGCGGCATCTGCAGTGCTTGCGGCATTAAAATAAAATCTGATTTTAGTGACCTTTGTATTAGAGCGTTTTTTGAAAAAAGTGTGAAGCGGTTTTCGGCCAAAAACGCGGTGTAAACAATGGATTAGAGCGCCGATCTGATCTAATCAGATCGAAATGCGCTCTAATTTTAAAAGTCCAATAAGTTTTTGGGGAGAAATTTATGAAAGCTATTTTTTATGATGCTTTTATGCAAAGGCCACAAATAGTCAATTTACCTGATCCAACACCACATGATAATAGTGTGGTTATCGCCGTTAAGGCAACAGGTGTTTGTCGCCTTGATTGGCATGCAGGCTTGGCGTTAGGATGCTATGCTTGATATGATTTTGGCTGGAACGATCAAACCACAACAACTCACTGGTCAGTTTATCACCTTAGAACAAGGTATTGATGCCTTGATCTCTATGGATAAATCAACCAATATTGGTATGAGCATCATCAATAGCTTTTAATTGTTTTTAAGTTCATAAAAACAGCGATTTTATACCATCGGCCACGAGTTGGACAGCTAGGGCTGCGAGGAGTAGCCCGAACAAGCGGGTAACGATGGAGCGACCAGCAACACCAATTAAACGATCAATTGCTGGTGAAAGGCGCATGAAAAAATAGCAGCATAAAACTGCGATGAAAAGCACGCCAAGGGTGATCGCTTTACCACTCCAGCCGGGATTATTGCCAGCCATCAAAATGGTTGCTGAAATAACGCCAGGGCCAGCAATCATCGGCATAGCAAGGGGAAATGCAGCAATATTGGTAATGTGATCCTTGGTAATAATGATTGCGGCGGTTTTTTCCTTGCGTTCGGTGCGTTTTTCAAAAATCATTTCAAAGGCGATGAAAAATAGCAAAATACCACCAGCTATTCTAAAAGCACCAAGCGATATACCTAGGGTTGTGATAATCTGCGTACCAACAAGGGCAAAAAATGCCAATATCACAAAGGCAATTGTTGCAGCAATGATAGCCGTTTGCTTTTGTTCCTTACCATTCATGCCGACACTAAGCGACAAAAAGATTGGAATGAGACCGGGCGGATCGATCGTTACCAATAGTGTAATTAATGTATTTAGAATCTCAATCATTGCTGCTTCGCTTAAATGCTCTGTGGTTTTTCTTATGCACTAAAATGCATAATGCATCTAGTTGAAATTTTATTATAAACATTCCAAATATTTTTACACTTTGGCATTTTTAGAGCGTTTCGATAAAATTAAGATAAGACAAAATCCACCAATCAGCGAAGCAAAAAGCCCGGGCGGTAAATTATAAGGAAACGCTATTATGCGTGATAGCCAATCGGTTATTGCCATAATCACTGCACCTAATAAAGCTGAAGCAATCATAAAACTGCGTGTTCCATTAATACCATAATAACGAGCAATATGGGGGGCAATCAGGCCAACAAAGCTTAATGGCCCAATCATTAAAGAGCCTATCGCTGTTAAGCTTGTGGCGGTAAGGACAATTATCGCGCGTACCAAACCATTTGGAAGGCCTAAGCTACGCATTGCAACATCACCTAGCGGCAAAATGGTTATCCAGCGAGATAGAGCAAATATAATGATAAGAGCTACAACAAGTATAAAGGCGGCGAAGGCAATTCCCCAGCTAGTTGCTTGCGTCGTCGTACCACTTAACCAACCTAACAAAGCATAACCTTGCGGTGTGCCTGTCGCAATTAATGCGGTCAAGACAGAGCTTGCCATAGCGCCAAAACCAACGCCTGCTAAAAGTAATTTTTCAGAGCCGAATTGTCCACGCATTGCCAACAGCATAATAAATAGGATTGAAATAAATGCGCCAATGGCAGCGCCCCCCCATTGTTGGGCAAGGCTTGGGCTTGCAATAGTTAATAAAATAAGGGCAAGCCCGACGCCTGCGCCAAGACCGGTTCCTAGTATTTCAGGGCTGGCAAGTGGATTGGCCGTGAGGCGCTGCAATAATGCACCAGCTAGCGCAAGACAGGCGCCCGAAATCATTGTAAAAAGCAGCCGCTCCAAGCGTAAATCAATAAAATCATAAAAAAGCGTGCCGGTTGCCACAAATATGCCTTGTGGTCCGCGCCCCAAAGTCAAAGCAATGAGGCTGACCAGCATCAAAATTATTACGAGTATGGCGATAAAAATAATAGGATGATGAGCACGCCTAACAATGTCGCCAGTTTGGCTGTTTGGCCACTCAAACATTCTTAATTTTGGCAGCATCCATAATAAAAGTGGGCCGCCGAGTAACGCCGTGGCTGCGCCAACAGGAATATCGGTATGAGTAAGGGTTTGAATTAAATATGTTACGCTGTCGGTTGCCCATAAAAGAATTGCGCCAATGATTGGAGATGCAATCATCATTTGTTTGAGTGATCTTGCTCCCGAAAGCCGTGCTAAAGCAGGTCCTACCAAGCCGACAAAGCCTAATATGCCAACTTCTGCGATAATAAAGGCGGCTATCGACACGCTCATCATAATCACAAGCAATCGAATAGCTAAAAAGGAAACGCCAAGGCTTCGCATATTAGCATCATCAACATTAAATAATGTCAAAGGGCGTAATAGCAAACTAGCAAAAATAGCGCCGATTATAATCTTTACCGATAGCCAAAGAAACGGTGTCCAACTTAATTGCTCCAGTGAGCCGCCCCCCCAAACAAATAGGGAAAAAACATAATCACCATTGGCAAGAATAAGCGCAGTTGAAGCAGCTGTCGCGGTTAATGAAATAATCATACCACTTAAAATAACCGATGCAGGCTCAAGCCGTCTTTTATGGTTCAGCAGTAAGACCAATAAAATAGCACTAAATGCACCAATAAGTGCTAGCCATTCGCGGCTTAACCAAGCGGCAGGAATATATAAAATACCGATAGTCATAGCAAGCTGCGCACCTGATGCGATGCCAAGAGTAGTTGGCTCAGCAAGGGGATTGCGCAATATTTGTTGCAAAAGCAGCCCTGATAATGCAAGGCCAGCACCGCAAATTAAAGCCATAGCGCTGCGGGGCAAAATCATATTAAGCGCAATGATATGCTGTAATTTTTGCATATCCGTATTGTCGGTTGAGCTATTCCAGGCATTTAAAAAGTGCATCAAGGTAATGATTGCTGCAAAAATACATAATGCCGACCAAAATATTATGATTTTTCTATTTTTCACCATCAGCCTCGAACCAGTGTTTTGCTAAAAGCGCAATAAAATGTTGTGCTGTCGGCAGGGCGCCAAAATGATTAAGCGGTGGCAAAAAAACAAAATTACCTTGTTTGATTGCTGGCAATTCATTCCATAATTTATTGTCAGGCAGTGCTTGGAGGGTTTGTTGTTCCGTGGGTCCAATAATAATAATTCCAGCATCAGGTTTTTGAGCTAATTTTTCAAGGCCAATATGAGCATAGGCTGAATAGCTTGTATCGCTGCCCCAAGCATTATTCAAACCAATATCCTTGAAAGCTGCACCAAAAATACTGTCATTACCAAATGCACGAAAATTACGACCATTGCCAAGATTTATAATGAAATAATCACGCCGTAATAATTTTGCAAATTGAATGCGCTTTTGTTGAATAAATGTGTCATAGTTCTTTATAAATTGTCGTGCCTTTTCAAAGCAGCCAAGGCGTTGCCCCAGCTCTAAGGTTGCTTTGGTAAGGGTTGGGCGGGGCGAAAGACCTTGCCCAAAGACTATTGGCGCCCAAACTGGTGCAATTTTTTCCAATGTTGGACGCTGATATTCATAAAAATTAGATGCGATAATGAGTTTGGGGGCTAAAATACGCAGGAGTTCATAATTAGGACTGCCGCGCAAACCAATATCCGCTACACTGTCTGGTATAGGCGGTTGAATTTGCATTTTTTTATATTGGCGCAATTCGGTTGCAGCTAAAGGTATTGTACCAATGGCTAGGGCGGTTTCAAGCATAGCCCAGTCGATTATTGCAATATCTGAAAGGCAATATTGCAATTCAGCATTTTCTGCAATGCTATGGGTAATATTAAAATGGCTCGAAAAGAAAGCCGCGCAGGACAGCGATAAAAAGTGTCGGCGGCTTAATTCCATATTGTGTTTCCATATCATCGTGTTGAGGTAAAAGCGCTTTATTTTTTGTGATCAATAAAGCGCTTATATTATCTTACCATTTCGTATGCATACGTAAAAGGGTTTTGCGACCCTCGCCATAGCTACAAACAAAAATGCCTTGGCAACCTGATACATAGCCCTTGTTGAACAAGTTGGTGACGTTAATATCGACGCCCCAATTATCTTTTTCATAACCAAGTTTTAAGTCGGCAAGAGTAACTGCTGGTACTTTAAGGGTGTTTTCTTCATCGGCAAAAGTTGAGCCAACATAGCGCACACCGCCGCCTAGGGTTAAACCTTCAAGCTTGCCACTGCTAATGCGATATTCTGTAAATAAGGCTGCCTGTTGTTCTGGAATAAGGTAAGGACGGTTGCCAATCAGGCTCGGTGTTGTTTCATCGTCCTTGATTTTGATCTTGGAGGTGGTGAAATTGCCAATGAGTTTCCATGATTGCGTAATATTGGCTTGCACTTCTAATTCAAAGCCGCGTGAATTGACTTTGCCAAGCTGGGTGCGTGCAAAACTTGAACCAGTTAAGGAATTTTCCTTGGTTAAATCAAACAATGATGCAGTGATTAAGCCATCAAATATTTGTGGACGGTACTTCATGCCGATTTCATATTGGGTACCGGTTTCTGGCTTGGCGTAGCTATTGTCAAAAAGCGTATCAATGATTGGATTAAAAAATGTGGCAACGCTAGCATAGGGGGTTAGCCCGTTGTCAAATTCATAACCAAGACCAGCACGACCAGACCAGCGTCCCGTATTATACTCATATTCAGGTAAGCCTTTGGCTTTGGTCCAAACATGGTCATAACGGCCATTTAAAGTTAAAATCCAACCTTCGCCAAATTCCATGCGGTCTTGGGCATAAATACCAAACTGGTTGCGAGTTAATTTTTGATCAATATAAGGATCCCACATTGGGCCCTGTGCTGCGCCATAAACAGGATTATAGCCGTCAATAACAGTTGCGCTACCGGTTTGTTGCATTTGGTTGATTAAAAAATACCGATATTCAGCTCCAAATAATAAATTATGGGTAATTGCTCCGGTATTTACACTACCTTCAAGCATATTGTCGGCAACAAAAGTGTTTACTTCCGTGTCATGTTTAAAATTGATACGTGCAACATTGGGATTATTTAAACTAGGCTGTGATAAAAAACCCTCATAGCCATATGCGTAAAGGCTATGTTCTTTAACATGGGCATAGCCATAACGTACATTTTGTCGGACAGTCCAATCATTGTCAAAGCGGTGTTCAAATTCATAACCGATACTAGCCTGCTCACGGTCATAAGAATCGACAGAGGGCTCGGTATAGTTGATAGTTCGTGGAATTTTGCCAAATTGTGTTGGTACAACCGTGCCATAATAAGGTAAAAAGCCGCCACCATCATGGGTTAAATCTAAATGGGTGTAATTGCCTAAAATTGTAAGCCGCGTTGCTTCATCGGGTTTAAATTCAATGCTTGGGGAAATAACACCGCGAAATTCTTCCGCATGGTCGGTGTAATTATTGCCACCTTGAATTTTGCCATTAATACGATAGCTTAAAGTATCCGTAACCTTGTCACCCATGTCAAAACCAATATAGGCGTTACCATAGCTGTTTACGCCAATTTCAGTTTCTCGGATACGATCAAATGTTGGGCGTTTGCTAATGTAGTTGACAATGCCACCAGGATTTGCGCCGCCATAAAGGGCTGCTACAGGACCTTTTAATACCTCAATGCGCTCGATATTATAACTATCAATTAAAAAGCCACCAAAACCGTAGCTAAAGTTTTGCAAACCATCAAGATAGGTTCCAGTTTGGGTTGCATCAAAACCACGGATATATATCCAATTGGTATCATTATCGACACCAAAAGGTTGAGCAAAAACCCCCGCTGTATAGCGTAGCGCCTCGTCAAGTTTTTGTGCGCCAGTTGCATCCATTTGGTCGCGGCCAACAACCGAAACTGATTGAGGAATTTTACTTATATTCACAGCTGCTTTTGAGCCTGTAGCGGTTACTTGGGGGACAAAACCAGCAACTGGGCTTACAGCCGTATCATCATTATTTATAACTACGGTTTCTAGAGTGGTATTGGTATTTTGTTGGGCATTTGCATAAGTGTGGCTAAGCGATGTACTTGCTGCTAAAGCAAGTAAAAATGTAAACAGACGTGATGATGCCATTGATTGAAACCCTTTAGGCTATAAAATAACAATTGTTGATTTGAGCGTATAAAGCCGATTTAGGTGCTATAACTAGTATGGTTGCAACTGATTGCTAGACCGAACTAAATGGCAATATGAGAAATATGATTTTTTAATTCATATTTTAATAAAAAGCTTGTCTGATATTTTGAATTTTTGAATGATATTACTTAAAAAGCTAAACGCGAAAATTGCATTCAATTGAAAAAAGCATTAAAGATCGAGTGAAAATGCGAAGCTATAAATAAAAGGTTCGATTATTTCCCTTATCTCAATTTCTTCATCTTTCAGTTAAATATTTTGACCCATTCCTTTGGTGTTGTGCCATTTATTTTTTTAAACACGCGTGTAAAATGAGCTTGGTCAGAAAAGCCGATTGTTGTTGCTATATCAGATAAGGGACGTTGTTCGCGCTCTAATAATAGTTTAGCTTTTTTTATGCGGCGCTGCATTTGAAAACTTAATGGCGAAATACCTGTAGTCATTTTAAAGGCTGTACAAAAATAGGATTTAGAAAGACCGCAAATGTTGGCAAGTTCTTCAATTCTTATGATACGATCGTAATTATTTTCAATAAATTGGGTTACTTGTTTTAATTGGCGTTGGCTAAGAGTGCCAGAGCGCTTTAATGGGCTGTGGGTTATTTGAAAAAGTTCAGCAACGAGTGCATAGAGTAAACCTTCACTAAATAAATTATGCAATGGTGTTTGGTTGTTGCATTCTTGCGCTAATAGATTTGCAATTTGTGCAATGCGTGGGTTTTGAAAGAACAAATTAGGTTGATTGATGCGTTGAGTGTCGATGCAACCTTCAAAATGTTGTTGTAAAAGATCAATATCGAAATGAATATCAAGATGCTTTAGAAAACCTGATTTTGTAAGATGACTTGATACTGGACAATTAGCAGGAATGTAACATAGGTCCAAGGCATTTAATGGCTGGTTTGGTTTGTTGTCATGATTATTAAAAAAACTAATCTCTGCACTGTTTTCCAAAACAAAAAATAAACGCGGTGCTCGTGAAAGATAATGTCCTTGCATGTTAGGGCCGCATTCAACCGTCCATACATCAATAATTGCGCCTTCTAAAATGCGATATTTTAGTTTATCAATTAACTTAATGCCGCCAATTTGGCATTCCATTTGGGGATGAAAGCTCAAAAAGCTTGCTCCTTTAGTTTTAAGGTTTATTAACTTTTAATTTCGTAAAAGATATAAACTTAAGTACTATCTTGCATATGACCCTAATTGTTCATGCTCGAAATGATGTTTGTTGATGCGTTTAATTTAGGCGTAAGATAGCCATTGCAATCGCAAGATCTATATCCTAAACTCTTTTAACTTGTCTATAACAGTCATGTTTATTATGCAATGTTTAATCTTTCTTTATTCAGATAAGTTTGTTTTACTAAGCTTGCAAATGGGCGATTGCAAATAATCTTTTTTTAAGGATCCTTATGACAGACTTACTATTTAAATTGGAAAAGGCGCGTTTTACAATGCAGGATCGTGATCTTTTAGCGCCGCTGGATATGGAGATAGCGGCGGGTAAAGTCACTGCATTGATCGGTCATAATGGCTCTGGCAAGTCAACCTTGTTAAAAATTTTGGCGCGTCAGCAGACCGTGACCAGTGGAAATATTATTTTTTGTGGCCGCCCTCTTAATCAATGGAATGGTCGTGATTTTGCTCGCCACCTTGCTTATTTGCCACAACAGCCTGCGGTTGCGTCAGGCATGTTGGTGCATGAATTGGTCGCCTTGGGACGCTATCCTTGGCATGGTGCGCTGGGACGTTTCGGTGAAGATGACGCGAAGAAAGTAGAAAGGGCTATGGAAGCGACAGGTGTTTTACCTTTTAAAGATCGCTTGGTGGAAACCTTATCAGGCGGCGAGCGTCAGCGGGTGTGGATTGCAATGCTGATTGCACAGGATGCCCGTTGTTTGTTGCTTGATGAACCGACCTCTGCTTTAGATGTTGGGCATCAAATAGAAATATTGAGTTTGGTGCGAAGCTTATCGCTTGAGCATAATTTAAGCGTTTTTATGGTACTGCATGATATTAATATGGCTGCGCGCTTTTGCGATTATATTTTTGCTTTAAAGGGCGGAAAATTAATTAAACAAGCAAGTGCTCTTGATATTATGACGCCAGAAACCTTGCAAGAAATTTATAATATACCAATGGAAATATTAAAGGATGCCCATGCGCAGCAGAAGGTAGCCGTTCCGCTTTAGTTGTATATAGGCGCGAATATTGGGGGCTCAAGTGATTTTGTTTGTTGCTTGAGGCTTGCAGGGTCTTGTAATGTTGCCAATATGAGGCGGTTAAATTGTTTCATAGTGATGTTTTAAAATGGTAGTAAATTTATCATCCAATGAGCAAACTTATGCCCATTATTATAATTTTGCCGTATTTTAGTCTGTATTTATGTGTTTTCGATAAAATATAAGCTTTGTTTTATGCTTTATAATTGTTCATCCACTGATTTTTCAGTTGATTTATTTAAGTTGCTGAATTTATAGATTTATTTATTCAAAAAAACAGGCGCCTAAATTGGCTTTTTATATTGCTTTCGGCTATAACAAATAGAATTTTGAGTCGTAATTTAACAGAATGGTTAAACACGTGAACGATCAGATATTGCCACCCGATAGCGGTGACGTACAAGGTATTGAACCAGTAAACATCATCGAGGAGATGCAGCGCTCCTATCTCGATTACGCAATGAGCGTTATCGTATCGCGCGCTTTGCCCGATGTGCGTGATGGTTTTAAGCCTGTACATAGACGTATTCTTTACGCCATGAACGAAATGGGATTGGCTTATAATAAACCATACCGTAAATCTGCCGCTGTTATCGGTGAGGTTATGGGTAAATATCACCCTCATGGTGATGCTTCAATCTATGATGCTTTGGTGCGTATGGCGCAAGATTGGTCATTGCGCGATCCGTTGATTGATGGGCAGGGCAATTTTGGCTCAATCGATGGTGATCCACCAGCCGCTATGCGTTATACTGAGTGTCGCTTGGAAAAGCTTTCGGATACTTTGCTTGGTGATATTGATAAGGAAACTGTTGATTTTCAAGACAATTATGATGGTTCAAAGCAAGAGCCAGTTGTTCTTCCAGCACGCTTTCCTAATCTATTGGTTAATGGTTCTGGTGGTATTGCTGTTGGTATGGCTACCAATATTCCACCTCATAATCTGGGTGAAGTAATTGATGGCTGCGTTGCCTTAATCGATAATCCTGCCATTACTTTGGAAGAAGTGATGGAAATTATTCCAGGCCCAGATTTTCCAACTGGCGGCATTATTTTAGGCCGTGCTGGCATTCGCTCCGCTTATGAAACTGGCCGTGGCTCGGTTGTTATGCGGGCTAAGGTTGAGATTGAGCCTATCCGCAATGATCGTGAAGCGATTATTGTGACGGAGGTTCCCTATCAGGTCAATAAAGCGACCATGATTGAAAAAATGGCCGAGTTAGTGCGCGATAAGCGCATTGAAGGCATTTCAGATTTGCGCGATGAATCTGATCGCGATGGTTATCGTGTGGTTATTGAGTTAAAACGCGATGCTGTTGCCGATGTGGTGCTAAATCAGCTTTATCGATATACGCCTTTGCAGACCTCTTTTGGTTGCAATATGGTAGCACTTAATGGTGGTAAGCCTATTTTAATGGGCTTAATGGATATTTTACGTGCCTTTATCACTTTTAGAGAAGAAGTTGTAAGCAGGCGTACAAAATATTTGCTGCGCAAAGCGCGTGAACGCGCCCATGTTCTCGTTGGTCTTGCTATTGCTGTTGCTAATATCGATGAAATTATTGCGCTTATTCGTAAAGCTCCGGATCCGGCGACTGCGCGTGAACAGTTAATGGAACGCCGCTGGCCAGCAGAAGACGTGACATCATTGATTAAATTGATTGATGATCCGCGTCATATTGTGCATGATGATAATACCTATAATTTATCGGAAGAGCAGGCGCGTGCAATTCTTGAATTGCGCTTGCAGCGTTTGACTGCCCTTGGCCGCGATGAAATTGCCAATGAGCTCAACGAAATTGGCGTAGAAATCGCTGATTATCTTGATATTTTATCTTCACGTATTCGTATTATGACCATTGTCAAGGACGAGCTTTTGGCCGTTCGTGATGAGTTTGGTAATATGGATGATAAGCTTGCCAAACGCCGCACAACTTTTGGGCTTGGTGGCTCCGATGTTGATGATGAAGACCTTATCGCCCGTGAAGATATGGTGGTGACTGTAAGTCATACGGGCTATATTAAGCGTGTTCCATTATCAACCTATCGCGCACAGCGCCGTGGCGGTAAGGGGCGTTCTGGTATGGCGACCAAGGATGAAGATTTCGTAACACGGCTCTTTGTGGCAAATACCCATACGCCAATCTTGTTCTTCTCATCGCGCGGTATTGTTTATAAAGAAAAGGTTTGGCGTTTGCCGGCAGGTACCCCGCAATCGCGTGGTAAAGCCTTGATTAATATGTTGCCATTGCAGCCTAACGAACGTATTACCACCATTATGCCATTGCCTGAAGATGAAGCAAGCTGGGCAGAACTTGATGTGATGTTCGCAACAACCCGTGGCACGGTGCGCCGTAATAAGCTATCAGATTTTGTTCAGGTTAATCGTGGTGGTAAAATCGCCATGAAGTTGGACGAGGAACAAGATGAGATCCTTTCTGTTGCCACTTGTACCGAAAATGATGATGTCTTGCTTACCACTGCTAAAGGTCAATGTATCCGTTTTGCGGTGACTGATGTGCGTGTTTTTGCTGGCCGAAACTCGGTTGGTGTACGTGGTATTAACTTGGCTGAAGAAGATACGGTAATCTCGATGGCTATTTTAGGCCATGTTGAAGCAACACCAGCAGAACGTGCAGCCTATATCAAACGCGCTATTGCCGAGCGTCGTGCCTTAGGTAGTGATGCTGAAGATGTTGTTGAAAGTGATGAAGAAGTGACAGAAAACGTTGATCTTAATGATGAGCGTTATCATGAGTTGCAACGTGCTGAACAAATGGTGCTTACCGTTTCTGAATTTGGTTACGGCAAACGGGCATCTTCTTATGATTTCCGTACCTCCAATCGTGGTGGTAAGGGTATTAAGGCAACAGATACATCAAAAACCAACGAAATTGGTTCATTGGTTGCAACTTTCCCAGTTGAAAGTTCCGATCAGATTATGTTGGTGTCTGATGGTGGACAGCTTATTCGTGTGCCTATTGATGGTATCCGCATTGCTGGCCGTTCAACCAAGGGCGTTACAATTTTCAATGTTTCTGGCGGTGAAAAAGTTGTGTCGGTTGAGCGTATTTCTGATCCCGAAGACGAGGTTGGTGACGAGGGGGAAGATAATGCTTCACCTGATGCAGCCGCTATTGTAGTGGAAGCTAGCGAACCTAACGCAGAATAAGAATTTTGCTATTTTGACAGTTTTTAAGTTTGAATAGCAAAAAAGATAAAATAAAAGTCCTGCAAAAATGATAAAGGTTTTTGCAGGATTTTTTTTTATGGTATATGTTTAGTAATATTATTGAACATCATTGCGTTAGAGCGCATTTCAATCTGGTTGGATCAGATTGGCGCTCTAATCCATTGTTTACCTGCGTTTTTTATCCGAAAACCGCTTCACACTTTTCGGAAAAACGCTCTAAATGAAAGTTAAGCCATGAAGCCAATTGGCATTTATGCGGGGTCGTTTGATCCAATCACCAATGGTCATCTTGATGTATTGCGCGGCAGCTTGAAAATTGCCGATAGGGTGATTGTTGCTATTGGTATTCATCCAGGTAAACAGCCGCTTTTTTCCTTTGTTGAGCGTAAAGATCTTATTCATGCTGTTGCGAATGATGAATTTAAGTGCGACGCAAAACGTATCGAGGTTATTGCCTTTGATAATCTGGTTGTTGATAAAGCACGAGAATTAGACGCATCTTTGCTCATTCGTGGTTTGCGCGATGGCAGCGATCTTGATTATGAAATGCAGCTTGCCGGTATGAATGCGACTATGTCGCCCGATATACAAACGGTATTTTTACCAGCAAGTATTTCAGTTCGTGCTATTACTGCCACATTGGTGCGGCAGATTGCATCTATGGGTGGTAATGTTTCGCACTTTGTGCCGGAAATTGTCGCCCATGCTTTAAAAAACAAGTTTCAACCTTAATATGCTTTGCTTATTTCATATTATAAATTTGCATAGTATTTAAGTTTTAGCCAAGCTTCGGCTTTTCATTTGATTTTCAATAGAGAATTAAATGTAGTCAAACACAATTGGAGTACTAATCACTATGACTTTGTTTAAAAAAATTGCAGCAATTATGCTGTTTATTGCCGCGAGTTTAGCCTTTATTGCACCTTCGTCGGCTGCAGATAATGACAATATCCTTGTTCTTACATTAAAAGATGGCGATGTTGCTATTCAATTGCGCCCTGATCTTGCACCAAAGCATGTTGAGCAAATTAAAAAGCTAGTACGCGATGGCGCATATAATGATGTGGTTTTTCACCGCGTGATTGATGGTTTTATGGCACAAACTGGTGATGTGCAATTTGGCAATTTGAAAAAAGGCTTTGATGCCAATTCTGCTGGCATGGGTGGTTCTCAATATCCAAATATTAATGCAGAATTTTCAAAAGAACCATTTGTGCGTGGTACTGTTGGCATGGCGCGGAGCCAAAATCCAAATTCAGCCAATTCACAATTCTTCATTTGTTTTGATTCAGCATCAAGCCTAGATGGTCAATATACTGTTGTTGGCAAGGTTATCAAAGGTATGAATGTGGTCGATAAAATTAAAAAAGGCTCAAGCAGTGATAATGGTAAAGTTGAAAATCCTGACCATATTATCAAGGCAAGCCTTGTATCTTCAGTAAAATAACCCAAATAATTTAATACGCGCTCATGACTGGGCGCTTTCTCATTTTTAAGCGGATAGTTTATTTTTAATTTTATTAAAACTCTATCTGCTTATTGACATAATTGGCCCTTTGCATAAAAAGGGAAAAAACAACAGGAGTAATGTCGAATGGCTTATAAAGATCCGGAAAATACCCTCATCCTTGAAACAACCAAGGGAAATGTAGCAATTGAGCTATTTCCTGATCTTGCTCCTGGTCACGTAGAGCGTATTAAGGAACTCGCTCGCGAGGGCGCTTATGATAATGTTGTGTTCCACCGCGTGATTGATGGTTTTATGGCGCAAACTGGCGATGTTGAATATGGTAAAACCGATTCAGCCAAGTTTAATGCAGCACGTGCTGGCATGGGCGGCTCTTCCAAGCCAGACCTTAAGGCAGAATTTTCTAATGCTAAGCACGTTCGTGGTGCAGCTTCAATGGCGCGTAGCCAAAATCCAAATTCAGCAAATTCCCAATTCTTCATCTGTTTTGAAGATGCATCATTCCTTGATCGCCAATATACCGTTTGGGGTCAAGTGATTGAAGGCATGGAAAATGTCGATAAAATCAAGCGCGGTGAGCCTGTGCGTGATCCAGATGTTATTTTGAAGGCATATGTTGCCTCTGACGCTGAGTAAATATTTGATTAGTCGAATAAAGCGGGGCATAGCAATATGCTCCGCTTTTTTATGTCATAAACTTGTATAGTAAGTTTAAAATATGACTATCAATCACGAACACAAAACCTTATGCTAAGTTTTACCCTTTTTATCCATGTTCCAATAGTTAGTTATTTCCATGAATGTAGACCTTTTTGATTTTGAATTGCCGGAAAGCCATATTGCTTTGCGCCCTTTGGTGCCGCGCGAGGCTGCAAAATTATTGGTCATTGATGAAAGCCATATTCCAAGTGATTTCCATATTGGCGATTTACCCAAGCTTTTGCGGGCAGGGGACGTATTGGTTTTTAATGATACTAAGGTTATCCCAGCGCGGCTTGAAGGCACACGAACACGCGGTGAGGCTGTCGCCCATATTGGTGCAACCCTGCATATGCGCATGTCGCCTAATAGTTGGAAAGCTTTTGTGCGCCCAGCCAAACGGTTAAATGAGGGCGAGATTATTGTCTTTAGCAAGGCAGATCAAAGATTGGAAGCGCAGGTCAGTGAAAAGGGTGAAGCTGGAGAAATGCTGCTTACTTTTGATAAGTCTGGCGCAGAGCTTGATAGTGCAATAGCCTTTATTGGGCATATGCCTTTGCCACCTTATATTGCGGCAAGGCGCGGTGAAGATGCACAGGATACCAAGGATTATCAAACGGTTTTTGCCCGTGAAGAGGGCGCCGTTGCTGCACCAACAGCGGGCTTGCATTTTACCAATAGCCTACTTGATAGTTTGAAAGAAAAAGGTTTAGAGCAGCATTTTGTAACTTTGCATGTTGGCGCGGGTACATTTTTACCGGTTAAGGTGGATGATACGGTTGACCACAAAATGCATTCGGAAATTGGTCATATTAGCCAAGAGGTTGCAGATCATTTAAATGCTGTGCGCGCACGCGGTGGGCGCATAGTAGCCGTTGGCACAACCGCATTACGTTTGCTTGAAAGTGCTGCAAAAGATGATGGTATCTTAGCAGCATGGTCTGGTGCTACCGATATTTTTATAACGCCCGGTTATCGGTTTAAAATTGTTGATCAGTTGATTACCAATTTCCATTTACCGCGTTCAACGCTGTTTATGCTGGTTTCAGCTTTTGCTGGATTAGATACGATGAAAAATGCCTATAGGCATGCAATTGATAATGACTATCGTTTTTATTCCTATGGCGATAGTAGCTTATTAACGCGCAATGAAGATGCTTTAAAACTGCAGGATAAATAAAATGAGTGAAAATTTTACCTTTAAATTGATTGCAGAGGATAAAAAGGCACGGCGCGGCGAAATCACCATGCCACGCGGTAGCGTACGCACACCTGCCTTTATGCCTGTTGGCACGGGCGGTACAGTAAAAGCCATGTATATGGATCAGGTTAAAGACCTTGGCGCAGATATTATTCTTGGCAACACCTATCATTTAATGCTGCGCCCGGGGGCGGAGCGGGTTGCAAAGCTTGGGGGCTTGCATGAATTTGCCCGTTGGCAAGGTCCAATTCTCACCGATTCAGGCGGTTTTCAAGTGATGTCCTTGGCGGGTTTACGTAAATTAGATGAAAAAGGCGTCACCTTCCAATCCCATATTGATGGCCGGCGCTATGAAATGTCGCCTGAACGCTCGATTGAAATTCAAGGCTTACTTGATTCAGATATTCAAATGCAGCTTGATCAATGTGTGGCTTTGCCAGCGACCTTTAGTGAAATGGAAAAAGCCATGGAATTATCCTTGCGCTGGGCACAGCGTTGTAAGGATGCCTTTGGGATTCAGGCTGGCAAGGCGATGTTTGGTATTGTGCAGGGCGGTGATAATGTGCCTTTGCGTGAACGCTCAGCAGAAGCATTAAAAGCGCTGGATCTTAAAGGTTATGCCGTTGGCGGCCTTGCGGTAGGGGAACCGCAGCAAGTAATGATGGATATGCTGGATGTTACTTGTCCAATTTTACCGCGTGAAAAGCCACGTTATTTGATGGGTGTTGGCACGCCTGACGACATTATTAAAGCTGTTGCACGCGGTATTGATATGTTTGATTGCGTGATGCCCACGCGCGCCGGCCGCCATGGTTTAGCTTTCACGCGCTTTGGTAAGGTCAATTTACGCAATGCCCGCCATAATGAAGACCACCGCCCACTAGACCCACAATCTTCTTGCCCTGCCGCGCGCGATTATAGCCGTGCATATTTACACCATTTGATAAAATCCAATGAGGCTTTAGGTTCAATGTTGTTAACGTGGAATAATCTTAGCTATTATCAAGACTTAATGGCAGGCATAAGGGCAGCGATTGAAGCTGGCCGATATGAGGATTTTTGTGGTGAAACAAGCGAAGCTTGGGCCAAAGGTGATATGGCTCCGCTTTAAATGTAATGGATAAACAATCAAAGCATTATTGTTTCTTGAAAGCGAGAAACGGTAATGTCATACTAGTATCTTACTATAAGTGACGATTTTAAAATATCATTTGCAGTTTACTGCATATAATCGATTACCCTTAAAAAGGATAGCTATTATGAAACGCATATTGATGATTTTATCTCTTGGTCTTTTGCCTAATTTTGCTTTTGCACAAGATTTGCCAACCGCACCTTATTTGCCATTAAGCCTTGCAGGTAAGGCGGCCCATGCTGCCCTTGATGCATGTGCAGCTAAGGGGCATAATGTCAGTGTTGCCATCGTCTCAAGAGACGGTTCAACCAAAGTCTTGTTAAAAGCTGATCAGTCTGGTCCTCATACGGCAGGCAGCGCGCAAGGCAAGGCATTTACATCGGCTGCTATGGGACGCGATAGCGCTAGTCTTGCGGAGTTTATTGCCAAAAATCCAGAAAATGCAGGTCTTCGTGATATGGATGCGCGTTTTGTTATCCAAGGCGGTGGTTTGCCAATTAAAATTGGTGACGCATTGGTTGGTGGTATTGGTGTTGGTGGTGCGCCAAGCGGTGCTATTGATGCCGAATGCGCCCAAGCTGGTATTGATGCTATTGTCAAAAAATAACTAATGATTAGGATATCTAGCAGTGTTGCAATATTTGCTAGATATCCTACCAAGGTAAAAATTAAATAGATAATGCGTAATTAACTGATTGTTTTATAAGAAATTTTTGTAAAATATAACAAGGCTCATCTTCGTTATTTTTGCGTGATTATTATTTGTTTTTATCAAACAATTTGACCAAGCTATCACGAAATTCTTGGCAGTCACTTTCGTCTTTGCTAATTCCTACATCATACCAAGCAATAATTTTAGTGTATTCCTCTTGATAATCTTGTGGATTTTGCAGCATTTTGGGTGCTAAATCAGGGTAGAGATAGTTATATCCAAGTAAGCATATCGACTTTTTGTTGCCAGCAATTGCCGCAGCCAAGTAATTGGCTTGGGCATCCTGTTTTTTACGGTAAAATAATTTATCACCTAGTGTTTTTAAAAAATCTCCACTGATGCGAATACCATTTTTTAAAAGGGCTGCGTCATGTACTTCTTGCGCAGATTTATCATCACCCAAAAGCTGATATAAGCGTGTTAGGTAAATAGGGCGACGTAAATTATATTCAAAGCTTTTTGCGGTTGTTTGACAAACACTTAAGGCTTTATTGAGTTTTTCGATATCTTGTGTTTGTTTGCTTGTTTGCGTGATAATATTAGCCGAAATATCAAACATCGCTTCGTCGCATTCATTCCAGCGTAATCGTTCTTCGATTTGCATCGTTCCATAGAGGATCTTATCGTCATCTTCTGCTTGTTGAACAAGATATTTGGTTGACTGAATAACCATATCAAGCTCTTCAATATTGGATACCTCGCCATTGGTTTCTTGTTTTAATCGCCTAAAATATTCATTGCCGATTAGGTAATTAGGCTTAAAGGTGCCTTCTATCCCAGCAATATATGCTGTGCCTGCAATTTCAATCGCATCTAAATCGTTGTTTTGTGCTGCTCCCAAGATTTTTAGCAAGAGTGCTTTATCTTTTAAACAAGGCATAATATCTTCAAACTTGCCAAGTTCTTTTAACTGTAACACAGTTTTATAGGCTTGTTCGGTGTCCGTGGGACAGCCTTTGCTAGTATTTTCTGCCATAGCACGATGACTATTAAGGCTTAAAATTGCAAAAATAAACAATGCAATAATTTTTTTCATGACACCTCCAATATATTTAAGCAGTTTGCTATATTTTGATTATTTTAGCAGCGTTTACAAATTTAATTTATCGTAAAATACTATTTACCAACAATATAAGTCATTGTATTAACGATGTGATTATTATATTTACGCATGTAAAAGCTGTAAGCATTTAGCAGCCCTCTGCTTAAATTTTTACCCTTGAATTTACGCTCTTGAAAGCCCAGTTATTTAAATAACTGAGTTTAAACACCAATGGCGCGATGGCGCTTGAAAAGATAGGGCAAATGAAATTTTCCGTTCTTGATTTATCTAATGTTCCTGAAGGGAGCACGCCCAAGGATGCCTTGCGCAATTCAATAGACCTTGCACGCCATGTCGAAAATCTTGGATTTAAGCGTATTTGGTATGCTGAACACCATAATATGACAGGAATTGCCAGTGCTGCGACTGCGGTTTTAATTGGTCAAGTGGCGGCAGTCACCAATAAAATTATTTTAGGATCAGGTGGCATTATGTTACCAAACCATTCGCCCTTGGTTATTGCCGAGCAATTTGGAACGCTTTCAGCGCTTTATCCGGGGCGTATTGAATTGGGTTTAGGGCGCGCTCCTGGTACCGACCAGCTTACTGCACGTGCCTTGCGCCATCGCCATGATCTTGATGCCAATTCTTTTCCCCAAGATGTGGTTGAGCTGCTTGGTTATTTTAAAGAAGCATCGGACGGACAGCAAGTTCGCGCAGTTCCAGGGGCTGGAGAAAATGTACCAATATGGATTTTAGGCTCCAGCCTTTTTGGTGCGCAATTGGCCGCTATCTTAGGGCTTCCTTATGCTTTTGCTTCGCATTTTGCGCCAGCTGAGCTTGATAATGCGTTAAAAATCTATCGGGAGCGGTTTGAGCCCTCAGAGACGTTGAAAAAACCGCATGCCATGGTGGCGCTTAATGCCATTGTTGCCGATAGTGATGAAGAGGCGCAATATCTCTTTACTTCGTTGCAACAATCCTTTGTTAATTTGCGTACTGGGCGCGCTGGGCCATTACCGCGTCCGCAAGAAAATTTCGTTAAGTCTTTGCCAGAGCAATTCCAGATGATCCTTGAGCAAACGCTTTCTTGCTCGGTTATTGGTTCACCGCAAACTATACGCGAAGGCATTGCTAATTTATTGGCGCGCACCAAGGCTGATGAGCTTATTATAACAACAACGGTTCATGATCATGAAGCGCGCAAAAAATCGTTTTCGTTGTTAAGTGAGATTATGGAAACGTTGTAGATCGAATTATTTTCTATTCTTCTATTAGTTAGAAAATGTGTGATTGTTGGTATCACAAGAAAACAGTTCATTATTTAAATTAAAGCCTATCAGAGAAAATCTTCTGATAGGCTTAAATTTCTTATGCTGATGGATATAGGGCTTCTAAAATAAAGGTTGCATTAAAACGCGGGCTCATCATGCCGTAAGTCGAGCGCCATTGCCCACCTAATCGGCTTTCAACAAAGGCATTGGCTACCATGTCGATATCCAGGCGGCTTAAGGCGGCCGCAGCAGCAGTATAGGCAAATTGCTCCATCAGCAAAAAGGCCGATCCACTATCATTAACCGCCATTTTAGCCGCCACTTGCAAGACTTCGGCAGTTCTTGGGCCGGCAGATCCAATATTGCCAGCAAGACCAATAATAATATTTTCAAAATGATCGGGATATTTTTTTACTGCTTTCATAAAATCTTGAATATGATCATTAGGCGTTTTTTCAAAACTACGATTGCGGCCAAAAAAACGTAAGCCTCGATGGGTGCGTTCTCCCTTTTGAAGTGGGAAATCAGTACGCGTGGTAATAGCGCAATCAGTAATTTGACGGGCGAGCTGCTCACTCCAATAGGCAACAACAGGGCGTAAAAGTTCTGCCCAAACCGCCTGAACCTCGTTTTGAGCGGCAATGTCTATGGATTGGCCAAGCCGCAATGCCAAAATGGTTAAAGCGGCGCAATCCAATGCCGCATCGGCTAGCATGCGGCTATAAAATATATTTTCCTTGCCGTTTTCTTTTTGCATACGCAATAAATCAACTGCACCGCGCATGGCTGCGCGTGCGATACTCGCTCCCATAACGGCATTATCATTGCCAAGATTGTCAAATATTTCGTTGATAATTGTTGTGAACTGATTTTCCTTGGCAACAAGCCAACCGGCACTTTGCTCAAATATCATATTAGCAAAAGGCGCGGTAAGAACCGACGCATCTTTAATAGCTGGGCGTAAACTAATGCCGTTTAATTGGCCAGAACCAAGCAGACGTGGGACTAGGAACAGGCATGGCTCATCCTTAATCGCGGCACTTACCAAAAAGCCATCTGCAACCGGATTTATCACCCTTATTTTTTCACCGCTGATACGAAAAACGCTATCAGCGCCTTCGCCGTCTTCATACATGGCTTCAGCTTTTGAGGTGCAGGCTGATATGGTGCTTTTACCAGATGCTAATTCTTGGATGGCAAGGGAAATGCTTGCCCCCTCCTTACGCGGAAAGGCCATGCGGGCAGGGTCATGCATTGGACTTGCAAGCTGTGGTTGCCATTGTTCATAAAGCTCTTCGCAATGGCGAAGTGCGCCAAGGCCAGCGCTTGAGATGCATAATTCTTGTAAATGTCCCGTTTCCAAGCTGCCAAGCAAAAACAGCCTCATCATACGGGTTTGGGCGCGTTTTCCTTCTTCTTCAGGATTATCTTCGTATAGTGATCCTGCAATGCCGGCAGCGCGCGATCTGGTTAATAGGCTATGATAGGCTGGGTGGATATCGACATCTTCAAGCGGTTCCCCCCATTGATTATAAAGGTTAAGAATAGGCAAGTGACGATGGGCAAGGCGCGCGCGCTCATCAGCTTCTATGCTTGCGGTATAATCACCAAGATCAGAAAAAGATGGTAGCAGAGCAATATCAAGCTGTGACGCTGTTTGAAACAGGATCGGATCACTAAAAAAATAATTGTCACTGGTTTTAAATTTGCTGTTTTCTGATTGCAACCTAATATTCCTTGAAAATAAAAGAGCCAATTATTCCAACTGATTGATAATTGCACGATATATATTTTAAATGCACCATGCCATAGAAATTTTTATTATCAAGAGATAATATTAACCGATTAAGATTTAACTTTTGGCAGTAAAATGAAGATAAATCTTATCATAAATATAATTATAAACCATGGAATAGGGAAGAAAGAACAATAAAAGCCCAATATCGAGGACGAAAGCATACCATAGACTTTCGTTTAAATAAAATGCAACACAGGGCAATGTAAAAAAAATCAATCCTCCTTCAAAGCATAATGCATGCCAAAAGCGCACGATTTTTGTCCGTGAAAACTTATATTTTTTTTGCAATTGGTCGAAAATAAAATTGAAAATACCATTCCAAGCCGTTGCGATAAGTGAGATGATAATCGATAATACGCCCATGCTAATCAAACTTTTTCCTTGTATGAAAACTAGAAAAAGTGACGTGAGGATAATGGCGATTATTTCAAAAATAGTAACGTGTAATATTCGCGCAAAAAGTCCTCGCTTTATTAATCTCTCATCATGATGATGGCTTGATATCTCATTTGATGCGTATTGTTGCAATTCTTGCTCCCAAGATACAAAAAGAGCATAACTATAAGTGATTATAGGGGGTAGTCAATATTATCAATTTTTGGCTAATGCATAAATTTGCACAACGGATAGGGAAAAACACTTGTTTCTAAAAAAATATAAAAGCGTTAATGTGCATCAAAGAGATTTTTGGTGGAGGTAAAACATGCGAAATATTGGTCATTTTATTGGTGGTAAAAATGTAGCTGGAAAAAGCGGTCAACAAGGAGATGTATTTCAACCGTTTGATGGCTCAGTCATTGGCAAGGTTGCCCTTGCTAATAGTGCGGAAATAAATGAGGCGGTAGAAAATGCAAAGCAAGCTCAGCCAGCATGGGCAGCTGTAAATCCACAGCGACGTGCACGAGTGATGCGCAAGTTTTTATCTCTCATTGAAAATGAAATCGATAGGCTTGCGGAATTATTGGCAAAAGAGCATGGCAAAACCATTGCTGATGCTGTTGGTGATATTCAACGCGGCTTGGAAGTGGTTGAGGTAAGCCTTGGTGTTCCCCATATGCAAAAGGGTGAATATACCGATGGGGCAGGGCCTAGTATTGATACTTATTCCATGCGCCAAGCCTTAGGTGTTGTGGCTGGAATTACGCCATTTAATTTTCCAGCAATGATTCCGCTGTGGATGTGTGGACCAGCTATAGCTTGCGGCAACGCATTTATTTTAAAACCATCAGAGCGTGACCCTGGTGTTCCCATGCGCCTTGGCGAATTGTTCATAGAAGCAGGTGGGCCGGCCGGTATTTTAAATGTTGTAAATGGTGGTAAAGAAGCAGTCGATGCTTTGCTAGATGCAGCTGATGTTAAAGCGATAAGCTTTGTTGGCTCCACCGCTATTGCACAATATATTTATGGGCGCGCCGCCGCAAATGGTAAACGGGTCCAAGCTTTTGGTGGTGCCAAAAACCACATGCTCATCATGCCCGATGCTGATATGGATCAAGTAGCTGATGCTTTGATTGGTGCGGGCTTTGGTTCTGCTGGCGAGCGTTGTATGGCCATTTCTGTGGCTGTTCCCATTGGCGAAGAAACGGCTGAACGCTTGCTTGAAAAGCTTATCCCACGCATTAAAGCGCTTAAAGTTGGCTCATCACTTGACAAGCAGGCTGATTACGGCCCCGTGGTCACCAAAGAGGCCAAGGCGCGCATTTTGGATTATGTTGATATTGGCGTTAAGGAAGGTGCAAATCTTGTAATTGATGGTCGTGGTTTTAATCTGCAAGGCTATGAAAACGGCTATTATGTTGGTCCATGTCTATTTGATAATGTGACGCGCGATATGCGCATTTATAAGGAAGAAATTTTTGGCCCAGTTTTATCGATTGTTCGCGCGGCTAATTATGAAGAAGCACTTAGCTTGCCTAATGACCATCTTTATGGCAATGGCGTTGCAATATTTACCCGCGATGGCGATACGGCTCGTGATTTTGCCGCCCGCGTTGAAGTTGGCATGATTGGTATTAATGTCCCTATTCCAACGCCGGTTGCCTATTATACGTTTGGCGGCTGGAAAGCCTCAGTATTTGGTGATCTTAATCAGCATGGGCCTGATGCTTTCCGCTTTTATACGCGCACAAAAACTATTACATCGCGTTGGCCTTCTGGTATTCGTGAAGGGGCAGAATTTTCTATTCCCACTATGGAATAAGTTTGGTATAAATTATTTTAAAGGCGGGCTTATAAGTCCGCCTTTTTTATTGGTAATTTTATGCTAGATATTAAAACATGCGTTAAGAAATTGTATCGCAATTATGATGATGATGAATTTGGAGTTATTTTATGGGATTGCGGCTAACATCTGATTTTTATGTGGCGCAATTAATACGCAAAATTAATGGCGCTAATGGCTTTGCTTATCTTGTGCGGCGCGGCGCATTAGAAGCTGGTACAATTTTTATCATGCAGCGGCTTAAAAATAACCAAATTGATTTATTTGGGCCCGCACCACAAAGCTTTTATGAAGAAGCCGTAAATGACGGTGGTCGGCTATTTATAAAAATTTTAACTGATGTTGAAGAAGCAAGTGCGGTGGAAAAATTAGAAAAAGAACTCCGCTTTGATCCTGATATTTGGCTTGTTGAAGTTGAGAATATTGATGATTTGACAACTTATATTAATGTGGCCTAATGGATATCAGCGAAGTAAACAAGATTAAGTTTAATTTATATTTTTGAATATAGATTTATATTTATTTTATAAATATAATATAAAATGATTTTGTAGTAAATTAGATCGCGTCCATAAATTGTTATATTAAATTTTAAGGTTGCTAATGTACGCTTTTTATTTTCATGTTAGATGTATTTTTTTAGGTGTTCTAATTTTACCTATATGTCAATCTATTGCCAATCTATTCGTAATTCTTATAGCAATAATTACCAAAAAAGAATTTTCTCAAGTTTTTCTACCGGCTTTAAATGGAATAGACTGGTTTTCACGAGAAACATATTTTTATTTTTTATTTTCTGGTATCAATTTATCCGCAATCCAAACATTGTGTTTAGCTGCATATTCCATTTATTATATAAAACATCAATAATTAAAAATGATGGTCTTTATATGGACTTTAGCGGGAGTATTAATCGGAGTCTTAATCAATTGGGAAATTACCGATACTCCGTTTTTTAATATGATAAATGGTTTTTTTCTTTGGAGCGTGGCGGCTTCAGCCTTAGGTTATGCTCTTGCGGCGTATTTGGTCCATCTGTTAATGCAGTTATTAATGCCGCCCCAAAACACTCAAAATTCATTAGTTGAAACATTTAAGTAAATAGTGGATATAAAGTATAGTTAGTCAAACGGGAAATTAAACAATGGCGTTAACCAGCGAACAAAAAAAACTTATATGCATGGCGATGGTATTTACGCCTTTATTGGTGGCGATTGGTATAACAATAGCGCCGTTTTTGTTTGTGAATGAAATGTGGCAATCACTGAATGATAATATCAATGAGTTGCGCCAAATTTACGCCAATGATGATATGGCGGCGCCTGAACATCTTATTGCAACTCCCTATAATGATTTTCTTATGATAGGAATAACTCAAGCTATTAAACAAATGCCGGGTCTGCTCGTCATGTGTTATGTTGTAGTAGCTATTCCTATCGCAGTTTTTTCTGCGCTATATTCTTTTATATATAGGAAAAATAATTCAATCATTTTGATGGTTATTATTTGGGCTGCTGCTGCTGCATGTCTTTCTTTTGTGCTAAATCAGTTCTTTTTCACCGATACTCTATCGACGAAGGATCACTTTATCGGGCGTATTATTGCTATAACTTTGATTTTTGCTATGACCTTTGCAGCGCTTATTATTGGTATTCTTATGCGCAAATCATTGAGAAAAAGTGCTGAATAGAGATTGTCATTGGTTTTGAAAAGCATTTTATTTTACTTTAAAATTAAAAATGTTTAAATATTTTTTAAAGACTGTAACTCCGTTTCATGAATGCCGATAATGCCACAATCAATTGATAATATTAACGAAACTATTGATGCTTTTCATCGCGGCCGTTTTGCACTTGTGCAACCACGCAATGTAGGTCATCGCTCCGGCATGGATGCAATGATGCTTGCCGCCTTAGTGCCAACGGATTTTAGCGGCCAATTGGTTGATCTTGGTGCTGGTGCAGGTGCCGCCGGTCTTGCGGTTGCATCACGCTGCGATAATGTTAAAATAACTTTGGTGGAGCGCTCATCACTTATGGGGGAATATGCCCAAAAAACATTAAATTTGGCAGAAAATGCCAAATTTAAATTGCGAACATCACTGTTGAATGCCGATGTGACACTCCGTGGAAAAGCTCGGTTAGAAGCCGGGCTTATTGATAATAGCTTTGATTTTGCAATTATGAACCCACCATTTAATGAACAATCTGATCGCGCAACCCCTGATAAAGAAAAGGCAGAGGCGCATGTAATGACGGAAGGCATGTTTGATGCTTGGCTTCGCACTGCTGCTGCACTGTTACGCCCGGGCGGATTTATAGGATTAATCGCACGCCCAAACTCGCTTGAAAATATTTTGTCAGCTTTACAAGGGCGCTTTGGTGGAGTGGTTGTAATACCTATTTATCCACGCCCTCACCAAGCAGCAATTCGTATTTTAGTTTATGCGAAAAAAGGTAGCCGCGCTGCCTTGTCTTTTGCTAGTCCAATATTATTGCATAATGCTCATGATAACCAATTTTCGGCTAGAACCGATGCAATCTGCAATGGAATAGTGGGTGTTTGGGATAAATATGATGAATAGTCGCAGAATAATTGCGTTACTACTTGCGAGAGCCTATCCAAAAACTTATTAAATAAGTCAATATAATTTTGAAAATGGAGATTTAGCTTGGCTAACTGGATTAAAAAACTAATTCCTCGTAAATTTCGTTCTGAAGGCGTAACTATTCCAGTTGTGCGGTTACAAGGCGTCATTAGTTCATCGTCATCGGCGCTTAAAAGTAATTTGTCGCTTGCAAATTGCGCAGAGCAGCTTGAGCGTGCTTTCAATATGAAAGAAGCACCTGCCGTTGCTATTGTTATTAATTCGCCCGGTGGTTCGCCAGTGCAGTCGCGGCTTATTTATAAGCGTATTCGTGACCTTGCTAGTGAAAAAAACAAGCGTGTGCTCGTCTTTGTTGAAGATGTGGCGGCATCAGGCGGTTATATGATCGCTTGTGCAGGCGATGAAATTTTTGCCGATCCTTCATCGGTGGTTGGCTCGATAGGTGTTGTTTCTTCTTCATTTGGTTTTCCTGAATTAATGAAGAAAATTGGTGTTGAGCGCCGTGTTTATACCGCAGGTAAAAACAAGGCGACTTTGGATCCTTTCTCTCCAGAAAAAGAAAGTGATATTAACCATTTAAAAGAGTTGCAGCTGGAAATTCATGAGACTTTCATCAATTTGGTGAAAAATAGTCGTAAAACCAAATTGAGCGACAATGAAGATCTTTTTACTGGCATGTTTTGGACTGGTATAAAAGGTAAAGAATTGGGCTTAGTTGATGGGCTTAATGATATTCAAAGCGTGTTGAAAGACCGCTATGGCAGCAAAATGCAAATGCGTTTGATCAATGCATCAAAAGGCTTGCTTGGTCGCAAATCACCATCGGGAATTTATGCTGATATTGCAGGCCATGCCCTTGGCAATATTGTTGATGTTGCTGAAGAGCGTGCTTTATGGTCGCGCTACGGGCTCTAAGCTACTTCTTAAAAGCAAAAAGGCAGCGTCAAAGCTGCCTTTTACGATTTATTTACTACCAATTATTGAAGCTAGACCGTGCAAAATATTTTTGACGCTATTTGCAAAAACTCAACATGCCCAGTCTAGCAGCATTTGCTCAAGGTCAAGTTGCGCTATCCCAAAGCCAAAATTAAAACCACCAAAATTTTCGTTAAACTCGATATAATAAGGTGAAAAATCTGGATAGCTTTGTAACGGGAACATTGTACCGCCAAGATGTGCATCACATTCAGCAAATCGTGCAAGATTAAGTTCTTCCCCTTCATTGCTATAGGGCGGAATATAGCCGCTTAACGTATTTTGATGTTCCCATTCTCGCGCTGGCCGCCCAACATTAGGGTCATCCTCGCGGCGCCTAATCTTTATTGGGAAACCAAAATTGAGCGCTTCACGCGCTGGCAGTGTTGCCCATCCTGATTTGGGCTGCTCAGAATCCATACGTTTGTGTAAGTCGAAACCGCCAGGCACATATCCTTGGCGTTTATTGTCTTCAAATGCTACTGGAGGTAAACTTGGCGCTCCAAAATATTCACTGGGCGATTTCACTAACCAGTCGGGCAAGGGTATTTGCGGGTCGAGCAATGGCAATTTGCCCAAGGGGCCATTGAATTCTTCTTCCGTAAGCCAGAATAAAGAATAATGGCAATCTAAATATTCGAAATCAAAACGCTTTTGATCTGAATGAGAAGATTTTGTTGGAAGCGGTACCTCCAAGGCATCCAGCTCATCAAACATATCATCCACAAATAGGCTTATTGCAACAAAATCTGGGCCTTGTGTACGATATTGCTCTGGTAGCTTCAGCGTAAAAGCATGACGTAGTGGTGTTCCATAAATAGGGCTAATCGGCCAACGATCATCACTAATAGCCGGTGGCATTCCGTAACACCAGCCATTTTGAGGTCGTTGATCAAGAGGAACTGGTGCCAATAGCGTTAAATCAAAAGCATCAGTAAGCAAGGGGTCTGCATATTTATAAGGGCGCTCTTGATAGATAGCATTTGTTTCAGAAAGTGTTGTAATTCGGATTTGGTTATCCTTAATTCCAACTGTAATTTGTAAACCCTTGTCAGCTCCAGCCTCAATGATTGCTTGCTTAAAGCTCCAACCGTAATCATTACGGTCATCAGGAACTTCTATTGCGTTGCTATAAAGTGCGTCGAAAGATGACGCCGGAGATCCTAATCTTATGCCACCTATCGTGATGTCTATAGGGAAGGATTGTCGAAATGTGATTTCACCAATCTTATCATCTATCGTAATGCGAGCGCTAACATCATCATCACATACATGTCCTTCAGCGTGGCAATCAGGTTCTTCCCAGCTTTCGCCAAAAGCCTTACGTAATATATCTGCTCGATCATTAGGGCGTAATTTTGCCAATAGTTCATTTCGTACCATCATAAAACCGATCCTCTTTAACCCTTAGTTTCATGCTAAAATATAATAAGGTTTTTATTTCTATATTGGTTTGTGCGACTTTTTAAATGGGGACGATTGCTATTAATATCATTAAATATTATTTATTTTAAAAATAAACGGCGCTATGCCCTATTTTCGTTGCGATTTAATTCTATATTATAAGAAATAATAGTAAAACTCCGCTAGGAAATGTGCTCATTTTGCTTTTGTTGTGACATGACACTGCTAAATATGGCACTGCTAAATATGGAGCTATTAAATAGTGATATGTTTCCTATTATGGAAGTTAGCTAACTTGTTTGCTAATGTAATTTGATGCTGCAAAGAAAGGCTTTTATATATGTCGCGTTTTATCGTGTTGGCAGTGGTGGTAACTGGTCTTATTTTTTGTTTCAAGATTTTGAAACGTGAGTCCAATCGTGTGGCGGTTCGCGTAAAAAGAGCAGAGCAAGAGCGTAAAACCGGTGCTAAGGGCACTTTAGTACAAGACCCTAAAACAGGTGAATATCGCGTGGAAAACAATCAATTCTGATTTATGCGTTTAAGCAGAAAAGGTAGTTGCTTTCTGTAGCACTCAGCCTTATAGCCATAGGTGCTTTTGGTAAGCTAATTTTGTGCTTTTTGTTTGAGCTTGATGTATCGATTGGTTATGGCTTTATATTCTTTGAATGAAAATTTGGATTTAAAAGATGGTTCTGCGCCTATAATAATGCGCGAGGCTATAGAAGAGATTGCGCCAGCAAAACTCAATCTTTCACTCCATGTTATTGGTCAGCGCAGTGATAATTACCACTTATTGCAAAGCCTTGTCGTTTTTATGAATAATGGCGACATGATAAAGGTAGAAGCGGCAGAGAGCGATAGTTTTGCAATTTCTGGCCGTTTTGGTGGCGGTGAAGATTTTGGCGCAGATAATTTAGTGATAAAGGCGCGAAATTTTTTGCGTGATCTTGTTGGCCAAGAACGCTGTCCACCAGTTGCAATTCATTTGGAAAAAAACTTGCCAATTGCATCGGGTATTGGTGGTGGGTCATCTGATGCGGCAGCGACATTGGTCGCGTTAATCCGACATTGGAATTTAATACCTGATGCCGATGATCGAGAAGCTGAATTGCAATTATTAACCAATAAGGTGCAGAGCCTTGGCGCAGATGTGCCAATGTGTTTGCATGGGGTGCTTTATCGCTCGCCGCTGATCGCCACCGGTATAGGCGAAATATTAAAACCACTTGATGAATTTATTCCTTTGGATATTTTACTGATCAATTCAGGCGTGGCTGTTTCAACCCCGCAAATATTTGCCAAGTTGGAAAATAAAACTAATCCAGAATTTAGCTGGAATGATGGGGCAGGGGCGCATTATAAAGGACTGATTGAAAAATTGAAGACCATGCGTAATGATCTATATCAGCCTGCATTGCATCAATATCCAGCATTAAAAACCATATTGCATACATTACAAGACCTTGGTGCTGATTTTGCGGCAATGTCTGGTTCCGGCGCGACCTGTTTTGGCATATTCCCCAATGCCCAAGCGTTGCAGCAGGCCTATTTAGAAGCACAGAAAATTTATCCCAATTATTTTCTCATAGCTGGAAAAAGCTACGGCGTTTAATCCGGCATATTTGCTAAATATGCTCTTTTGCCATATTGCATTGCTATATAACTTTTCATCATTTTCATTTTCATTTTCATTTTCATTTGCTTTGCGCCACTACTGGTGCGATGAGTCCTGGAAAATCACTCAAATATATTTTGGTAGTCCATTTTAGACGATGGATTTCTACCATAGCGATTTGGATCAGGTGAACCTTTTTTGCAAAGTAGATAAATATAATAAATCCACGGAGCTTGACCGACATAGGGCATATGTAACACAATTAAAACAACCCAAAAGTGCCAGCCAGCCATGCCAATATCGTGAAAACGCCGTATGGATACACTCGCAAAAGGAATAAAGAAGATAACAAAAGGGAAAAGCAATAAGGACAGGCTTTGCCAATAAATTGGCTTTTGCGGATCCATTGGCTCGATAAAATTTGTTAATGTCAGAAAGAGAATTAAATATATTATATTGAAGACAAGTGCAAACCACCAATATTCCGAGCGTGATGCTCTGCCAGAGGTAGATGCATATTTGTGCATAAAACATGTATGAAGTGAAGTTTTTAAATTCATTTTTGCGTCTTTATTTTATTTTCTTTCTATTTAACAAATAACAATCTATTTTTCTATGTTAAAGTTCTGCGCTTAATGGTTTTATTTTCAAAAAAATGCTATAATGTTTTTAAAAATAGTGGAGATATTATGCTAGTTTATTTTTTAAACAATACATTCTGGCGCAATATTGGTAAAAGCTTTTTGCTATGCTTTAGTGTGCTCGTGACTAGCGAAATAAGTTCGGCTAATGATAGTAGTGCAGGATTGACTGCAGGTGGGCTTGTTCTTCAAAAGTTAGAAGATATAGCAATGGTATCAGAAGAGTTATATATTTCAGTTGATAAAATTGAAGTGAATTATATATTTGAAAATCGCAGCAATAAAGATATTACGACTATTGTTGCTTTTCCAATGCCGCCTTTTGATTTTAATGCAAATGGTGAGCCTTTTGGTGACCAATATAATCGGCCCTATATCGATGATGAGCGTCTTGATAATTATTTAGATTTTCATAGTTTTGTTGACGGTAAAGCTGTCGCAATGAAAAGCACCCGTAAAGTGGTGAGGGATAGTGGAGATTTCCCATCTGAAGCTACGCTTTATATCACGTTTTATTGGCAACAAACTTTCCCAGCCGTTAAAAAAATTAAGGTTCGCCATTTTTACACACCTAGTACCACTACCGGCATTCCACAATCAGTAGGTTGGATAAAAGAAAATTATTTAAATGACGATACTTATTGCCCAGATAAAAACTTCATAGCAGCATTAAACAAATTGGAAAAAGCTAATTATGATATAGGTTATGATGGGATTGACTATATTTTAACTACTGGAGGCAATTGGGCTGGCGGTGTTATTGAAGATTTTCGTCTGATTATTGATAAAGAAAAACCGAATGCATTGGTAACATTTTGTGGTGATGGTGTTCAAAAAATAAGCCCAACGCAATTTGAAATACGAAAAAAAAATTATGTTCCTAAAGAAGATCTTTCGATTTTTATTTTGAATGATTTTAGCAATTTTAATGAATAGATAATTTAAAAAGTTGACTGATATGTAGCGGCTGCGTGTCTATATAAACGTGTTAAAGTTTTTAAAATTTGTTTTTGCTATTGGAAATTTCATTTTATTAGAAAATTCAACACGCTTATTATATTTATCTTGCTATGCTTTATTGACAGGATTATGCTGGTAAAGTTAGGCTAGATCGCCAATGTGGCTATTGAATTATTGTCTGCCGCACAGATATAAAGCTTGTTGGTTTTGTTAGTCGCTAACATAATAGCAATATTAAAATTTAATTTACGGAGTTTACCATGCTCAAGGGAGCCATTACCGCACTTATTACGCCATTTTCTGAAACTGGAGAGGTTGATGAAAAAGCGTTGCGCGACCTTGTGGAGTGGCAAATCACAGAAGGGATAAATGGGCTTGTGCCAGTGGGTACAACAGGTGAATCGCCCACTTTAACCCATGAAGAGCATAAGCGCGTTGTTGAGCTAACGATCGAGCAAGCCAAGGGGCGCGTTCCGGTTATTGCTGGTGCCGGTTCAAACAGCACAGCAGAAGCGATTGAGCTGGTTCAGTTTGCAGAATCTGCGGGTGCAGACGCGGCACTCGTTGTGACACCTTATTATAATAAGCCAAATCAACGTGGTCTTTATGCACATTTTGCAGCTATTGCAAAAGCAACTATTTTGCCAATTGTCATTTATAATATTCCCGGTCGCTCGGTTATTGATATGACCCCAGAAACCATGGGTCGTCTTGCCAATGATTTTGATAATATTATTGGCGTTAAGGACGCAACCGGCAAGGTAGAGCGTGTTTCAGAGCAGCGCATGACTTGCGGTGATGGTTTTATCCAATTGTCGGGTGAAGATGCAACCGCCCTTGGTTTTAATGCGCAAGGTGGCGTTGGCTGTATTTCGGTTACATCCAATATTGCGCCACGCCTTTCATCGCTCTTTCAAGATGCCTGCCTTACCGGCAATTATGATAAGGCAAGAGAAATTCATGAAAAGCTTATGCCATTGCACAAGACCTTGTTTATTGAACCAAATCCAACGGGTGTTAAATATGCAGCTCAGCAATTAGGTCTTTGTAACGCGCATTTACGTTTGCCACTTGTTGCTATTGAAGCAGAGACTGCCCACAAGATTGATGCGGCAATTGCTCATGCAGGGCTTGTAAAACGCTAAAAATATAGTATTTAAGATCTATGACAAAAAAAGATAAGCCAGAGCGTAAGGTTATTGCGGAAAACCGTAAGGCTCGCTATAATTTTGAAATTTTGGATAAATTAGAAGCGGGCCTGGTGCTTAGTGGCACCGAGGTTAAATCTTTACGCGCTAATCATGCCAATATTGCTGAGAGCTATGCCAGTTTTGAAAATGGCGAATTTTGGCTTATCAATTCATATATTCCAGAATATACACAAGGCAATCGCTTCAATCATGAGCCACGCAGGTTGCGTAAAATATTGGTTAGCAAGCGGGAAATGTCCAAGCTTTTTCAAGCCGTGTCGCGTGACGGCATGACAGTTGTGCCCTTGCGGCTATATTTCAACTTACGTGGTCGCGTCAAAATAGAGTTAGCTCTTGCTCGTGGTAAAAAGAACCATGATAAGCGCGAGACTGAGAAAAAGCGTGATTGGAACCGTGAAAAATCGCGCTTATTGCGTGACCGTGGTTAGGCATTTTGCTCATAAATAATTAGATTGTTTTTTATAATTCAATGATTTTTTATATTGCTGCTAAGCTCGCTTAATTGACAATTTTGTAGTTAGAAATGTCAATTTTTATAGTTTCGCCACTAGCGTAGTGGTTAATAAATATTGGTTTTCAATAAACGTAATTTTTGAGTGGCGGTTAAAAAAAAGATTTTTTCGTTGTCAAAATTATCATTTGCGAGATCAAAAATTTCATTATGATTAAATGGTCGCCTGCTAAAAAAACGATATGTTGATTGTGAATTGAAACATCAAAAAGTGAGCCTTACCGTTTTATCGCTGTGATAGTTTTATCAAAAGCAAAATAGCGCAGGGTATTATTTTTTTATAATAGTCAGGTCATTTCATTATAAAAGATAACAACAATATATTCTTGATATTTAAAATCAGTCAATTGGCTGCCATTTTCATAGACTGAAAATATCGGAATTTTTTTTAATTCATCAATACAATATCTATAATTGGTTTTAACTTGCGTATTATTTAAAATAGTAGATTTTTATTTTTAATTTTAATCGTCACTTTTATTGTAAGACCAATGGCTTTAAAGTCTCCCCCAAAAAGTGATCTTTCATTTAAATGTAATCAGGCTTCAATCTATAGGAAGTCCTTAGCAAAATAAATTCTTGTATAAAGAGCGTTAATGATAATTCTATGTAAAATGGGATCATAGAAAGTTTTGCTGATCCTAATTTTGCTACACTATATTTTAATTTTTTAATTTGGTTTCATTACTGGTAAAGCTAAATTAGACGATTAATAGAAATAACGACGATTATTAATAGTTTTAAATTATTCAATTTTGCTGTTGTTTTTTAATCTCTTCTATTGCAAGGCTTTTGCGGGAAATGGATGAGCGCTATGATTGCCGGTTAAGAATAGCTAGGCTTTCTATTTTCTGTATTTTTATTCCAAGCTAAAAAGAGTTCAAAAATGGGAGATAGGAAATTAAATGGTGGGAGACATAAGTCCGCCGGCGCAATCGAGCGGCCGCAAGCAGGTTGATATTAGTGAAGTTCTCGACAATGGATCATTTACACCATTGCAGATTTTTATTGTGGTTATAATTGCTCTTGCAATTATTCTTGATGGTTTTGACAGTCAGCTGCTTGCCTATGCCATTCCAACAATGATGAAAGATTGGGGGCATAGTGAGCGGAGCGTTTTTACCCTCGCAGTAGTTGCAAGTTCCGTTGGTATGGTTTTGGGTAGCCTTTGTGCCGGTTATTTTGCCGATAAAATTGGCCGCCGCCGCCTTATTTTAATAACATTATCCATTTGTGGCATTTCTACGATGCTTGTTGGTGTTGCTGGCAATGTTCATCATGTGATGATATTTCGGTTTTTTGCCGGCATTGGTATTGGTGGGGCTTTGCCAGTTTGCACCACCTTGTCAGCGGAGTTTGCTCCACTGCGTTACCGCACCATGATTATTACGGCCTCTATCGTTTGTGTGCCTCTTGGCGGTATGCTGGCAGGTTTTTATTCAAGATTGGTTCTTGCCGAGTTTGGTTGGCAAAAGACCTTTTTTATTGGTGGTTTTTTACCACTTGTTTTACTTGCTTTTCTTTGTTTTACATTACCAGAATCGCCTAAATACATGGCACGTCATAAAGCCCGTTGGCCTGACCTTCAAAAGCTTTTATTGCGACTTAAACGACCAACGGCTAGCGATGTTGAGTTTGTTGAGAAAAATGATAGTGCATCGTCTTTGGCCAAGACCAGCTTTGGGGCTTTATTGACGCATGACTTTAAACGCAATTCAATTGCTATCTGGTTTGCTTTTTTCTTTTGTATGAGTGCAGTTTATTCAGTTTTTGGGTGGCTTCCAGCTATTCTTGCTTCGCATAATATTGAAAAAAGCGTTGCTGGCGATGGTCTTACAGCCTAAAATATCGGCGGTATTATTGGCTCATTGCTTTGCGCCTTTGCTATTTCGCGTTTTGGCTCATTGCGGGCGCTAGGCGTTTGTGCCATTGGTGGTGCAATATCAATATTTGTGTTGTTATTTTTTAATGTAAACGAGCATATTGGCTTAATGTTGGTGCTCCTCACCATTCACGGTTTTTTTGTTAATGCGGTTCAATCCCCGCTTTATGCATTGGCAGCGTTTTTATATCCAACGCAAATGCGCGCAACTGGCACCGCAACAGCGGCGGCATTTGGACGTTGTGGTGCTATTCTAGCCGGCGTTTGTGGTGGTTTAATTGCTGGGCTCACCAGTTATATTTGGTTATTGGGTTTTGCAATGATTGGCGTTTTCATTGCGCTTATTTGTCTTAAAAAACATATACCTGCAATGCGCTCAACAAAAAGTACATTAACCACTATTGGATAATTCATTTTGCTGCCTTGCACTCATGTAAGGCAGCAAACGCTTTTCGCTCTATCTAGCTTTTCAAGGATAATGGGGAAAGAGCCATATCGATGGTGTAGAGATTTAAGTATCTGAAGATTGATGTGCCAATATGCTAGCGCACTATTAGGATAGTGCCCTTAAGGCTATTGGCTAAGCTATTGTTTTGATATTAATCGAGCAATTCATTACCAAGATCTGCATCGATGATTAACTGACGAGCTTCTTTTACCCGATCAGATTCAACTAATACGCGTTTTTGAAGAAAACCAAGTGAACCCTCCACCACACTCATATGGCTATCTGCGACCATATAAAAAATGCCCGCTTCTTTTAACAAGGTTTCAATGATGGATATAATGACCGCGTCATTGGTGCGTAAAATCTCTATCATACCAAATCATTGCATGAAATCTAACTAACGCAAAGAAAAATAGCAAAAATTGGCTGTTTTTCTTAAAAAAATTTTCAATAAGTGTAAATTTAGCTATTTCGCGCTTGAGCATGACAAAAGCCTCGCTTATGGTGACGCAAAATATGCTTGGCTAAAAATGCCAATTGGCTTCAAATCGGGAAATATAACATGCAAGCTTCTATTCAGCCTCTTATCGACCTAACCCGCTCCGATATGGAAGCAGTTAACCAGCTTATTTTATCAAAAGCTGGTTCAGATGTTGAAATGATTCCCGAGGTTGCCAATCATCTTATTTCTTCCGGTGGAAAAAGATTGCGACCAATGATTACCTTAGCTAGCGCGCGCATGTTTGGCTATCAAGGCAATCATCATGTTGCTTTAGCAACTGCGGTGGAATTTATGCATACTGCAACATTGCTTCATGATGATGTGGTTGATGAAAGTGATTTGCGCCGTGGAAAATCTACCGCCCGTATGATTTGGGGCAATCAAGCAAGTGTGCTTGTGGGAGATTTTCTTTTGGGGCAAGCTTTTAAAATGATGGTTGATGTGGGTTCATTGCCAGCACTTGATGTGCTTGCCCAAGCCGCAGCCATTATTGCCGAGGGCGAAGTCATGCAGCTTGCCGCAGCTAAGCATATTGGCACCACGGAAAACGAATATCTTGCAGTTATTAATGCCAAAACAGCAGCGCTTTTTTCTGCGGCTGCTGAAGTTGGGCCAATTATTGCTGGTAGGGATGACAAAACACGTCAAGCGCTTGCATCTTACGGTACCAATCTTGGCCTTGCCTTTCAATTGATTGATGATGCGCTTGACTATGGTGGCAATTCAAAAGATCTTGGTAAAAATGTTGGCGATGATTTCCGTGAGGGAAAAATTACTTTACCGGTTATTCTAAGCTATGCGCGCGGCGATCAAGACGAAAAGCAGTTTTGGAAAACTGCCATGGAAGAGGGAGCAAATGATGATCAATCCCTTGAAAAAGCAATTCAGCTTATGAAAAAGCATAATAGTTTGCATGATACTATTGTAAGAGCGCGTGAGTTGGGTGAAAAAGCACGCCAAGATCTTGAAACAATACCAGAAAATAGCGAGCGGCAAGCCCTAATTGAAGTGATTGATTTTTGTATATCACGCGTTAATTGACGCTTGCCGTTAAAATGGCTTAATCCTTACTTAAGGATCACTCATATAGTTTTGATGGTAGCAAAACCAAATTGGGTGGCAATATTTGATTTTAAGGGATAGTTTTTATTTTATTCAAAAAATAGATATTTGTAACTGTAATTCGCAATGCTACTAAACTATTATTAACTTATGAACTGATTTGAAAAGTTGTTTAAAGAAAGTGACAAATTAAAACTATTTAAAATAAGTTTTAACTTGTAGGTTTAAATATATTAATTTGGGTATTTTCGCATCAAATTAAAAAAATTGATAAATGATGATTATCAATATTGGGAAACAGGGAAAAATCTATGCGGCGCTACATCCTTTCTCGCTCCTATAAGGCAATTATAGCTGGTACATTACTGGCTAGCCTTTCGCTTCCTGCCTTGGCAGCAACCGAGCTTCCCCCTGCAAAATCATTTTCTGGCGCCTATCTAGCTGGTCGTATTGCAATTAGTGATCGTCAATCTGATATTGCTATTAGCTATTTGCAACAGGCACTTGATTTTGATCGCAACAGTGAAATGGTGCAACGCGACTTATTTTTAACTTTGATGGCTAATGGTAAGTTTAATGAAGCGGTTCCTGTTGCTATTTTATTGCGTAATAATAAGGAATTAGAACGTTTTACAAAGCCAGTTATGGCCGCTGATGCTATGAATCGTAAGCATTTTAAGCAAGCTATCAGCGTTATGAAATATTCAAATCCTGATTCTCTTGATACCATCACTTGTGGCGTTTTTGCTGCATGGGCAAAATTTGGCCAAGGTCAACGCCGAGCTGCAATTAATGATATTGCTGCGCTTGAAGGTCAAGAATGGTTTCGCTTTTTTAAAAACTATCATTTAGCATTGATGTATAGTTTAAATGGTCAGAAGGCTGAAGCTGAAAAAGCCTTTACAGCAGCATTGAAAGATCAAGATAGTGGCGCTGCATTTCCAGATAGTTATGAGCGGGTGATTATCGCCTATGCGAGTTTTCAATGGCGCAACAAAAATGTCAAAGGCGCAATTGAAACTCTATCGAATGGCGAAAAGCTGCTATCAGGCCGCGATACGTTAGCAAATTTGCGCCTAGCTGCACAAAATGGCAAGCAGCCACCTGCTCTTGTACAATCTGCGAGCGATGGTGCAAGCGAAATTATTTATAATATCGGCACTGCTCTTAACCGTGCCAAAGCTGAAAATGTTGCAGCGCTTTATTTGCAAATTTCGCTCGCCATGCGGCCAAATAGTGATGCAACTATATTCCAGCTTGCTGATTTATCAGCTAATACGGATGATCATAAAACTGCAATTGAATATTATAGCAAAATTCAACAAGGGTCGCCCTATTATCGTGAAAGCCAATTGCGGATGGCAATGAATCTTGCTGATGATGGACAAGAGGATAAGGCAATTGAGCTTTTAAATGGTTTGGTCAAGCAGTTTGGTGCAGATGAGCGCGTCTATACTGGTCTTGCTAGCATTTATATGCAAAAGGAAGATTTTGCCAACACGGTGCAAATATTGGATCGATATTTAAATCAGTTGACTACAACGCGCCCCGAAAATTGGCCGCTATTTTATCAACGCGCTATCGCTTATGAACGCTTAAAACTTTGGGATAAGGCTGAACTTGATTTTAATAAGGCATTGGAATTGCAACCCAATCAGCCACAAGTGTTAAACTATCTTGGCTATTCACTTGTTGATCGTGATATGAAGCTTGAAGAAGCTTTGAAGATGATAAAAAAGGCAGCAGAGTTGCGCCCTCAAGACGGTGCAATTATTGATTCTCTTGGCTGGGCTTATTATAAGCTTGGTCGCTTTAATGATGCTGTTCGCGAGTTAGAACGGGCAGTAAAATTGCGCCCAGAGGATTCAGCAATTAATGATCATTTGGGGGATGCCTATTGGATGGCTGGCCGTAAGCTTGAGGCTACTTTCCAATGGCACCATGCCGCCGATAATAGTAAGATTGAGCCTGATGAGCTAAAAAAAGTTCAGCAAAAATTAAAGCATGGCTTAAAGGCTGATGGTAGCATTAATGAAAAGTTAGATGAAGAACATGCGTCCAGTGATAAGCCAAAAGATGCGCCAGCAGATGCTACAACTAGCGAAGATGCGCCATCTCAACAGCCTTCTAAACCTGATGCAGGTAAGTAGGTAGCTAAAGCGGCTTGTTACAATTAACTAGATTGTGACAACCAATAGTTTATATTTGTCAAAATAATAGGCCATCTATTTTTAAAATAGATGGCTTTTTTGTTTAGAGCGTTTTCCGAAAAGTGTGAAGCGGTTTTCGGACAAAAAACGCGGTGTAAACAAAGGATTAGAGCGCTTTTCGATCTGGTCCAGTCAGATCGAAAAGCGCTCTAGTAACCGTTCTTTTGCTAAATATCTAAAGCCCCATTTGCCTTTGATATTGTATTGCTTCTATAATTGCATTATGCCAAAAACATTAATGCGAATTTTATAGCAGTTTTTAAAAGGGGTTTTGTTGTGAGCCTGCCCAAAAGTCTTGAACCAAGTCATCAGGATCAAAATTATCTTGATCCAAGCCGTTCCTTTCAGGGACTTATCCTAACGCTCCAAAACTATTGGGCAAAATATGGTTGTGCGATTATGCAACCCTACGACATGGAAGTAGGCGCTGGCACATTCCATCCAGCAACGACTTTGCGCTCTTTGGGGCCGCGCCCATGGAAAGCTGCTTATGTGCAACCATCACGCCGTCCAACTGATGGGCGCTATGGCGAAAATCCCAACCGCTTACAGCATTATTATCAATTTCAGGTTTTGTTAAAGCCATCACCGCCAGATTTGCAAGAGCTATATCTTGGCTCCTTAAATGCTATTGGCCTTAACACCAATTTGCATGATGTGCGCTTTGCTGAAGATGATTGGGAAAGCCCAACGCTTGGCGCATGGGGGCTTGGTTGGGAATGCTGGTGCGATGGTATGGAAGTATCGCAATTTACTTACTTTCAGCAAGTGTGTGGCGTTGAGTGTTCGCCCGTTTCAGGCGAGCTCACCTATGGTTTGGAGCGTCTTGCTATGTATTTGCAAGGTGTTGAAAATGTTTATGACCTTAATTTTAATGGTCGAGAAGGCGATGAGAAAATCACCTATGGTGATGTATTTTTGCAATCGGAAAGAGAGTTTTCAAAGTTTAATTTTGAAATAGCCGATACTGAAATATTGCATCGCCATTTTATTGATGCCGAAAAGGAATGCGCGGCTATTCTTGACGCTGGTAAGCCTTTGGAAGAAGGCGGTTTACATCGTTGTGTTTTCCCAGCCTATGATCAATGTATAAAAGCCAGCCATATTTTTAATCTCTTACAGGCGCGCGGAGTTATTTCTGTAACCGAGCGACAAAGCTATATTTTGCGTGTACGTGATCTTGCTCGCCGGTGCGGCGAAGCATTTTTGCAAACCGAAGCTGGTGGCGCCAATTATAATCGTGGAGATCTATAATGCCCGACTTATTAATTGAATTATTTTCTGAAGAAATTCCTGCGCGCATGCAAAAAAAAGCAGCCGCAGATTTAAAAAAAATGGTAACTGACCGTTTGGTTGATGCAGGTCTTACCTATGAAGCCGCGCGTGAATATTATACGCCGCGCCGCCTCGCTTTGGATTTGCGCGGCCTTACCGCAAAATCACGAGATATTGCTGAAGAGCGTAAAGGCCCATCAGTTAAAGCACCTGAGACCGCCATTGCTGGCTTTTTACGCTCAAGTGGTCTTGATGATATTTCACGAGCAGAAATCGTCAATGATCCTAAAAAAGGCGATTTTTATGTTGCCAAAATAAACAAGCCTGGCCGTAAAGCTGAGGATATTATTGCTGAAATAATGCCTGATATTATTCGCAATTTCCCTTGGCCTAAATCTATGCGTTGGGGTAATGGCAATTTGCGATGGGTACGGCCATTACATTCAATTATTTGCTTATTTGGCCCTGAAATAGGCGAAACAGAAATAGTCAATTTTGAAGTTGATGGCATTAAAAGTAGCAACTTTACCTATGGCCACCGTTTCTTAAGTGACGGTGAACCCATAACGGTGCGCCGCTTTGAAGATTATGTTACCAAGCTTGAAAATGCTAAGGTTATTCTTGATGCCGAGCGCCGCCGCGAAATTGTTTTGGCAGATGCGCGTAATCTTTGCTTTGCCAAGGGGCTTGAGCTAGTTGAAGATGAGCAACTTGCTGATGAGGTTGCAGGTCTTGTTGAATGGCCAGTTGTTTTGATGAGTGAGTTTGAGCCTGAATTTTTGGCTATTCCGCCAGAGATTGTTCGCCTTACTATTCGTACCAATCAAAAATGCTTTGTAACCCGCCCTCGCGGCGAGGCTGAAGCGTTGTCCAACCATTTTATTCTTGTCTCTAATATTGAAGCGAGTGATAATGGCCAAGAAATCGTTAAGGGGAATGCACGTGTTGTGCGCGCTCGCCTTTCCGATGCACTTTATTTCTGGCACACCGATCAAGCTGATTTGCCGGATTTAAATAAGCTTAGTCTATCAGCTAACCGCTTAGGGCTAGACCTTCAAAAGCCACTTGATCAAAGAATGGCGCGTCTGGACCATTTACATGTGACTTTCCATGCAAAACTTGGTACGCAAGGCAGCCGTGTTACGCGCATTGCCGCGCTTGCACAGGAAATTGCACCATTATTATCGGCTGATCCGCAAACGGCGCGCCGTGCTGCTTTGCTGGCTAAGGCAGATTTGCAAACCGAAGCCGTGGGTGAATTCCCAGAATTACAAGGCGTTATGGGGCGTAAATATGCAAGCTTGCAAGGTGAGAGTGAGGAAGTTGCTCGCGCCATTGAAGAACATTACAAACCGATTGGTCCAACAGATAGCGTTCCCCACTCGCTTATTTCCATTGCAGTAGCTCTTGCTGATAAAATTGACACGCTTTGCGGCTTTTGGTTCATTGATGAAAAGCCTACCGGCTCAAAAGATCCTTATTCATTGCGTCGAGCAGCAATTGGTGTGATTCGTTTAGTGCTAGCTAAAGAAAAGCAAATCAATTTATTACCTTTGCTGCGCTTTGCTTTTAACTTGCATATGCGCTCACATATTGAAAATGCTCTGTTCGCCTATGAAGCCAATTTGCGCAGCGAAAAATCTGGTGAGGTTGATGGTAATCAAGACTTTGACAATGCGTTACGCATGGAAGAAGATCGCATTACCCAAGATTTAAATAGCAAAATCGAGCCAATCATCCTTGATTTACTTAGCTTCATGCATGAGCGTTTCAAAGTCCACATCAAGGATGAAGGCGCACGTTATGACGCAATTGATGCAGTGTTAACTCCCCTTGCTGATGACTTATTACAGGTTGCGCGCCGCATTGAGTCATTGATTGTGTTTATTAATACAGATGATGGTGGCAACTTGCTTGCAGGCACTAAGCGGGCAGTTAATATTCTTGAAGCTGAAAAGAAAAAGAATACGCAAATTGCCGATCAAGTGGACACAAGCCTGTTGATTGAGAGCCAAGAAAAGGCACTTTATCAAGCCGTGCAAAAAAGCGAGCAAGAAGTCGCCCGTTTCATGAGTGAGAATAACTATGCCATGTCTTTGGCAAGTCTTGCTCAATTACGTGCGCCGGTTGATGCATTCTTTGACGATGTTTTGGTCAATGATGAAAACACTGCCATTCGTGCAAATCGCCTAGCCTTGCTTGAGTGCATTCAAAAATTAACCGCGCAACTTGCTGATTTTAGCAAATTGGTTATTGCTTAAAAAATGCGTAACGCATGAACTAATAAAATATAAAATGGATTATTTGTAAATTATTAAATCCAGTTTGCAATAAAGTAGGCCGTTTTGTTGATATTCTAATAATATTGCAATGTAATTAGCCGATCTATTGCATCACATAGAATAAGCTATTAAAAATCCCTCAAGATTTACACTTGAGGGGTTTTTTATGAGGTTTATAAAAAAAATATTTACTATAATTTTGGTAATTTGTGCTGCCATTTGGGGCGCAGCCTATGGAAGAAAAATAGCCGATGGCGATTACTCTTTGCCAACGCGCGATGAAATACCATTTTTAAATCAAGTGCTGGATTATGTTAAACAGATAGTTTCAGCCGATCATTTGTCTTATGAATTGTCGCCAGTGAGTTTGCGTGAGGCCCACAAGAATTATCCAGCAACATTTTATAGAAAAGTATTTCAACCAGAAGATACTGGCACGCCTCCTGCAGATATTTTTAATCTGGTAAATTATCCTGCCAAAGATGGTAATCTTGCCGCTTTCCTCAGCCCTGATCCAAAGGATGGTAAAAAACATCCTGCTGTTATTTGGTTGCATGGTGGCTATGGTGGTATTGGTGATTTTTTCTGGGAAGATATTGAAGCAAGCAATGATCAAAGTGGTAAAGGCCTGCGCGATGCTGGCATTATTATGATGGTACCATCATTTCGCGGCGAAAATCATAATCCTGGAACATTTGAAATGTTTATGGGTGAATTAGACGATCTGCAATCAGCGCTGGATTATTTAAAAAGCCAACCCTATGTCGATAAAGATCGGATTTATCTTATTGGCCATAGTACTGGCGGAACGAATACTTTGCTTGGTAACGAATATATCGATGGTTTTCGAGCAGCGTTCTCATTGGGGGGAATTCCAGATTTAAAATTGCGCTTACAATATGGGCGCATCAGTGTTGGTTTACCATTTGTTAAAACTGACGAAGCCTTGGCTATTCGCTCGCCGCGTCTGTTTATCAATGACATAAAGTCACCAACTTTTTATTTTGAAGGCAGTGAAGGCTGGTGGGACGAATTTGAAGAAGTGGCGCGTTATGCACAAAATAAGCAAATTCCATTCTTCATTAATAAAGTTCCCAATGCTGATCATTTTAACTATTTGCAGCCAGCTGTGGCATTAATTGCACAAAAAATTAATGCCGATACAGGTGAAGCCAGCAATATTTCATTTTCTGAAGCTGAATTAAATGAAATTTCAAAAAATATTGTTCGAGAATAAATAGACCTATTATGAAAAAACGCGCCCAATGGATTTTTCCATTGGGCGCGTTTTTACAAAGTAATAAAAGCAAAAATTATTAATGCTTGTGATCGTGAGCTTGTTCAGCCTGATCTTTATTTGGGGTGTGGTGATCGTGGTTCATGGCTTTCGTGTCCATCGCTTCCACTTTAAAATCGACTTCCACTTCACCAGCTTTTTCAAAATAGAGTTTACCTTTAAATTTTTCGCCCTGTTTTAGGCCATTTTTTAAATCCATAAACATAATATGATAGCTGCCTGGCTTAAACTCAATATCGCCGCCAATTGGGATATCAATTCCATCGGTTAAATGGCGCATTTTCATAACGCCATCTACCATAGCCATTTCATGAATTTGCACATCATCAGATAGGTCGGCGGTTACTTTAACTAGCTTATCTGCAACATCACCCTTATTGATAATTTTAAAATAACCACCTGCAACCTTGGCCGTTGGTACTGTAGCGCGTGACCATGGATGGATTATTTCAAGATTACCAGCTTTGTATTCATGTGCTTGCGCCGATACAATTGTAAAAAGGCCTAAAATAATTGCAGCAATGCTACTAAATAGCGTGGTTTTGTTGGCGCTAGCGTTACATAAAAATGTCATTATATTCTCCATAAATAGATTATTTAGTTTAAGTGCTTATATTTATGAAGACGGGCGGTGCACGGGCTTGATTGCTGGCATAATGTATTTCTACGCTATTTGCTGTAATAGGCAGCCATGTAATGAGATGGCCATCAATGTTGTCATGGGCGCAACTGCCTTTGACATTTTGATAGCTTAGGCAAAATGCACATAAAAAGCAGCCTTGCAAACAATGATCATGTTGACTTTGTTGCTTATGGCTTTGTGGCGAACGAATATGCGTTGCTGTATTTTTGTCTATATCTTGGCTGCAAATGCTGGTTGCTAAAAATTCTAGGCGATCGAGTTGGCTTCTATGGCCAAGTGCTCCATAGGCCATAAAAATAGCTTGCAATAAAACCGACAGCACAAGCACCATAGATAGCAAAAAATGGTGCTGCTGTTTGATATTAAATAACGGCTTTGGTGTGCTATTACTAGGCAGCCTTTTATTCCTTGCCAGCTTCTGCCATTTTAAAAAATGGTAAGTTTATTCAATTAATATAAATTGGTAACGCAAATTGGTTTTTACCAACTCCATAGCTGTTTAAACGCAGTTGATAAGTTTAAGCAATGTGACAAAAAAACACGCCATAGAGTTTAGCTAGAATATGGTGTTCATTAAAGCGTATCTGCTATCAGTTAAGAACATGTTGATCAATAAGGCGCACTGATCCAAAACGAACGGTTAGTAACAAAACAGCTGCACCAGTCACATTCCCCTCAACATCACTTAACGATTCGCAATCACGCAAATCAATTGCTTCAATGATACCACGTGGTTCCCTTTGCAATACCTCGCGGGTTATTTCTTTAAGCTTTTGGGCACTACGCTCGCCATTTTTAAAGGCTATATCAGCCGATTGCCAAGATTGTGGGATGATAGCTGCGGCAATGCGGTCTTCTGGGGTTAATAATGTATTACGTGACGAGCTTGCCACCATATCGCTATCACGCAAGGTGGGCACACCAATGATTTTAACTGGAAAGGCTAGGTCTTGCACCATGCGTTTAATGATTGTAATTTGTTGAAAATCCTTTTCACCAAAATAGGCATAATCGGGTTGTATAATATTAAATAATTTGGCAACCACAGTGGTGACACCACGAAAGTGCAAAGGGCGCAAAGAGCCCATAAGCATATCAGATAATCCTTCCACCTCCACATGGCTGCAATTGCCACTTGGCCACATTTCCTCAACACTTGGCGCAAAGCAATAATCAACCCCTTCCGCCTCAAGTAAAGCTGCGTCTTTGACTAAATCACGAGGATAGGCGTCAAAATCTTCTTCCGGCCCAAATTGTTTTGGATTGACAAAGATTGACACAACAGTTTTATCGCATTGCGCGAGCGATTGCCGCGCAAGGGTTAAATGACCAATATGCAGTGCACCCATTGTTGGCACCAAGCCGATGGTTTTAGACCCATTGCGATTTTGTTGTAAGATTTCGCGTAATTGCGTGATTGTTGTAATAATTTGCATATTTGTACTTTGTGCTGTTTGTAAAATAAGAATTATGGCGCATTTGGTGATATATTCTTCAGTTCAATGCGTTCAAGCCTCGGTAAGGCTTTGTTTTTTTAAAAAACGTTGTAAATGGGTTTGGAATTTTTCGCGTACAATCGGCGGTGCTATGCCGCGTGGTTCCCAAACATGACGGGTTAAAAAATAGCCGGTTAAAGCAAAGCCGCTTTTGAAATCGGATAATTGCGAAGGACGTTTTTGCAAGGAGCATAAAAAATCTGGTAAAAGCAGCAGTTTATCATGCCATGGTAAGCCTGCCTCGCGGCAAACAGCGCGCGCAGATTTGGGGGATACATAAATGAGATCTTCTTTTTGTCCCGTCGCTGCACAGGATAAAAGATCAAGCCCGAAGCCCACATCTTCAAGTAAGCGTAACTCAAAACGCAATAATATTTCAGCAAGCATTAATGGATCATCTGCATAGGATAATAATAGTTGCAAGGCTTCATAAAGACCGGCATGGGGGTCGCGTTCGGGCAAAAGTCGTAAATGTGACGACGCAGTTTGTAAGCCATAAAGGGCAAGCGGCAAATCAATTAAACGAGCAGCAGAAAAATCCAAAGTTTCTACCCGAAAACTACCCATATGCTCATTAAGGCGCGCCCACCACTGCACGCGTAGTTTATTGCCTGGTTGTAGCATTGGTTGCATACGTTTGGAACGGCCACCCTTAACCACACCCATATGGCGACCATGATGCGGTGTCATGACTTCAACGATGGCGCTGGTTTCACCATGTTGACGCAAGCCCAAAATAATTGCTTCGTCATGCCATTCCATTAGTTATTTAACTTTCGTCATTGCGACTTTGATCTTGGTAATCTTGAAGCTTTTAAAAAATATCAAGCTAGATTTTATATAAAAAAGGCGTAATAACATCACGCCTCTTTTTCTATTATATAAAGATTTGAAAATGATTTTCCAACTAAAGAACCGTTATTATTTTGAAAAATCAAGACCCATTTCGCGGTAACGTTCAGGATCATCCCCCCAATTTTCACGCACTTTAACAAAAAGGAAAAGATGGACATTTTGTTCTAAAATTTGTCCAATTTCCTTGCGTGCCGACTGGCCGATGGATTTGATGGTTTCGCCCTTTGCGCCAAGCACAATTTTCTTTTGGCTTTCACGCTCAACAAATATCACCTGCTCGATTTTTACCGAGCCATCTTTGCGCTCTTCCCAGCGTTCAGTTTCAACGGTGGAAGAATAAGGAATCTCGTCATGCAAGCGTAAATAAAGTTTTTCGCGGGTAATTTCAGCCGCAAGTTGACGCATTGGCATATCGGAGATTTGATCTTCAGGATAATACCAAGGCCCTTCTGGCAAAGATTCTGCTAAATAATTCAAAACATCCTTACAGCCATAGCCTTTAAGCGCTGAAATCATGAAAGTACGTTCAAATTTAACCCGTTCATTAATTTGTGCGGTTAACTCCAACAATTTTGGAGGCGGTACGCAATCAACTTTGTTGAGAATAAGAATTTTAGGACGATGAAGGTTTACAAGACTATCAATCAAAGCTTCATTATTTTCATTAAGGCCCGCTTGCGCATCAATTAAAACAAAGGTCATATCTGCGTCTTTTGCGCCGCCCCAAGCGGTGGTGACCATTGCGCGATCTAAGCGTTTTTTTGGTTTAAAAATACCTGGCGTATCAATAAAAACAATTTGTGCATTGTTATGGATAACAATACCGCGCACCATGGCACGGGTTGTTTGCACCTTATGGGTAACAATTGAAACCTTTGTCCCCACAAGCTGGTTTAAAAGAGTTGATTTTCCTGCATTTGGCGCACCAACTAAGGCGATAAACCCCGAACGTGTCACGCCTTTATCCATATTATCCATTTTTTACTCTATTCTTCATCGTTTTCATTGGTCCACACGCCTTCACGGCATAATAAACTTTCGGCAGCTGCTCGTTCCGCTAATCGTTTCGATCCACCCTTGCCACTTGCTGGTGCAAAACCTGATATGCGTACCTCAACCTCAAAGACTGGATCATGATCCGGCCCTTTACGCTTTAATACACGGTAAAGGGGTTGCGCACCGTTTTGTTGGTGCGCCCATTCTTGCAATTCGGTTTTGGCATCGCGTCTTTGCGTTTCGCTTTGGCGCATACGTTCACCCCAGTAACGGTCAACGAAAATCCGAACGCTGTCAAGACCACCATCAAGATAAATACTAGCAATTAAAGCTTCTACCACATCCGCATACATATTGGTAAGGCGGCGGCCCTCAAGCACTTTCATCTCCGCTCCCATATGGATAATATCGGGTAGGTTAAGTTCAAAGGCAATTTCACAACAGGTTTCTGCGTTAACCAGCGAGTTTAGTCGTACTGACAACTCGCCCTCGACCGCCTTTGGAAAAGTTTGACAAAGCATTTCTGCAATAACGAGTCCTAAAACGCGATCACCCAAAAACTCCAAGCGTTCGTAATTGCCAATTTCACTACTTTGTACACTGGAATGGGTAAGCGCTCTGGTTAAGCGCTCAATATCGGTAAATTTGTGCCCCGTAGCTGCTTCAAGAGCAGCAATAATTTTTTTATTCATTTTTTGTTATCCGAAAACTGCGCCTATTTTTGGCCAGTAGGAACGTCCTTTATGGTTTGTACAAAGCTAAACATTCGGCTCCAACGCGCGTCAAATGGCCATTTCCACAATTGCCAAGCTGATGCACCATTGCCGATAGAGAAGAAAATAATATTTGCCCGTCCAATAAGATTTTCATATGGAACTTGACGAACTGAAAAACGACTGTCTTCGGAATTATCTCTATTGTCACCCATCATGAAATAATGACCCGGCGAAACCGTGTAAACATTGGTGTTGTCGCCAGGGTATAGCCCTAGATCAAAAGTGTTATATTCAACACCATTGTCCATTTTTTCACGATAGACAATCACGGGTTGATCAAGTTTGGGATCAAATAAGCGATTTGTTCTTGGCATGTCACCAATCATGTCCACATCAATCGTTTCACCAACTTTTGTACGTTCAACCGCTTTGTCGTTAATATACAATACCCCATCAGTTACTTGAATGCGGTCGCCTGGCAAACCAACAACGCGTTTTATATAATCAATCGAGGGGTCGCTTGGTAAACGAAATACGAGCACATCACCGCGTTTTGGCTCACTACCCCAGATGCGTCCCGAAAAAAGATCCGGTGAAAACGGCAACGAATATTTTGAGTAACCATAAGAAAATTTTGAGACAAAAAGATAGTCGCCGACAAGAAGTGTTGGACGCATTGAGCCTGAAGGAATTGTAAATGGCTGAAACAAAAATGTTCTAATAACAACAGCTATTATTAAAGCTTGTAGTACAATGCTTATAATTTCAAAAATACCACCAGTTGTTAATTCGTCTGGATTTTTTGGCACTTGTGTTTGAGTCATATCTCGCCTATCCGCTGTGTTTTATCATAAAAGCATTTTAACTAGAAAAGTGAATGCCGTTATCTCTTTGCCTTTTATTTAACTTTGCCACTTTAATGAAAGAAAACATGACGTGTTACTAAAGGCTTCAATAATTTGTGTCGTTTTTGGTTTAGCATGTAATGCAAACTAAATTAAGTTAAAAGAGGTATAAAGTGTTTTTTTGATCACGATACTTCCTTATCCCCTAAAGGAAGTGCCTCAATAATCACAAATGCTTGGGCCCAAGGAAAATCATCGGTAATCGTGAGGTGAATAATCGCTTCATGATCTTTGGGCATCAAGTTTTTCAAAAAAATTGTTGCATTGCCAGTTAAAGCAATTGTCGGTTTACCCGATGGCAAGTTGATAACGCCCATATCCTTCCACCAAACACCGCGTGAAATACCAGTTCCCAAGGCCTTTGCACACGCTTCTTTAGCTGCAAAACGCTTGGCATAAGACGCAACGCGTTGTTTGCGCCCTTCAGATTTTTTTTGTTCAACATCGGTAAAAACACGGTTGATAAAACGTGTGCCATGGCGTTCTAATACTTTTTCCACCCGTCTTATGTCGATAATATCGTTCCCTATACCGATAATCATGGCAAGTAATCCTCTGGAAATGCTTTTATTTCATCAAAACCCGTCATTTGTTTGACGCGGATTTTTTCCGCGCGACGCTCTGCTTGGCGTTTGCGAAAGCGAAATGTTAACCAGTAAACCGCAGTATAGCTTAATGTTGCACAAATGGCACCAATCAATGCTGACCCTACCAGAAGTTGGATAAAGACATCCCATAATTCTACAAAATTCCACGTTCTCAAATGATGTGAAAATTCTTCAAACGAGAGCGCAACATCATTACCACTTGCTTGCATTACCATGCGCCCCACTGCATAGGTTGAGGCAAAAAAAGCAGGAATAAACGGTGTTGCAAAGGCTGTACCAATGGCTGCTGCTGGAATATTGGCTTTCAAGATCCAAGCAAAAAACACCGCGATAAAAATATGCAAGCCAATAAAAGGTGTGCAGGACGAATAAATACCAATGGCAAACCCTAAAGCGATAGCATGCGGAGAGCCAGAAAAGCGTAAAATGCGTTTGCCAAAATAACGAAAAGAACGGTTAAAAGAGCGGCGCGGCCAAACGGATAGGCGCACACGCTCACGAAAATTGGCTGGGTAACGACGACGAAAAAGCATTTTTTTATTCTTCGCCAAATTTGTAGTTTGAAATTATAAACAATTTAAATCCAATATTTTCAAAATTAAAAAACAATGTAATACGACATTTTAAAATAGCCTTCTTGGCTAAAAATTTCCTTTTTAGTAAATCACCAATTGCGTCGCTAAGAGCTAAATATAGCTGTGAATATTGGTGGTGGGACAATTTTGCGAGTCGAACTTATTGTAAACAACGCTTGATTAGCACAAAGTTTGACCTTTTATAAGAGGGTTTATATTGGCTTAAATTTTCAGTTTTATGAACTGGTTCATCATAGCTTTAAGTATATAATTCATTTCTCAAAAATTACAATTGATAGAGGTTTTATGCATAGAGCCATATAGAGTGTTGTATGATAAGAATTTTGGCATTTAGACATTTTATAAAAAAACTGCTATTTAACTCATTGATATCGATTATACGCGTAGTGAATTTTTAGAAAGCCCTGTTATGAGCACTTGGATAGATGAAACCTTAAGCTTTACGCCCCTTACTATTGCAGTCCTCACTATTTCTGATACACGCAAACCATTAGATGACCGCTCTGGTGATATCTTAGTGGAAAATTTGCAAAAATCTGGTCATGTTTTGGCAGAGAGGGCAATTGTTCGCGATGAAATTGATGATATTAGAGCGCAGGTTACAAAATGGGCGATCGACGATTCCATTCAAATCATCATCACAACTGGCGGTACGGGTTTTACAGGCCGTGATATAACACCAGAAGCAATCGAGCCTTTATTTGATAAGCGAATGGATGGTTTTTCAACCCTTTTCCATATGGTTTCTTTTGGTACTATTGGCAGTGTTACCGTGCAGTCACGAGCTGTTGCTGGTTTAATTAATGCAACTTTTGTCTTTTGTTTGCCTGGCTCACCTGGTGCTTGTAAAGATGCTTGGAAAGGCATATTGCAAGGCCAGCTTGATAGCCGCCAAAAGCCAAGCAATTTTGTGGATTTGATGCCAAGGTTGAAAGAACATCTTTAAAACGTCACGAAATTAGGGGTTAAAATTGGCACTTATTCGTAATTTTATATTTAATTTAGAAACGTAAGAATCGTACTTCATAAAATGGCAAGCTACTTATATTGCCAGGTTGTTTTTAAACATAAATCAAAGGGCGACTGCCAAATATTTTTATCTCCCACATAGGGATTGGTTATTTCATCAATATTAGAAAATCGATTTATATCAGGTAATTTGCCATTTGCGCCAAAAGCTATATTGAAGCCAGCTTGTTTAAAGGATTTTTCAAAATCAATGGAATGAATCGGATAGTGTATAATCCGTTCTGTTCCTTTTTTTAAAGTATGAATTTCTAACATTTTTTTTGATACAATGGGAATGACATAACGAGGCCGATAACGGAACCAATCGTTTCCCACAGTATGTTGAAAGCCAATACCAAGCGTATATAAATTTTCCTGCCATTGAATGTCTTTATCAAAGGCGGTAAAGGTTAATTTTAAATCAGCGGTGGTTTTTTCTAAGACAGATTCAGAGCTATTTTTATTAACTAAGATAATAGGCTCGGTGATTGAAAACTCTATTTTCATACCTTCAATAATAACTGAACTGCTGCATTTATTATGGTCCAATTCAGCTGCATTTCCATTAAAACTATATAATAATGCTGATATTAATATAGCCTTTTTAAACATCGATATTTACCCCTTACACCCTATACCTTATGTGCATGATGATTTATATCTTAGCAATAGCATAATGATGGCTTTTTAATGCTATTTTATAGCTGCCATACAATGTGTTTCATTGTAGAATCTTATTCATTTGTATTGTTAAAAAATAGCGCTTTTTTATAACTCTTTAAAACTAATAGTAAAATTAAGTTGAAACGAGATATTTTTAATGACGCGATAATAAAAAACTGTCATATTCCTTGCGAATGGCAGATGCCGCTATTTGCGGCATTCATGCTGATGATCAATATTTTCCACCAGAAAAGGAGATTTTTATGAAAAAAGCATGGGCAAAGCCAACTATGTGCCAAGTTGCAGCCGGTATGGAAATTTCACGTTATTTACCTGCACAGGTAGCAACAAAGCGCTAATTGCTTTGTATTTTATAGTGATATGGATGTTGGCGCTTTCTCTTAAATATTGTGGACGCGCCAACATTTTTTTTAATAGTTTATATGTTATTTATGTTTAATTGGATTATTTAATGTTTTTTAAAATTATTGGCTCGGCTGCTGGCGGCGGTTTTCCGCAATGGAATTGTAATTATCCATTAAGCCGCAACGCTCGCACAAAAAATGCCAATTATTTGCCACGTACTCAATCAAGCCTTATCGCATCTAGTGATCAAAAGCGGTGGGTGCTGTTTAATGCTTCCCCAGATTTGCGCCAACAAATTAATCAAACACCAGAATTACATCCCCATGCTGATGGTGAATTACGCAATTCGCCTATTGCTGCGGTTGTTTTAACCAATGCCGATGTTGACCATATTGCTGGCTTGTTGACCTTGCGTGAACGCCAACCCTTTGTGCTTTATGCGACAAAACGGGTTATGACTGTTTTAAACGAAAACCCGATCTTTAATGTGCTGGATCGCGATATTGTACAGAGAAAAGTTTTACCCAATAGTGGTCTAGTTACCTTGCATGATTGTGAGGGAAAATCCCTTAACGTAGAAATTGAAATATTTTCGGTTCCTGGAAAAGTGGCTCTGTTTATGGAAGACCCAATGCAGCTCAATTTCGGCTCGCAAGAGGGCGATACGGTTGCTTTGAAAATCTATGAGAAGGACAGTGATAACAGTCTTTTATATATTCCAGGGGCGGCAAGTGTCACAAATCTTATGAAGATGAAGGCTGGTAAAGCTGATATTTTGCTGTTTGATGGTACGCTTTATCAAGATGATGAAATGGTGAAGGCAGGGCTCGGACCTAAAACAGGTGCAAGAATGGGGCATATTTCCATGAGTGGTGAATTGGGCTCTATTGCTGTGTGGCAGGATGTTGCAATAAAGCGCAAAATTTTTGTTCATATTAATAATAGTAATCCGGTGCTAGACGCATCATCGCCTGAGCGTGCTTTGGTAGAAAAGGCCGGTTGGGAAATTGCTTTTGACGGAATGGAGTTAGCCCTATGACTGATTATCATGATATTGCACAAAACGGCCTTAGCGAGAGTGAATTAGAAGCGGTGTTGCGCCAAATTGGCCATGAGCGTTATCACATTAATCACCCACATCACCATTATATGATGGCGGGAAATATGTCTAAACTTGAATTGCAAGCTTGGGCCTTAAACCGCTATTGCTATCAGGCCGCTATTCCGCGCAAAGATGCAGCTATTTTAATGCGCTCTAATGATCCTGAGTTTCGTGCTGAATGGCGCAGTCGCATTGAAGATCACGATGGCACAAATGGTAAAGATGGTGGCATATCACGCTGGTTAAAATTAGCAACGGGTCTTGGTCTTGACGAAGAGGTGGTTAAAAGCCAAAGGCAGGCTTTAGCTGCTACGAAATTTGCTGTTGGTGCATATATCGAGTTTTGCCGTGATAAAACCCTGCTTGAAGCGGTAGCATCTTCCTTAACCGAGCTTTTTTCGCCATTGATCATATCAGAGCGCGTACCTGGTATGCTCGCCAAATATTCTTTTATCAGTGAAGAAACCTTGGCCTATTTTAAGCCGCGTTTGACCCAAGCGCCAAAAGATTCTGATTTTGCTTTAGCTTATGTAAAAAAGCATGCCAATACGCCAGAAAAACAGCAACAAGTAATTGACGCATTGTTGTTTAAAACTGATATCCTATGGGCGATGTTAGATGCACTACAACATGCCTATGGTGAAAAAGGCCATATTCCGCCCGGCGCTTTTACAGGGGCATTAACAGGCAATTAGATGTTACATGTTCTGGCGGAAGTTAAAAAGTCAAGGCAAATTGTAAGTGCAATGAGTAAGCCGCATTTAATGGCGCATGTTCGCATGCGCTATGATCCTGTAAGGGAGGCGCTGGCCTTGTTGTCACCAGAAAAAATCCTTTGGCCTGATGAAATTGCCCTAGAAATTTTAAATCTTTGTAATGGTAAAAATACCGTGTCTGACATTGCAACGCAATTGGCAAGCCAATATGAAGCGCCTTTTGATGAAGTATTGGCCGATGTCATGGAGTTTTTACAAAGCTGGTCGGATCAGTTATTATTGAAATTATGAATCAGACAATTTTACCACCGATCAGTATGTTGGCGGAGTTGACCTATCGTTGTCCGCTACAATGTCCTTATTGTTCCAACCCTTTAGAATTGATGAAAGCTGATCGCGAATGCGATACAGATCGTTGGACCGCGTTGTTTAATGAAGCTGCCGATATGGGGCTGTTACAAGTGCATCTTTCTGGTGGTGAGCCAACCTTGCGTAAGGATTTACCGCAATTGGTGGCAGCACTTAAAGCTCGCGATATTTATAGCAATTTGATAACTGCTGGGGTAGGCGGCGCAGAAAAACAATTGCCAGCCTTAGTTGAAGCTGGGCTTGACCATGTTCAGCTTTCGGTACAAGGCACAGATAGTGCCACAACCGAGCTTATTGGCCATCTTAAAGGTGGTTTTGAGCAAAAAATGAAAACGGCACAAAAAGTGCGCGAATTGCAGTTGCCTTTAACTATTAATGCCCCAATACATCGCCATAATATTGATCAGTTAGATAATTATGTAAAACTTGCTTTAAGACTTGGTGCGGAACGGCTGGAAATAGCCAATGTGCAATATTCCGGTTGGGCGCTGCTTAATCGCGGTGCTTTAATGCCAAAACGCGAAGATTTTGAACGACAAATGGATATGGTCGCTCATTTGCGTGAAGCTTTGCGCGGAATTTTAAATATAGATTATGTCATTCCCGATTATTTTGCCGATTATCCTAAACCTTGTATGGGCGGTTGGGCAAGGGATGCTTTTGTGGCAACGCCTGATTGTACAATTTTGCCCTGCCATGCCGCAATGACGATTAAAACCTTGCAATTTGATCGATTTGGCGAAAAATCATTAAACGATATTTGGCTTCATTCATCCGCTTTTAATGCCTATCGCGGTGATGATTGGATGAGTGAGCCTTGCCGCTCTTGCGAACGCAAAGAGTTAGATTATGGCGGCTGTCGCTGCCAAGCCCTTGCCCTTGCTGGTAATGCTAATGAGGTTGATCCAGCCTGTATTCGCTCACCTTTACATCAACAAATGGTAGAGATGGGTCTAAAAGCATCGCAAAGCAATGACGAATTACAATATCGCCGCATTGGTGTTTTTTAGCCAAAATAGCTGCGCATGGTGATGGTTTAAATCTTATTCATCAAACCATTCTTTTGCCTTTGCATTGATTGGTATATTGGTAAGACTTATTGCGCGAAGGGCAAGATCATTAACAATATCATCAATGGTTTGTGGTTTGTGATAAAAAGCCGGTACTGGCGGCATGATAATTCCCCCCATCTCAGTCACTTGCACCATATTGCGCAAATGACCAAGATGAAGCGGCGTTTCGCGCGCCAATAAGATGAGCCGCCGCCGTTCTTTTAAATGAACATCTGCCGCCCGTATAATGAGATTGTCTGCAAGCCCATTGGCGATAGCCGCTAGGCTGTGCATTGAGCAGGGAGCAATGATCATTGCGGCAGTTTTAAATGAGCCGCTGGCAATGCTTGCCCCAATATTGTGGTAATCATGAAAAATTATATTGCTCATACAATTGGTTTGTAATTGCTTATATTTTTGCAAATTTTCTTTTGAAATTTCGGTTTCTATTGTTCTTTGTGCAGATGGAGAAACAACGACGTGCAAATTTATATGCTTTTCAGCAAAAAGATAATCAATAATTTTTAAACCAATAGCGGCACCTGATGCACCGGTGATGGCAACGACAATGCGGATGTTTTGAGGCTCATTCATCATAGACCAAGATCTTTCCAATAGGCATCAACTTTTGACTTTACCTCATCGGGCATTTTTAAAACTTTGCCCCATTCGCGGGTGGTTTCGCCTTTAACCTTATTGGTGGCATCTAAGGCCATTTTGCCGCCAAGTCCTTCCATTGGTGAAGCAAAATCTAAATAATCAATCGGCATATTATCAAGAATTGTAGTGTCGCGGCTAGGATCAAAACGAGTGGATAATGCCCAAATCACATCATCCCAATTACGAATATTAATATCAGGATCAACGGCAATCATTAGCTTGGTGTAATTAAATTGCGGCAACATGCCCCAAAGCCCAAGCATTACACGTTTGGCTTGGCCGGCATAACGCTTATCAATGGCAACAATAATTGCGCGATAGGAGCAGGCTTCTGGAGGTAGCCAAATATCGGTAATTTCAGGAAATTGCTTTTTAACCAATGGAACGAATAATTGGTTGAGTGCTTCACCTATGCGCGAGGGTTCATCGGGCGGTCTGCCTGTATAGGTGGAAAGGTAAATGGGCTTTTCGCGCATGGTAATGGCGGTAATTTCCATAACAGGAAAAGGTTCAACTGCGTTATAGTAACCAGTATGATCGCCATATGGCCCTTCATTTGCGGTATTTTTATGCGATACATAGCCTTCAATAATAATCTCAGCTTGCGCTGGTACCATTAAGGGTACAGTTTTCGCTTGCACAAGATCCGTTGGGCTTTTGCGTAAAAGTCCGGAAAATGCAACCTCACTCATGGTTTCAGGTAAGGGCATGACCGCAGATAAAATAAGCGCAGGGTCAGCGCCAATAATAACGGCAACCGGCATATCGCGTTGTTGCTTTTGCCATTTGTGATGGTGTTTAGCGCCGCCGCGATGCGCAAGCCAACGCATGATAAGATGGCTATTGTCGAGTTTTTGTAGGCGATAAACTCCAAGATTTACATCGCTGCAATTATCAGGATCAACAGTCATTACTAAAGGCCACGTTACCAAAGGGGCGGGTTCATCTGGCCAGCAGGTCTGAATTGGCAAAACTCCCAAATCAATATCATCACCAGTTAATATAATTTCTTGGCAGGGAGCACTTCGCTTGGTTTTGGTGCGCATAGAAAGGACAGAACGCGCCATTGGCAATTTTTTCCAAAGATCGGAAAGTGAAGAAATACCACTTGGCTCGCGCAAATCCGATAGGCTTTGACCAAGATCAGGGAGGGATTTTTCTTCAATACCAAGGCCTAGTGCCACGCGCTCTACCGAGCCAAATAGGTTGGTGAGGACTGGGATTTTTGAAATGACACCATGTTCATTTATTGGTTTTTCAAACAATAGAGCAGGGCCATGCTTTTCCAAAACACGTTTATGGATTTCGGTCATTTCATGTTGAATTGAAACTGGATGCTTGATGCGTTTTAACAAATTGCGCGACTCAAGAAGCTTTATAAAGGCGTTTAAGTCATGCATAGGCTTTTTCCTGATGGGGCAAAACCAGCAGCATAAACATAAACGGCACCAATATAGGCATTAGAAAAATAACTCGCTTAAGTGGCTGCTTTAGAAAAACTTTTAAATTTGAAACGGCATTCATCAAAAAAAATCCACTTCTTGCACTGGCGCTTCATTTATATTCATGGTATCTGCGACATAATGACGCAATTTTATGCGACACTATGTCGCAAAGCGCCACATGTCAAATGATTTGCGAAAAGAGGTTTGCTATGCAGCTTGCACCACCACTTAAAAATGCCATTTCACATCTGCCATTACTGCTTTTAAGCCTGCCAGCGCGTTTAGCCTTTTCGCAAATTTTGCTTGTCCACCCCAAATTATTTGACCGCCTTGGCGAACATGCCAGCAAAAATTTTGCTTTTATTTTAACCGATATGCCTTTGGTGTTTGTGGTCAACCCGCAACAAAAATCGATTAAACTTTTCAAAGACCGTAAAGATATTAAGGCCGATGCTGAAGTTGAGGGGCCGCTTGGCCTGTTGCTTGCTTTGGCTGAGGGTCGGCTCGATGCTGACGCGTTGTTTTTTTCACGCGATGTTATGATTACTGGCGATATGGAAGCAATGCTTGCTTTGCGTAATGCACTTGATGACAATGAAATAGATTTACCGCATGATTTGTCACTATTAAGTGGCCCATTAGCTCCAATCACCGAAAAAGTGGCTAAGCATTTACGCCGCCATTTATTAAAAGAGGAGCCAAAGCAATGGAATTAATATGTCCTGCAGGTACGCCATCTGCCTTTATTGAAGCGGTAGATGCAGGAGCCGATTGCGTTTATTGTGGCTTTCGCGATGAAACCAATGCCCGCAATTTTCCCGGTTTAAATTTTTCGCGTGAAGAATTATCTGATGCAATCGCTTATGCACGTAAAAAGAATGTTCAAACATTTGTTGCTTTAAACACTTTTATGCGTGCTGGCAGCGAAGATATTTGGTTTAGCGGCGTTGATGATGCAGTAGAAATTGGTGCTGATGCGCTGATATTAGCTGATATTGGCTTGCTTGATTATGCAACTCGTAAACATCCACAACAACGCCTCCATGTTTCGGTGCAGGCTTCTGCTTCAAATGTTGATGCTATTGCTTTTCTTGTTTCGTCATTTAACGCTAAGCGTGTTGTTTTGCCACGCACTTTGACAATTAGCGATATTGCTAAACTTGCTAAACAAATTGATTGCGAAATCGAAGTCTTTGCCTTTGGCGGTCTTTGCGTGATGGCGGAGGGGCGTTGTTCATTATCCTCTTACGCCACAGGAAAATCACCTAACATGAATGGTGTTTGTTCACCTGCAAGCCATGTGCGTTATGAGCGAGATGGTGATGCAATGCTATCCATTTTGGGTGACTACACAATAAACCGTTTTGAGCGTGGCGAAGCTGCTGGCTACCCAACGCTTTGCAAAGGGCGTTTTGCCATCGCCAATGAACCAGGCTATGCCTTCGAAGACCCAATTTCCTTAGATGTGATGGATCATCTTGACGCTTTGCGCGATGCTGGTGTTAGTGCGTTAAAAATTGAAGGACGTCAACGCGGTAAAGCCTATGTGGCGCAAGTCGTTGCTACATTAAAAGCCGCATTGCAAACCGATAGTGATAGTCGTGGTCAATATTTATCAAAATTACGCGCATTAAGTGAGGGGCAACAAACCACCTCTGGTGCTTATGAAAAACGGTGGAGATAAATGATGGAAAATAGACAAATATCATTATCCATGGGACCAGTTTATTATTTATGGGATGCTGATAAATGGTGCGATTTTTATTATCGTATCGCCGATGAAGCACCGATTACTTCGGTGAGTATTGGCGAAAGCATTTGTTCTAAACGCTTGCATTTTACTGATAAGCATATTGATAAAGTTGCTGATCGGCTTCAAAAAGCTGGAAAAAAAGTGATTTATAGCACCCTTGCTATGGTAACGCTTGAACGTGAACGCAAAGACGTTAAAAAAGTGCTTGCTCGTAATGATTGTGTTTTTGAAGTCAATGACCTTGGAACAGTTAATTTATTAAACGATCATCAGCACATTATTAGCCCATTGCTTAATGTTTATAATGCGCCCACGGCTCGCTTTTTAGCAAGCCGCGGAGCAAAACGTGTTTGTTTGCCGCCAGAATTGCCCTTTCAATCAATAAAAATGATTGTTGAAAAAACCAAAGATGTCACTGATATTGAAGTTTTTGCTTTTGGCCGGCTTCCTTTGGCTATCTCGGCGCGTTGCGCCCATGCCCGCTCGAAAGGTCATATTAAGGACAATTGTCAATTTGTCTGCGGTGAAGATCCCAATGGATTGCCAATTCGCACGCTTGATGGCAAAGATTTTTTAAGCCTTAATGGTATTCAAACCATGTCGCATAATTGCCAAGCCTTAACTTATGAAATGCAATCGCTTATTGATATTGGCGTTCATCATTTTCGCTTATCGCCACAAGATTGTGATATGGTTGCAATCGCGCATTTGTTTAATGATCTCATTGCTGGGCAATTATCGGCTGAGGAAGCAACACAAAAAATTACAGATCACTGTGGTGATATGCCTTTGGCTAATGGCTTTATTCATGGTTTGGAAGGTGCGCGCTTTGTTGAGCGCTCTATTGCCTTATAACAATATTTGTTAAGCTTTGAAGATAAAAACTAGTTATCAGCATAGCTATTGAAGCGGTGCTGATAGCGTTTTGATAAATCTTTTGGGATGAAGGTTTTATGAAAAAATCCTTTGCCTACCAGCCTTTTTTTTCCTTTGGCGCAGTTTGGGGAGCGTTGCATTTTCTGTTCTGGCTACCATTTATTGGCAGTGAAGTGGATTTAACTGGGACTTATACTCCTTTTTTTTGGCATGCTCATGAAATGCTTTTTGGTTTTGGCGCCGCTATTCTTGCTGGTTTTCTGCTTACAGTTGTTCCTAATTGGACGGGTGAATTGCCTTTTTCGCCAAGGCTTATAAGATTGCTATTTACACTTTGGTTGCTAGGGCGCAGTGCTATGATTTTGGCAAGTGTTTTACCTGCATTTTGGGGCAGTCTATTAGATAGTATATTTTTACCAAGCGTTGCTATGTGCTTAACAATTCCAGTTATTAAAGCAAAAAAGTGGCGAGATTTCAAAGTCCTTATCGGGCTATTTATAATTATGATTGCCAATATTTTCTTTCATTATCAAATAATAAAAAATGGTGATGTTCTCGTTTTTTGCAAGCTTGCTGTGGCAGCTTTTACGGTGTTGATTATTATTGTTGGTGGTCGCATGATCCCTGCTTATATGCGTCTTGCATTGCAAGGTTGCGGCAGGGGCGAGGGGCCGCCCAAACATGGTTTAATTGATAGTACTACCATTTTTTTTAGTGTAATAGCTCTTGGGTTTTGGGCCAGTGATTATTATTCTTTAGCGCAATTTTATTTTGGTTTGGCTGCTGCTATACTCAATATTATACGCCTCGTGCGGTGGAAAATTTTAAGACCACCTTACCCAATTTTAGTCTTCTTATTAGTGCTTGGTTACGCATTTATAATCATTGCATTTTTGTCTATGGCATTAACAGGATTTGCACTTTTACCATCACTCTTTCCAATTCACATTATCACTATAGGGGCTATGACAATATCGATGCTCGCGGTGATGATACGCCTTTGCTTGCGATATCAGTTTAAAAAGGCAACGGTCAATAGACTGGTTTTTGCGCCATTTATTTTGCTCACCTTTGCGCTTCTTTTGCGCGCATCGGCTGATATTTATAGCGAGCAAGCAATGACACTTTATTATGCTTCAGCTATTTTGTTTTCAACCGCTTTAGTGGCCTATCTTTTTTCAAAAAAGATGCTTTCATATAAAGAGTGACGGTTTTAAGACGTAGTCAGAATAAATTTTGTATGTTTTAAAAAAAGGCCGCTGATGCGGCCTTTCATTGTTATATATTTGCTATAAACTTAGTCTTTTAGTTTATAAGCAATGACCAAATCGCCGCGTTTGGCATTTTGGCGAGCGCCACCAGCAGTAATAACAATATATTGCTTACCAGTTTTAGGCGAAACATAAGTCATTGGCCCACCTTGGCTACCAACAGGCAAACGATCTTTCCATACTTCTTTACCGGTGCGGCTATCAAAGGCGCGCAAATAGAAATCTTGAGTGCCGGCAAAGAAAACAAGGCCAGATTGGGTTGATAATGATGGCCCAAGGGTCGGCATGCCGATTGGTACGGGAACACCAAGCGCCATATTCATTGGACCTGTGTCTTGCACTGTGCCAACTGGAACTTGCCAAACGATTTTGCGGGTTTTCAAGTCAACTGCAGACATTGTTCCAAAAGGTGGCTTTTGGCATGGAACGCCTAAGGGTGACAAGAAGCGCATGCGCATTGCACCAAAAGGTGTGCCGTCCATTGGCACAATACCCATTTCAATGCCTGATGCATTGGCTGGAATGTCTTTACGTTCAACAAGGTAATTGGCAAGGCCTAGGCGCATATCATTGATAAACACATAGCCAAGGGTCGGATCATAAGAAACGGAACCCCAATTCATGCCGCCCAAAGAGCCTGGCATTTGCAAGGATAAATCAAGGCCAGGTGGTGTGAATACACCTTCATGACGCAAAGATTTAAATTTGATGCGGCAAAGTACCTTATCAAATGGGGTTGCACCCCACATATCTGCTTCGGTTAGTGTATCATTACCAAAAGATGGCATGCCGACAGAATAGGGCTGTGTTGGCGAATAGCGTTCACCCTTAACCACGCCTTGTGGTACAGGCTTTTCTTCAACCTTTGAAATTGGCTCGCCAGTCTCACGGTTAAGTAAGAAAATCATGCCTTGCTTGGTTACTTGAAATAGGGCAGGGACAATATTGCCCTTATCATCAGGTGCATCAAGCAATACGGGCTGGGCTGGCGTATCAAAATCCCAAATGTCGTGATGCACAAATTGATAATGCCAACGCACTTTACCGGTTTTTACGTCAAGTGCTACAACTGAAGATGAGTATTTATCATCAAGCTCATTACGATAACCTGCCCAAAAGTCAGGAGTTGAATTGCCGGTTGGCAAATAAACAAGACCAAGCTTTGGATCATAGGACATTGCTGCCCAGACATTTGGCGTACCGCGTGTATAGGTTTGACCTTCTGGTGGCACAGTGGTGATTTCAGGATTACCTGGATCCCAAGCCCAAACAAGCTTGCCATCATGTACAGAATAAGCGCGAACAACCCCTGGTGGTTCGTCAGTTGAGAAGTTATCAGCAACGCGGCCACCAACAATAACAAGATCGCCAGCAAGAAGTGGGGTTGATGTTTGCTGATAATAGCCAGGCTTTACCTCGCCCATGCCAATCTTTAAATCAACAATACCTTTGTCGCCAAATGGTTCGCAGGCTTTACCTGTGTCGGCATTAATGCCGATAAGGCGTGCGTCACCGGTTGGCAAAAATAGGCGGCGTAAACATTTATCGCCATTTTCATCTGCTGCCACGATATTGGCATCGGTTTCTTCAAAATAGGCAAGACCACGGCACCGTTGCCATGTCGGCGCGGAACCTTTGGGGTCAAATGTCCATTTTTCTTTACCTGTATCAATATCAAAAGCTAATACTTTACCATAAGGTGTGCAAACATAAAGGTTTTCACCAATTTGCAATGGTGTGTTCTGGTCTTCTGCACCAGCACCAGTGCTTATGGCAATGTCACCAGTATGAGCTGTCCATGCAACTTCCAAACGGTTAACATTTTCTGGTGTGATTTGGTCAAGTGCAGCAAAGCGGCTACCATAATCATCATTGCCCCAATGTTTCCAATCTTTTTGCTGATTTTCAGCTGTAACTGGTACGGGAGCTGGAGCCGTTTGGGTGCTATAAATAACATTTTTAGGGCTAAAAGATGCGTAAATGGTTGCACTTAGGCCAAGTAGGGTCAGCAAGGCAAAGAAATAAGAGCCTTTACTTGCAACTCGCCCTTGCGCACGCATGAGCGGACGATAAGCCAGTAATACAAGAAATAGAGCAACACCAAGCGGGAATAGGTCTGGAAAATTTTGCCAGTAATTAAGACCTGATTCTAAATAAGACCAGATGGCGGTTGCAATAAAGATAAGGGCAAATATCCAAACGCTAAGGGGGCGAAGGCTTATCATTAATAGACCGCTTACTAAAAGCGCTATGCCAAGAGCAAGATAATAACCAGTGGTGCTTCCTAAATAAAGGAGGTAGCCACCCGTTATGGTGAAGTAAATACCAGCCAACAATACCAGAATACTGAGACAATAAATCAGCACTCTGGGAAATGTGCCCAGTGTTTTATAATTTTGAAGCATTAAAATCTCACCGTTTAAATTTTAAGGGATTGGACCATTAAGGTCATTCGTCTAAAATAAAGTGTCAATTAATTCAAAACACATATAATTGTGTTGGTAACTTTTATGGTAATGGATTTACAAAATTAAAGGAAATATATTATTTTATTTTTATGTATAACACACAGAAAATATTGCATTTTATTATTAATCTAGTCTGTAATAAATCTAAAATTTAGTGCGCAAACAAAGTTATTATTGGAATGGAAATAAGGTAACAGCTAATGGGGCCTATAACTGCAATTAGAACAGTCTTGTTTACAAAGCTTTTTATTTATTCTGGCCGTGCATCACGTGCGGAGTTTTGGTGGTATGTTCTATTTGCCATGTTGGTTACTTGGCTGTATGAAAAAATAGAGCCCCGTATGTTTTCATCACCTATTAGGGGGGAACCATTAGCGCGCCCAGATTGGTTAAAGCCAGCGCTTAGTTTAAACGATCTTAGCGATTTTATTTTGGGAGCTATGTTATTCATTCCCTTTTTATCATTAACGGTGCGGCGTTTACATGATAGAAACATGACTGGTTGGTGGGGGATATCATTGGTGGTTGTTTATTTAAACGCTAATAATTGGTTTTTTCTTAAATTATCGCCTTATTTATCTTTACCAGACCATCAGCTGTTTCGTGGGGTTGTTGTATTTTTTCGGTCTGTACTTATGCACTTTTAATTAGTTTATCAAAAACTGGAACAAGAGGACCTAATCGTTTTGGGGCTGATCCTATGCCAGCAAAAATAGATGTAAATGTCTTTTCTTGACAGACTGGATTAAATTAAAAAAAGGTTTTTGTAATGGGATTTTGGCAAACTGTTAAGACAGTGATTTTCAAAAAATATTTTAAATTTTCAGGACGTGCATCACGATCTGAATTTTGGTGGTTTATGCTGTTTTACACTATATGTTATATGTTAATTTTTGCATTACAGTCTACCATTATAGTGCTTATCGATCAATCAATCAACAAAACCGGCTACTCTTTTATTACAGAAGATATTTATGAATATTTAGATATAGGCTTTATTTTATGTGATGTTTTATTTTTGCTTGTATTTTTCTTCCCTCGCCTTGGGGTTACCGTCCGGCGTTTGCATGATCTCAATTTATCAGGTTGGTGGAGTGTTTTACTGGTTGGCTTGGCATTGACCACATTAATCCCGCTTCTTAGATTTTATTTCATGGACGTTTATTTGTATCTAATTAACATTGGGAGTAATGTTTTCTGGTTTAAATTTGTTTTCAGCCTATTGGTTTTTGTTCTGCTTATTGTATTAATTAAAAAAGGAACCAATGGGCCCAATAAATATGGAGAAAATCCTGTTAAGGTAGATGTTGACGTAAGTATTTTTTCTTAAGATATTAATGATTTAACGACCTCTAGATAGTTATCTGAGCTTACTTTTTATTTGTAACCTAAAGGCAAAAAAATGACATTTGGCACCGCGGTAAAAGTTGTTTTTCTTGAAAAAAATTTTACGCTTTCTGGCCGGGCAACACGATCAGAATATTGGTGGTCGATATTGTTTCAAGTCATTGCAGTCGCTCTAATCTTCTTATCCTTGGAATTATTAGTAAAAATTCTACCTTTTAGTTCACGTGGCGCGGATTTATTCGAAAATCTTACGATCCTTTTTACAGGTTTGGTGTTTTTGGTGCCAATGACAACAGTTCAAGTTCGGCGTCTTCATGATCGAGATATGAGTGGCGCATGGGTAATTATACCATTAATGGTGACAGTTTTCATACAACTTTATGATTTTATAGAATTTTTTTTTGAAGACTATTTATATTACTTTTTACCTAGCTCACCATTTTATTATCCGGCTTGGGCGGCATTTTGTTGTTTGTTGTTTCTTGATTTAATAATTTTTATAAGTCTGATTTTTGACGGGACCTATGGGGCTAATAAATATGGTGAGGATCCATTAGCGACAAAAATTGATCAACAAGTTTTTCGATAAGTTAGTATAGGTTCTTTATATCAAAATATGGGGGTAAATGGGAGTGATAAAAGCTATATCGGGCGCACTTTTCAAGAAATATGCAGATTTTCAGGGCGGGCGCAACGGGCTGAATATTGGTGGTTCGCACTATTTTCTGCCATAGTGTATTTTGGTAGTTATTTTTTTATTGAGTTGATATTAAATAGTGTGCCATTTTTTGGCTTTGATGTTGCGATAATTGAAGAATTTGTCTCCCTTGTTATTTTGTTAATATTGTTTACGCCTAGTATTGCTGTCGAAGTGAGGCGGCTTCACGATCGTAATATGGCCGGATCTTGGGCGATAGTATGGGCTGCCTTACTAATTATTTTATTTCTTTCAAAATTAATGATTTTTCTTCCTGTCGACTATTATGTGCATTATTTTATTGGAACCACTCAAACGTCAGAAACAACTGTATATTTCTTACTTGTATTTTTTTCGATAACATTCAACTTGTTGTTTGGTCGTTGCGTTATATTAATCCTTTTATTATTTAGGGGGACGAGAGGTCAAAACAGATATGGTCCCGATCCTTTGGATCCTAGTTTTCAAGTAGGTATTTTTCAATAACGGATATTTCAACAATAAAAACGTGATGTAGTTTTTATTGGTAATATATTTTTCTGTCTATTTTGCCATTTACAATTATTGTGTTTTATTTTTGCTTTTTGTTAAAGAATATTTTCAGCTTTAGTAATATTGGGTTGTCTTTTGGTTATCAAAAGGGAGGATTTGAAGATGCAGAAACTCAAAACATTCTTATTTTGGTATAGTGTAGTTACATGACTTTTTAATGAAAGATATTAAAACATTAGTATTGGCGACTATTGGCTTTGGTGCGATTTTTGCCAATGCACAAGCCGCTATCGATGCCAATAATTCTTTTAATGTTCCGTCTGATTCAACTGACGCAAGCCAATTAAAGCAATTTCAATATCTTGAAGAATGTACAAGATATAAAATTGATTATTCATAATATTAATTACAAATGTAATGTTTTTTATAAAATATGTGAATATTTACATTTTCATATTTATATATATTAGTTGCTGTACTAGTATCTTTGTTATTATTTAAATTCTAGTAAGGTTAATATTAACTCTTGGATTGTTTTTTAAAATAATTTTAAAGTACAGAAAAGTTGTTGTTAAAAGGATAGTATCTTGACCTCAAAAACTAAAATGGGCTTTACGGAAGCCATAAAGATTGTTCTTTTTCAAAAATATGGCGATTTTTCTGGTCGGGCAAGGCGTGCAGAGTATTGGTGGTTTGTACTTTTCACCTTTGTAATTAGTTATGGCATTTCTTGGTTGATTTCTTCGTTAATGGATATCTTGCTATTTAGTCCTTTTCATGCCTCTTTAGTTGATATTAGTGTTTCCTTGCTACTTGGATTGTATTTGTTTATACCCAGTTTATCCGTTGAAGTGCGTCGCTTGCATGATCGTAATATGTCGGGTTTTTGGGCAATGGCATGGGGATCATTGCAGATTCTTTTAATGCTTTATCTGGCAATATTTGTATTTTTTCTTGTTAAATATAGAGATCTAATAATAGATCCGGAGCAAATGTATTCCTTTATGGCTGAATATGTTGAATCTATTGTTTCACAACAATATTTAATGATATTGTTTTTTATTATATTGGCTGTTTTGTGGGTTCTTTTACTTGTTGGGTTTGTGGTATTTATATTATTAATATTTAAAGGTACCAATGGTCCGAATAGATATGGGCCAGATCCATTGGGTCTCAATACTGTTTCTGATGTTTTCCGGTAGTGTTGAATAGTGGCAGCTTGCGCATATAGGTTGATATTTCAAACCTGCATATCAGTTTTTTATATGATTGATTGTACGTAAAAATATAATAAGTTTTATTAATATGACTTAAGTTGTTTTTTTAAATGGGGAATTGTTTATAAAAATAGAATAGTTATGCAAGGTAAATTAAGTGGGGTAAATATGGAGGAATTCGTGTCAACCTCACTCATGGCAAGGTGTATTAGCGGGATTTTTAATGAAAAGTATTAAAGCGATAATAATGGTAGCTTTTGGGCTTGGCTTGGTATTGGTTGCCACCAATGCTAAGGCACAAAGTGCTGCTAACCATTCATCTGGTGTATCGCCCATCACACATAGTACTGTCGCGCATAGTACTAATGAATTACCTGCTGCAGAGGACGCAAGCCAATTAAAGCAACTTCAATATCTTGCAGATTGTAAAAAAAATAAAATTGATTGTAAAATCGCTTATGATGTCAAAGAGGGAGAAAAACAGAATAAGCAGGCGCAATCAAAATCTGATAAAGAAAATAGGGTTCAATCCAATCCACGTCCCAAGCCAGTTTTTGGTGGGTCCACTGCTATGATAGTGGTTTTACTACTTGTCATTGGCGCGATTTTACTTTGGTTGCGGTTTGGCGGTTCGGGTGTTTTGTTAAGTCCCGCGCTAAAGGAAATAAAGGCACCTAGTGAGGTCCCTGAAAATTGGGCCAAAACAAACACCGCTATTTCCCAGGCTTCAAAGGATATTTTATCTGCTGTTTTAGCAATGGATGACAAGCGTATTGCGATGATAGAATTGTTGCGTATGTGCCTTTTACATGCTGCTACAATAAGCTCTACCCGTCTTGCTCGTTCTGATACCGAGCGCACGGTTTTTCGCCGTCTGCCTGAAATATTGCCGCAGCGTGACGATTTAGCGCTTTTATTAGAAACAACCGAGCTTGTGCATTATGGTGGACAAGAAATAACTTCTGACCAGTTTGATTGCTTGATAGATAAGGCTAGAAATTTTTTAAGCATAAGGAAAATGGCTAATGCGTAAATCCGTCATTATAGTCATACTTTTGGCTTTATTTTTATTAGCCTTATTGCTGTTTACGTCGCAATGGCGCAGTAAACCTTATGAGGTTTCGGCCTTAGGAAATAAGGGGCTGGAGCTCGTTTTAAACGAGGATAATATTAAAGCAATAAGTGCTGATAAGTATAAAACCTATTCAATATCGCAATTTGACTTTCGTATTTTGTCGATTGATGCAGTTTTGTTCCCCTATTTAAATGGCCATTATCAACTTCCCTATTCTAACGATGCGCGCAGTGAATTAACAAATATCTTTCAAAACAAGGTTGAAGAAATTGAAACAATGATTGTCTTGCCAAAATGGGATGATCGGGTAAGTGAAAACCTTGAAGCTAACAATAATTATTTGTTGTTGCTACCTAATGTTAATTGGGTCATGTCCACTCTGGATTATGACGACATAAGAGTGAACCGCGTATTAAATAGCTTCACGCGCGAAGAGGTTAAGACCTATGGTGGCGATAGGGGTGAAATTGAGCTTTATAATGCGCAATATTTTGAGCGGGGTAGTATTCCTGATGAGTGTGAAGAATTGCTTGGCATAAAAGCTGGTGCTTTATTGATAAGTTGTTATGGCGATTATGAGGCTTATTTTCTGTCAGATCCTGACCTGCTAAACAGCCATGGTCTTTCTCTTGGGAAAAATAGAGAAGTAGCAATTAGCATGATCAAGGATATTTTGGCAAACTCCGATGCAACATCGGTTTTTCTTGATTCAAATGAAAAATTATTTTCAAACCAAATGAGCGGCGATGGTAAAGAAGTTGAAAAAAAGGCTTATAAGCGCGATGCTAGCGATTTTGCTCGTCTTTTTGAATATCCACTATCAACCATTTGGGCGGCAATTTTAATGATTACTATCATTTGCCTATGGCGCGGTGCTTTTCGATTTGGCCCAGCGCTAAAGGAAGCAAATGGTAATATTGAAATATCCAAAATGGCTGCAGTAAATGCCATGGCAAGATTATTACGTCTTTCAGGCAATGATGGACAGATGGTTGCACAATTCGTGCAAAACAGTTTGCTAGATAGGGCGGTACGAGCGTTTGGCGAGAGTGGTGGCAATCAAGCAGGTGTTGACCGTCTTATAAAACGCCTTGGCCAGAGAGACAAAGTTTTAGCCAAAAAATTTGCAGCTTTAGCGCATTCTTTAACGGTGCATGGGCCAACAATGAAGCGTCATGAATTGTATAAAAATTTAGAAGATTTTCGCGAATTATTAAGGAGAGTAGACCTTGAATCTCGATGAACTCCATCAATTGGTTGCGTCTATACGCAATGAAATCAATAAGCATGTGCAGGGGCAGGATGCATTGATTGATCTTGTTTTAACTGCTCTCTTTGCAAGAGGTCACTGCTTGGTAGAAGGACCTCCCGGTACTGCTAAAACCTTGCTTGCTCGCTGTGTCTCAAGTGTCATGGATATGCAGTACCGGCGTATTCAATTTACACCAGATTTAATGCCGAGCGACGTGCTTGGCATCAATATATTTAATTTTGAGACCAATAAGTTTCATTTGACCAAAGGTCCCGTTTTTACCGATATTCTTTTGGCCGATGAAATCAATCGTGCGCCACCCAAAACGCAATCGGCATTGCTGCAAGCTATGAATGAACGTATGGTCACGATTGACGGCACTGATTATTCTCTTGGTGATGACTTTTTTGTGCTAGCAACCCAAAACCCTATTGAGCAACATGGTACCTATCCTTTGCCTGAAGCGCAGCTTGATCGCTTTCTTTTCAAATTAGTTGTTGATTTTCCCGACCGTGATACTGAAATATCTATTTTGACGGCTCATGGTTCCAAAGCTTACCAAGGGGACGCAAGTAAACCGCAATTGCAGCAGATCTTAACCGCAAGTGTTTTACAATCTGCTCATGAGTTGATTGATGATATACGGCTTGATGAAACGATTTTGGTCTATATCGTTGATCTTGTCCGCGCTACTCGTTCTGATGGTGATATATTATATGGTGCATCAACAAGAGCTGCTGATGCGCTTGCCACCGCAGTGCGCGTGCGTGCCGGATTTGAGGGCCGTAATTACGCTATTCCTGATGATGTACAGGCCTTGTTTATTCCAGCATTGCGTCATCGTATTGTGCTTTCACCAGCGGCTGAAATTGATGGCAAAGCCGCGGAAGATGTTTTAACCAATATTATAAACCGTGTGGATGCCCCCCGATAGATGCGCCCTTCAACTCACCTCATCACGCTTGTTTTGGCCCTTACGGTTTTAACAATTATTATTGCCTTTTGGTTTGTAAGCCTTAGCTGGCTTTTACTTGCACTTTGGGCAATGTTGATTGCTATCGTGGTTATAGATATGTTCGCTTCAGTGCCACCAAAGCGAATAGGCTTGGATGTAAAATTGCCCGAACAAGGATTTGTCGGGCATGATCTTGAGCTTGTGGCACGCGTCTTTGCGCAAAAGGGGGCTTTACCCGATGGATTGGTGATGCGCCTTGATATTCCATCTGCTTTTGTTGGTGAAACTGAGTTTCGCCAACTCTATGCAAAGGACGCCAAGGAAACATCCATTCCAGCCAAAATTACGGCAACCAAGCGGGGTGAGTTTAAAATACCAGCTCTTTGGCTCCAGTGGTCATCTAGGTTCTCGTTGTTAGAATTTATTATATCTTTTCCCATCGATCGAACAGTGCTAATTGTTCCCGATATTTCGACAGTTTTGTCTGGAGCAATTTATACGCAAATTTATCCTTTTGCTGATGGACAAAAGGAAATGAAAACGCGAGGGGATGGGAGTGAGTTTCATCAATTGCGTGAATTTAGTGCAGGCATGGACCCGCGCAGTATTGACTGGAAACGCTCGGCACGGACAAGAAGTCTTATTGTGCGTGAAACACGGATTGAACGCAACCATCAGATCGTTTTATGTATTGATAGTGGACGTTTGATGGCGGAGCAACTGGCGACATTATCCAAGCTTGATAGTGCAATAAATTCAGCTTTAGCCATGTGTTGGGCATCAGGCATTGCTGGTGATAATGTTGGCTTTTACAGTTTTGATAGTAGGCCGCGTATTTTTATTCCAGCAACGCCTGGGCGTAATGCTTTTAGCCGTATCCAAAGAACTTGCGGGCAAATGCAATATGAAACGCAGGAAACGAACCATACTCTTGGTTTAACTCAATTGGCGATGAAATTGAAAAAACGCTCGCTGGTGATTATTTTTTCAGATTTTGTTGATACTATTACTGCTGAGTTGATGATTGAAAATATGCATGTTTTAACTAAACAGCATTTGGTTCTCTATGTGGCTTTGAAAGATCCCATCCTTGATAAAATGACAAAACCTGAGGTTTTAGGAATGGAGCCGATTGCGCGCGCTGTTTCTGCCTATAATATTATTGAGGAAAGACGTGCGGTATTAGAAAAGCTCGATCGTTTAGGCATTCTTTGTCTTGACAGCACGCCCGAGCAGCTTACCACCAACTTGATATCGCGTTATATTGATATTAAATTGCGGGGGATGATATGAGCGAGATGGACTTGGAACATAGTTTCCGCTTTTTAAATACAAGTAATCGCAACGACATTTCCACCACTGGGGAACGGGACAATTTACGGTCCTCACGCTTTCGATTGGAGCGAGAAAAATATTGGTTACGGCTTGATGCGTTAATAAGCAGAGCAGAAAAAAGCGGTGTTAAAAATTTTACCTATGAAGAAACCAACGAACTTACCGACACTTATCGCCAAGCGATGAACTCTTTAAGTGTTGCCCGTGATATTTCTCTCGATCGCGCTTTAATTGATTATCTCGAAAGCCTTTGTTCGCGTGCTTATCTTGTCGTTTATGCACCGCAAGAAAGTTTGTCAGGTGTTATTAGTCGCCTGTTTATCTACGGTATTCCTCAAGCCGTCCGCCGCTCGGCCTTACCGCTTTTTGTTGGCTTTCTTGCACTTATTTTAGGGGCGGTTGTTGGCTATCAGCTCTTTAACCAAGATACGACATGGTTTTATAGCCTTGTACCAACCGATCTTTTTGACACGCGAACACCCGATGCCAGTCGCGAAACGCTTCTTGCTTCGATTTATAGTGATGAAAAAAATGTTATTGTTGGGTTGACTGATTTTTCTGCAGATTTGTTTTCTCATAATACTGGAATAGCCATATTTATATTTGCATTGGGGATTTTTTGGGCTGTTCCCAGCTTTCTGTTGACGTTTTATAATGGGTTGGTCCTTGGGGCATTTTTTGGCGTGTTCGCGCAAAAGGGATTGGGTTATGATATTTTTGCATGGCTTTCCATTCACGGGGTTACTGAGCTGGCGGCTACAGCAATTGCTTGTGCTGGCGGCGCGCGCTTAGGGTTGGCGGTTTTGTTGCCAGGATTACATACGCGCAAGGATGCTTTGAAATATCAATCGCATGACGCAGTAAAATTGGTTATACTTGCTGCCATTATGCTTATAGTTGCTGCCTTTTTAGAGGGCTTCTTGCGTCAACTTATTCAGTCAGCAGAAATTCGGATTTTAATCGGCTGGGGTATGGGTATTTTTTGGTTAACTTGGTTGTGTTTTAGCGGACGTGGAAGACCAGAAAAAACAGGATTAAAAAATGAGCAGTAAAAAACGTATTAATCCTCGTTTATGGGAATTTATACCGCCTGAAGGTGTTCCTATTCATTTTACGATAGCGACAATTGGTAGCCGTTTTGCAGCGCAAATTATTGATTTTGTTTTAATAATTTGTTTTACTTACAGTCTGTTTCGGTTTCTATCACTTGTAAATTTGCTTAGTTGGACGGCAGGTTCAACTTTAGCAACATTGGTTGGGTTTTTTATACGTACACCATATTATATTTTTTCTGAACTTATTTGGAACGGTCGGACTATAGGTAAAAAACTTGTAAAGATTAGGGTTATCAATATAAATGGTCGGCGTTTGACGCCACATCAAATTGCAGCTCGTAATCTGATGAAGGAAATTGAGGTTTTTGTACCAATAGAATTGTTGTTTTTGTTCGCATTCTTGCCGCTATGGGCTGAAATTGTTACTTTAGTTTGGACAGCAATTATTGTTATCGTGTTATTTAGCAGTCGTCGTCGCCAAAGGTTGGGGGATATTATTGCCGGCACATTAGTGGTGGAAAATCCTACATCGGTATTAATGCCTGATCTTGTGGTAAGTAGTGGAGGTTTAAATACTAAAAGCGCGGTATTTACCTTTTTGCCAGAGCAATTAGAAATTTATGGCCGCCATGAATTGCAAACCTTAGAAGCCATATTGCGTGATAGTAATATGTTGCAGATGGACGAACAAATGCGGTTGGTGACGCAAACCATTATGCGCAAAATTAATTTTCAAGAAACATTGCGTCCGGGGCAAGAGCGTCTTTTTCTAACGGAGTTTTATAAAGTTCAACGCGAACATCTTGAAAAATTGCGTTTATTTGGCACAAGGCGTGAAAACAAGTTTCACACGAGCGAAACCAAAAAATAAAGCTCTTTGTTTTTTCCTAGAGCGTATTTCGATCTGATTGGATCAGATATGCGGTCTAAGCCATTGTTTACACTGCTTTTTTGTCCGAAAATCGCTTCATAGTTTTCGGAAAACGCTCTAATAAAAATATGCCCATTTAAATCGAAAGACTTAAATGGGCATATGATATTTATAAGTTAGATGTTAGAATTATGCGATGCGGTTGGCAGCTGCCAAAATGGCGGCAAGGGACGCACTGGTAATATTGTCATCAATAGCAACACCAAATACATGGCCATCAGGATAGGCAATCTCCATATAACAAATGGCGGTTGCATCAGAGCCTTGTTGCATGGAATGCTCAGAATAATCGATAACGGAAAGCTTTTTACCAATATAGTTGGATAGTGCATTGATAAAGCCATCAACAACACCATTGCCTTTGCTTTCAATGCTTTTTACAACACCATTATCAGTTATATCAGCCGTTACAATGCGGCGGTTGCGGTCAACCGGATCTGGGCGGCTTTCATGGTCAATATATCCAAAGCGCGCATTTTCACCTGAGGTATAGGTCTTAATAAACTCATCATAAATACGCTGCGATTGAAGCTCTTTACCTTCAACATCGGTAATTTTTTGAATGACGTCACGGAACTCAACCTGCAATTTGCGTGGTAAGTTTAAACCGTAATCCTGATTTAGAATATAAGCAATACCACCTTTGCCCGATTGTGAGTTGATGCGGATAATTGCTTCATAAGAGCGGCCCACATCTTGCGGATCAATTGGCAAATAAGGCACTTCCCAGACGGGAGAATTGGCTGATTTTATTGTTTTCATGCCTTTATTGATGGCATCTTGATGCGAACCAGAAAAAGCGGTGTAAACCAATTCACCAACATAAGGATGGCGTTCAGGAATGCGTAATTGGTTGGAATATTCGTAAACTTCCTTCATGCGCTCAATGTTAGAGCAGTCAAGCATGGGGTCAACGCCTTGAGTAAACATATTTAAGGCAAGGGTAACAATATCAACATTGCCAGTACGTTCACCATTACCAAATAATGTGCCTTCAACGCGGTCGGCACCAGCCATCAAGCCAAGTTCCGCAGCTGCAATACCGCAACCACGGTCATTGTGCGGATGCAAGGAAATAACAACACTATCGCGGCGGTCAATATTGCGGCACATCCATTCAATTTGGTCAGCATAAATATTAGGCGAAGACATTTCAACTGTTGAAGGCAAGTTCAAAATCATTTTCTTCTCTGGTGTCGGATTAATGATTTCGATCACAGCATTAGATATTTCTAGTGCAACTTCAAGCTCTGTACCAGTAAAGCTTTCTGGCGAATATTGGAATTGGAAGTCATTGCCGGCTTTTGCTGCCATGTCGCTAATCATTTTTGCAGCATCGGTCGCGATTTGTTTGATGCCAGCAACATCTTTGCCAAAAACAACGCGGCGTTGCAATTCGCTGGTCGAATTATAAAAATGCACGATCGGATGATTGGCACCTTCCAAGGCTTCAAAAGTACGGGTGATTAATTCTGGGCGGCACTGCACTAAGACTTGCATGCTGAGATAGTCTGGCATGTTGCCGTGCTCAATACACCAGCGGGCAAATTCAAAATCAGTTTGTGAGGCTGATGGAAAACCGACTTCAATTTCTGTAAAACCCATGTCAACAAGTAAACGGAACATACGCTCTTTGCGGTCTTGCCCCATTGGATCAATCAAAGCTTGATTGCCATCGCGCAAATCGACAGAGCACCAGATAGGGGCATGTTCAATTCTTTTATCAGGCCAAGTGCGGTCCTTTAAACCAACTTGTGGATATGCTTGATATTTTTGGTCAGCATTGACCATGCCTTTTTTTGCAGCAGTATAAGTCATAATATCACTCTTCATTACGAACTAATGTTAAAAACAAGAATATTGGAAAAAGAGGCATTTTGCCGTAATGGCATAAATCGGCTGCCGGGCGCCTCTCAGCGAACCCGACAACCGCAAATAAGGCCGAGTAGTAGTGCATTTGCAATGCCTACCAAAGAAAAGCTGCTGAAATGTACAGTCGCGCAAAGCCCTTGCTTGGCAGCAAAGCTTTTATTCCAGAACGTGGCGCGATCAAGTATTTTCATGTGTTAGATACTACATATTTTATTCAAGCCCGCAAGAGAAAAAGCGACTAACAAAACTTTTGTTTACATAAATTCAAAAGAAGGATTGTTTTTAAATCAATAATTTCTTCATTTTCAACCATGATTAAAGCTTTTTCTAGCGCCATTTCTACCACTTCAATATCTTCGCCTTCACTATATAGGCCACCGCCTGCACCAATGCGGTCGCCTGCATCATAGGTGGCAATAAAAAGATATAATTCTTCTGATGAGTAGCCCGGGCTAGAAAAGCCGCGCCCAATTCGGGTGAGTTGATGGAAACGATAGCCTAATTCTTCTTCGCCCTCACGCATAATGGCTATTTCCGGTGTTTCACCCTCATCAATAATCCCAGCGCAAGCTTCAAGCAGCATTGGGTTGTCACCATTTAAAAAGGCTGGAAGGCGCAATTGACGGGTCAAAAGAACCGTTTGCCTTATAGGATCATAAGGTACAATCGCACTAGCTGGACCACGGCAATAAACTTCGCGTTTTTGTGCATTCCATTCCCCGCTACGGCGTTGGAACTCAAAATCAAAGCAGGATAATCTGGTCCATCCGGCTGATAGAATTTTTTCTGCAATATTGCGGATTCTATTAAATTCCATGACAGGCACTCCAGTTACAATGCATCTCACTCAGTTTCGCACATCAAGCTATTATATGCTAGTTAAATTTATTTAAAAAAGCCTATCCCTATAGGTTAACCCACTGAATATTTGTCTTTTTTATGTCGGCAATAAGAAATATAAGGTTGCCTTTGAAAACATTTAAGAAAAAGAATAATCGGAATTTGGTTTTTAGCAGTGTTGAGTTTGCCCAATAAAAAACCTGCTAGATGCGCAGCACATAGCAGGTTTAAAAATATAGCAAAACTTAGAGACTTATTTTTGGCTACTGCTAGGAGCTGCCGCAAGATCTGCCCCAAGATCTGCCATTGTGCTAATGGCGCGTGAAACAATACCATATTCCATGGCTTCCTCGACGGTCATCCAATGGTCGCGGTCAATATCAGCGCGTACCCGTTCAACCGGTTGTCCAGTTTCGCGTGAGATAATTTTAGCCAAACGCTCGCGCATACGTAAAATTTCACGAGCTTGAATTTCTACATCCGTTGCTGAGCCGCCAATGCCGCCTGACGGTTCATGGATGAGAAAACGAGTATTTTCAAGGCACAAACGGCGTTCTTTAGGAACAGCTAAGAAAATATGGGTACCAGCACTTGCAACCCAGCCTGAACCAATCATGGTAACTGGGGCTGGAATAAATTTAACCATATCATGAATAAGATCGCCAGATTCTACATGGCCACCGGGTGAAGACACAACCACATAGATAGGATCGGAAGATTCTTGCGCAAGCCCAATAAGCTGAGCCACAACATTTTTGGCCATCTTATCATCAATTCCGCCGATGATGAAAACGAAGCGTGAGCGAAATAGATTTTCTTCCATACGTCCTGCAAGCGGCTTAGCTGCATTTTCGTCTTTTGTTTCTTTTGTCTTTTCATCGCTCATAAGCGGGTTCCTTATTCTATAACCAGCATTTCAAGGTTAAATTGAAATGTGTAATCTTTATTGCAATTTGAACTCTTTCACAATGTGGCAAAAAGTTTTTATTGATTCGATGCTATATTATCGTTTTGTAACGATTATGGCGAGGCGTCCAATGCTAAAACTTATTTGTTCGTTTCGTAAAAGTATTGTTAGGCAAATACATCCGTGTTGGTATTTGGTCTTAATGGGTCTGGCCCGTATTTATTGGCACCCATAGTGCCTTGAAACATCAAAATGATCTGTAGAATAATCACTGCTATGATACATAAACCATTTAACGTTTTGAATGGAAGTGGGTCTGGTTCTGCAAATAGCTCGTAATAAGGTAATATTGCTTGGATGAGAATAATGATCGACCAAAACCCTGACATATCTCTATCATGTAAACGGCGTGATGCTACGGAGAGAAATGGTACTAGGATTACGAGATCGATGCACATGAAAAGGATATAAAAGTGTATTGGGGCGAGGTATACCATCGATCCCCAACTTGTTTCTAGTAGTTTTGGTATTCCCCACGCTAATAACCGTGTGAGTATTAAATAGCTTAAACGAAACCACCAAAATTCTGAACGTGAAGCACGACCAGAAAAAGTAGCATATTTTTTAATAAATGTTGTATAGTTTGCTTCTAAAAAGCCCATGTTTCACCTTAAGTTTCATTTTGATAAATTATTGCGCGTCAAAATAGCTTTGAATGGTTTCATAGCTTGCGCTGGCGCCGACTAGGCATGCAAGGGCAATGCGCGATTTAACACCTGATAAAGAGCCTGAAAAAATTGCACCGGCTTTAGCAAGTGAGACGCCGCCGCTATCGCCGCCGTAAATGGGAATTGTGCGCCCTTCAATACAACGAGAAGATATGATAACCGGAATATTTCTGTCGGTTAAGACCTTGATTGCTGCAGCAAATCCATCAGGTGCATTGCCAAGACCAAAGGCTTCAAGTACAAAACCTTTCACGCCTTGGCTCGCTGCAAAGGTTAGGTAATTTGGGCTCACACCCATGGCTAATTTCATAAAGCCGATATTATCTTCGATTGTCGTTGTTGCGATATGGCTTCGCATCAGGGGCTTACGCCAAATGCTGACCTTGCCAAACTCGATTGAGCCGATTTTACCAAAGCTGCTTGAGCGGAAACTATCTACACGATAGGTGTGGGTTTTGCTTACTTCGCGAGCAGCATGCAGGTCATGCTCAAAGGCGATTAATGTCCCAAGATTTTGCGTTTTATCACTTTGAGCTGCAATAATCGCTTCAATAATATTACGTGGCCCATCGCTGTCACTTTCGCTAGCATTGCGCTGGGCACCCGTAAAAATTACCGGCTTATGTGAATGCACAATAAGATCGCTTAAAAAAGCGCTTTCTTCCATTGTGTCAGTGCCATGAGTTACAACAACACCGTCACAATCAGCCTGTTGCAAGGTTTCATTAATCTGCTTTGCAAGCGAGAAGGCTAGGGGCAAAGTAAACGCTGCACTATCCAAGGTGCAAAAATCGTCAACTGATAATAGGACATTTGGCAAGCGATCTTTGATCGTTTCAATCAGACTATTGCCATTTATCCCAGCAACGACACCTTCAGAATTTTTACTTTTGGTCGATGCAATGGTGCCACCAGTTGTTATAATTTTGATGTTTTTCATAGTTTCGTCCTATTTAATTTAATATTGGCGGCAGCCAGTTTTGCCTTTTACACAAACTTCTAATATCTTCAGAAAAGGAGAGTAACAACTCATAAAGTTGATTTAATAATATCAGTTTTGACACTATGAATTAAATATAAAATTATATCATTATTGAATGCGTTTCATATCAAAAGAATATTTTCTTGTTAAAAAAATACAGATTATAATAGATATGAGCAAACCAGCCGTTAAACCAAGGTTTGTTCCATGGTTAAAAGTACGAAATATTGCGAGGATAAAAAATGCCAATGGAAACACGATAATGTTGCCCAATAGTGGGCGATAAATCTCATATTTTAGCACTTGGTCATCAGTTGCAGTAAATGTTTGCAATTTACTATAGCCGGTAAACAGATTGATGCCAGCACAAATACTATGTTCACCAGCTTCAATTTCCAATTCAATCATTTCATCATTATCTATCGTTGCCGCATCATCATCATTTAACCATATTGTTAATGGGACGTTTTTTCCAAATATGCTTTTTTGCGTTTTAGGATAAGGGTAGCCAAGATTGAAGTCCTCCGGTTCGATTTAATTTTTATTTTAATTGTGCGAAGTTACAAAATATATTTTAATTTTAACTAATTCGGTTAAGGCGAATTAGAAATTTCCCAGCAATAGCGATCACAGCTAACATGACGATTAATAGAATAAACACGATGACAAAACGGCCAGTGCTGACATTTACGCCAGCTACAGCCGCAAGCAGGATTGCAACGATAAAAAGAATGCTGCCAATATGCGGCCTGTCAATATTATAATCAATGGTTTGGTTATCAACCCCTTCAAAATATTCGACTTTGCTCATGCCACTCATTTTATTTACCCCTACTTGTATAGTATGGGTCCCTGCTGCAACATCAAGTTCTATCGTTTCATTATCCTTGATTTTGCCAATGTTTTTGCCATCTATCCAGATTTTATAAGCTTGTTTACGACCCAAATAGCTTTTACTGCGTTCAATGACGAGTTTTGTCATAATATTAGACCTTTTTTAAATAGTATTATATTAATCGATAAATGCCTTTTAGCTTAAATGTTTTATGTAAAATCTAGTAGATTAAATTGGTTAGAGTTTTATGAAGCAGTTATTTTCTACAATTATAAATTTTTTATTTTAACCACAATTGAAAAGGCGCAGCCTATATTTATGAGGATAAGTCGCTGTTAGCTGATAAAGCTGTTCCCCATTTTAAGTTTTATAGTTGTTGTTTAATCTAGAATTGTTTTATAATTTTAATGATTACAGTAATTTTAATTGAAATGCCGCAATTTTTCTTTATATGCTGTTGTAAACTAATGTTTTTCAATAAAATTTCTGCAATGGTAAATTACTAAAAAGAATCAGGAGACTATGCCCATGATGCGTCAATATGAGCTTGTTGAGCGCGTACAGCGGTACAAGCCGGACGTCAACGAGGCATTGCTAAATAAAGCCTATATTTACGCCATGCAAAAGCATGGAGCGCAAAAACGTGCAACTGGTGAAGCCTATTTTTCTCATCCTTTAGAAGTTGCTGCAATCTTAACTGATATGCGCCTTGATGAGGCAACTATTGCAGTTGCGCTTCTTCATGACACTATTGAAGATACAACGGCGACGCGCGCAGAAATAGATCAACTTTTTGGGCCAGAAATTGGCAAATTAGTTGAAGGGCTTACCAAGCTAAAAAAGCTTGATCTTGTTTCTAAAAAAGCCATCCAAGCGGAAAATTTGCGCAAATTGTTGATTGCAATTTCTGAAGATGTGCGGGTTCTTTTGGTAAAGCTTGCAGATCGCTTGCATAATATGCGTACCTTGGATGTTATGCGTGATGATAAACGCCGCCGTATCGCAGAAGAAACCATGGATATTTATGCGCCGCTTGCTGGCCGCATGGGTATGCAAGATATGCGAGAAGAGCTTGAAGAGCTTGCTTTTCGCTACATTAATCCAGAAGGTTGGCGCGCGGTCAAAGATCGTTTGGCAGAGTTGCAAGAGCGTAATGCCGATATTTTAACCACCATTGAAGATGAGTTGTCTTTCCTCTTTGCTGAAAATGGTATTGATGCGAAAGTAAAAAGTCGCCAGAAGAAAGCCTATTCGGTTTTCAAAAAAATGGAAACCAAGGCTTTATCTTTTGAGCAATTATCAGATATTTACGGCTTCCGTGTCATGGTGCATAAGGTGGCAGATTGCTATCGCTCCTTAGGTGTTATCCACACTACATGGCCAATGGTGCCAGGGCGGTTTAAAGATTATATTTCTATTCCAAAACAAAATGATTACCGCTCAATCCATACCACGATTGTTGGGCCATCGCGCCAGCGTGTGGAGTTGCAAATTCGCACCTACGAGATGGATGAAATCGCTGAATTTGGTGTTGCAGCACACTCTATATATAAGGATCGTGGTTCAGCCAATAGTCCGCAAAATTTGACGGGTGAAACCAATGCCTATGCATGGTTACGCCAAACTATTCAATCTCTGTCTGAAGGCGATAATCCAGAAGAATTTTTGGAACATACTAAGCTTGAACTTTTTCAAGATCAGGTTTTCTGTTTTACACCAAAAGGGCGGCTTATCGCTTTGCCGCGCGGTGCAACGCCGATTGATTTTGCTTATGCCGTGCATACCAATGTTGGCGATTCTTGCGTGGGCGTTAAGATTAATGGTCGTATAATGCCGTTGATGACCGTTTTAAAAAATGGTGATGAAGTGGAAATTATCCGCTCTAAAGCGCAAGTGCCGCCTGCTGCTTGGGAATCTATGGTGGTGACTGGTAAAGCGCGTGCGGCTATTCGCCGTGCAACACGCGCTGCTGTGCGTAAACAGTATTCTGGATTGGGTACGAGAATATTAGAACGTAGCTTTGAGCGCGCAGGAAAAAAATTTAACAAGGATGAGTTAAAGCCTGTGCTTTCGCGCCTTGCTCGCAAGGACATTGATGATGTCTTAGCATCCGTTGGCCGCGGTGAATTACCATCAAGCGATGTTATCAAAGCGGTTTATCCTGATTATCAAGATAGCCGTGCGACAACAAAAAGCAAAGCAAAACCGGGTGAAGAAGGTTGGTTTAACATTCAAAATGCATCTGGTATGATTTTTAAAGTACCTGGAAGTGAAAAGGCTGCTGGCGATGCAGATGATCGTGACGGGGATGAGCTTCAGCGTTCGCCACTGCCTATTCGTGGTATTCATGGTGACGTGCCGGTGCGGTTTTCGCCAGAAGGTGCAGTGCCCGGCGATCGTATTGTTGGTATTTTGCAGCCGGGCGCAGGTATCGTTATCTATCCAATCCAATCGCCAGCGCTTACAGCCTATGATGATCAGCCTGAGCGTTGGATTGATGTGCGCTGGGATATTGATGCCGCAATGACTGAGCGTTTTCCTGCACGCGTTAGTGTTTTGGCAATTAATTCGCCTGGCTCCTTAGCAGAAGTAGCGCAAGTTGTGGCAAAAAATGATGCTAATATCCAAAACTTATCAATGGTGCGCACTGCGCCAGATTTTACCGAGATTATTATTGATCTTGAAGTTTGGGATTTAAAACATTTGACCAAGATTATTTCGCAATTGAAAGAAGAAAATATGGTTAGCGGTGCAAAACGCGTTAATGCGTGATGCAAGGTCAATGTGATGCTTGAATATATATTAGCATGACGTTAATAACGCTATTAAATATGGCTCATAATGGGCTTATCGATTATTGCGGTTAATCGGTTTTGTTTTTTGCATTTTGACTGTTGTCCGTTAGGAAAGATGTCAAAGTGTAATGGTTTAAAGAAATGCGTTTCACTATTCATTTTTGCATGGTATCTGAAATTTGATATCAGTTTGTGAAAGTTAAGAGAACACGCGAATAGAATGAAGGAATTTTTTATGACAACTGATGATGTGCTTGATATTTTTCGCGAAGCAGGCGCCATTCTTGAAGGGCATTTTATTTTAACATCAGGACGGCGTAGTGGTACCTATATGCAAAAAGCCCATGTTTTTATGCATGCTAATTTGACTGAAAAATTATGCCGTGGTCTTGCTGAAAAAATTCGTAAAAATGTTGATGGAAAAATTGACTATGTTGTAGGGCCAGCGATTGGTGGTCTTATCCCTGCTTATGAAACATCACGTCATTTGAATGTGCCAGCCATTTGGGTTGAGCGTGAAAATGGCGAGTTCAAGCTTCGCCGTTTTGATGTTGAAAAAGGCGCACGCGTTGTGATTGTTGAAGATATTGTAACCACCGGTCTTTCTATTCGTGAGACTGTCGATTGCATGCGCAAGGCTGGGGCTGATGTTGTTGCCGCCGCTTGTATCGTCGATCGTTCCGCTGGCAAGGTAGATGTTGGTGTGCCGCTTATTGCTTTGGCTGAATATGAAGTGCCTTCATATGATGCAGATAATTTGCCTGAAGAACTTGCAAAAATTCCTGCAATTAAGCCAGGAAGCCGCAATATTTAACAATAAACTAAAATTATTGATTTTCAACAAAAGCAAAAATTGCTTTTGTTGAAGGTGTTTGAAATACCTATCTCTTGATTTTAATAGGGGAAGTTTCGGTCAGCAGGTTTAATTCTGCGTAAAATAGACCATTTGTTTTCATCGAAATGGCCGAACTGAAGCTCCAAATTGTCTTTTGTCGTTGTTTGCCATTCTTCATTTTGATTTGAACGAGTTTTCAAAACTGCATTTACATAGCAACGTATTGAGTTTTTTGTTTCGCTGATGCGCTCGCAGTTTTGTTTCTTTAACGACACTAGTTGCACCAGGTCTTTTTGTGGTAAACTTTCCTGTAGTAAAGAAAAAATTTCCTTTTCATCCGGTTCTTTTAGGTCACAACCTGTTAATGTTAAAATTATAGCAGCAGATATTGTGAGTATTCCAAAACGAAAATTCATTATAAGTCCTTTTGCTATTGTTGAAAGTAATATACGTTGCTCTGCTTTATTGCATACAAATATATTGTAATTATATATTTATCTCAATTTTATAAAAATAAACGGCAAATATATTTGTGTGACAATCATTCATTGATTGATCAATATTCATTTGTAAATTCTGATTAGGCGGAGCTATTGGGGGGGGATAAATGAAAACTAATAGCAATGACGCTATAACAGTTATAAAGGCGGCAGACTATTTTTTAGCTGATGTAGAGCTTTTTGCAAAAAAGCATTGGCTTGCATATTATGGCGAGTTGCAATTGCCCCAAAACGAATTGCCCTTATGGATTTTAATTGCAGAAAAAGCATCAATATGCGAAGCTCACCAACAATTGTTAGAGCTTTATCAGCCATTTTATAGTCGTCTTTTAAAAGTGCAGCTCAATATTTATTTTTACCGAAAACAAATGAATAGCAAATATTGTCAATTCTTTACTTTCCAAAATACGCAAGATTTTTTACGCGGACATATTGATGGCCAAATTTTAACAGAAGACACTTATGATAAAATAGAAAAGCATAATATAGAAATTTTCAACAGAATTTATTAACCGATAGGTGACTCTCTCGTTCGCCGAAAATAAGTCTATCTTACAAAAGCTTAACATTGTATGATAGACTTGAGTGGAACTATTTTAGTCGTAAAGCGTTTAGTATCTATGTTAGTGTGCGTTTTAGACGCAGGGCAATAAAAGACGATGTGATTTAAAAGACTGATAATCCTATTCGGGATGGCTTGTGGCATTGTTTTTAACAAATTATTTAAATAATAATGCCGTGCTTTTATTGTTGCCGTATTTTTTTTACGTTTAAGACGTGGTAGGGTTGTGGCTGATTATTCAGGGCAAGCAATTGTAGTTTTATATATTGTGTTAAAAAATGTCAGCCTTAGATGTTTGGTGAAATAATGTTGGCTGTTTGATTTATTTGCCATTTGTGGCGGTAGAGATAAACATTTAATTTAGAGTATTTAGACAGTTTTTCCGCTTGGCCAAGCCTTTATTTTGGATTGATCCATTATAACTTAAGGTCATCGGTTAATGTGATTGGAATATTCGTGCAATTGAATGTAAACGTTTAAATTGCCGACAAAGTAGGGTTGGGATTTTAGAAAGTGTTTAGGGAAATCAATTGTTGGACAGAATAAAAAAATCGACTTTACAGTCGGGCATGCTGTTTCAGCCTAATGACAGTTTAAGTTGCGAGAGCATGAAGGGAACTTTATGCGAAAATTGTCAAGTGCATGGTATTGCCATATGTGCATCGCTTGATGAGACAATGTTACGTGAGCTTGACAGTATTACTTCTGACAAAAAACTTGATACAAACCAAGAGCTTGTTCAAGAAGGTGACATCAAAAAATATGTATTTACTTTGCGCAGTGGTATGTTGCGGCTTGTTTCAACATTGTTTGATGGTCGCAGGCAGATCTCAGGCTTTATTATGCCCGGTGAGTTTATCGGGTTGATTGCAGAAGATTATTATACCCAAACGATCGAGGCGGTAATACCATCAACACTTTGCGTATTTCCACGCCACGAGCTTGATCAGATGATGGAGCTTTATCCACAAATGCGTGAGCGTTTGTTTGAGATGACGAGAAAATCACTATCAAGATCGCGTGAAAATCAGCTCTTATTGGGGCGGTTAACACCTATTGAAAAAATGGCTAATTTTCTTCTTATGTCGTCAAAGCGTGCGACTGAAAGTGGCTTAATCGATAATCCCGTTAATCTGGTAATGAATCGCAGCGATATAGCTGATCATTTAGGCCTGACTATTGAAACCGTGAGCCGTTGTTTTTCAAAATTGAAAACACAAGGGGTGATAAGATTAATTGATACCCATACGGTGCAATTATTAGATCGGGCGACCTTGCAACATCTTTCTGGTATGCGTGATAAACCTGCTTAAGGGAAATATGGCAGATCGGCGTAAAGCTTTTTCTATGAAAAACTAATAAATTACGCTATGCTAAGGCGCGCATATTTATGAAAGATGCGGCGATATGCCTTAATTGTGATGGGTAGAATTACTTTAAAGATACACCATTTGCATGTAATGGTGTAATGATAGAGATAGATAAAGATTTGGAAAGTTAAATTGGCGATGAATAAGGAAACTTTGCTGCATTATGCAATCCAAGCGGTGCCTCGCTATACCTCCTATCCAACGGCGGCAGATTTTGTTGCTGTGGGCGATGGTGAGCGAAAGCAGTGGCTTGGTGAGATTGCCAATGGTGAAGCTGTTTCTGTTTATATTCATGTTCCATATTGTACTGAGTTATGCCACTATTGTGGTTGCTTCACCAAGGCAATTAGACGCGAGAATGTAATTCAGGATTATGCTGATACCTTGGTAAAGGATATCCATCTACAAGCCGGTTATTTAAAAGGTCGTCCAAAGCTAGTTCATTTGCATTGGGGTGGTGGTACGCCTTCAATTCTATCTCCTGCTAGTTTTAAAAAGGTAATGGTCGCCTTAAAACAAGTTTTCGATTTCGATAAAGATGCCGAACATGCGATAGAACTGGATCCACGTACTGTTACGCCGCAATTGGCAAGTCTCATGACTTCTATCGGCGTTAATCGCGCCAGCCTTGGTGTGCAAGATATTAATCCTGATGTGCAAAAACTGATTGGCCGTATTCAGCCCGTTGAAGATGTTGAAAACGCCGTTAAAAATTTGCGTAACGCTGGCATCATGCGGATTAATTTTGATTTGATATATGGTTTGCCATTGCAAACCAAAGCCTCGTTAGAAGAAACCTGCCGTGTAGTAGGCTCGCTTCAGCCTGACCGGATTGCCTGTTATGGTTATGCCCACTTGCCGAAACGGCGCGCTAACCAACGGCTTATTGATGCGGCAACATTGCCTGGAGCTTTTGAACGTTTTGAGCAAGCAGAAGTCGTAGCAGATACTTTGGATAGTCTTGGCTATGTAGCAATCGGTATTGACCATTATGCCAAGCCGGATGATCCGATGACAATTGCCATGAAGGAAGATCGTTTACACCGCAACTTCCAAGGCTATACCGATGATAATTGTCCAACGCTCATTGGTTTTGGCGTTTCATCTATTTCAGAATTTCATAATGGCTATGCGCAAACTATTGCTGATATTGGTCAATATCGCCGCGCAATCGATGACGGCACTATGGCAACCAAGCGCGGTATTGCCCTTGATGATGAGGATCGTTTGCGTGCCAATTTAATCCGTGAAATCATGTGTCGTTTCCAAATCGATCTAGCAGATTATGGTGGCATCAAACATTTCCAACGCGAACTTGATAATATGGGATCACTCGTTAAAGACAATATTGTAACCATTGATGGTTCAATTATTTCGGTTACCGAGGAGGGGTTGCCATTTGTACGCACACTCGCGGCTTTGTTTGATACTTATCGCTCTTATGGGCAGGGGCAATTTTCAGCTGCTGTTTAAATTTTAAAAATTTTGAGAGATTATAACGTGCTAAGCAATGTACTTAGCGCGTTTTTTATTTTAAACTATTTTGATGTTGCAATTAGCATATAAAAGTCAGTTTTTGTAATTTTACTCTTCAGTATTGATATAATTAAATTAATTGCAAAAAAACATTGATGTCGTCTACTTCTAATAATTTAAGCGACTTCAATTTCGCTCACTTAATTTTTGCTATTAGGCCCTGACCCGAGGGGTGAAGTATCATCACCAATATGGTTGATATTATCTAAATTGCGAGCGCGGACAACCATTACAGTATCTAGCTCGCCATCGCCATTAAGGTCTTCTTGTTGAAGAAATTCAACCATCCAGAAATCGGGAATAAAGTCTTGTAATTTTTTTACCCTGCAAAGGCAATTGTGGAAGTTCTAATGTGCTTGCATCTTTATTAGCGCTTTGTTGAGCTAAGCCGCATTGGCATGTTGCTACAAAAAACATCATTAGGCAAAAAAAATCCAACAATAATCTTTGCCGATATTGACGTTTCACGGCTAGCTCAATGATGAGTTATAACTAATTGATAAAATACGATTACCGCACATAAAGCCCAACTGACATTGCAACGCATAAGACAGCTAATACAATGAGACCAAGATAAATTTTGGGGCGATCAAATAATATCGCAAAAGCTGAGAACCAACCAACAATACCGCCGCCGAGCGCGAAAAGAAATCCTGCTTTACTACCAACGGCAATATGCACAGCCATTAGGCCGCCAATGATTAACGCGCCAAATAGAATTAATAATGCGGTGGCGACTTTTTCATAATCATCCATGGTATTTCCTCTTTATCATGCCGCTTGCAAGGTCATATAGGTCTATTACAATTGTTCTACTCTATATCAATGCTGAACGAAAGATTTAAAATAGAGTGCTAACCTAATTTTCCTCGCATAAGAATATGCGGCAAATATGGCTTATCTATTTAAGTTAAAAATAAATAGATTTAACTTGGTCGTAAAATATTAACTAAGGCGTTCAAGCCGTTGGAGTAGACGGTGTAAAGTATCAATGGTGGAGGCATCCGCCACACCGTCAACAAGGGCTGGCCTAAAATGACGCTGGAATGCTTCGGTTACAATTTTAGTACTTTCATCAAAACTTCCAGTGATTTCTAAAGGATAGCCATAAAGTGCCAGCATGGATTGAAATGCTTCAACCGGCCGACCGCTTTCACCAAGGCTCATAAACCTGCCGCCGCCAAGTGGGCTTGGTAAGACAAATTGGCCAATGCCATTGTCAGCAAGGTCTTTCCATGGAAATTTTTCGCCAGGGTCAATTTTGCGCTCTGGTGCAATATCGCTATGGGCTAAGACATAGCGTGCGCCAATATTATGGCGATTTATGATGGATTGGCAAAGTTTAACAACCGCTTTAATTTGAAGCGAAGGAAAATCTGGAAAATTTCCAAGTGGTCCTTGATTGACAATTTCAATACCAATAGATTTTGAGTTAATATCATCTTGCCCTTGCCACATGCTTTTTCCGGCGTGCCAAGCACGCTTTGATTCGGCAACCATTTGCACAATAGTACCATCTTCACGCACCACATAATGACAGGAAACTTGTGAGGCAGGATCTTGTAACAGACTTTCGGCAGCTTCAGCATCATTCATGCCAGTATAATGCAAAATCAGAATATGCGGCTTAGTATTATTAGATCTTTCATTGAAATTAGGCGATGGGCGTAAAATTGCGCCTTCAAAATCAGGTCTATCCAAAACTTCGGTCATGTTAATATCAATTCTTTTTTAATCGAAGCCCAAGCGTTGTTAATGCGGGCAAGTCGTTCATTAGCAATTGCAGAAAATTCAGGTGGCATGCCGCGTGCAGCCAGCTTATCGGGGTGATGCTCTTGCACAAGCTTATGATAATGCTTGCGCGCTTCAGCAAAGGGCATCTTGCGGTTGATGCCTAAAACTGTCCACGGATCTTGCGTGCCATTTACGGAATGATAAGCGGTGATCGTTTCAAAACGGCTTGCAGTAATGCCAAATATTTCACTTACTTGGCGTAGAAAGTTCATTTCATCTGGATGAATGTAACCATCGGCTTTAGCTATATGGAATAGTCCATCAATAACATCTTCTAAAAGGCAGGATTCGCATTCGCTGTCTTTGCAAAGATAAACAATGCGCTTTGCGTAATAATCAAAGCCAGCAATATCGCCCTTTGCCAGCGAGAAAAGACGTGCCACATGGTTTAAGTCTTTTTCTTCCACGCTGAAAATTTCGTAAAATGCCTTAACTTCATTATCGGTAACGATACCATCGGCTTTAGCCATTTTGGCTGAGAGAGCAATCATCGCTACCGAAAACGCGACTTGCCGGCGTTTCTCAGCATCCCCTTCAAAATAAGTGCGGACACTTTCAATCACCGTTGAAAAAGCCTCGCTTGCATGTTGTAAAATGCTACCAAGCAGTGACCAAATAGTGTTGGAATTATTATCGCTCACCCGCCAAGGCCTCCAGTGGTTTGTGCTGGATAAAAAGCTTTGCGTGCGCTTGTTGCGGCTGCCTCACCAGCCTTTTGCGCGTTGTCATCGCTTTGGCCGGTAGCTTTGGCAGCTGCAACTGCATCTTGGCGTGCTTGCTCAATTGCTGATTCGCGCTCTGCATCACTCATGGTTGCAGGTGTTTTGGGTGGCTCTGGCAAATTTATCGGTGAGCCATCAGGTAAAGTTTCCCCTTGGGTTGGGATAAGGGGGGAGCCACCTAAAAATATTTTTTGCCCGATATAGGCACCAATACCTAATATCATGAACAAAATAAGGACAAGAATAACTCTTCCCCACCGGATTCTTTTCATTCCATCACCGCTATAAAAAAATATTTGTTAATATATGCCATTCTTTTACCTTTTTATGCAATGCTTAAAGGCACTTGTTCCAAAAAGGAAAGAATTCAAGTGGTCAAAACGAACAATTATTTTAAATTTACCAATTTATTTACTTCAAAAGCACAGTCTATGACTAAAGCAAAATTATCTAATTGTGAAGCTGCTGCAAATCATGATTGTGCTAGAAGTAAAGTTTTTAGATGGAAAACATGGCTAAAACACGATTTTAAGCCTTTATCTATTTTTACTAAGATCATGGCTTGCGGTGTTTTACTTTTGCCGAGCGCTTGCGGCTCGATGTTTTCTGATCTTGGCGACTTGAAATCACAAAGCCAATTTAAAGGCGAGCGTAGTGGAGCAGGCCCGCGTTTTGAAGATAGTAACCCCCATGAATGGGCAGCACGTAAGCCATGGCATTATCCTATCCATGGTACTGATATTTCAAAATATCAGCGCGAAATAGATTGGAATGCGGTTAAGCGCGCTAATATTTCTTTTGTCTTTATTAAGGCAACTGAAGGTGGTGATAGGGTTGACGATAATTTTGCAATGAATTGGCAGCGTGCTAAAAATGTAGGTATGCCACGCGGTGCCTACCATTTTTATTATTTCTGCCGTCCAGCAAAAGACCAAGCACGTTGGTTTATTGCAAATGTTCCCAAGGATAAAAGCGCACTTCCACCAGTTCTCGATATGGAATGGAATGACAAATCACCAACCTGCAAATTGCGTCCTGATCCTGAAACCGTGCGCCGTGAAATGAAAGTGTTTCTTGATATTGTTGAGCGCCATTATGGTAAGCGTCCAGTTATCTATACAACGGTTGATTTTTTTGACGAAAATAATTTACGCTTGTTTAAAGCCTATCCCTTCTGGCTGCGTTCAGTTGCTGGCCATCCCGATGAGAAATACAGTGCCCATCCTTTCACTTTCTGGCAATATACCGGTACGGGTGTTATTCCTGGAATTGAAGGCAATGTCGATATTAACGTCTTTGCTGGCAATCGTGAGCAATGGGCAAAATGGATTAAATAAGTCAATGCAATAATTTCGATAAAGAGTTTTTGAAAGGAAATAGTAATGCCGCGTCCAACAGATAAAGCTAGTTTACAGCACCTTGCTGAACAAAACTATCAAAAGCTATACCATATGATAGATAGCTTATCAGCTGAGCAGCAATTAGGGCTATTTCCTTTTGATGATCGCGATAAAAATATTCGCGATGTGCTCATTCATTTATATGAGTGGCATCAATTATTGATACATTGGGTTGAAAATAATTTAGCGGGTCATGATGTCGCTTTTTTACCAGCGCCTTATAATTGGAAAACCTATCCGCAAATGAATATTGAATTTTGGCAAAAACATCAATCAACTCCATTTGAGACAGCAAGAGCTGATTTTGAAAAAAGCCATCATAAAGCAATGCAGCTTATCGAGCCGCTTAATGAGGAGCAGTTATTTACCAAGAAATTTTATAAATTTACCGGATCCACCAATTTGGCTAGCTATGTGATTTCGGCAACAAGTTCGCATTATGATTGGGCGTTAAAGAAAATTGGTAAATATTGTAAAATGTTAAATGTAAAATAAATGCTTTTACATAGCGTGTGTTTTAAAGCACTGTGATAAATCATTATATTTAAACTATACACCATGTTGATGGCGGTTTTGTTTTGCTTATTCTTGCTTATCAATTTAACAGCTTGTTTTATTAGAGTTATTCCAAAAATTTTGGTGCGCTAAATCAGATCACTGGGGATAACTAAAGTTTGTGCAGATTGAAGTACTAAAATTAGCAAGTTCCTATTTAAGGGGCTTGCTATTTATCAAATATTTTTTATTTCCTTAGCTAAAGTTCTATTTTATTTTGGCTATGATTAGGCTAAATAGTTTAAGTACTGTTTTGAAAAAATTATTATAATTACCAACATTCGCGCAATGTTTGATAAGGCTTGGTAAAAGAGCCAATAGGATAAAAATGCTTTTTAATAAGATATCTTTGATTGCTTTATCAGCTATGATGGGCTTTAGTTTCATTCAAAATGCAAATGCTCAAAATACTCCTGAGCAAGCTGCAAATGCGGCACAAAGTTCAACCTGTGGCGGTAATTTAAAAGACTGGCTCGATGGTGTTGCTAAAGAGGCTAAGGCACAGGGGGTGAGTGATCATTCTATCCAAGAATTATATGATGCACAAATAGATGAAAAAGTATTGGGGCGCGATCGCTCGCAAGCTATTTTCAATCTTACCTTTGCGGATTTTTCCAAGCGGGTTATTTCCGATAATCGCCTACAAAAAGGGCGCGAAAACCTTGTAAAATATAAAGCAATTTTTGATAAGGCAGAAGAAACTTATGGTGTTCCTGGCCCAGTAATTGCAGCATTTTGGGGGTTGGAAACCGATTTTGGTGCAGTGCAAGGCAATTTTAATACTTTAAATTCCTTAGTGACATTGGCTCATGATTGCCGTCGTCCTGATTTATTCCGTCCACAAGTTATTGCTTTGCTAAAGCTTTTTGATACTGGCGTTGTCGATTCCAAAACTCAAGGTGCTTGGGCAGGTGAAATTGGCCAGATGCAACTTTTGCCAAAAGATTATCTTGAGCGCGGTGTTGATGGTGATGGCGATGGCAAGGTAGATTTACGAAACAGCACTGCTGATGCTATTATGACAGCGGCACGAATGATTAGTGAGCTTGGTTGGAAACGTGGTCAGCCTTGGCTTGAAGAAGTGCGGGTTACTGGACAAAATGTACCTTGGCAAGAAGCAACTCGTCAAAATCGCAAACCCCATTCGCAATGGGCAAATTGGGGTGTTTCTGGGGTGCAAGGACCACTTGGTGCAGATGATGGTGATGCATCACTAGTATTGCCAATGGGGCGCAAAGGGCCAGCCTTCCTTTCCTATGATAATTTTGATGTTTTTGTTGAATGGAATAAATCCATCGTCTATGCCACAACAGTCGCTTATTTTGCTGCACGATTAAACGGCGCGCCAAGTTTCGAGCTTGGCAATCCTGATGCTGGCCTATCAACGGATGATATGAAGGCATTGCAAGAAAAATTATTGGCACGTGGCCATGAAATTGGCAAGATTGATGGTGTTTACGGTGCTTTAACCCGTGATGCTGTAAGAGCCGAGCAGTTGCGCCTAAATATGCCAGCTGATGCTTGGCCAACCCAAGATTTGTTAGAAAAATTATAATCTTTTAAGATAAAAACATCATGCGCCTTTTGGTGGTGCATGATGTTTGTTGTTTCTGACATTGCTATTTAATTAAGATAATTCGTAAATCATTGACATTAGTACCAGTTGGGCCGGGGATAAATAAATTATCAATCGCGTAAAATACTGACCATGCATTATGCTGTGCGAGAAATTTTGCACCATCAATACCAGCTTTTTGCATGACTGCAATGGTGTTAAAATCACAAAAAGCCCCAGCATTATCCTCTGAGCCATCAATACCATCAGTATCTGCCGCAAAGCCATAAATGCCGTTAATGTCTTTTATCGTTAAAGCAAGCGATAGCAGAAATTCGCTATTGCGGCCGCCTTTTGCGCCTGCCTCAATATCACTTTGGCTAATGGTTACAGTTGTTTCACCGCCAGATAATAATATTGCCGGTTTTTGAAATGGTTGATTGAATAGAGCAATTTCTTTAGCAATGGCGCCATGCATTTTGGCAATTTCGCGCGCTTCCCCTTCAATTGCATCTGATAGAATATAGCTGTTAAAGCCAGCATTTTCACAAAATTGCTTGGCAGCAAGCAGTGACTGACGGGCCGAAGCAATGACATGAACTTCGTTGCGTTGAAATGCTGGGTCATTGGGGAGGGGCGCATCTTCATCATCATTGGCAAAATAGGCGATGATATGGTCTGGCAATGCTATTTTATAATGAGAAATATAGCCGCGCGCCTGCTCTTTGCTAATATGATTTGCGACAGTTGGCCCTGATGACACAAAAGACGGTTCGTCACCTGGAATATCTGAAACAATGAGCGAAACCACCTTGGCAGGGGACGCCGCTTTGGCAAGTCGTCCGCCTTTGATCTGCGAGAAATGTTTACGTATAGCATTCATAGCGTCAATCGGTGCGCCACTTGCCAGTAAAGCTTTGTTGAGTAAAATATCATCATTAAGTGACATGCCTAGCGGCGGTAAGGGTAGCAGAGCTGAACCTCCACCACAAATAAGGGCAATGACAAGATCATCTTCACTAAGATTGTTGACGCTTTCTAGCAGTTTTTTGGCTGCAATAAGTCCATTTTCATCAGGCACGGGATGTGAAGATTCAAGTACGGAAATATTGTTGCATGGGGTCGCATAACCATAGCGCGTAACAACTACGCCCTCAACTTCGCCATTGCCGGCTTCGTGCCAAAGCTTTTCAAAAGCGGCGGCCATTTGCGCAACGCCTTTACCAGCACCAATGATAATTGTTCTGCCTTGTGGTTTTTTAGGTAAATATTTTTTTAAAGCAAGATATGGATCTGCTGCGGTAACGGCTATGTTAAAAATGTCTTGAAAAAATTGTTTATGCATGAGCTCCCCTCTCTATAGACACAAAAAACCAGATAACCGATTAATGTCAGCTATCTGGCTATTATAACGTGAAAGACGAATAATACTAATATTTTAATATATGCGATGAATCCGGCTTTCAATAGTCAAAGAGGGGCGCAATGCCTATTTAAAATTCTGTTCGGCAGCAATTGCTTCAATTACTGCTGGACGTTGGCCAATACGCTGATGAAATGCTTGGATTGCTGGGAAAGCCGATAGGTCAAGCCCTAAATGTGGTGCCCAATTTAAAACGACAAAAAGATAAATATCAGCAAGAGAAAAAGTATTATTGGCTAAATATTGTGCTTTTTCTAACTCGATTTCAACGGTTTTTAAACGGGTCTGGATTTTTTCAAATGATTGCTTTTTGTATTCTTCTGGCGTAGCTGGGTAAAAAAGTGGGCCAAAACCTTTATGTAATTCCGTGCCGATGAAGTTGAGCCATTCTTGCACCTTTGCACGCTCAAATGTTCCACATGCAGGGGCAAGGTTTTTAGCTTGACTATTATCATTTAAATATTGAGTAATCGCTGGGCCTTCGGTAATGATGCGTCCATCATCTAGTTCCAATGCTGGTACATAACCTTTGGGATTTATGTCAATGTAATTGCGACCATCTGATGTCGCTTTGCTTGCTAAATCAACTTTAACCAAGTCAAGTTTAATACCCAATTCACAGGCCGCAATGTGAGGGGATAGAGAACAAGCAAACGGGGAAAAATATAGCTTCATGATCATATTCCTTAATGTTGGTTTAGTTGAACTTTTAACAATGATGAATATAAATAATATTTATTAAGCTAGAAGATGGTTAAATATCGACAAATTGTCGCATTTCCATTGACAATACCTAAATGCTAAACTTTTTACAATTGATAATAAATTCACTTCAATTTTATCAACTAATAAGATCCTTATATTGTGCAAAAATCGGTAAATTGATTTTTAAATGATGATAGTGGTTAAAAGTTTGCGCTTAAAATCTGTCTCATGTGGCTTTGCACAGCAAAATGATATGTTTTATAGTTTTTTTAGAGCTTATTTAATTTAAATCAGGTGATTTTTTGCCTCTTTATTGATCTTTTATAAAAATTGGTTAAAACTTAGGCTTAAGAAAATCAGGAGTTTGCTAGTGTCGCTACTAAATACCCCTTTCACTGTTGGTGACGTGACTATTCGCAATCGCGTTCTGGTTGCGCCGATGTCGGGTGTGTCTGATTTACCTTTTCGGTTGCGAGCTTGGCAAGCGGGAGCGGGTCTAGTTGTTTCTGAAATGGTGGCAAGTGGCGAATTGGTTAGCGCGCGCAAAGAAAGTCATTTGCGCTTATCATCCGATGGTATTGGTCAACATGTTGTGCAACTAGCTGGCCGTGATCCCTCTCTTATGGCAGCGGCTGCTCGTATTGCACAAAATGAAGGCGCCGACATTATTGATATTAATTTTGGCTGTCCTGCTAAAAAAGTAACAGGTGGCTATTGCGGCTCAGCCTTAATGCGAGAGCCTGATTTTGCTTTGCAGCTTGTTGATGCGGTTATTGGTGCTGTTAATGTACCAGTCACGGTTAAAATGCGTCTTGGCTGGGATGATGAGAGTATTAATGCTCCTGAAATTGCACAACGCTGCGAAAATGCGGGCGTTGCAATGGTAAGCGTTCATGGGCGCACCAGAATGCAATTTTACAAAGGCAATGCCGATTGGCAGGCAATTAAAAAAGTGCGTGAACGTATAAAGATACCGCTAGTTGCTAATGGTGATGTTACGTGCGTAGAAGATGCATTGAAGCTCATGGAGATTTCAGGGGCTGACGCTGTTATGGTGGGGCGTGCTTGTTATGGGCAGCCTTGGCTTGGTGGCTTTATGGTTGATGGATTTATGCCTGATGATATTGGAGCTTATGCAATCAGCCATTATGAAGATATGCTATCCTATTATGGAGTTTTTGCAGGTAAACGTCATGCCCGTAAGCATCTTGATTGGTATATATCGCGCCATAGTGCAGGGCTTTATAGTGCCGATGAGCGTATGGCGTTAGTCACTGAGCTTGAGCCAGAAAAAACAATTACTCTACTTGCGGATATTTTAGGGCGCGCAAACAAAGATAGTGACGATCATAAGCAAAGGGTGGCATGATGGATAATGGAAATTACGGGGCGCAAAACTTTCCCCCAAAAGATATTCTTGCTGCTTTGGTCTTGGATGCTGTTTCTCATCCTGTTGTAATGGTGGCGAGTGGTGGTTTGATTTGCTATGCCAATAGCGATGCAGAGCAGTTTTTTAAAACAAGCGCAAGCACTTTAGCCAAAAGTCGTTTGGCGCAATTCTTACCCTTTGGTAGTCCACTCTTAACCTTGGTCGATCAGGTACGGCAAACTAAAATTCCAATAACTGAATATAGAGTTGACATTTCTTCGCCCAAGCTTGGGCGCGATAAATTGATTGATGTATTTGTGCATCCTGTATTTGAACCGCAAGGGGCTGTGGTTATTCTATTTCAAGAAAAATCGCGAGCTGAAAAACTTGATAAACAAATGACCCATCGCGGCGCGGCGCGCTCTGTCACCAGTCTTGCGTCAATGCTTGCTCATGAGATTAAAAATCCATTATCTGGTATTCGTGGGGCAGCCCAATTATTGGAGGCGGTGGTGGGCGATGAGGATCGCTCGCTTGCCCGTTTGATCCAAGACGAAACCGACCGTATCGTCGCGCTGGTTGATCGTATGGAGGTGTTTTCCGATGATCGACCCATTGAGCGTTTTCCAGTCAATATCCATCTTGTTTTAAATCACGTAAAAACAATTGCTAAAAGTGGCTTTGCGCGCAATATCCAGATTATTGAGCATTATGATCCATCCTTACCGCCGGTCTTTGCTAATCGTGATCAGCTTATCCAGATCTTTTTAAATTTGGTCAAAAATGCTGCGGAGGCATTGCAGGGACGTGAAGATGGCGTAATTACACTTTCAACCGCCTATCGTACAGGTATTCGCTTGTCGGTCCAAGGGCAAGGCCATAAAATCGCATTGCCGATGGAATTTTGCGTCGAAGATAATGGCCCTGGTGTGCCTGAAGATATTATGCCACATCTTTTTGATCCCTTTATTACCAGTAAGGTTAATGGCTCGGGCCTTGGTCTTGCATTGGTTGCTAAGGTGGTTAATGATCATGGCGGGGTAATTGAATGTGATTCAGAAGTTGGGCGCACGGTTTTTCGCATTTTAATGCCGATGTGGCGACCGCAAGACGCGCAAATTCAAGACGTGCAGGTTGAAGATACGCAAGGTGTTAAGCAGGAGATTGGGATATGAGCAAGGGAACAATTCTAGTCGCTGATGATGATGCAGCCATTCGTACCGTATTAAATCAAGCTCTATCACGTGCTGGATATGATGTAAAAGTAAGCCCCAATGCTGCAACTCTTTGGCGGTGGATTGCCGCAGGAGAGGGCGATCTTGTTGTAACTGATGTTGTTATGCCTGACGAAAATGCCTTTGATTTTTTGCCGCGCATAAAAAAAATCCGCCCTGATATGCCAATTATTGTTATGAGCGCGCAAAATACCTTTATGACGGCTATAAAAGCATCGGAAGCAGGGGCTTATGATTATCTGCCAAAGCCTTTTGACTTAAGCGAACTTATTGCAATTGTTGGCCGCGCTATGGCGGAGCCGAAAAAGCAAGCCGATGTTGCAAAAAATGACGATGTTGGCGATACAATGCCATTGGTGGGGCGTTCGCCAGCCATGCAAGATATTTATCGCATTTTAGCGCGTATGATGCAGACAGATCTTACCATCATGATTACGGGTGAATCGGGTACCGGTAAGGAATTGGTTGCGCGCGCTTTGCACGAATATGGTCGCCGCAAAAAAGGCCCTTTTGTTGCAATTAATATGGCTGCAATTCCAAAAGATCTGATTGAATCTGAACTTTTCGGCCATGAGAAAGGCGCATTTACCGGTGCGCAAACCCGTTCAAGCGGTCGGTTTGAACAAGCCAATGGCGGAACGCTTTTTTTAGACGAGATTGGTGACATGCCAATGGATGCACAAACTCGTCTTTTACGTGTTTTACAGCAAGGCGAATATATGACAGTTGGTGGTCGTACACCAATTAAAACCGATGTGCGTATTGTAGCTGCCACCAATAAGGATTTGCGGCTGTTAATTAATCAAGGACTATTTCGCGAAGATCTTTATTATCGCTTAAATGTTGTTCCCTTGCGTTTGCCTGCCCTTCGTGAGCGGGCGGAAGATATTCCCGATCTTGTGCGGCATTTTTTCAAAAATGCTGCTGAAGATGGTCTGCCGGTAAAATATATCACCAGCGAGGGGCTGGACCTTATGCGCAGTTATAGCTGGCCAGGCAATGTAAGAGAGCTTGAAAATTTAGTGCGCCGTTTAGCCGCTTTATATCCCCAAGAAGCCATCAATGCCGATGTGATCGAGGCGGAGATTAAACCTGATCGCCAAAAAGATGCCATGGCTGGTGCAGATAGCGCAGTGCTTGAAACAATATCAATTGCGCAAGCTGTCGAATTTAATATGCAACGCTATTTTGCCTCTTTTGGTAATGATTTGCCACCCGAGGGGGTTTACCACCGTGTCTTGGCTGAAATGGAATATCCATTAATTTTGGCTTGTCTTACTGCAACGCGAGGTAATCAGATTAAAGCGGCAGAATTATTGGGGCTTAACCGCAATACTTTGCGCAAGAAAATCCGTGATCTTGGTGTGAATATTTATCGCGGCATGAACGGCAATTAAAATAATCTAAATTGTTGTTAAGTTAATATAAATGACATATAGCAAGAACCATCTATTTAAGTTTATGTTTTAATTATTTTTTTTTGTGGTAATGTAAGTTTGAGGAAATGGGTAATCCATTTTAGCTTAAATATGTCCAGTAATGCATGGTAAAAGAGTTAAGATTTTTTCTTGTCAATTAAAAATTAATATGTATATAGGTTGGCATTATTGATGGACTTACGTGCTTTGGTAGGATAAATCCATCATAGTTCAATCGCTTTTACCCTTTAGGTTAAGCTATTGAATAATCAGATGGCCGAACTTATATCATGGTTTGGTAGTGTTTGAAAGTTCACCCATTAGTGGGTGCTAACGAGATTGAGAGATCAACGGCGATGGCTAAGAGCAAATTTGAACGTAATAAGCCGCATGTTAATATCGGCACAATTGGTCACGTTGACCATGGTAAAACCAGTTTGACAGCTGCGATCACCAAATATTTTGGTGAGTTTCGCGCTTATGACCAGATTGATGCTGCACCTGAAGAAAAGGCACGCGGTATCACCATTTCAACTGCACACGTAGAGTATGAGACAGAAAACCGTCACTATGCTCACGTTGATTGCCCAGGCCACGCTGACTATGTTAAGAACATGATCACCGGTGCGGCTCAGATGGATGGTGCTATTCTTGTTGTTTCTGCAGCAGATGGTCCAATGCCACAGACCCGCGAGCACATTCTTCTTGCTCGTCAGGTTGGTGTTCCTGCAATCGTGGTTTTCCTTAATAAGGTTGATCAGGTTGATGATGAAGAGCTTCTTGAGCTTGTTGAATTGGAAGTTCGTGAACTTCTTTCAAAATATGATTTCCCAGGCGATGAAATTCCTATCGTTAAGGGTTCAGCTCTTGCAGCACTTGAAGACAGCAACAAGACCATTGGTGAAGATGCAATCCGTCTTCTCATGAGCGAAGTTGATGCTTATATTCCAACGCCAGAGCGTCCAATTGATCAGCCTTTCTTGATGCCAATTGAAGACGTGTTCTCAATTTCAGGTCGTGGTACTGTTGTGACTGGCCGTGTTGAGCGTGGTATTGTTAAAGTTGGTGAAGAAGTTGAAATCATCGGTATTCGTCCAACTTCAAAAACCACTGTTACTGGCGTTGAAATGTTCCGCAAACTTCTTGATCAAGGTTTGGCTGGCGATAACATTGGTGCGTTGCTTCGCGGTGTTGATCGTGAAGGTATCGAGCGTGGTCAGATCTTGGCAAAGCCAGGTTCAGTAACACCTCATACAAAATTCCAAGCTGAGGCTTACATTTTGACGAAGGAAGAAGGCGGTCGCCATACTCCATTCTTCACAAATTATCGTCCTCAGTTCTATTTCCGTACAACAGACGTGACAGGTATTGTTACGCTTCCTGAAGGTACAGAAATGGTTATGCCTGGTGATAATATTTCTGTGAATGTAGCTTTGATCGTTCCAATCGCAATGGAAGAGAAGCTCCGCTTCGCTATTCGTGAAGGTGGTCGTACCGTTGGTGCGGGCGTTGTAGCGAAAATCATTGAATAGTTAAAAAAACATTTGCTATGTGGAGAGAATCAAGTTATTGACCTCCACACAGTTTACAGGTTAGATCATTAAATGATCATAGGGGTATAGCTCAGTTGGTAGAGCGACGGTCTCCAAAACCGTAGGCCGCGGGTTCGAACCCTGCTGCCCCTGCCAAATAAGCCCAGACATTTTGTCTGGGCTTTTTTATTTCTATATTCTATGTTCAATTGCGGATTACAGTGTTAAGAGCGTGCATTAAATAATCTTGCAATTGATTTTGTAAGCTGTGATTTAATCATTGGGTATTAGTGGGGCTGCTTAACCTTGCACTTATCAATATATTGTAAATTGCTTTTTAACTGCGGGCAATGTTTCTTGGGTGTGCTATAAGTTTAAAAGTTAGGCCTTGCTGTTTTCCGTAAATATGCATCAAAATGCTAATAGATTTTTACATGAAGCACTGGTGGTTACCATCGTGTTGGCTAAGGTGTTTAAGGTTTGCGTTAAGGCTTGATTGTGTGTAGTTCGATTAAGGCTCGTTTTTTCCTTGCAAATTTTAAATTATTAACTATTATATCGCCAATGTTCGGGCGCGTAAGGCTGTTTAGCTTTTCGCGTCTTAAATCTATGTGGTGATTATCGTATTGATATGCCACTTAGTTTATGATTCGTGTTTTAATTTGGTTCTTTCTGAGTCTCTTTTATTGAGTAGGGCTATAAATGGCATCCAAGACAAACCCATTCACTTTTTTTAAGCAAGTTCGGGCTGAAGTTGCTAAAGTGACCTGGCCAAGTCGTCGTGAGACAGTTATTTCCACCATCATGGTATTGGTGATGGTTGTTGTAGCTTCACTTTTATTTTTACTTGTTGATTTTTTGTTTTCAAACGGTGTGAATTTGGGTGTTGGGCTGCTAAGTGATTTAATTAAGTCTTTTATGGGTTGATGGTGAGGTTTTATGGCTGTGGCAGCGCGTTGGTATATTGTTCAAGCTTATTCAAATTTTGAAAAAAAGGTTGCTGAAGCAATCCAGAAGGAAGCAGATTTAAAAGGTTTAACGCACCTTGTAGAGAATATTACAGTTCCTGCAGAAAAGATTGTTGAAATTCGCCGTGGGCGCAAAGTTGAATCTGAGCGTAAATTTTTCCCAGGCTATGTTCTTATTCGCGCGCATCTAACAGATGATCTTTTTCATTTGATTAAGAATACGCCACGGGTAACTGGGTTTTTAGGGTCTGATTCTAAGCCGGTGCCGATTTCGGATCGTGAAGCTGATCAAATTTTGATGCAGGTTCAAGAACGTGTTGAAAAACCAAAGTCAGCCTTGCGCTTTGAAGTAGGTGAGCAAGTTCGCGTTTCTGATGGTCCTTTTGCTTCGTTTAATGGCATTGTTCAAGAGGTTGAGGAAGAGCGTTCGCGCTTAAAAGTTGAGGTTTCAATTTTTGGTCGTGCTACCCCTGTTGAGCTTGAATATGATCAGGTTGAAAAGCTTTAAGTTTTAGTAAAGCTATTGAAGAATCGCTCGAAAGAGTGGTAAAGCGCGCAAGCGTTTTAGTTTAAACGCAATTTTTGCGTTTTGGGCGGAAGAAAGAAATTGCTTTAGCCGGCATTTTGTTTTGTACCGCCAACTGCGTGCCGAATGATTTCGGTTTTGGTTCCGTTAATTACGGATAATTTTATATAAAGGCAGATGTAGTATGGCTAAAAAAGTAGCAGGCCAGCTCAAGTTGCAGGTGCCAGCAGGTTCGGCGAATCCTTCGCCGCCAATCGGTCCAGCTCTTGGTCAGCGTGGTATTAATATTATGGAATTCTGTAAGGCGTTTAATGCGTCTACGCAGGATATGGAAAAGGGTTCACCTATTCCAGTTTTGATTACTTATTACCAAGATAAGTCTTTCACATTCGTATTGAAAACTCCTCCAGTTAGCTATTTCATCAAGAAAGAAGCTAATTTGAAGTCTGGTTCAAAAGAGCCAGGTAAGATTTCTGCAGGTACGATTAGTCGCGATAAGGTTCGTGTCATTGCTGAGGCCAAAATGAAAGACCTCAATGCAAATGATATCGAAGCAGCGATGCGTATGGTTGAAGGTTCCGCCCGTTCAATGGGTATTGAAGTGGTGGGTTCATAAGATGGCCAAGATTTCAAAAAGAATGAAAAAAATCCGTGAGGGTTTAAATACAGATAAGCTTTTTTCGCTTAACGAAGCTATTGCTCTTGTTCGTGAACGTGCTGTTGCTAAATTCGACGAAACAATTGAAGTTTCGATGAATCTTGGCGTTGATCCTCGCCATGCTGACCAAATGGTTCGCGGTGTGGTTAACTTGCCAAATGGTACTGGCCGTACAGTGCGCGTTGCTGTGTTTGCTCGTGGCGATAAGGCTGAAGAAGCAAAAGCTGCTGGTGCAGATATCGTTGGTGCAGAAGATCTTTATGAAGCAATTAATGCTGGTAATATTGATTTTGACCGTTGTATCGCAACTCCTGACATGATGCCACTCGTTGGCCGTCTTGGTAAGGTGCTTGGCCCACGCGGCATGATGCCAAATCCAAAGGTCGGTACGGTTACTCCAGATGTTGCTGGTGCAGTTAAAGCATCGAAGGGCGGCGCTGTTGAATTCCGTGTTGAAAAAGCTGGTATTGTTCATGCTGGTATTGGTAAAGCATCTTTTGGTGATCAAAAAATCGCTGAAAACATTCTTGCTTTTGCTGATGCGGTTATTAAAGCAAAGCCTGCAGGTTCCAAGGGTGAATATGTGAAGCGTGTTGCTGTTTCATCAACTATGGGCGTTGGTGTAAAGGTTGATCCAGCTTCGGTTCGTCCAGCTCAATAATATTAAAGTTATTTAAAAAAATGCACTCGGGGACTTAATTGTTCCCGGGTGCTTTTTTATAGAATTTTTTTTTCTTTACAAAATCCCAAGCTTGAAATTTTCTTAATGTGACATATGTCATACTTGTAAGCATGTCTTTTTAACTGGAGGCGTTATATAGTTTGCATCGGGTGTCCATATTGGTTCATTGTAATTATTTTAATGAATTTATAACCTTATGCTTGCAATTTAGTTGTGAAAGTTATACATGCGAAATGTTGATCGCCTGATTTTTAGAATCAGGAGGTCTTTTTTGCTAGAAGCAAAATACCGGAAACATTCCGGAACATCCTGTCCGAGATTGCGGGTGGTGTAAGATTTTTCTTATATCTTAATCTGTGAAGCCTGCATGAGACTGGGTTAGTAGAGCTTTTTAATGGATTTTTCTAATTGGAAAGTTTGAACCAGAGTTGCCTTTGATTGTGTATGCATGAAGAAGGGGACAGGATCCTCGATAGTCACGTGATTATCATGTGGCAAAGGCAACCCGATGGATTTGCAAAGGTGCAAGTCCGTTAATTGGAGAGAGACAGTGGAAAAAGCGGAAAAACGCGAATTTGTCACATGGCTCAATGGGACCTTTAATGAGTCCGGTTCTGTCGTTGTGGCCCACTATTCCGGTCTCACTGTTGCGCAGATTAATGATCTTCGTACGAAGATGCGCGCAGCAGGTGGTTCCGTTAAAGTCGCGAAAAACCGCCTTGCCAAAATCGCTCTTCAGGGCACTGAATCAGAAGCTATTGCTAGTTTGTTCACCGGACAAACTGTTATTGCTTATGCTGCTGATCCAATTACAGCACCTAAGGTTGCTGTAGATTTTGCTAAAACGAATGCCAAATTGGTTATTCTTGGTGGTGCAATGGGTGCGACTGCCCTCGATGCTGATGGTGTGAAGTCTTTGGCTTCCTTGCCTTCACTCGACGAGCTTCGTGGCAAGTTGGTTGGTATGATTTCAACCCCAGCTACACGTATCGCATTGGTCACTCAAGCGCCTGCAGGTCAACTTGCTCGCGTTGTTGGTGCATATGCTCGGAAGAACGAGGCGGCTTAAGGCCGTTTCTCGCTGTCAATAGTTCAAATCTTTTAATTAGTTAGGAATATAATATGGCTGATCTCGCAAAGATCGTTGAAGAACTTTCAGCATTGACTGTTATGGAAGCTGCTGAGCTTTCAAAGATGCTTGAAGAAAAATGGGGCGTTTCTGCTGCTGCTCCTGTAGCTGTAGCTGCTGCTGCTGGTCCTGCTGCTGCTGCTGAAGAAGAAAAGACAGAATTCGACGTAATTCTTGTTGATGGTGGCGCACAGAAAATTAACGTTATTAAAGAAGTTCGCGGTCTTACCGGTCTTGGTCTTAAAGAAGCAAAGGACCTCGTTGATGGTGCTCCTAAGCCTGTTAAAGAAGGTGTTTCTAAAGACGAAGCTGAAAAAGTTAAAGCTACTCTTGAAGCAGCTGGCGCTAAGGTTGAGCTTAAGTAATATATTTATTCCGGCGGGGAAACCCGCCGGTCTAATTTAAGTTGGAACGAACCCTTTTCCTGACAGTTCGGTGGCTGTCAGGAAACGGGTTTAACCCGTTAAAGGATCCAAATCAATTGGGCGGTAGTATTGCTTAAATTTGGATTTATATTCTGGGCATATTTTACCGGTTGAATGGGTGAAAATGCCGATCGGTATAGCACTACAATCTTGGTGATGTGGTGCAATGGAAGCAGCTCCAAAGGTGTGGCCGCCAATGGAGCAAAGATCGAGGAGCGACGATGGCTCAGACCCTATCATTCAACGGTCGTAAGCGCGTACGCAAATTTTTTGGTAGAATCCCAGAAGTAGCTGAGATGCCGAACCTTATTGAGGTTCAAAAGTCATCATATGATCAGTTCCTTATGGTTGATGAGCCAAAAGGTGGGCGTCCGGATGAAGGCTTGCAGGCGGTATTCAAATCAGTATTCCCAATGACGGATTTTGCGGGCGCTTCAATGCTCGAATTCGTTCGTTATGAATTTGAAGCCCCCAAGTTCGATGTTGAAGAATGTCGTCAACGTGATTTAACTTATGCTGCGCCACTTAAAGTGACGTTGCGTTTAATCGTGTTTGATATTGATGAAGATACTGGCTCTAAATCCATTAAGGATATTAAAGAGCAAGATGTATATATGGGCGATATGCCGCTTATGACTGATAACGGTACATTTATCGTTAATGGTACAGAGCGCGTTATTGTATCGCAGATGCACCGTTCTCCCGGTGTGTTTTTTGATCATGATAAAGGTAAATCCCATTCATCTGGCAAATTGTTATTTGCCGCGCGTGTGATTCCTTATCGTGGTTCATGGCTCGATATTGAATTTGATGCCAAGGATGTGATTTATACTCGTATAGATCGTCGTCGTAAATTGCCAGTCACCAGTTTACTGATGGCTTTGGGTATGGATGGGCAGGAAATCCTTTCTACCTATTATAATACGATACATTATGTTCGTGATGGCGAAGAATGGCGTATTCCGTTTTCGGTTGATCGCTTTAAAGGCGTCAAGCTTGTTGCAGATTTGATTGATGCTGATACGGGTGAGGTTGTTGCTGAAGCTGGTCGCAAGCTAACAACACGTGCTGCGAAGCAATTGGTTGAAAATGGCCTTAAAGCCGTTAAAGCTACTAATGACGATCTTTTAGGTTCCTATCTTGCTGAAGATATCGTTAATTATTCAACTGGTGAGATCTTCCTTGAAGCCGGCGATGAACTAGACGAAAAATCTTTAAAGATTCTTCTCGATACCGGTGAAGACGAAATCAATATTCTTGATATTGATCACGTTAATGTTGGTGCTTATATCCGCAATACTTTGGCTGCAGATAAAAATGAAAGCCGTCAAGAAGCATTGTTCGATATTTATCGCGTGATGCGTCCTGGTGAGCCGCCAACATTAGATACTGCCGAAGCAATGTTTGAATCATTGTTCTTTGATGCAGAGCGTTATGATTTATCGGCTGTTGGTCGCGTCAAGATGAATATGCGTCTTGAGCTTGACTGTCCTGATACTATTCGCGTTTTGCGTAAAGAAGATATTGTTGCAGTATTGAAGATGTTGGTCGAATTGCGCGATGGTCGCGGTGAGATTGATGATATCGATAATCTTGGCAATAGACGTGTGCGCTCCGTTGGCGAGTTGATGGAAAATCAATATCGCGTTGGCTTGCTCCGTATGGAGCGCGCTATTAAAGAGCGTATGTCTTCGGTTGAAATCGATACGGTTATGCCGCAAGATTTGATCAATGCCAAGCCAGCTGCCGCTGCGGTACGTGAATTTTTTGGTTCTTCTCAGCTTTCACAGTTTATGGATCAGACCAATCCATTGTCTGAAATTACCCATAAGCGTCGTATGTCAGCATTGGGGCCTGGTGGTTTAACACGTGAGCGTGCTGGCTTTGAAGTACGCGACGTGCATCCAACCCATTATGGTCGTATCTGCCCGATTGAAACGCCTGAAGGTCCAAATATTGGTCTTATCAATTCGCTTGCAACTTTTGCCCGCGTTAATAAATATGGCTTTATCGAAAGCCCATATCGTAAAATTATCGACGGTAAGGTAACAAGTGATGTTATCTATCTTTCAGCTATGGAAGAGTCTAAGCATTATATTGCTCAGGCTAATTCGCTTTTGGATGGTGAAGGGCGCTTTACCGAAGAATTCGTTGTTTGTCGTCACGCTAACGAAGTTCTCATGGCTCCTAAAGACCATGTTGATTTGATGGACGTTTCGCCAAAGCAGCTTGTTTCCGTTGCTGCAGCGCTTATTCCATTCTTGGAAAACGACGATGCCAACCGCGCCTTGATGGGGTCGAACATGCAACGTCAGGCCGTGCCTTTGGTACGTTCTGAAGCACCTTTTGTTGGTACTGGTATGGAAGCCGTAGTTGCCCGTGATTCTGGTGCGGCTATTGTTGCAAAACGTACAGGTATTGTTGACCAAGTTGATGCTACTCGTGTGGTTATCCGCGCGATGGAAGACTTGGATCCAACCAAATCTGGCGTTGATATTTATCGCTTGCAAAAGTTCCAACGTTCCAACCAATCGACCTGCATCAATCAGCGTCCATTGGTAACCGTTGGTGATCGCATCGAAAAAGGCGATATTATTGCTGATGGTCCATCGACTGATCTTGGTGACTTGGCTCTTGGTCGTAACGTGCTGGTCGCGTTTATGCCTTGGAATGGCTATAATTACGAAGATTCGATTTTGTTGTCAGAGCGTATTGTTGCCGATGACGTCTTCACTTCAATCCATATTGAAGAATTCGAAGTCGCTGCTCGTGATACCAAGCTTGGACCTGAAGAAATTACTCGCGATATTCCAAATGTTTCGGAAGAAGCGCTTAAGAATCTCGACGAAGCCGGTATTGTTTATATTGGTGCTGAAGTTCAGCCAGGTGATATTCTTGTTGGTAAGATTACGCCTAAGGGTGAAAGTCCGATGACACCGGAAGAAAAATTGCTTCGCGCGATTTTCGGTGAAAAAGCTTCAGACGTTCGTGATACTTCAATGCGTATGTCGCCAGGTACTTTTGGTACTGTTGTGGAAGTGCGCGTTTTCAATCGCCATGGCGTTGAAAAAGATGAACGTGCAATGGCCATTGAACGGGAAGAAATTGAAAGTCTAGCAAAAGACCGTGATGACGAACAATCGATTCTTGATCGTAGCGTTTATGCGCGTCTTGTCGATCTATTAACCGGTCGTGTTGCTATCGCTGGTCCTAAGAGCTTCAAAAAGGGTACCACTCTTGATGCCAATATCATGAACGAGTATCCGCGTTCGCAATGGTGGCAATTTGCTGTTGAAGATGAAAAACTTCAAAGCGAACTTGAAGCGATGCGCACTCAATATGACGAATCTAAAAAGCGTCTTGAACAACGCTTCATGGATAAGGTTGAGAAGGTACAGCGCGGCGATGAAATGTTGCCTGGTGTCATGAAAATGGTTAAGGTTTTTGTGGCTGTTAAGCGCAAAATCCAACCAGGTGATAAGATGGCTGGTCGTCACGGTAATAAGGGTGTGGTTTCACGCATTCTTCCCGTTGAGGATATGCCATTCTTGGAAGATGGTACTCACGTAGATATCGTGCTTAACCCACTTGGCGTGCCAAGTCGTATGAATGTTGGACAGATTCTAGAAACCCACCTTGGTTGGGCTTGTGCCGGTATGGGCAAGCAGATTGGTGAAATGCTAGAACTCTATAAGCAATCAGGCGATGTAACACCATTGCGCCATCGTATTGAGGCTATCATTCCGGATAATGACCGTAATGAGCCAGTGCGTCATTATGATGAAGACAGCGTTGTGCGTCTTGCAGATCAAATGAAGCATGGTGTTTGCATTGCAACACCGGTTTTTGATGGTGCTCATGAGCCAGACATCAATGATGCGCTTGAGCAAGCAGGTCTTTCGACCTCTGGTCAGGTTACTCTATACGATGGTCGTACGGGTGAATCTTTTGATCGTCAGGTAACAGTTGGCTATATTTATATGCTTAAACTGCACCACTTGGTTGATGATAAGATCCATGCTCGTTCTATCGGACCTTACTCGCTTGTTACCCAGCAACCGCTTGGTGGTAAAGCTCAGTTTGGTGGTCAGCGTTTCGGTGAAATGGAGGTCTGGGCTTTGGAAGCTTATGGTGCCGCCTATACCTTGCAGGAAATGCTTACCGTTAAATCCGATGACGTTGCAGGTCGTACCAAGGTTTATGAAGCTATCGTCCGTGGTGATGATACGTTTGAAGCCGGTATTCCTGAAAGCTTTAACGTGCTTGTTAAGGAAATGCGTTCACTTGGCCTTGATG